>CAVZYP010000006.1:0-175507 GCA_963779535.1 uncultured Thermoleophilia bacterium | reverse complement strand
TTGCCGATCTCACCCGGCTGGGCAAACTCGTGCCCGGCACCGGCGTCGAAGTCGCGCGTTACCGCGATGGCACTGGCGGTGCAAAAGGGCGCGGCGAAACCCGACATTTCGTCCGGCGAGAAATTCAAGGCGGCGATGCTAGTCCAAATCGCTCGCCATGAGCAATCCGGTGGGCGCGGGCCAGAGCGGCGCCAATCTCATCAAAATTTTCGAGAAGCTCGGCATTGCCGAAGCGATGAAGGCAAAATCCATCTATGGGCCGGGCGGGCCGGCCGGGCTGATCGGCAATTTCCTGGTGCGCAAGGAGGCCGAGATCGGCATCCAGCAATTGCCCGAGTTAATGGCGGTGCCCGGCGTCGACATCGTTGGCCCGCTGTCATCCGACATCCAATTGATGACGGTATTCTGCGCGGCGCTGTCCACCTCGGCCAAGAACAGCGACGGGGCGAAGAAGCTCATTCAATTTCTCACCACACCGGAAGCGGTTGGAGCGATGAAATCGAAGGGACTGGAAGCCGGCTAACTGGCTGCGAGTAGGAGCACAGACATCGAGCGCACGAAGGATCGCAGTCGCTTTTGCGCTGCTTGTGACCGCAGGTGCGCCAGCGAGCGCTGCCGAGATCAAGGCACTGATTTCGACCGCGATGAAGGCACCGTTTCAGGAAATCGCAGCCCAATTTGAAAACGCGACCGGTCACAAGGTCGTCGCGGTCTATGGCCCGACTGGCAATCTCGCCAAGCGGATCGCCGGCGATGAACCCGTCGATCTGGTCATCCTCGACAGACCGCCGAACTGATGAGACAGGGCAAGTTCGCGGCCGGCAGCACCGATGTCGCACGCGCTATGATCGGCGCCGGCGTCGCCAAAGGGGCGCCAAAGCCTGAGCATCTCGTCCGAAGCTGCATTCAAGGCTGCCCTTCTGAATGCGAAATCGATCGCGGTGACCGACGCAGCTGGCGGTGGCAGCAGCGGCATCTATTTCGCCAAGCTGTTCGCGCAAATGGGTATCGCCGAAGCGCTCAAGCCCAAGCTGAAGCTCGCCGGCGGGGCCGAGGGCTATGCGGGCACCTTCGTCGTCAAAGGCGAAGCCGAGTTTGCGTTGCAGCCGATCCCCGAGTTGATGGCGGTGCCGGGCATCGAAGTCGTCGGTCCCCTGCCCGGCGCATTCCAGAATGTCACCACTTACCCGAGCCAGCATCCCCGCCAGCGCGAAGGAACCCGACGCCGCGAAGGCGATGATCAAGCTTCTCGCCGCGCCGTCGGCTGCGGACACCTACAAAGCCAAGGGCTTCGAACCCGGATGACGGGAGTATTGCCATGCGCGCGCTTGCACTCGCCACGGCTCTCATCGTCGTAACCAGCGCCGCGCAAGCTGCCGACATCAACGCATTCATCGCGACGGCGATCAAATCGGCGACCGACGAACTGCTGCCGGCGTTTGAGCTCGCGAACGGCCACACCATTCGCGCCAGCTACGCACCATCGGGCGCGCTCGTGCCGCGCTTCAACCGGGGCGAACCGGTCGACGTATTCTTGACCGACGCACCGGCGCTCGACGAACTGACCAGACAAGGCAAGATCGCGGGCGGCCGCATCGACCTCGGGCGCACCGGCATCGGCATCGCCGTACGCAAGGGCGCACCCAAGCCTGACGTATCGACGCCGGAAGCGCTCAAGCGCGCGCTGCTGCGCGGCGAAGAGCGTGGGCCATGCTCGCCGACCAGCGGCAGCATCACCGGTGGCCACATCATGCGCATGTTCGAGAAGCTCGGCATCGCCGATCAGATCACACCCAAGACCAAGCTCTCGATGGGCGGCCCGAACAGCCGCGTCAGCGTGCTGATCTCGAGCGGTGAGGCCGAGATCGGCCTGCAGCAGGCGTCGGAGCTGTTGGACAATCCCGATGTCGAAATGATCGGCCTGTTGCCCGTCGAGTTGCAGCAGTTCGTCTACGTCGCCGGCGTCACGGCCAGCGCCAAGGAACCGGATGCGGCGCGAGCGTTGATCGCTTTCATCGCCACGCGCCCGCCGCCGCCGCGATTTTCAAAGCCAAAGGCCTCGGGGTGAATTGATGAAACTGCGCGCTGCCATCGTTGCCATCGCATTGCTCACCGCACCGGGCGCCGCAGGCGCAGCCGAGATCACCGTGATGATCACCGATGCGCTCGGCACCTCGTTCGACGAACTGGCGCCGCCGTTCCTGCGTGCCAGCGGTCATACAGTTCACGCCATCCACGGCCCGTCCGGCGGATTGGTGCGGCGGTCAACGCCGGAGAACCTGCCGACGTCATCTTCATCAACGACACCGGCATCGACGAACTCATCAAACAGGGCAAGCTCCTGCCAGGCCGCACCGACCTGACAAGGACCGGCATCGGCATTGCCGTCCGCGAGGGCGCGCGCAGGCCCGATGTTTCGACGCCCGAAACACTCAAGCGCGCGCTGCTTGAGGCGAAATAGATCGGCTATACCAATCCGGCCGGTGGTGGCCTCACCGCTGCACCGATCATCGCCATGATCGAGAAGTTCGGCATCACCGCGCAGGTCGCCGGCAAGACCAAGCTTGCCTCTGGCGGCCCGACCAGGGCCGCGTCAGCACGCTCGTTGCGAACGGCGAAGCCGAGATCGGCATGCAGATGGTTTCGGAGTTGATGTAGAAATCCCGAGCTTCGATGTGATCGGCATGCTGCCCCGGAATTGCAGATGATCACGGTCTATCGGCGGGTATCACGGTCAACGCCAAGGAGCCGGACGCCGCACGGGCCTTAATTCGCGTGCTCGCCGCGCCGGAAGCTGCGGCGGTCTATACAAGCCAAAGGATTCGGACTCTAGCGCCCGAAAAGGAGGTGCCATGCGCGCCATCGTCATCGCTCTCGCAACGCTGCTCGCCGCAACCGCCTCCGCCGGTGCCGCCGAGATCAAGGCGCTGATCGCCGCCGCGATGGAAGCGGCGATTGTCGAACTCGTGCCGCCTTTCGAGCGCGCCACCGGCCGACAAGGTGACCATCAGCTACGATCCGTCGGGCGGTCTTGCCCAGCGGCTGCGCAAAGGCGAGCTCGCCAGGAGCATGATCCTGGTCGCCAGCATCGAACTCGACAAGCTGATCGGCGACAAGAAGGTCAAGGATCGCACCGACGTGTCTCGCACCGGGATCGGATTGGCCGTCAAGAAGGGCGCGCCGCATCCTGATGTATCGACGCCCGACGCGCTGAAGCGCACGCTGCTCGCCGCGAAGTCGATCGCGCAAACCTCGATTGAGGGCGGCGGCATCACGTCGCTGCATGTCCAGCGTGTGCTTTCCATCCTGGGCATCCGGGAGCAGGTGTCCGAGCGTCTCAAATTCGCCAAGGGTGGACCGAACGGCCGCGTCAGCGTGCTGGTGGCGAGCGGTCAGGCGGAGATCGGTCTGCAGCAAGTATACCGAGCTGATGTCCAATCCCGATGTCGAAGTGATCGGTTTGCTGCCGACAAGCTGCAGCAGATCACCATCAACGTGCGGGCATCGCACGGTCGCCAAGGAACCCGACGCCGCACGCGCGCTGATCAAGCACCTGACGACGCCGGAGGCGCTGGCGATCTACAAGGGCAAAGGGCTCGGGCTCTAGAAAAATTATTAGCTCGAACCAGCCCTGACATTGTCGGGTTTGGTTCGAAGTCAAAAGTGTTCGTCCCGTTCGCATGTTCGGCTAGGCAATCACCGGGGCGTTCCGAACGGATAGGTCCATCGGCTTATCGACATGTGTACTGTTTTACAAACCTAATTATCGATGTGTCTTTTCATGTGGTGTCTCGGTCACACCAACCGAAGTTCATAACGGATCGTTGCAACAAACCTACGTCCCAGCTAGACTCGAAATCACCCCGCGTGCAGTTATCAGCACCAACGATCATTGGTGCCTCCGGGGTGAAATATCATGAGAAGTAAGTTTGCGATCGCAGTTTTCCATTCTTGCCATCAGCGCCCTGAGTGCAGTCGGCTGCCGATATGGCTCCACGAACTCCGCGCTATACCAAAGCCCCGCCGATGATGCCGGTCGTCTCCACCTGGACTGGATGCTACGTTGGCGGAAACATCGGGGCCGGTTGGTACACAGCCTCACCCACGACGCCGACCCAACGGCTGGGTTTGGTGCGGCGGATGCCGGTAGCCACACAGCAACGGGCGTTGTGGGCGGCGGACAGATCGGCTGCGATTATCAATTCGCGTCGAATTGGGTGCTCGGCGTGCAAGGCATGTTCAATGGAGCCGATGTGCATGGAGACCATTTGGCGCCTTTCTCGTATAACGGCACCAACACCGAAACATTCTCAAGCAAGGTCGATTGGTTTACGACTTTGACCGCGCGCCTCGGCTATGTCGTGACACCGCAGACGTTGCTGTACGTGAGGGGCGGCGCCGCCTGGGTTCACACCAAATATTCCGACGTGAACCAGACCGGAACTGTCTACAACCCGTTCCGCGGAACCGCTTCCGCGACCCGGACCGGATGGACCGTCGGCGTCGGTGGCGAATACAAGTTCAGCCAACATTGGTCGCTGTTCGCTGAATACAACTACGCGGACCTCGGCCACAGTAACTCGCCATACTTCTACGCCTGTACAGGTGGGTGTACTTTTGCTGCCAATCCGTTCTTGTACTCGAACAAGCGGATTTCCAGACCGCATTCGTCGGCGTGAACTATCGCTTCTAGGCCGATGCGGCGATGCGAGAACTCAAAACCCCGGCGGGAGCCGGGTTTTTTTGCATCAGCTTTGGCTGCGCGTTAATAACGGATCAACGACCACGCCGCCGGCCTTGTGCGTGACCCGCTACGGCATCACTTGAACAGAGCCTTCTTGTCGAGATCCTGCCATTTCGCGATGTCGGTCTTGAGGAATGTCGCCAGCCAGTCCAGCGGCCCGCCGATGAAGCGATAGCCCAGTTGCGCCTCGCGCTCCTTCATGTCGGGCAGCGCCAGCACTTTTTCGACATCACGATTGACCTTGTCGATGATCGCCTTCGGCGTGCCCTTCGGCGCCATCAAGCCAGTACCAGCTCGAATCCTCACCCATCTTGATGCCGAGTTCGCTCATGGTCGGTATCTCGGGCAGGCTCAACGCGGCGCGCCGCGGCCCGGTCACAGCAAAGGCGCGCACCGCGCCGGACTTGATGTGCGGCAGCAGCGCCGCTGAACGTCGTGAACCAGATCTCGGTACGGCCGGTCAGCACGTCGGTAATGCCCTGCGACATCTGGCTGTAGGGAACGTGCTGCATCTTGATGCCGACCACATCGCTGAACAGCGCGGTGGCGAGATGCGCGCTTGAGCCGATGCCGACCGAGCCGTAGTTCAGCTTGCCGGGATTGGCCTTGGCGTAGGCAATCACCTCGTTGATCGACATGAAAGGCGTTTGTTTCGCGACCGTGAACACCTCCTGCGCGGTCGCCACCAGCATGATCGGCTCGAAGCTCGTAACCGGATCGAACGCCGTGGTCGGCGAGAGCGTGACGTTGACGGCAAGCGTCTGCGCGCCGAAATGCAAGGTATAGCCATCGGGCGGCGCAGCGGACGCAGCCGCCGCGCCGATGTTGCCGCTGCCGCCGGGGCGGTTCTCAACGACAACCTGCTCGCCCCACATCTCGCTCAGATGCTGGGCGATGAAGCGGCCGAGCACGTCGATCGCGCCGGATGAGCGAGAAGGCAATGACGATTTTCACCGGACGGGTGGGGTAGTCCTGCGCCGATGCCGCCGCGTTGCCGCCGAGCAGCATGCCGCAGGCAACCGCCATTGCGGCCAATGACTTCAGTCTCATGGTGTTTCCCGCCCTAAAGTCTTGTTCTGCTTGCCGTCCAGCATGACCGCGGCGGGAGGTGAAATCAACGGACCAGCCATGCGGCTCGCACCGGCCCGTTGCCGGGCCGGGCCGTGTCCGATAGCTTTCCAGTCAACCTCTCATTGGAGCAATGAAAAAATGGCTGAGTGGCCGGTGGGGAAAGCGACTGACATCCGGGAAGGCGACCGCAAGGTGGTCACCGCGGGCAAGCGCGAAATCGGCATCTTTCACAAGGGCGGCGCGTTCTACGCCTACAGCAACACCTGCCTGCACCAGGGCGGGCCGGCTTGCGAAGGCATGCTGACGCAGAATGTCGTCGATGTGATCGACAAGGACGGTCTCTACCAGGGCCAAACGTATGGCGAGGAAACGCACTTCGTCTGCCCGTGGCACGGCTACGAATACGACCTAAAGACCGGTGAATGCATCGGCGACCGCAAGCTGAAACTGCGCAAGTACGAAGTCGTGAAGCGTGGCGAAGACATCTACGTCGTCGCCTAACTCATAAATCCAGGGAGAGCTCCGATGGACATGCCGCGCAACGACGTTCGCCCCGTCGAACTTGAAATGTTTTCGACGCCCAAGCATCTCGAACACGCCAGCGAGCAGGCGCGGGCGCAAACTACCCAGGACTTCCTGATCGTCGACGTAAACTCGCACCATTACGAGAACGAGCACTACGCCGAGGTGTTCGACTACGTCGAAAGCCCGGTGATCCGCAGCGAATTGAAGGAAGGCGCCGGCCGCCGCACCGGCCTGCTCAACTCGCAGGTCGGCTATCAGAACACCGGCGGCCGCATCCATCGCGCCAAATTCCGCGGCAAGGAGAAGGCCAAGCCCGGCAAGCATTCCGACATCACGCTCACCCTCGACTGGATGGACGCGATGGGCGTGGACTACTGACTGCATGTTCCCGACGCCCATGCTGTTCCTCGGCCTGCATCCGCAGATCGAAATCGAAGCCGCGATGTGCGATGCCTACAACGCTTGGCTGTGCGACCGCATCCTGGCGCAAGAGCCGCGCATCGTGTCGATGCTGTATCTGCCGTTCAACGATCCGGACGCTGCCTACAAGACCGTGAAGAAATTCGGCGACAAGAAGGGCGTCGTCGGCTTCATGGTGACCTCGCCGCGCTATCAGCCGGTGCACGACAACGCCTACATGAAGACCTACGCTGCTGCTTGAGGAAATGGGCAAGCCGATCTCGTTCCACGCCGCCTATTCGTGGGACGACCGCGCGCTGCAGATGACCAACCGCTTCATCTCCGTGCACGCGCTCGGCTTCATGTGGTTCAACATGATCCACATGACCAACTGGGTCATCAACGGGCTGCCGGTGCGCTTTCCGAAACTCAAGGTGATGTGGATCGAGAGCGGACTGACCTGGGCCGCGGCGCTGATGCAGCGGCTCGACCATTCCTACATGATGCGCACGTCCGACGCGCCACTGCTCAAAGGAGAAGCCCAGCCACTACATGCAGCAGATGTATCTTCTCCTCGCAGCCGATGGAGAAGCCGCGACGACCTAGTCGGTGCTCGAAGCGACCTTCAAGATGATCAATGCCGAGACGCAACTCGTCTGGTCGTCCGACTATCCGCACTGGGACTTCGATCTGCCGTCGCACGATCTACGACCTGCCGTTCCTGAACGAGACAGAGCCAAGCGCAACATCCTCGGCGCCAATGCCGCGCGCCTGTTCGGTCTCGACATCAAGCCGGTGAAGAAGCTCCCCTAGAGTCGGAGCTGCGTTCCCGCGAGCGCGAGCACTTCAAGCGAAATCGTCATGCGTCGCGGGTCTCTGCCATCCCGGGAGACGAACGGAGACATCGTCCGGCTCACTCGCTCCCTGCAAATCCCCGCCTTTCTCACCACATCGCCCCAGCGGACGATCTCGCAATCGACGAAGCTTCTCGAAGTTCGGCGGGCGGCGGCGAAATCAGCGGAATCGCGCCGTCCGCCGCTAGCAGCTTCTGCACTTCTGCCTCGCTCATGATGGCACGAATTTCCGCCGCGAGCTTGTCAACGATATCCTTCGGCACGCCCGCTGTCGTCGTAATCGTGTGCCAGGACGCCGTGTCGTAATTCGGAATACCCACTTCGGCGAGCGGCGGAATGTCGGGCACGGCCTTGACGCGCTGCGCGGTCGTGACGCCAAGCGCCTTGACCTTGCCGGCCTCGATCAGCGCCTTCGCCGGCGGCACATCGCAGAACATCAACTGGATGTGCCCGCGACCACGATCCGTGAGCGCCGGCGCCGAACCCTTGTAGGGCACATGCACGAGTTGCAGGCCGAACATGCTCTTGAACATCTCCGCGTTGAGATGGTGGAACGTGCCGGGCCCGGCGTAGCCAAAGAAAGCTGTCCGGGCTTTTCCTTTGCAAGCTTGACGAGATCGGCAACCGAGTTCACCGGCAGCTGCGGATTGACCACCAGCACGAACGGCACGCGCGCCAGAGACGCGATCGGCGTGAGTTCCTTGCGCGGATCGTAAGGCAAACTCTTGCGCACGGTGACGTTGATCGCCATCACCGTCGAGGACGCCAGCATGATGGTGTAGCCGTCGGGCGTGCCGCGGGCGACCGCGTCGCGCCGTCACGCCGCCGCCACCGGCGCGATGCTCCACCACGAACGGCTTGCCCAGCCGCTGTTCGAGCTTCTGGCCGATCAGCCGCGCGAACAGCCCGGTCACGCCACCCGGCGCAAACGGCACGATGAAGCTCACCGCCCGGCTCGGATACTGCTCGGGACTTTCCTGCGCCTGCACGTGCAACGCAGTGTGAGCCAGCGCCCGGACGGCCACGGCTGCAACCGGATCGCGCTCATCGGCAACTCCCGGCATCTCCAAAGAATTTGCTGCAGGCTAACGCGCCGGAATGCCCATGAAATCGGCGATTTGGCGCGGGAACATTGCGCTGCAACAAACGTTGTTGAGCGCCAGGATGATGCCAACGTGAAATTGCGATGCGCGAATACAGCCCCGAAGAACTGGACGTCATGGCGGAGGCGTATTTCCTGGTGCAGGACAAGGTCCCGCATCAGCGGCCGTCCACCGGGAGGCCACGCTTCGCTTGGTCAATGAAATCGGCCTGGATGTCGCTCGCGGGATCCATGACGAGGACGCTTTGGCTCAAGCAGCACTAGATCGCACCTGCAACGACAACGCGATCTGATAATTCCGCGATATTCAGCGGGACTTTCGAAAACTTTTCAATTCTGAAATGTCGCCACGTCGGCGCATTCAAATCGCTCGCCCGCGCGTTTTTGTGCGCGTCAGGCCGCGCCTTCGACCGGATAACGTCTCGCCACTCAATCGCCGGTCCGCTGCACGCTGTTCTCAGCCGCGTTGAAAAACACGCCCGAGAACCGGCATCGCTGCTGGGATTTCGTCGGGTTTTTCATCGCAATTTTTTCGCAATTTTTGCATCCGAGAAGACGAAAAACTGACCTAATTTGGGACGCCTTTCTACGAAATAGATGAATAAAAAAAAGGCTAACTGGTTAAAATAGACGGCCGACAAACCGAAATGAGCGCTATGGTGGCTCCACTGTGAGGAGGCCAATGGGGGGCTCGGCCCAGGTTCCGAGCCGTAACTCGCACGCGGATGAGCCGCGGCAACAGGGAGCGTTGTTATGAAGTACCTCACAGTGTGTAGGGGCCCTGCTGGCCCTTTCGCTAGCAGTTGTCTCCACCTCGGCGTTCGCCGGGGACTACGGTCCGAGCGGGGGTCCCCCGCAACGACTACTACAGTGCCCTCCTCCGAGGAACTACGACAGTCAGGAAGTGCTCAACCAGACCAAGGACGTCGATCACTCGCGGGTCATCGAGACCCAGAGCGTGGTGCCGTCCAGAGCGTTTCCCGCGATCAAGACCAACGCCCTGATCGTCCACGAGAACGAACTCGTAACATCGTACGGTTCAGCACAACCATACCATCATCGAGAAGGAACTCGTGCTGACGAAGCGGAACGTTGACAACAAGTACGTCAACACCGTCGTCAATCTGGTGGAACACAAGTACAACACGCAGCGGCAACACGTCGTCGAAGAGCGCGAGCTCCCGGGCGAGTGCGCCGATGTTGCCGCGAGTGCCCGGTCAGCGGCCGCTGCAGACCTATGGCATGGCGACTGATGGCGCCAACGCCTACGGCTCGGCTCCGAAGTACCGTGAAGTCTCGGTACTAAGAGAGCGCGGCCCTACGCGCGGCTCGCGATCAACCAAAGCTGATAAACAGCTCAGGTGACCGACCGCCTCGCAGCGAAAGTTGCGGGGCGGTCGTATTTTGTGGCACGCGCTGCCCGTCCCTATTCCTTATCCATTCCGGACGCCTTGATGACCCGGGCCCACTTGTCACGCTCGGCGCGATAGAAGGCATCGAACTGCTCCGACGTTCCGATGAACGGCCCGAAGCCCTGGGCAAGGTCGTAGTCCTGGCTTCCCTCGTATCCTTCGCGGAAGCCGCCGACCTCCGGCACAAGGCTGGTCCGTGAGCACGCTCAGGTGGCAGGTGTACATCTGGTGGCGAAATCGCTCCGGACTCCAGTCCGGCTTGAAGAAGGGCATGGCATACACACTCGGGCCCAATCCGATTATCTTGTCTTCGTCGGAGTGGTAGTCGGCTGTTGGATCGATTGCAATCGCCTCCGCCATCCGCGCGAGAGCGAGCGGCGACAGTGTGTCGTCATGGTCCAGCAGTGCGATGAACTCGCCGGTGGCCCTGCTCACACCAAGTTGCGAGCCCAGCGATTCCGAGGTTCTGAGACGAATGGAAGACCTGCAGGCGTTCATCGGATGTCGCTCGTTGATCCAGCCAGTCGGAGATCTCGGCCTCATTGCCGTTGTCGACTAGGAGGAGTTCCCAATCGTCGAACGTCTGTGCCTCGACGGATGCGATGCAGGCCTCGAGATACTCGAGAGGCGTCCGGTAGACAGGCGTGACAATCGAGAACATCGGGTGTCTAGAGCCATCTTTCCCATACCCGCCTCGAAGTCGGCCAGAATACAGGTCGGAGATCACGGTCGGCTCTCTCGGCCCGTCGACGGCGAAGACGGGGTCGTTCCAACGCACTCTCCGCTCGCTCTCACCGTTATACGCCTGGCTCGCGATAGAATGGGCCCTTGTCCGCAACTCGCTGATCAACGATGGCGCGACGTACCCAAGGGATCCGGTGATCAGGATACGGACGGACTCACGCCCCGTACCTACCGTTCTTTCGCTGGGGCGAGGACATTGAGCGGAGGATAGAGATAGGAGCAGGCGACTCCAGCACGTAACCCCACCCGTCCGAGTCGGTCGCGCCGATAGAAACGACCGCTCCGACGAAGAGGAGATCTGTCCTGAGGCGTGGAGCGCCGCCGGATCACGTCCACTCGGTGACGCCTGTCCCCCGACCTCTCGTTCTTCGACAGCATTGCGTACGGCGTCGCGCACACGGAAATCCTCCACGAGGGCCCCGACGCCTATGAGCCTCGCGATGTCCGCGTCATCGACGAACTGTGCCTCGTACTCGTCTCGAAGCGCGCGCTCGTCCGGTGCGCTGAGCCAGCGTCTGTATTGCCAGCCGGCGCCCGGGCTGCCACGGGTCAGCCTCGATGTGAGCGCTCGCGTTCTCGAGCTTCAGGCGAAATCGTCCGAAGTCGCGAAACGGAAAGTGAAGAAGTACAGATCCCTCGCGCTGCTCGGTGCTGCCATCCGAGGCTCGGGCCTCATCATTCCCGGCGCCGATGACGTCAACTCGATCGACCTGGACGAGACCTTGCCCGGTATGGCCGTGAAGATCCAGGGCGAGCTCAGCTCGACCTGGCCGAACCGCTCCTCGTCGGTTCTCTCCGACCTCCCTTCGATCCGTAGCGTCAACCACTCGAACGTGCTGAGGCGCGAATCGGCCGACCTCGCTTCCGATCTCGGCCCCGTCATATTGCGCCGCGGCACGCTCACGATCGACACTTCGTCACCCTCGGCGGGAAGGAGATCCTCGAGGCTCATCGATGGAGTGACGAGGAACTCGTCGGGATCGCAGAAAAGGCACCACGACCCTTCATGTTCCGCCTTGGCTATCGCGAGGAGATCGTTCGACGTATCCGCCTGCAGCGAGCGGATGTCGTGCGCCTGGACGAGATCGGACCAGCGTTTCGAACGAAGGATCTCACGCGTGCCGTCGGTCGACCCGTAGTCGATCACGATCACTTTGGCTGCCCCCAGCCCCTTGACGTGGGCCAACCACGGCTCGAGTACATCGGCGGAGTCCCAGGTGGTCGTTGCGACGATCACGGGAGGCGCGCTCAGAACACGTCTCCCGTTTACCAATCCGTCGGCGCTGCGCTTGTCGCCTCCACGGGAACCTTGCGCACGGAGACGGCGACCTCCCACAGACCGTAGTCCAGCCGGAAGGCCACGTGGCGGCTCAAGTTCGTCTTTGCGAAGGCCATGATGTCGTCCAGCGGCCAGTGGAAGAGGTCATCCCGCTCCCAGTCGACGTGCTTCGACATCGTGTTGAACGAGAGCCCGGCCACCACGGAGGGCCATGCAGCCGAGAGCGTCTCCTGAGCCATCGCCTCCATCCCCGCGAAGCTCATCCCGAACTTCCCGGTGAAGACTCCGCAGATGAGGCAGTGATCGAACTCTCCGGTCGGATATGGCCGATCCCGGACGTCGCGCACCTCGAAGCGGCGCTCCGGCCAGCATCCGCGGCAATACTCGACGGCTTCCGGACGGATGTCGATGCCCGTGTAGTCGACCCTGGCCGACAGGTCGTTCGCGGCGAGATAGTCAAGCAGCAAACCTGTGCCGCAACCGACGTCGAGCAGCCGCAGAGGGCGAGACGGGGTGCGCTCTGCGATGTCCGCTGGTCGGAGAAGCGTCTCGTAGCGGATGGCCATGTCGACCGCGTTCGGCCACAGAAGTCCCTGGGCCGTGGGACCGTGGGCCGCGAAGGCGGATCCGTAGACGTCGAGGAGCGGCCTGAGATCGTCGCGCACGATGCCACAGGCTATCTCGGGCGAAACGCCTGGTCAGCGGCCATGGAGCCCGCGCGCGACCGCTTCACCGATCCGCTCGACAGCGCGCTCATCGAGATCGACGGCGAAGGGTAGCCCGATCAGGCGGGGCGCGAGCCTCTCCGTGACGGGGAGCGGGTCGGCAGAGCTGACTCTGTACTGCGCATGCGACTGTAGACCCCTTCCGTACCAGAGCCGGTAGGACGCGCCGGCTTCCGAGAGGCTTGCGGCGACGTCGTTCGCGTCGAGCTGCGTTCTCGCCTGAAACAGGACGTACGGCGAGGCGACCTCGGGCCCACAAACGAGGCGGTCTGCCAGGCCGAGCCTGTCGAAGCGCGCCCGGTAGAGGTCGAGAACGCGCGCCGTGGCCTCTTGCTTGGCGTCCCACTGCTCGAGCTCCGCGAGCCCTACGGCCGCGTGATATTCGCTCAACTTGCCGTTTAGGCAGGGGGTCGCCGAGTCGCGGCTGCCGGCAAACCCGAAGTTCAGCGCCTGTCCGACCTGCTCGACCACGCTGGTGTCGGTCGATGCGACGCAGCCGCCTTCACCGGTCGCGAATGCTTTCGTCGCATGGAAGCTCATCGCTACTGGCAGCTCCCCGAGCATCCGTTCGGGTCGGAGGGCGGCAGCCTCGAACGTGGCGGCGCCGTCGATCACGACCGGGATGCCTGTTCGTTCACGGAACTCGAGCCAGTCGGCCTGCGGAACGGGGCGCCCGAACGGGGCGACCGGGATCACGATTCCCACCTCGTCGAGATCGGTTCGAGCGGCGACGCGGTTCGGATCGAGCTGCCATGTCGCCGGATCGACGTCGGCGATCCTCAGCCTGTAGCCACACGACTCCGCGGCCGCTGCAGTGGCGACGAAAGTGAGCGCTGGGACGATCGCCGAGTCGCCGCTCGGCGTCAGCCCGGCCTGCCGCGGCGAGAATGGCACCGATCAGCGCCGAGGTTCCGGAGCCGGCGGTCACGACGCCGCCGGCGGGAGCGAGAAGCGGCGGCAGAAGACGCTCCTCGAGTTCAAGTGCTAACGGGCCCCAGTTTGTGTAGACGCGCGTTGCGTCTATCCGGCGTAGATACGGCAGAAGCTGCTCCGCCCGGGGGAAGGAAGGGGCGCAGGACGGGAATCGTCGGCTCGATCCGGGCTGGGGCCGGGACGAGCTCCGTTTCGATCGAGTGGTGATTCACCGCATCTGCAGCTTAGGTCGTCCGTGACGGGTTGAGTGCGCGACCAGCGTGGTGGACGGCCAGCGCTTCGCACACGACCCTCGCTACACTCGCCGCCGGGCGGGACATGAAGATGCGTGAAGTCACACCTCAGCGGTACCTCTCGACCGCCAATGAGGCGAACCTGGACCACCATGGCGACAGTCATCTGGGCGTCGGCTACAAGTCACCTGCCGAGGCCACTGAGCGCTACGAGATCATGCTGGCAGCAACTCGCGAACAGGAGGAACCCGTTTCCCTCCTGGATCTCGGCTGCGGCTTGGCCCACATGCTCGACTACATTCGCTCCCGCCAGGAATGGGACCGTATCCGCTACACGGGCCTCGACCTCTCCCCCCGGTATATCGAAGCCGCGCGGGAGCGACATCCCGATGCGGATCTGATCGAGGTGGACATTCTCGATCGGGACGCGGCAATTCCCGAGTACGACTACGTCGTCATGAACGGCCTGTTCAACTATCGGGGTGAGCTGAGCCGTGAGCGAATGCTCGCCTACTGGAAGCGAATGACGGCCGCCGCCTTTCGCCATTGTCGGCGAGGGATCGTCTTCAACGTGATGTCCAAGCTCGTCGACTGGGAGCGCGATGACCTATTCCATCTTCCGTTCGACACCATCTCCCGATTCGTGGCAGACGAATTGAGCCGCCACTTCGTCATCCGGCACGACTACGACGCCTACGAATACACTCCGTCCTCACGTAGTGGGCTCAGCCGATGCGTTGCAAACCTCTCTCGAGTTCCTGTCGCAAACCGGATCGCGAGGCGTTCCACCGCTTCATCGCTCTACCTCTGATGGAGAGCAGCGCAGGTTTTCCGAGATGCCGTGAAGCGCCTCACGGATGGGCGGTTTCCCTTCCCCGAATGAACGTCTCCATCATGCAGCCATACCTGTTCCCCTACATCGGCTATTTCCAGCTGATGGCCTCGGCTGACGTCTTCGTGGTCCACGACGACGTGCAGTACATCAAGGGCGGCTGGATCAATCGCAATCGCATTCTTTCCAGCGGTGAGCCCCGCTGGGTCACGCTGCCGGTGGCGGCAGGGGCGCACCGGCTCAATATCAACCAGCGCGGCTATGCCCCCGGGGCGGAAGGCGCCCGCCAGTTCCTGCGGCGCCTCGAGGCCGGCTATCGCGCTGCGCCCAACTTCGCCGAGGTATTCGAGCTGGTTAGGGCGCTCCTGCTTCACGAGGATCGAAATGTTGCCGCGTTCAACACGCACGCACTCCGGGGCGTCGCCAAATCGCTCGGAATCACGACTCCGCTGGTCCTCTCCTCGGAGATGACCAAGGACGACAGCCTGAGAGGCGAGGCCCGCGTCATCGCCATCTGCGAAGCCCTGGGCGCCGAGAGGTACGTGAACCCGATCGGCGGAACCGCGCTGTACCACCACGCTCGCTTCGCCGAGCACGGGCTCGAGCTGGCCTTCCTCCAGCCGGAGCCGCGTGCCTACCGGCAGTTCGGATCGGTCAACGTGCCCGGCCTGTCCATCATCGATGTCCTGATGTTCAACGACGCCACCACGGTTAGAGAGATGCTCGAGGAGTTCACGCTGGTCGAGGGGTGAGCGCGTCCTGGTCACGGCGGCAGAGCGCCCTGCCGAAGTTCTGCCGTGAGTAGGCCAGCTCGGCCTCCGAGACGGCGGCGCCGCACTCCGCGCAGTTGCCGGCCGGGGGCTCCGGTTCGAACTCGCGCCACGGCCTCCCGCCGAACGTCTCCCAGGCGAAGCGGCCGTACCGGTCGTAGTGATCGAGCACGCGCTTGTATTCGACCGCCCAACCGATGCCCGCGTCGCTCACGATCTCGTAGGCGGAGCGGACCCGCTCGAGCGAGGAGGCGGTCCATTTGTAGTGTGAGATGTCGAGGACGCCGGAGAACCCGCGCTCGCCGGTGAACCAGTGATGTGCCGCGCCCGGGGCGGGGTTCAGCAACCCTTTCACGAGAATTCCCTTGTGGTCGTATCCACGCATGACTTCGCGGATGAAGCGCGACTTGATCGGATAGACCTCATTCAGATCCTCGTCGGGCGCGAACCCGCGCGGCTGGCCGTCCAGGGCGAAGCGGTCGTGCATGATCCCGCGGACGAGGTTTGCGCCGGCGCGCTCGGCGGCCTCGGCCGCGTCCTCAACCGATTCGCATTCGAGGAACTCGTCCAGGTCGCAGATCACCACCCATTCGTCGTCCTCCTGGTGGAGCTTGCGCATCTCGCTCACCGCGGCCGTGCCGGACACGCTGTCCGCGACGTTCAGGCCTTCGATGAGGTTGACGGAGTGCCCTTCGGTCCGCTCCTCGACCTGGTCACGCAGTTCCCCGGGGATCGCGATATAGAAGTCGGTGACACCGATCGCCTCGTAGTGCCGCAGGAAGTGACCTAGGAGGCGCGGATCGTCGTAGACCGTGACGAAGAGCTTCACGAAGGGTTCCGTTCGCCGGTTGCCATCGCTGCGCGTAGCGCCTCGGCGCCACGTCGGATCTCGTTGTCGTCAGACAGCCGTAAGGCGCCGTCGAGCTGGCGATTCGAAGCTTCTCTATCGCCTTCGAAATGCCAGAGTCGCCCCGCGTAGTGCAATGCCAGACGTGCGCAGTTCGTCTCAGCCTGGGAGCGCAGCTCAGTTCGCTCTGAGTCCGGGAGATATCCCTGGATCGTGTCCACCACCCAGGCCAGATCGGCAAGGTTGGCGCCGGAGCGGACCTTGGCGCGTGAGATGGAGCCCGCGTGTGTGCGGTACTCGGCGAGGATCTCCGGCGTGTACGCCACCGGGTAACGGCTGGCGATCCGGACCTGCATCTCCCAGTCCTCGCCGTAGCTGACGCCGAAGTAGCCCCCGAGCTCTTCGTAGACGCTCCGCCGGACCGCAGTCGCCGTGTATTCCCGTGAGGCCGTGGCAATCGTGTGGAGCCAGTTCTCGAGGACGCATTCGGCGGGGGCATAGCTCGATTCGACGCTCGTGACTGCTCCTTCTTCGTCGATATATCTCAAGCCCGAGAAGCATGCGCCGGCCTGGGGATAGCTTGCGAACAAGGCCTCCATTTTCTCGTAGTAGCCGGGGAGAACCCTGTCGTCGGCATGGAGCAGGTGCACCAGCCGGCCCCGGGAGAGGCCGATGCTGGTGTTGAGATTCCGCACGCTGCCGACGTTCTGGCTTTGCCGGTGGTATTCGACCCGGTCGCCGGCGATCTGCTCGACGAGCCGCCGGACGTCGATGTCGGTGCTCGCGTCGTCGACGACTGCGATTTGCATCTCCGCACGACCCCGGTCTTGGGCGAGGACCGAACGCAGAGTGTCCGCCAGGAACGCCCCGGCGTTGAAGACGGGGATCATCACCGACCAGGCAGGTAGCCCACGGTCCGCCTGCGGTGGCGGGATCTGGGGTGGCGCTCCAGGAATTCGCGGGCGCTCGCCGCTACCCAGCACCGACGGCGACCGAACCGGTTTCGCGCGGCTGCCGGTCACCGCCGTCGCAGTCCGTGTGCGACCGCCGCGCCGATCCGTTCCACAGCCTGCTCATCGAGATCGACGGCAAAGGGCAGCCCGAGCAGGCGGGAAGCGAGCTCCTCCGTCACGGGGAGCGGGTCAGACGAGCAACCTGCGTACTGCGTATGTTTCTGCAGGCCTCCCCCGTACCAGAGCCGGTGTGAAATGCCGTCCTCGGCAAGGCTTGCGGCGACATCGTTCGCCTCGGGCTGCGTTCTTGCCTGGAACAGCACGTAGAGCGAGGCGACCTCAGGCCCGCAGACGAGGCGGTCCGCCAGGCCGAGCCTGTCGAAGCTCTCGCGGTACAGGTCGAGAACGCGCGCCGTGGCCTCTTCTTTCGTGTCCCACTCCTCGAGTTCCGCGAGCCCGACCGCCGCGTGATACTCGCTCAACTTGCCGTTGAGACTCGGGGTGGCGGAGTCCCGGCTGCCGGAAAACCCGAAGTTCAGCGCCTGTCCGATCTGCTCGACCACCGCTGGTCTCAGTCGATGCGACGCAGCCGCCTTCACCGGTCGCGAACGCTTTCGTTGCGTGAAAGCTCATCGCGACTGGAAGCTCCCCGAGGATTCGTTCGGGCCGATCGGAGGCAGCCTCGAACGTGGCGGCGCCGTCGATCACGACCGGGATGCCCGTTCGTTCACGGAAGTCGAGCCAGGCGGTCTGCAGCACGGGGCGCCCGAACGGGGCGACCGGGATCACGATTGCCACCTCGTCAAGATCGGCTCGTGCGGCGACTCGCTCCGGATCGAGCTGCCATGTCTCCGGATCGACATCGGCGATCCGGAGCGTGTAGCCGCACGACTCAGCCGCCACTCCAGTGGCGACGAAAGTGAGCGCCGGGACGATCGCGAGTCGCCGCCCACCTGCAGCCCGACCGGCCGCGGTGAGGATGGCAGCGGTCAGCGCGGACGTCCCGGAACCGGCGGAGACGACGCCACCAGGCGGGAGCGAGAAGAGGCGGCAGAGACGTTCCTCGAGCTCGAGTGCGAGTGGGCCCCAGCTGGTGTAGACGCGCGTTTCGTCTATGCGGCGTAGATACGGCAGAAGCCGCTCAGCAGAGGGGAGGCAGGGCCGCAGGACCGGGATCGGCTGCCTCGAGCTGGTCAACGGACGGGTCGAACCCCGCTTCGGTCGAGTGGGCGTTCATCGCATCCGCAGCTTATGTCGCGCTGTCGCAATCAGGGCTTGGGTACGGGCTCCCGGTTGCCGATAGGCGGGTGTGCGAAGCGATACGACGTCAACTCACGACTTCGAGGCCTACGGCTCAGAGCTGCTGCAGCGGATCGCCGGCACGGTCGCGATCATGCTCTACGAGATGAAGCTCCTGCCCGACGGGGGCTTCGAATGCCTGACGTTCTTCGGCCTCGAGACGCTGATCGGGCCCGTCCCCGACGGCGTGGACCCCGAGGAGGCGTATGACGCGGCGGTGCACCCGGACGATCGCGAGGCGTACGACGCAGCGCTGGTGACGCTCGGCCGCGGCGAGCCGACCGAGGTCGAGTACCGGCTCATCGGCTGCGACGGCCAGACGCGCTGGGTGCTCGACCGCATGCGGCCCAAACGTTCAGTCGAAGACGGCTCGCTGCTCGTCGACGGCGTTGTTGCCGACATCACCGATCGCAAACGAATCGAGGTGGAGGCGATGGAGAAGCTCGCCCACGCTGCGCTCCACGACTCGTTGACGGGCCTCGCGAACCGCACGTCGTTTCTCGATCATCTCGAGTTGGCTCTCACGCGGGCCGCGCGAACGGGCAAGGGTGCGGCCGTTCTGTTCATCGATCTCGACAACTTCAAGCTCGTCAACGACAGCTTCGGGCATGCAGCCGGTGACGAGTTGTTGAAGGCGGTCGGCTCGCGGTTGCGCGGCGCGATCCGCCAGATGGACGTGGTTGCGCGGCAAGGGGGCGACGAGTTCCTGATCCTCCTCTCCGATCTCGAACGCCACCCGGCCGAGGAGATCGATTTCATGGGCGCGGCGGAGGTGGTCGCAAGCACGCTGCGCAGAATCCTGCGCGCCCCGTTCCTCGTCGAGGGGATCGAGATCTACATCAGCGCGAGCGTCGGGATCAGCCTCTACCCGGGCGACGCCGGCGACTCCGAGACGCTACTCAAACACGCAGATGTGGCGATGTACTCGGTGAAAGAGGCGGGACGCGACGGGCATGCGAGATATCGCAGCGGTGCGGATACGGCGCTGGAGCAGATCTCGATGGCCAGCCGCCTGCGCAAGACGGTCGAGGCCGGGCACGGCCTCGTCCTGCACTATCAGCCGCTCGTGAACCTCGAGACCGAGACCCTCGTCGGCGTGGAGGCGCTCGTTCGCTGGCAGGACGGTGAGCGAGGGCTCGTACAGCCGGGCGATTTCATCCCCCTCGCAGAGCAGATCGGGCTGATCGGGTCGCTGAGCGACTGGGTGATCGACGAAGCCTGCGGCCAGGCACTCGCGTGGCAGGAACAGGGAATGGATCTGTACGTCTCGATCAACCTGCCGCCGTCCTACTGCCAGGCGACCGGGATGGCCCACCTGGCGGCGGCTGCCGCCGCCGCCGGAGTCGAGCTCGAACGGCTGATGATCGAGGTGACCGAGTCCGCACTGATCGCGGACTCCGGCCGGCAGATGGAGGCCACCCTGGCCGACATGCATCAGCGAGGGCTCAAGCTCGCGATCGACGACTTCGGAACCGGCTACTCCTCACTCGGACGGCTCAACAAGACCTGGGTGAGCATGCTCAAGATCGACCGCTCCTTCGTCCAGGGTCTCCCGGAGAACGAGCATGCCTGCAAACTCGTCGCTTCGATCGTCCAGCTCGCCCACACGCTCGGCCTCGAGCCGCTCGCCGAAGGTGTCGAGACCGAGGAGCAACGCCGCTTTCTCCTGGAGAACAACTGCCGGTACGGTCAAGGGTTTCTCTTCAGCCGCCCCGTCCCGGAGCACGAGATCGAGACGATCTACAACGGCTGCGAACGAAGCGACCGCGAAGTAGCCTAGAGCCCCGTGGAAGGGTTGATCGACCGTCGCAGCCTCTCGCTCGAGCTCGCGCTCGAGCTCCTGGCGCGAGCGAGGGTCGAGGGAGAGGCCCGCTCGCTCGCGCTGGCGCTGTGCGTGGTCGACCCGGGCGGCCATCCGATCGCGAGCCAGCGGATGGACGGCGCGGCGCTCGGCGCCATGAAGCTCGCTGCAGGGCAAGGCCTACACCGCGGTCCTCTGGGGCATGCGCAGCGGCTACTTCATGAACAGCACGCAGCCCGGCGGCGAGGACTGGGGCTACAACACCACGGACGATCGCATCGTCGTCTATGCAGGCGGGATTCCTCTGTTCGCGGACGGCCTCCTGGTCGGCGGCGCGGGCGCAAGTGGTGGAACGGCGGAGCAGGACGAAGAGTGTCTGGCGGCGGCGGCGCTCTCGCTGAGCCTCAGCACCACGTAGAACACGCTCCTGTCGACAACGCCGTCGGAATAGACTCAGCGCGCATGCCGGAGAGAAGCGTCGCAATCGAACTGGAGAGCGTGGGCAAGCACTTCGGCAAGTCGGCCGCCGTTCGCGACGTCACGCTCTCGATCCTCGAGGGAGAGTTCTTCTCTCTGCTCGGCCCGAGCGGCTGCGGCAAGACCACGACCCTGCGGATGATCGCCGGGTTCGAGGTGCCGGACGAAGGGCGGATCCTGCTGCAGGGCCAGGACGGCGCAGCACTGACCCCGAACCGCCGACCGGTCAACATGGTCTTCCAGCAATACGCCCTGTTCCCGCACATGTCGATCTACGACAACGTCGCGTTCGGGCTCAAGGTCAAGCATGTTCCACAGCGAGAGCACAAAGATCGCATCAACGAGATGTTGCGGGTCGTCGAGCTCGAAGGACTGGAGAGTCGTCGCCCGCGCCAGCTCTCAGGTGGCCAGCAACAGCGTGTCGCACTCGCACGCGCGCTCGTCAACCGGCCGGCTGCGCTCCTGCTCGACGAGCCGCTCGGAGCACTCGACGTGAAGTTGCGCAAGCAGATGCAGCTGGAGTTGAAGCGAATCCAACTCGAGCTCGGTACGACCTTCGTCTACGTGACGCACGATCAAGACGAAGCACTCGCGATGTCGGACCGGATCGCGGTGATGAACCGAGGTCGGGTCGAGCAGATCGGAGCGCCGCGTGAGATCTATGAGCATCCGGCGACAGCGTTCGTCGCCGACTTCATCGGATCGCTGAACGCGCTCGAGTTCACCGCAGACGAGCTCGTCGGCGGTTTCGCCGTGATGCGCCTCGGTGAGCGCGGGCGCATCGTCGTGTCGATCGGGCCCGAGATCCGCGCTCGCGATTCGTTCCGTGTCGCGGTCCGCCCCGAGCGGATCGAGATCAGCCCGGCCGGCAGCGCCGCGCCGGAGGCGGGGTCGAGCGTCGAGGGGACGATCGCCGAGATCGTCTATCTCGGCATGTACACGCAGTTCCACGTCGACACGCCGGCCGGCCGCGTCGTCAGCCACCGCCTCGCCGGAGAGTCGCTCACACCGCTCGAGCTGGAGTCGCGCGTCGTCCTGTCCTGGGAGCCGGAGCACACGTCCGTGCTCGACGACGTCGCGGCTTAGCCTCTAGCCCTCGAGCGTTCCGAGCCGCCGCTCTGCGAGCCGTCGCCCGATCTCGGCTGCGACGACGACGAACAGCGAGATCGTGATCACGACGACCGCCACGGCGATCACCTGCGGCAACTGGTTCGGGAACCGAAGCGCCGAGTAGAGGTAGATCGGGAACGTGACGCGCGTTCCGACGACGAACGACGCGACCGCGTATTCGTCGAACGACGTCGTGAATGCGATCAGGTAGGCCGACAAGACGGCCGGCAGGAGGAGCGGCAGCGTGATCGAGCGGAACGTTCGGAGCCGGCCGGCTCCGAGGTCATAGGCCGCCTCCTCGAGCGAGGGGTCGATCTGCTGCAGCCTGGGCATGAGGACGAGGATCGCGTAGGGGAGGCTGATCACGATGTGACCGATCACCACGGTCAGGATCGAGCGCGGGATCCCGAGCTGATGGAACAGCAAGAGCAGCGAGATCCCGAACACCACGTACGGGATCACGAGCGGGCTCAGAAGGAGCGCCGAGGCCGCCGCCTTGCCTCGGAACTGGCGCCGCACGAGCGCGATCGAGGCGACGATCCCGAGTGCAACCGCGCCGACGCTCGAGATCGCCGCGATGATCGCACTCGTCTCCAGCGCAGCCCTGAGGTCCGCGTTGACGATGAAGTCGTGGTACCAGTGGAGGGTGAACCCGCTGAGCGGGAACGACGGCACCTCCGCGTTGTTGAACGAGAAGATGAGGAGGATGACGATCGGCGCGTACAGGAAGACGACGACGAGTGCGAAGAACACTCGCAGGGCTCGTGCCCCGAACTTCGAGAGCGCGACGTCCATCAGTCGGCTGCCACGCGCCGGGGCTGGAGGAACCGCGAGAACGCAAACGTCAAGACGGTGACGACGCCGAGCAGGAAGAGCGCCAGCACCGAGCCGGTCTGCCAGTCGGGAAAGCCCGTGCCGAACAGGTCGACGATCTGGTTGCCGTACATGTAGCCGGATGCTCCCCCGACGAGCGACGGCGTGACGAACTCGCCGAGCGTCGGGATGAAGACGAAGAGGAACGCCGCGAAGACGCCTGGTGCGGACAGCGGGAGCGTGATGCGGCGAAAGGCCTGGAGGCGGCTTGCGCCGAGGTCGTTCGCGGCCTCCAGCAGCCGGCGGTCGAGGCTCTCCAGCGAGACGAAGATCGGCAGCGCGACGAAGGGAAGCCAGATGTAGCCGAGCACCAGCATGACCGCGAACCTGCTGTAGAGGAGCTGGGAGAGCGGGTGGTCGGGCGACCGCAGACCGGTCCAGAACAGGAACGAGTTGACGACTCCGTTGTCGCCGAGGATCACCGTCCAGGCGAGCACCCGCAGCAGATAGCTCGTCAGGAAGGGTGCGATCAGCACGAGCAGCAGGATGTACTTGCGCTTGGTGTTCGAGAGCGCCAGGTAGTAGGCGAGCGGGTAGGCGAGCACCACGATCACCACCGACACGATCAGCGACATCTCGACGGACTTCCAGAAGAGGTGGAGGTACACCGGGTCGTGCACGAAGCCGCGCCAGGCCTCGAGGGTGAAGCCGTGCGGGCCCGGGTCGAGCGAGTAGACGTTGAAGCTGTACGCCGCGACGATCGCGATCGGCAGGACGAAGAAGACGGCAAGCCAGGCGAGCGGCAGGCCGAGCAGGCCCGGCGTCGTCAGGTCGAGCCGCGGGCGCTTGCGGCGGATGTCCATTCGTCTCTCTAGTGAGACCTCGTCAGGAGGCCTTCACCTCTTCCCACGCCTTGGCGTAGACCGCCCGCCGCGGGACGTCGCGGTCGAGGTAGGCGTTCGGCAGCGTGACGGCCTTCGGGTTGGTCAGCTGAAGTGCCTTCAGCAGGTCGCTCGACGAGGGCCGCGCCTCGATGTTGGCATGACCGTAGCCGTAGTTGTCCTCGAGCCACTTCGCCGACCGCGCCGAGCTCCACGCGTTGACGTAGGAGTGAGCGAGCTGGGGCCGCGGCGTTCCCTGCAGCAGCATGAACATCCCGACCCAGGCGATCGGCTTCTCCTTCGGATGCATGTAGACGACGTTCAGCTTCTTCGCCTTCATCTGCACCCAGTCGTTCGGCCAGGCCAGAGCGATCCAGACGTCGCCGGCTGCGAATGCCTGATCCAGGTTGGTCTCGGACGACCAGATCAGCCGGACGAGGTGCTTCTTCGAGATGAGAAACTTCTTCGACTGCTCGAGCTGTGCGTCGGTCTGGTTCCACGGATCCTTGAAACCGAAGTAGAGCCCGGCAATGGTGAAATTCTCCACCGGGTCGTCGAACCAGGCGATCTTTCCCTTGTAGCGCTCGTCGAACAGGAGCGACCAGGAGTTGCTCTTCGGCTTCACCTTGTCCGCCCGATAGAGAATGGAGTCGAAGCCCCAGTCGTCGGGGATCCCGTACTGCTTGCCGTTGTACTGGCCGGCCTTGACCATGAACGGGTTCAGTTGCTTGAAGTTCGGGATCTGCGCCGGATTCCACGGCTGCACGAGCCCGCTGGTCGCGAAGTACTTCACCCAGCCGACGTAGGGGCGGAAGAGATCGACCTTGAGGCCGGCATGGAACTTCGCCAGCGCGTCGGCCTCGTTCGTCATGTAGGTGAACTGAGGCTTGTTGCCCGGATGCTGCTTCACGTACTGCGCGAACATCGACTGCCCGCCGTCGTTGCCGTACCCGGCCCAGTCGAGCACCTGCAGCCGACCGCTTTCCGCGGCCAGGCGCTCCAGGGCCGCAGCGGCGGACCCCGCCCGGCTCGCCAGGACGCCCGCTCCGGCGGTCGCCGCCGCAAGCTTGAGGAGTCCCTCGCGGCTCAGTCGCCGTTCCAGCAAATCGTGCCCGTCGGTCATCGTCCCTCCCTTAGATTCGAAACGCCTGATCGGTTAGATTCGAAACGCCCTGCTCGGTTAGTAGCTCGGTGGGCTGATGACCCACATCACCTCCGCGAGATCGTCTCCGGCATTCGACACGCGGTGAGGAGTCGAGCTCCAGTAGCCGATGCTGTCACCGGCCTCGAGCTCGTGAACATCGTCTCCGAGCTCCAGGCGAACGGTGCCGGTCAGGACCACGAAAAGCTCCTCCGAGTCGCCGTGCGCGTACAACTCGGATCCGGTCGATCCGCCCGTCTCGATCTCGCCGGCGAACACCTCGAGGTGATGCAGCGGTCCCGGAGTGAGCAGCATCTTTTTCCCGAGGATCCCGAATGCAAGCGTCGGGCGCTCGTCACGCCGAAGCACCCGCGGTTGCGCGAGACCGCTCGGCTGAAAGAGATCCGCCATGCTCACACCGAGCGCATCGGCGATTCGCCGCAGCGAGGCGATGCTCGCGCTGGAGCGACCTCGCTCGACCTGGCTCAGGAAGCTCTCGCTGAGACCGGCGCGCTCCGCGACGTCGCGCAACGTGCGTCTGCGCGCAACCCGAATCGCCCGGAGACCCCGGCCGACATCGACTTCACCCGAAACCTCACGCACGCTCGCCGACAACGGGCCCCCTCAGAGCCATCAAAGAAGAATGAAGTGACCCTACGGACTCCCTGAAGCCGGGTCAATGGGATTCGTGGAGGCGGCGCTGTTAGGTTTGGCCGATCCCCGATCGCGAGCCCCCGCTTCCCGATCCCGACGACTGGTTCGCCGAGCCCGCCGCGCCCCCGCGCACGAGCAAACCGCAGGCAGAGAGCGCCGGCACGAGCCGGGCGCGAGCGATCAAGTTCCCGGAGGGCGGCGGCGAGCCCCGCGCCGAGGCGCGTGACGCGCACGGCGGCCGCGTCATCGCCGGCCGCACGATCGGCTCCCGCGAGCTGATCGCCGCTGCCGTGGTGGTCGTCCTGCTGGTCCTGGCAGGGCTCGCTGTGGGCGGCGTCTTCTCGGGCGGCAAGAAGCACGCCGACACGCCGACCACCACCCCGTCGACCACCGGGGCGACCACGACGAGCCGGGCGACGACCACCGCCACGACCACGCAGCAGACCAGCACGCCGCCGCTGCCCGTTCCGACGACGACGCTGAAGGCCGGGAGCAACGGGGCCCAGGTGAAGGAGCTCCAGCGCGCGCTCGCACAGCTCGGCTACAAGCCGGGAACGGTCGACGGCATCTTCGGGCCGAACACCGAGGCCGCGGTCGTGCGCTTCCAGACCGCAGCGAAGCTCGCGGCCGACGGAGTCGTCGGTCCGCTCACCCTCGCTGCGCTCGGCAAAGCGATCCGGAACGCCGGTTGAGGGCTTAGTGCTCCCATCGAATATGGTCTGCGCACATGAGTGACGCCGGCGATGCGAAAGGCTGGGCCAACGTGCTCGCCGGAGTGCCGCTCTTCGCGGGGCTCAGCAGGCGGCACCTGCGGCAGGTGGCGGACACGGGACGCATCGCACGATTCGCCGGCGGAACAGCGATCGTGCGCGCCGGCGACCCCGGCGACACGTTCTACGTGATCCTCGACGGCGGGGTCTCGATTCGCCGCAGAGGGGTGCCGGCGATCCCGCTCGGCATGGGCAGCTACTTCGGCGAGATGGCGCTCCTCGACGGCGGCGCACGCTCGGCGACCGTGCTGGCCGAGGGGCCGGTCACCTGCCTGACGATCAAACGACCGCGGTTCCTCAAGCTGCTCCGCAGCGAGCCGGCGATCAGCGTCGGGCTCCTCGCGGAGCTCGCCGGCCGGCTGCGGACGCTCCAGTCGTCGGCATAGTCGGGTCGAGCGTGGATTCGTCGATCAACATCTTCAGCGCCGAGAACCTCGAGGGACGAATCGACGTGAGCCGCGCGGTGGGCTCGTCGGCGACCGCGATGTTCATCTACGACCTGGCGCCCGGTCAGAGCTCGTCGCCGTATCACTACGAGTACGAGGAGGAGTGGCTGCTCGTCGTCGAGGGCACGGTTGTGCTGCGGGCTCCCGACGGGGAGCACACGCTGTCGCGCGGCGACCTCGTCTGCTTCCCGCCGGGCGCGGCCGGCGCGCACAAGGTGATGAACCGCAGCGAGTCGCCGGCGCGGACACTGCTGTTCTCGAACGCACGCGAGCCGGCTGTTTCCGTCTACCCGGACAGCGACAAGATCGGCGTGTGGCCCGGAGCCGAGGCGGACGAGCTGATCTTCCGGCGGAGCACAGCGGTGCCGTGGTCGGACGGAGAGGACGGCTGGAACACCGCCTGAGCGGCGTTTACGAGTGCCCGGAGACCGCGTGGGGGAGGTAGGGCTCCTCGAGCCGCGCGATCTCAGCTGCGTCGAGCGACAGCTGCTCGGCCGCGAGCGCATCCTCCAGATGCTCGATCTTCGTCGCACCGACGATCGGTGCGGTCACGCCCGGCTTGTGCAGGAGCCAGGCGAGCGCGACCTGCGCCGTCGGCACACCGCGCGCCTCTGCGACCTCCTGCGCGCGTTCGACGACTGCGAAGTCGACGTCCGGCGTGTACAGGCTGTCGCCGAACGAATCCGTGTTCGCGCGCGTCGTCAGCCGCTCGCCGCTCGCGTGTCCGGTTGCCTGCCAGCAGGCCGCGCGCGAGCGGGCTCCACGGCAGCACCGCCACGCCCTGGTCGATGCACTGCGGGATCATCTCCCGCTCCTCCTCGCGGTAGACGAGGTTGTAGTGGTTCTGCATCGACACGAACCGTGTCGGGGCGACGGCCTGCGCCTGCGCGAACTGCCACGCGTACATGCTGCTCGCGCCGATGTAGCGAGCCTTGCCCGACCGAACGACGTCGTGCAACGCCTCCATCGTCTCCTCGATCGGCGTCGAGGGATCCCAGCGGTGGATCTGGTACAGGTCGACGTAGTCGAGCCCGAGGCGCTGCAGCGAGGCGTCGATCGAGGCGAGCACGTGCTTGCGCGAGAGCCCGCGGCCGTTCTCGCCCGGCATCGTCTGTCCGTGCACCTTCGTCGCGACGACGTACTCCTCGCGCATGCCGAAGAACTGCTCGAGCAGGTGGCCCGTGATCACCTCGCTCTGACCGCCGTTGTAGACGTCCGCCGTGTCGAAGAACGTGATCCCACCCTCGACGGCGCGGCGGACGATCGGCTCGGCCGCCGCCTCGTCGAGCGCCCAGGCGCGGCTCTCGTGCGGGCCGTAGCTCATCATCCCGAGGCAGACGCGCGACACGCGCAGCCCGGTGCGTCCGAGGTTCACGTACTCCATCGGCGTTCAACCTAGCGACGGGAGCAGGGTCGGCGCGGCGCTAGCTGCGCGTCGCAGCGGCACCGATGAGTTTTCGTTCACGCTGTCGTCTAAGAGACAAGTCCCGACGAACGAAGAACGAAGGAGGGTCAACATGGCGAAAGTCGCAGCCAAGCTGAATATCTCGCAGGTCGGCCGCGTGTGCGTCACCGTTGCCGACACGGATCGGGCGATCGACTTCTACGTCGGCACGCTCGGTTTCGAAAAGGTGGTCGACGTCCCGATGGGCGACGCGGGGCGCTGGGTGGAGGTCGCGGTGTCCGGAGCGCCGACGACGATCGCCCTCGCCCCGCCGCCCGAGGGTCAGGAGGCCGGCGGCAGCCAGACCGGGATCTGCCTCGACACGTCCGACGTCGATGCCGATCACGCCGCACTGAAGGCGGCCGGTGCAGACGTCGACGAAGAGGTCAGCCGCTGGGGCGGACCGGTGCCGCCGATGTTCTGGTTGCGCGACCCGGACGGAAACTCGCTCATCGTCGTCGAGCCGTCCGAGTAGGACGAGTCACGAACGGCGGCCGGCGGTGGCGCCGGCCGCCGTTCAGGCTCAGACGAACAGCAGACGTCGTCGGCGGCGACGAACGGGCGGCCAGGCGCGGAGGTCGATCATCGTCGACCTGCGTCGCCGCGTGAACGACAGGCGCGAGCGCCGACGAGGGACCGGCTGCAGCACGTTGAGAAGACTTGCCTTCATCGGTTCAGCTTCGCGGCCGAACACGAACCTCCTGCGCGCATTTGACTTGTGCACGCGTTGTTGGTAGAAACACCTGCTTCATCTCCGGCCGTTTTCAGGCCGACGATTCGAAGGGAGGTCGGATGCCCAACACAATTCAGATCGCGAACTGCGGCTTCTGGCTTCCCGTCGCGGCGTAACTAACACCGCCGCGCTGGGCTCACCAGAGCCCCTTTCCTAGAGGACCGGCCCGCGTCGCTCGTGCGACGCCTCGGCTGTCCACATCACCGGCGCCGTTTCTCGGCGTCCGAAAAACACGATCCGTCACGGAAGGAGAACGCACGTGTTCACACCGAAGTCCGCGCACCAATTTCTCAACGCCACGCCGATAAGACGAAGGGAGGAACAAGATGATTTCTCATCAGCCTGAAGTGAGCCGCCTGCTCCACCAAGACCGCGTGGAGCGGCTGGCGGACGCCGCGCAGCGACCGATGAAGCATCCACATCTGCGGTCGCCGCGGATCATGGGGAAGCTGTCGGCGCTGTCGGTCCTGGCACCTGTTCGGCACCGGCGTCTGCGAACAAGACCATGAGTGACGGCGCATGGCAGGTCAGGTACCTGGTACCTCCGGTGGAGGTACCAGGTACCGGCCGTTCGGCCCGCTAGCCGAGGTCGGCGAGCGTGGGCGGCGGACCGACGATCTCGGCGCCGTAGGACCCGAAGAGGCGGACCAGCTCGGGCATCGGCGGCATGACCGTGTCGGTCGGAGGCTCGGCGTCCGTGACCGGCACACCGAGGGAGACGAAGAGCTGCTCCGAGCCGGACGGACTGATCGTCACGAGCATGCGTGCACGCTCGGAACGGACGAGGTAGGCGTGGGGGATGCCGCGCGGGCCGAAGCAGTAGTCCCCGGCCTCGAGGTCGATCCGCTCGTCGCCGACGAACATGGTCACCTCGCCTTCGAGGACGTAGAACGTCTCGTCCTCGTTGTGATGGATGTGGCGGGGCGGCGCACTGCCGCGCGGGTCGTCGACCTCGAACTGCGAGAACGCGTTGCCGGTCTCTTCGGGGCCCGCCTTGACGGTGATGCGGCCGGTCTTCCACCAGACGTCGGCGAGGCCTTCTCCGGTCGCGAGGCGGTAGGGCTTGAGGGTGGTCTCCGTGGACATGACGCTCCTTCGGTCGGGGAAACAAGCTCCCCGTGACCGTAGGCTCGCAGCCGAGTCGCGTCTCCTAGGAGTTCGCTACGCCTTCCTTAGTTTGCGCTTACCCGCCTGCAGACGGCTCGTGAGCAGCGCGCATCGGGCCCGTGGTCGGCACCTCGACGAGGTGCAGCGGCGCCGCGAGCGCCGAGTGAGAGCCGGCCGCGGTCGACGCGGTCGAGCGTGATCCCGCACTCGAGTGCTGCGAGACGTTTGCGCAGGACGAGCAGCCGTGCCTCGAGGTTGTCGTTTCCCGGCGGGAGCCCGAGGCGCTCGTCGAGCCGCAGCTCCCGGTTGGTGAACGACGTGCGTCCGTCCGCGGCGTGCTCGCGCAGCAGCTTCCACAGGATCCGCCCCGGAACGCCCTTGACCACATAGGCGTCGTCGACGAAGACGCTGTCGTCGGCCTGGTAGTAGGCGACCGCGAGCGGCTCGCCCTGCGGCGGCGTCTCCGGCGCGGCCACGTCGGGTTCGCTCTCGCCTCGATCTGCCTCCAGCACCGCAAGCGCGGCGGCGAGCTGCCCGCCGAGGATCCGAAGCAACCGCTCCTTCCCCGGGCTGAAGTCCCCTTGCCGCTCGCTCTCGAGGTAGAGCACGCCGGTCAGCTCGCCGCGGGCAAGGAGCGGAACGGCCGCGGCGCTTTGCACGCGCTCGAGGCCCGGCAGCTCGATCTCGACCGCGGACGGCTCGGCGCCGCTTCGTCGGATGCTGTCCTGCAAGGCGGCGCTCATCGCCCGGCTGCGCGGGAGGCTCGGGACGCAGACGACCCGGCGCCGCTCCGCCGCAACCCCGACCAGGCCGACACCGACCGGCACCTCGGCTCCCACACCAGACGGGACGTAGCCGTTGCTCGAGACGGCAAAGAGCCGGTCCCCGCGCTCGTCCGCAGTGAGCAGAATCGAGTAGGCGAAGCCGAACAGATCATCGAGCGTCTCGAGCGCCACGCGCGCCGCGTCCGCGAAGTCGACACAGAGCGCGAGCCGGCGCATGAACTCGTCCAGCAGCGGCAGCGCGTCCCGGTCGCCGGCAGGTTCTCGGGGCACCTGCACCGGCTCGACGGTCTCGCCGAACGAAACGCAGCGAAGCACTCGGTGGATGTCGACACCGCGCAGCCGAAAGACATCGCTCATGCCCATCTGCGAGGCGACGGCAGCCAGATTCGCTTCGACCTCGTCGAAGATCGGGCCTTCGCTCTCCGTGTGCAGGTAGCGCAGGTCGAGAGCGAACTGGTCGCCGTTGCCGGGATCGACCACGATCACCTGCGCCTGCGGGTTCGCGTCCAGGTTCGCCCGGGTCTTGTTGAAGAACTGGCGCGTCAACGCCACCCGCTCGAAGTCGACGTAGCGGACGATCGACAGGACCGTCGCGTTCGGGACGCCTTCCGCCGAGCAGGAGACGAGCCAGGCAGGCAGCACGCCCTGCAGGCAGGGGCCGATCGACTCGAGCGGAACCGCGAGGTCGCTCACAGACGGCGGCCCGCCGTCGGCCCCGGGGTCTGGTCGAACACTTCATCGATCGAGAACTGGACCGCGACCAGGCCCGTGCGGACGAACATCCGCCGCGAAAGCTCTGCCGAGGCACCGATCTGCTCGGTCTCCGCGACGAACGAGCGGACATGCCGCTCCGCCCGCTCCAGATCAGCCGCCTCCGGCTCATCCACTCGGGTCGCCACGCCTTTCACCTGCACCGCCCGCGCGATCGTCGGCGGGCTGAACCCGACCGCGAGCGCCCCGTTCCGTTCCAGGTTGGCTCGCATCGGCGAGCCCTCCGGTGCCGTCACACACAGCCGCAGCGACCGGCCGTCGGCCGACACCTCCGGCCCCCATCCGCGTGCGAACTCCGGCTTCAGGTCGTCGTCGCGCGAGGCGACTCCCACCGCAACGCCGCTCTGGATGAACGCCACCGCCTCTTGGTCGAGCACGGGTGGCGCCGGTTCCGTGGGCTCCACCGAACCAACCTACAACTCGCGGGCAGGTCAGGTACCTGGTACCTCCGGTGGAGGTACCAGGTACCGATCCTTCAGTGCTGACAGCTACTTGGTGTCGTCGTCGACCTCGGCCACGATCGTGGCGGCCGCCTCGGCCGAGACCTGGTGCTTCGCGATCTTCTCGTAGCCGCTGATCGCGGTCTCGAGCTGCGCGACCATCCGGTCCTCGGCGACGGCGATGATCGCCGACGTGCCCGGCGGCATGTCGTTGCCGATCTGCTTCAGATCCTCGTCCTTGAAGCCCTTGTCGCGGATCTTGCCCCAGATGCCGCCGGCGCCGGCGCCCACGGCGGCGGTGACGATGATGCTGGGCGGGAAGATCAGCCCCACGACTCCGCCGGCGATCGCGCCTCGCTTCGCCCACTTCTTGCCGCTCGGATCGGCGGACTCGTCGATCTTCACCTTGCCGTCGGCGGTGTGGACGATCACGGCCGCGTCGATCAGGTCGATCGCGCCGTCACGCTGCGCCTCTTTGAAATCCTTGGCGGCTGCGCCGGCGCCGTCCTCGGTGTCGTACGTCGCAACGAAGAGTTCCATCGTGCTCGAGCTCATCGAGTCTCCTTTTGTCTTGTTGGGGAAGGGGCCTCGCCCACACGATAGGCGCAATCCAGCCCGCGCACTCGCATGGTTGTCACCGCCCTTCTGAGGGTGTTCACTCCGCGGATGGGAGCCGGCGTCAGCTCGAGGGTGCTCACCTTTCTCATCGCGGACATCCGCGGGTACACGAGCTTCACCCAGGCGCGGGGCGACGAGGCGGCTGCCGAGTTGGCGACGGCGTTCGCGGAACTGACGCGCGAGGCGATCGAGGCGCACAACGGGAACGTGATCGAGCTGCGCGGTGACGAGGCGATGGCGGTCTTCGCTTCGGCGCGAAACGCGCTGCGCGCCGCGGTGCGCCTGCAGGAGACGCTGGCGGACGAAGTCGCCCTGCGGCCGTCGTACCCGCTGATGGTCGGGATCGGCCTCGATGCCGGCGAGGCGGTGCCCGTCGAGGACGGCTATCGGGGAGGGGCGCTCAATCTGGCCGCACGGCTCTGCAGCCAGGCTGGGCCCGGCGAGGTTCTCGCCAGCCAAGGCGTCATTCACCTGGCACGGGCTGTGGACGGCCTGCGCTTCAGGGAACGCGGTGCTCTGGAGCTGAAGGGACTCGATGCACCGGTTGCCGTTCATCTGATCGAGTCGGTCGACGCCCCGGTCGTCGTGACAGGCCCGGCCTCGTCGCCGGTCGAGGTGCCGCAGTCGCTGGTCGCGTTGACGCCGATGCTGGGCCGTGATGTCGAGGTCCGCTCGCTTCGCTGGTTGTGGCGCGACGCCCGCCGCGGCGGCTTTGCAGTCGCGGCTCTGGCCGGCCCCGCCGGGATCGGGAAGACGCGCCTCGCGGCGGCGCTCGCCGAGACCGTCGCCGCCGACGGATTCGACGTCATCTACGGCTCGTGTCTCGGCGCCTCGGATGGCGTCGCCGAGACGATTGCACGCGCAGCCGCCGCAACCCATCCGACGCTGGTCGTGCTCGACGATCTCGAGGCATGCGACGAAGCAGAGGCTCGGGCAATCGGGCAGCTGGCAGCCTCGCCCGGTCATCCGGTGCTGCTCCTGCTCGCCTACCGCGACGACATCGCTCCCGCCGAGTTGCGGCGCGTGCTCGCGGCGCTCCCGGCTGTCGCCGAGCTGCACCTCGAGCCGCTCGGTGAAGCCGGTGTGCTCGGGATCGCGCACCTCTACGTCGACGGGCCGCTCGACGAACGGACGCTCGAGCGGATCGCGCGCGAGTCGGGCGGCGTTCCCGGCAGCCGTGCACCGGGTGGTCAGCGAGTGGGCGCACAGTGAGGCGGCGCGCCGCCTCGGCGAGGCTGCATCTCTCGCGGCGATGAAGCGCAGCGACCTCAACGACACCGAGACCGAGCTTGCGACCAACGTCCTCGACCTGCAGCACGTGCAGGCGCAGGCACGGCTGTACTCGGAGCGGGCAGGCGACGAGAAGCTGGTCGAGTGCCCGTACAAAGGCCTCGCCAGTTTCGACGTGTCGGACGCCCAGTTCTTCCACGGGCGCGAGCGCGTCGTGGCCGAGCTGATCGCGCGGCTCGCAGGGAGCGGGCTGCTCGCGGTCGCCGGCGCGTCGGGGAGCGGGAAGTCCTCGATCGTGAGGGCGGGCCTGATCCCGGCGCTCCACGCCGGCGTACTGCCCGGAAGCGAGCGGTGGACGACGTGCCTGATGCGCCCGGGCGCGCACCCGTCACGCGAGCTCGACCGCGTCGTGTTCGCGGCGATCGACGAGGACGTGCGCTCCCGCCTGCCGGCGGACGGCGACGCCCTGGAGGGCGCCGTCGAAGTGCTGCCGGAAGGCTCGCGTCTCGTGCTGGTGGTGGATCAGTTCGAGGAGACGTTCACCCTTTGCACCGACACCGCAGAACGGGATGCATTCGTCGCGTCCCTGGTCCGCGCCGCCCGCCACCCACGGGCGGCCGTCGTGCTGGCGATTCGCGCCGACTTCTTCGGCCGGTGTGCCGAGTATCCGGAGCTCGCCGAGCTGGCCGGGCCGGGCAACGTGCTCGTGGGCGGCATGAGCGCCGACGAGTACCGACGGGCGATCGAGGAGCCCGCCAAGCGCTCGGGCCTGCGGCTCGAGCCGGCTCTCGTCGAGGGCCTCGTCGCCGAGGTGGTCGGCGAGCCCGGAGGGCTCCCTCTCCTCTCGACGGCGCTCGTGGAGCAGTGGCAGCAGCGCGACGGGCGCGTGCTTCGGTTCGAGACCTACCAGCGGACGGGCGGTGTCCACGGTGCCGTCGCCCGGTTGGCCGAGGCGAGTCACGCCGCACTCACGCCGCAGCAGCAATCGGTCGAGCGTGCCGTGCTGCTGCGTCTCGCGGCGGGCGAAGGCGATTCGGTCGTGCGCAGGCGCATCCCGGTCGCCGAGCTCGACGCGTCGAACAACCCCGACGTCGCAGCTGTCGTCGACGCGTTCGTCCGCGACCGGCTCCTCACCGTTTCGGAGGGAACAGTCGAGGTCGCGCACGAGGCGCTGCTGCGCGAGTGGCCGCGCTTGCGCGACTGGCTCGAAGAGGACCGGGAGGGCCAACGGCTGCGCCAGCACTTGATCGAACAGGCTCGCGAGTGGGACGAGATGGGACGGGACACGAGCGAGCTCTACCGTGGAGCCCGCCTCTCCGCCGCGCTCGACTGGACCACCGATCACACGCTCGAGCTGAACGAGCGCGAGCGGGAGTTCGTCAATGCGAGTCGCGCCGAGAACGAGCGCGAGCTGACCCGGCAGCGGCGACAGAATCGGCGGCTGCGGTTCATCCTCGCAGCGGTCGCAGTTCTTCTCCTTCTCGCCGTCGCCGCCGGGGCGGTCGCGCTCGTGGCCCGGGCCAGGTCCCGGCACGACGCGACCGTGGCCCTCGCGGGCAGGCTCGGCGCTCAGGCCGTCTCGGAACCGCGGATCGACCGGGCGGTGCTGCTTGCCCGCGAGGCGGTCAACCTGAACCGCTCGAGCCAGACCGAGGGGACGCTGCTCGCGACCCTGCTCCGGAGCCCCGCGGCCGTGGCGACGTTCACCACTCCGATCACGGAGCGACCCCAAGGGGTTGCCGTTTCACCCGACGGCAAGACGCTCGCGGTCGTGATGAACGAGGGCATGATGCGCCTCTACGACTCGCGCACGCATCGGCAGCGGCTCGCGTTTCCCGCGGCGAACGCGCCGTTCGCCTACCTGGCAGGCCGGCATGAGCTGCTCGCGGGCGCACCGGGGACGATCCCCGATTACGAGCTGCTCGACGACCGCACCGGCCGTGTCGTCCAGAAGTTCGAGCTCGGCAAGCTGTGGCTGAACACACTTTCCGTGTTCAACGAGCCCGTGTTGGGGACGCCCGACGGCCGCTACGTGTTCCTGCTCTGGGCCGCCCAGAAGCCGGACGGCAGTGGCGGCCCGGCCTATATCCAGCGCTGGACGACCACCCAGGGCGGGAAGCCGCTCGTCGTCCCCATGCACCTGGACGGGATGATCGCGGCGACGGCGACGCGCGACGGCAAGCTCGTGGTGGCCACCGACCAGGCCGTCTCGATCTGGAACGCCACGACGCTCAGGCGGATCCGTACGATCGCCGTCTCGGGCGTCGGATCCGCGTTCGGCGGCGCGGTCAGCCCCGACGGGCGCACGGTCGCCTACGGCTTCGCCGACGGGACGGTGCACTTCGTCGATCTCTCGACCGGCAAACAGACGGCCGGCGCCGGTGCCCACGCAGGACACGTCCAGGCCGTGGCTTTCTCGCCCGACTCGCGCGTCGCCGTGAGCTCCGGCGACGACGGTCTCGTGATCGTCTGGGATCCCGCGACCGGACAGCCGATCCAGCGCCTCACGGGTCACGCCGGCCGGGTGTTGGGGGTCGGCTTCAGCCGGGACGGCAAGACGCTCTACACCTCGAGCCTCGACGGAGCAATCTTCAAATGGGACCTCGGCACGGCGCACCGGTTCGGCCTGCCGTTCGCAACGACCGCAGCGCCGGAAACACCTCAGCTTGGCCCGGACACCCCGCAGACCCCGCCGCTCGCGGTCTCGCCCGACGGTGCGAGGTTCGCGGTGCGCGTCGGCAGTTCGCGCGTCGCGCTCTACTCGACGTCGACCGCGCGCCGCCTGGCCACGTTCAGCCCCGGCCTCGGAGACGTGACCGGCATCGCCTGGTCCCGGTCGGGAGAGGTCGGCGTCAGCGGCCCCAACGGCCGCGTCCAACTCTGGAACGTCGCGGGCGCGCCGCGGCTCGTGCGCAAGCTCACCGGGCTCGGCTCGATCAACAAGCTGCCGGAGACCGTCACTGCGATCTCGTTCTCGGCCGACGGAACGCTGGTCGCCGCCGGCGACGTCAACCACACACCGGGCACCGCCAACCCCCTCGCCACGGTCGCCGTGTGGGAGGCAGCGACCGGAAAGCGGTTGTGGACGGCGCGCACGAAGCGCATCGGAGTGGCCGCCCTCCCGTTCGCGCCGGGCGGAGCGACGATCGCCGCCGCCTTCGAGGACGGAACCGTTGCTCTCCTGGACGCGCGAGACGGACGGGTCGAACGGACGCTGAGGCCCGAAGGCGCCGGTCCCTTCACGTTCCAGACCGACGCGTACTCCCACGACGGGGCGCTGCTCGCAACCGGAACCTTGGCCGGGATCGCCCAGCTCTGGAGCCCGAACGACGGCCGGCAGATCGGCCATCCCACCCTGGTCGCGGCGGCGCCGGTTGCCAGCCTCGACTTCGCCCCCTCCGACGAGACCTTCGCGACCGCCGGCGGCTCCGACGGTCTGGCCAAGCTCTGGACGACCGCGACCCAGCAGCAGTTCGGTGCCACTTTCCCAGGCCCGCCGGGCAACTGGGGAAATGCGGTCCACACACCCGACGGCTCGAAGCTGATCGTCGTCTACCAGGACGGCACCGGCGACATCTGGCCGACGGCTGTTCAGAACTGGGAAGACCACGCTTGCGCTGTGGCGGGCCGCAACCTGACGCGCGAGGAGTGGGCACGTTCCGTCAGCGGCCACGCCTATACGCGCACGTGCCCGAACCTCCCCTCGGGCTAGAACCTACGCGCGGGCCGCGCGCAGGTCGCGGCGCTCGGCGAGCGCCGGCGACAGCGCTGCGGCGAGGACGAGCAGCGTTCCCTCGAGGATGATCCAGAAGAACAACGCAATGATGATCCCGAAGGCTCCGTACGTGGACGAGTACCAGTTCAGCCAGTGCGTGAAGAGCAGCGACGAGATGAGCCTCAGGCCGACGAGGCCGGCCAGCGTGAAGACGGCGCCGGGAAGGAGGTCGCGCGCCGAGACCCGGTGGTGCAGGAGCAGCCTCGGCGCCCAGACGAAGAAGAGAAGCAGCAGCGCGAGCCAGCCGACGTCGAGCACCCAGCCGATCCAGGCCGGGTCGCCGCGCAGCGCCCTGGTCTGGACGACGAACAGCATCACCCCGAGCACCATTGCGGCCAGCACGGAGGCATAGCGGGCCTGGTCGGCGATCACCGACTTGCGCAGGTCGATTCCCCACGAGCGCGCCTGGACGAGCTGGAACACGCGCGCGAACCCGAGCCCGAAGAAGAAGAGGTCGATGATCGCGATCGCGACGGCCGAGATCTTGTGCTCGCCGACGCCGACCATCACCGTCGAGAAGAGATCCGCCGTCTGGCCGCGCAGCCCGAGCCGTTGCTCGGTTCGGTGCGCGAGCGCGGTCGGATCGCTATAGACGTAGCTCGCGGTGACGAGCATCACCGGGATCATGGTCAGGAAGAAGTAGGCGCTCAGGAGCAGGGCGTACAGCTGGCCGTCCGCTGCCTGGTAACGGCGCACCCAGCCGATCGTCGCGCCCTTGCGGGAGTCCGGCTCCTGGTTCTCGATCCAGAGCTGTCCGCGCCTCGCCTTCTCTGCGCCCCAGTCGTAGGTGTGGCGTGCACGCGCCGGAACGCGTGACGGTTTCGCCGAGGGCGGCTCGGGCAGGGGTTGATCGCCGGGGGTCACTGCCATTCAAGAGCGACGATCTACCTCGCGGGCTCCCGTCACGTCATCTCTTGTGGATGATCCGGCCCAGCCGTCCCGGCGAGGAACGCTTGGACTGCTGCACCGACCGAGTCGACGAAGGTGACGCGTCCCTCCGCGAGGCCGAAGCGGTGCAGATCGGTGCGCAGCCGGTGGCTCGCCCGCGCGAGGACGAGGCGGACATCGGCGGCGTCGAGCTCGTCGACGAGATCGACGACCACGTCGGCGGCGGTCGTGTCGAGCCGCGGGATCGCGGAGGCATCGAGAATCACCTCCCGAACCGGAGGATCGACGCCCACCGCCAGCTTGGTCACCGCGCTGCGCAGATAGGTCGCGTTGGCAAAGAAGAGCTCGCCGCCGAAGCGGACGATCACGAGCCCCGGGAACGTCTCGCAGTCGGGATGGCGCTCGATGTCACGGAACCTGATGTCCTCGTTCGCTTCTCCCTCGGGCGCGCGGCCGAGCGTCGTGACCTTCGGCCGGTAGAGCTTTGCGAGCAGCGTGACCAGCGATGCGATCACGGCGATCGCGATCCCGCCGAGCGCGCCGAAGACGAGCACCCCGGCCACGGCCACCGCGGCGAGCACGAAATCGCCCCTCGGGTCGATCCGCCACAGGTGCCGGAACCCTCGGACGTCGATCAGGCGGTAGATCGAGCCGATGATCACCGCGGCGAGCGTCGCCTGTGGCAGGCCGTCGAAGAACGGCGTCAGCCAGAGGATCGTGACAATCAGCATGGCGAACACGACGAGCCCGTAGAGCGGGCTCCGGACCTTGCTCGCGTCGGCGACGGCCGTGCGCGAGAGGCTCGCGTCCGTCGGGAAGCCCTGCAGGAAGCCGGCGAGCATGTTGCCGCCGCCGAGCGCGATCAGCTCCTGGTTCGGGTCGACCTCGTAGCCGTTGCGCCGTGCAATCGACCGTGCGGCGCCGATCGACTCGGCGTACGAGATGAACGCCAGTGCCAGGCCGCCGCCGAGCACGATCGTCACGTTGTGGAAGCCGACGTGCGGCAGGGCAGGGGTCGGCAGGCTCGACGGCAGGTTGTTGACGACGGCCACGCCCTTCTCCTCGAGGTCGAGGCCGCGGCTCGCAGCGATGCTGGCCGCGACGACGATCAGCGCCGCGGGCAGCGACGGCGCGAGCCGCTGCAGAGCGACCAGAAGCACGAGCCCGATCAGGCCGATCGCGAGGGGCCGCCACTGCGTGTCCGGCACGTCGGTTGCGAGTGTCCACGCCTTGTGGAGCGTGTGGCCGGTTCCCGAGGGAACACCCAACAGTTTCGGCAGCTGCCCGACGATCACGTCGATCGCGATCCCCGTCACGAAGCCCACCAGCACCGGACGTGAGAGGAAGTCGGCGATGAAGCCGAGGCGCAGGATCCCCGACGCGATCATCACCGCGCCCGAGACGACCGCGAGGCCCGCCAGCAGCACCGGCACCTGATTCGACGCAACGGAGGCTGCGGCGACGATCGAAGCGGCGGTGATCGCGGGCGTGGTGCTCGGGCCGACCGACAGTTCCTTGCAGGTGCCGAGCAGCGCATACGCAAGCACTGCCGCGGTGGCCGCGTAGAACCCCGCCTCCGGCGGCGCGCCCGCGAGCGACGCATAGGCGATCGCCTGAGGCGTGAGCACCGCCCACACCGCGATCCCCGCGAGGATGTCGAACCGAAGCCACCGTCGCTCGTAGGTCGGAGCCCAACGGACGATCGGCACGTACCTCGCGATGGCCGCGCGCACGGGCCGAGCATACGGCAGGGTTGAGCGCCCGCGAACCGACGATTCGCGAGTTTCGATCTGCGACGGCCTGCCGAGAAACTCGCGACCCTGGTTCGCTTCGCGAATCAGGGTCGGAGAGGGGAGCGCCTATTCTGCGAGCGTGTCGAGCGCCACGCTCTCGCAGCAGGATCTCAGCGCGTTCGCGCGCGACCTCGCAGCCGAGGTCGCCGCCGCCGGGGCGCGCAGCGTGCTGCTCGTGCCCCCCGATCAGACGCGCCTGCATTCGCGCGCGGGCGAGATCGTCGCGCAGCTCTACGGATTGCTCGCCGGCGAGGTGGAGCGCGTCGACGTCATGCCCGCGCTCGGGACGCATCAGCCGCTCGGCCCGGCCGAGTCGCGGCTGATGTTCGGCGACGCGATCGATCCCGCAGCCCTGCTGCAGCACCGCTGGCGCGACGACGTGACGACGATCGGTGAGCTCTCCGCCGACGAGGTCGACGACGTCGTCGGTCGCCCGCTCGGCCTCACCTTGCCGTTCACCGTCAACCGTGCGCTCGTCGACGGCTCGTACGACCTCGTCGTCGCCGTCGGCCAGGTCGTGCCGCACGAGGTGGCCGGGTTCGGCGGCTACACGAAGCACGTCTCGATCGGGCTCGGCGGCGGCGAGACGATTCAGCGCAGCCATTTTCTGAGCGCCGTCTACGGGATCGAGCAGACGCTGGGGCGCAACGACGCCCCGGTCCGGCAGCTGCTCGACCGGGGCTTCGACCGCTTCCTCGAGCCGCGCTGCCGGGTGCTGTTCGGGCTGACCGTCGTCGAGGCTCGCCACGACGGGCCCGTGCTGCGCGGTGTCTTCGCGGGGGAGGGCGGCACGCGGCTTTCCGGCGGCGCCGCGTTCAGGGCGGCCGTTGCGCTCTCGTCCGCGGTCAACATCGAGACGCTCGCGACGCCGTTTCAGCGCTGCGTCGCCTACCTCGACCCGGACGAATACCGCTCGACCTGGCTCGCGAACAAGGCGATCTACCGCACGCGGCTCGCGATGGCGGACGGCGGCGAGCTCATCGTCCTTGCGCCCGGCGTGGCGCGCTTCGGCGAGGACCCCGTCGTCGATGCGCTGATCCGCCGGCACGGGTACCACGGGCGCGAAGCCGCGCTCCAGGCGATGGCCGACGACCCGGAGCTCGCGGCGAACCTCGCGGCGGTCGCGCATCTGATCCACGGCTCGACCGAGGGTCGCTTCACCGTCACCTACGCGCCTGGCCCCGAGCTCTCGCGCGCCGACATCGAGGGGGTCGGGTTTCGGTACCTGGCCCCCGACGAGGCGCGCGAGCAGTTCCCGCCGGACACGGTCGACATCCCGAACCCGGGGCTCGGGCTGTGGCGAGTCTGAGGGGCGACCGCTACATCGAGGGCTCCGCGGTCGGCGTCGACCTGTATCGCAGCGTCGCCGACCTGCCGATCGTGAGCCCGCACGGGCACATCGACGTGCGGCTCCTCGCCGATCCCGCCGCGCGGCTCGACCCACCGGGCCGCCTCTTCGTCACCACCGATCACTACGTCGTGCGGATGCTCTATTCGCAGGGCGTGCCGCTCGAGCGCTGCGGCCTCGGCGGCGCCGAGGTCGACGATCGCGCCGTCTGGCAGCTGCTCGCCGACAACGTGCACCTGTTCGCGCTGACGCCGACCGGCCTCTGGCTGCGCGAGACGCTGACAACGGTGTTCGGGGTCGAGCACGAGCTCGACTCGGCGTCGGCGGAGACGATCTATGCGCACATCGAGGAGCAGCTCGCGACGCCGGCGTTCGCCCCGCGGGCGCTGCTCGACCGGTTCCGCGTCGAGTGCCTGTCGACGACCGATGCCGCGGGCTCGTCGCTCGCCGAGCACCGCGCACTCGCGGCTGTCGAGCCCGGGTTTCGCATCCGGCCGACCTTTCGCCCCGACGCGGTGGTGGCGCTCGATGCGGCCGGTTGGCGCAGCGCGCTGGCCGAGGTCGAGGCTGCCGCGGGCCGCGACGTGAACGACTACGCGACGTTCGTCGACGTGCTCGCCGAGCGGCGTGCCGCGTTCAAGGCGCTCGGTGCGACCGCGACCGATCACGCGGCAACGAGCGCCGACACCACACGGCTGGCCGACGGTGAGGCATCCTCGTTGTTCGCGGCTGCGCTCGCGGGCACGGTCTCGCACGGCGACGCGCGCCGCTTCGAGGCGCACATGCTCAACGAGTTCGCCCGCATGAGCTGCGACGACGGGCTCGTGATGCAGCTTCATGTCGGCAGCCTGCGCGATCACAACGGCCCGCTCGCCGAACGGTTCGGGCGCGACATCGGCGCGGACATCCCGGTTGCGACCGACTGGACGCGGGGGCTGCGCCCACTGCTCGAGTCGTACGGCAACGACCCACGCTTCGCCGTCATTCTGTTCACACTCGACGAGAGCACCTACAGCCGCGAACTGGCGCCGCTCGCAGGCCACTATCCCGCCGTCTTGCTCGGCTGCCCATGGTGGTTCCACGACAGCCCGGCGGGCATCGACCGGTTCCTCGACCGGGTGACCGAGACGGCCGGGCTCTACAACCTCGCCGGCTTCGTCGACGACGCCCGCGCCCTCACCGCGCTGCCTGCCCGGCACGACCTGTGGCGGCGCCGCACGTGCGGCTGGCTCGGGCGAAAGGTCGAGGCGGGCTTCCTCGGCGAGGACGAGGCGCGCCGCCTCGCGCGGGAGCTCGCCTACGGGCTCGTTCGCCGCGCGTACCGGCTTGGCTAGGAGGATCCCGCGCCACTCGGCCGGCCCTGCTTGCGAGCGGCCCGGCCGTGAGAGATGGTCCCCGGGTTTCGTCCACGCGTTGCCGCCGAAGGAGCAGAAGTGAGCTTCAGCGATGCCGATGCCTATGACCGGTTCATGGGCCGCTACTCGAGGCCGCTGGCGGTGCCCTTCGCCGATTTCGCCGGGCTCCCGCTCGACGGCCGGATCCTCGACGTCGGATGCGGCCCCGGTGCGCTGACCGCGGAGCTCGCCCGGAGGGCCGGGCCGGGACGGGTCACGGCGGTCGACCCGTCCGAGGAATTCGTCGCGGCTCTACGCGGCCACCTTCCCGGAGTCCAGGTCATCCGCGCGCCGGCTGAGGATCTGCCGTTCGAAGGAGGCTGCTTCGATGCGACGCTCGCCCAGCTCGTGGTCAACGTCATGGACGATCCGGTCGCAGGCCTCCGCGAGATGGCGAGGGTGACGCGGGACGGCGGCGTCGTCGCCGCATGCGTGTGGGACTTCACCGACGGCGGCCCGATCGGTCCGTTCTGGGAGGCCGCCCAGGCGCTCGATCCTGAGGTCGAGACCGGGTCTGTCTGCCCCGGCAGCAGGGCCGGCCACCTGGCCGACCTCTTTCGCGCGGCTGGAATCCGCGACATCGTCGACAGCTCCGTCGCGGTGGACGTCGAGCACGCCACGTTCGAGGACTGGTGGGAGCCGTTCACGCTCGGCGTCGCCGCCCCGTCGGGTGCGCACGTCGCCGGCCTCGAGCCCGATCGGCGCACGGCATTGCGCGAGCTCTGCAGGGAGAGGCTGCCGGAGCCACCGTTCGTCGTCTCGGCGAAGGCCTGGGTGGCGCGCGGCGCGGCTTGACGCCTGGCTAGATGCCGCTGAAGGCGTCGAAGCCGCCGTCGACCGGCACGACGACGCCGGTGACGAACGAGGCGGCGGCGCTGCAGAGCCAGATCACGGTGCCCGCGAGCTCGTCGGGCTCGCCGAAGCGCCCGGCCGGTGTTGCGGCGACGATCCGCTCCCCGCGCGCGGTCAGCGCTCCCGACTCGCCCAGTAGGAGGGCCCGGTTCTGCTCGCCCACGAAGAAGCCGGGCGCGACCGCGTTCACCCGCACGCCGCGCGGAGCCAGCTCGACGGCAAGCCAGCGCGTGAGGTTCTCGACGGCAGCCTTCGCAGCGCCGTAGCCGACGACCCGCGTGAGCGCGCGGTGCGCAGCGAGCGACGAGACGTTGACGATCGATCCGTCGCTGATCGCGGCGCCGAAGACCTGGCTCGGCAGCACGGTGCCCTGGAAGTTGAGCCGCACGACGTCGTCGAGCGCGTCCGCGGGGAGCTCGAAGAACGACTGCTCGCCGACCGTTGCAGCGGGAATGTTGCCGCCCGCCGCGTTCACGAGGATGTCGATCCGGCCGAACCGTTCGAGCACGCTTGCGCGGGCGAGCTCGAGCTGGGCTGCGTCGAGCACGTCGGCCTCCAGCACGGCTGCAGCGGCGCCGATGGTTCGCGCGAGCTCCTCGAGCGGCGGACGCCGGCGCGCGAGGAGGCCCACCTGCGCGCCCGCCGCGGCGAGGCCGCGCGCGATCGCCCCGCCGAGCACACCGGAGGCACCCGTCACCACCGCGACCCGGCCGTCGAGGCCGAACAGATCGGTCAGCGAGGTGGCGGCCATCGTCGCTGAGTCTTCCAGGCCCGCCCGGCCGGGGCACGTCCTGCCTGTTCAGCACAATGGCGGCGATTCCGGCGCGAGGAGATTCAGCTATGCCCGAGGGGCTCTCGGCAGCGGAGGTCGGCGGAGAGATCGGACACCATGCCCGCCACAGCGGCCACCACGGCGGCGGGCAGCACGACCGGTTGATCTCGATCAGCGAGGCGCTCCTGCTCTCGGTGGTCGCGATCATCGCCGCCTGGTCGGGCTATTCGGCGGCGAAGTGGGGCACCGAGTCGTCGCTCAGCCTCGCCAAGGCCTCGGCGACCCGGACGCAGGCGAACCGTGCGTTCCAGCAGGCGTTGACCTTCCGCGTCGGTGATGCGTTGACCTTCAACGCCTGGCTGGGCGCGCACCTGAGTGGCGACAAGGCCGCCGAACGCGTCGCCGAGAAGCGGTTTCTGCCCGAGTTTCGTCCTGCCTTCGACGCCTGGATCGCAACCGACCCGTTCACGAATCCGAACGCGCCGGCCGGGCCGCAGGCGATGCCGCAGTACCACGCGCAGGGCGCGGCCGAGTCGGTCACCCTCGACGCGGAGGCAGACGCCCACTACGCCGACGGTGAGCAGGCGGCCGAGACCGCGGACAAATACATCCGCACCACGGTCATCCTCGCGAGCGTCCTCTTCCTCGTCGGGATCAGCACCCAGTTCCCGTTACGCGGGGTGCGCTACGGGCTGATCGGCGTCGGAGCGGTGCTGCTGCTCTTCGCCGTCGTGGCGATTCTCCAGCTGCCCGGCCCGCCCAGCTAGTTCGTACAGCTCACGCCGGCGGTGACGCACCTAGGCTTTCCCCTGTGAACCGCCTGGCCGAGGAGACGTCGCCGTATCTCCAGCAGCACGCCGGCAATCCGGTCGACTGGTTCCCCTGGGGTGAGGAGGCGCTCGCCCGCGCCCGCGACGAGGACCGGCCGATCCTGCTCTCGATCGGGTACGCGGCCTGCCACTGGTGCCACGTGATGGAGCACGAGTCGTTCGAGGACGCGCTCACCGCACGGGTGATGAACGAGCGCTTCGTCAGCATCAAGGTCGACCGCGAGGAGCGGCCCGATCTCGACTCGGTCTACATGGACGCGGTCGTCTCGCTGACGGGCCAGGGCGGCTGGCCGATGACGATCTTCCTGACCCCGGCCGGCGAGCCGTTCTTCGGCGGCACGTACTTCCCGCCCGAGCCGCGGCATGGGCTGCCCTCGTTCAAGCAGGTGCTCCTGTCGGTCGCCGAGGCCTGGGACGAGCAGCGAGGCGAGGTCGAGCGCTCGGCCGCACGGCTCGCCGAGCACATTCGCTCCGGTGCGCGGCTGCAACCGTCGCCGGAGCCGCTCGGCGACGACCTGCTCGCTCTGGCGCAGAACAACCTGCGCGCCGGTTTCGATCCCCAGTGGGGCGGCTGGGGCCGCAGGCCGAAGTTCCCGCCCGCGCCGGTGCTCGAGTTCCTGCTCCGCCGCGACGAGGAGGCGATGACGCGCCTCACGCTCGACTCGATGATCCTCGGCGGCATGTGGGACGTCGTCGGCGGCGGCTTTCACCGCTACTCCGTCGACGAGCGCTGGCTCGTGCCGCACTTCGAGAAGATGCTGTACGACAACGCACTGCTCGCCTCGGTGTATCTGCATGCGGCGCGCCGGTTCGGCGACGAGCGCTACCGGCGGGTGGCCGACCTGACGATCGACTACGTGCTGCGCGAGCTCGCGCTCGAGGGCGGCGGCTTCGCCTCGGCGCAGGACGCCGACACCGACGGTGTCGAGGGCCTGACGTTCACGTGGGCGCCGGGCGAAGGCGCTCCGGAGGAACTGCTGGAGCCGTTCGAGCACGGCCGCTTCATCCTGCGCGGCGAGCTCGACGAGGAGACACGCGGGCGGCTGCACGCGCTCCGCGAGCAGCGGCCGAAGCCGCTCCGCGACGACAAGGCGATCGCCTCCTGGAACGGCCTGATGCTCGCCGCGCTCGCGCAGGGAGGGCGCGTCGGTCCGGCGACCGACCTGGCCGGCTTTCTCCTCGGCGGTCTCTCCGCACCGGACGGCCGGCTGCACCGCACCTGGAGGAACGGCGTTGCGAAGGGAACGGGCTACCTCGAGGACTACGCAGACGTCGCGTACGGGCTGATGGAGCTGCACGTCGCGAGTGGCGACCCGCACTGGCTGCTGGAGGCGCACCGGCTCGCGACCCTCGCGGTCGACCTGTTCGCCGACGACGAGGCGGGCGGGTTCTTCCAGACGCCGCGAGACGGCGAACAGCTCGTCGCGCGCAAGAAGGAGCTGGACGACCACCCGACGCCGAGCGGCAACGCGATGCTCGCGTACGTGCTGGTGCGGCTCGCGCGCATCTGGGGCGACGACGAGCTGGAACGGCGCGGCGTCTCGGTGCTCCGGCTCGTGCGCGACTCATTGACGCGCGCGCCATCGGCATTCGGTTGGGGGCTCGTCGCCCTCGACCAGCAGCTCGCCCCGCATCGTGAGCTCGCAATCGTCGGCTCGGTCGACGCGCCGGTCGCCCGCGCGGCGCTCGAGCAGGCCGCGTCCACCGACGTGATTGCGTTCGGGCCGGCCGGCGGCATTCCGCTGCTCGCGGGCCGGACGGAAGTGGACGGCCGGACCGCGGTCTACGTGTGCGAGCGCTTCGCCTGCGCGCTGCCGGTGACCGATCCGGCGGAGTTGTAAGCTCAGCGCGATGGCGCTGCTCTCCGTCCGCAACGTCACTCGTCGCTTCGGTGGCATCGTCGCGATCGACGAAGTCTCGCTCGACGTCGAGCAGGGGCAGATCGTCGGTCTGATCGGCCCGAACGGCGCCGGCAAGACGACCCTGTTCAACCTGATCACGCGGCTCTATCGGCCGGATGCGGGCGACCTCGAGTTCGCGGGCCGGACTCTGCTGCGCACGCCGGCGCACCGCATCATCCGCCGCGGCATCGCACGCACGTTCCAGAACGTCGAGCTCTTCCGCACGATGACCGTGCTCGACAACGTGCTCGTCGGAGCGCACACGCGCACGAAGCCGTTTCGGCCGGGGGACGTCGACGTGCGTGCCAGAGAGGTGCTCGAGTACGTCGGCATCGTGGACGTCGCCAACCGACCCGTGTCCAGTCTGCCCTTCGGCACGCTGAAGCGGGTCGAGCTCGCACGCGCTCTGATCGCGCAGCCTCGGTTGCTCCTGCTCGACGAGCCGGCCGGTGGCTTGAACCATGAGGAGGTCGCGGCGCTCGGCGCGTTCATCACGAAGCTCCGCGACGACTTCGAGCTGACGGTGCTTCTCGTCGAGCACCACATGGGCCTCGTGATGGGTGTCGCCGAGCGGATCTACGTGCTCGACTTCGGCCGCAAGATCGCCGAGGGCACACCCGACGAGGTACAGCGGAACCCCGCGGTGATCGAGGCGTACCTCGGCGCCGAACCGACCGCGGCGTGATCCTCGAGCTACGAGACGTCGAGGCGCGCTACGGCGAGACGCGGGCGCTGCACGGCATCACGCTGAGCGTCGAAGACGGCGACTTCGTTGCGATCCTCGGCGCGAACGGAGCCGGCAAGACGACCACGCTGCACGCGATCTCGGGCCTGGTGAAGTCGACGGGTGAGGTGATCCTCGAAGGCAGCAGGATCTTTCACCGCACGCCGGAGGCGATGGCGCGCCGTGGTGTTGCCTACGTGCCGGAAGGGCGCGGCACCTTCGCCACGCTGTCGGTGCTCGACAATCTGCGCCTCGGCGCGTGGACGAAACGCGGCACGTCGCAGCGCGATCTCGCCCGCGTGTTCGAGTTCTTCCCGCTGCTCTACGAGCGGCGCGCGCAGCGCGCGGGGCGTCTCTCGGGCGGCGAGCAGCAGATGCTCGCGCTCGGCCGCGCCATGATGGCGAAGCCGCGGCTGCTCCTGCTCGACGAGCCGTCGCTCGGGCTCGCACCGTCTGCCGTGCGCGAGATCTTCGACACGCTGCAGCTGATGAACGAGACGGGCACGACGATCGTGGTCGTCGAGCAGAACGCGGTGCTCGCGCTCGGAGCCGCCAAGCACGCATTCGTGCTCGAGGCAGGTCGTATCGTGCTCGGCGGGGACGCGGCGGATGTTCAGGCGGACGAGTCGGTGCGGAGGTCGTACCTTGGTTACTAGCCCGGCCGCCGAGACCGCGTGACGAACTTCGCAGCAACAGGTCGTGGGCGGTCTGGCGAGCGGAAGCATCTACGGCTTGCTCGCGCTCGGGATCGTCATCGTTCACCGTGCGACCGGTGTGCTCAACTTCGCGCAGGGCGAGCTCGCGACGCTCTCGGCGTTCATCTGCTGGGCGCTGATCGAGCACGGCTGGTCGTTCTGGCCGGCCTTCACGGTGACGTTGATCCTCTCGTTCGGAGGCGGCGTTGCGATCGAGCAGGTGTTGATTCGTCCCATGCAAGGAGCACCACTGGTCGCGATCGTGATTCTCACCGTCGGATTGCTGCTCGCGATCAACGGCCTGACGACGTGGATCTGGGGCGGCGACGCCAGGCAGTTGGCCGGGCCGTTCTCGACCGCTCCGGTTCATGTCGGCGGGGTCGTGTTCCCGACCCTGGAGCTCGGTGTGATCGGCGTGTCGGTCATCGCCTTCGCGTTCGTCGGTCTGTTTTTCGCGCGCACGAAGACCGGGCTCGGGCTGCGCGCGGCTGCCGCGAATCCGTTGGAGGCGCGCCTGGTCGGGATCCACGTGGGTGCGATGGCCGGGGTGGGATGGGGGCTCGCCGCCGCGCTCGGCGCGGTCGCGGGCGTGTTCGCGGCGCCGTCGCTTCTCCTCGAGCCGAACATGATGCTGAGGGTGCTCCTCTACTCGTTCGCGGCTGCCCTGCTCGGCGGCATCGACTCGCTGCTCGGCGCGATCGTCGGCGGGCTCGTGCTCGGGGTCGTCCTGAAACTTGCCGGCACGTACATCCACTGGATCGACAGCGAGCTGCGGCTCGCGACGGCGCTCGCGGTGATCTTCGGCGTCCTGCTCGTTCGCCCCAGCGGGCTCTTCGGCGAGACCTCGGTGGGACGCGTGTGACCGCCAAGCTCTGGACGTTCTGGGCCGGGGTCGCGGTGCTCGCCGTGCTGCCGTTCGCGCTCTCCGAGTTCCGCACCGTGCAGCTCGCCACCGTCGGCGCGTACTTCATCGCGATCCTCGGCCTCGACGTGCTCGCAGCTACCGGGCAGATCTCCCTGGGCCACGGCGCCTTCGTCGCGGTCGGCGCGTACACGACCGCGATCCTGATGGCGCACCACGGTGTGCAGGATGTGAAGACGATCCCGGTCGCGGCCGCCGTGGCCGGCGGGATCGGGCTCGTGCTCGGCGTGCCTGCGCTGCGGCTGCCGGGGCTCTACCTGGCGCTCACCACCTTCGGCATCGCCGTCGTCTTTCCGACGATCCCGCGCAAGTTCGACCACTTCGCCGGCGGCTCGTCGGGCATCGACCTGCTCGGGCGGCCCACCGAGACGTGGCACGGCAAGGGCTTCTGGTTCTTGACGAACGGCGCGTGGCTCTACGCACTCACGTGGACGATCGCGGTGCTGTGTTTCGTCGTCGCGTGGTGGCTGGTCGAGTCGCGCTTCGGACAGTCGCTACATGCGATTCGGGACAGCGAGCTTGCGGCAGCCGCGTCCGGGCTCGACCGCTCGGCGTACAAGGTTGGGGCATTCGGCATCTCGGCCGCGTTCGCGGGGGTCGCGGGTTCGCTGCTCGCGATCAACGTCGCCGCGGTCAGGCCGGGCGCGTTCCCGGTTCAGCTCTCGCTGCTCCTGCTCGTCGGCGTCGTCGTCGGGCTGTTCGGCTCGATCTGGGGGGCGGCATTCGGCGCACTGGTGATCGTCTTCCTGCCGGGCACAGTCGGCTTGCTGCCCAACGTCGACGTCGGGCACGCAGGTCCGGTCACGTTCTTCTTCGGGGTCGTGCTGGTCGTGCTGATGCTGGCGGTGCCACTTGGCTCTGCGCGTAAAACGAGGGTAAGTCGGGGGAGGAGCCGCCTGCGGCGGCCCGAAGGGTGCCCTCTCGTGCGTCGCGTGCTCGCGCTCATCGTCGCCGTCGGAGCGTTGGCGGCAGTCCCGGCAGTTCACGCCGGCGTCAACCCACAGGTTGCGGGGTTGCAGGTCGCCCTGCGCGCGCACGGGCTGTATCTCGCACAGATCGACGGCATCGCCGGCCCGCGCACGTCTGCGGCGGTGCACGCGTTCCAGCGCGCGCACCGGCTGCCTGTCGGCCCGGCGAACACCCGCACACGTTTTGCGCTCGGGCCGCTCGGTGAGCCGCTCTTCGGTTCGCGGATCCTGCGGCGCGGCGACTTCGGCTGGGACGTCTCGGTGCTGCAGTTCCTCCTCACGCGGCGTGGGGTGTACTCGGGCGCACTGGACGGCTACATGGGGAAGCAGACGACGGCCGCGTTGCGCCGCTACCAGGCGCAGATGCACCTCAACGTCGACGCGATCGTCGGTCCGCGGACGCTGTCGGCGATCGTGCGGCGCGACCGTGTGCCGGTGCGCGTTCATCGCGTGGTCGTCGCGGCCGTCGTGCACATCGTGCAGGTCGGCGACACGCTCACCGCGATCGCGAAGAGCAACGGCACGACGATCGCTGCGCTCGCGCGCGCGAACAGGATCGATCCGTCGAAGCCGATCATCCTCGGCCAGCGCTTGCGCGTGCCGGTTGCGACGGGCGGTCTCGTCCCGTCCCGTGCGGACGTGCGGGCGAAGCTCGATGCGTGGTCGGCGCGGCTGGGCGTCGACCCGCACCTCGTGCGTGCGCTCGCGTGGATGGAGTCCGGGTTCCAGACGCGCATCGTGTCGGACGCCGGCGCGCGCGGGGTGCTGCAGACGCTTCCCGTCACGCGGCAGTTCGTCCAGGACGTGCTCGTGGGGCGGCCGCTCCCGCACACCGTCGACGGCGACATCGAGGTCGGCATCCTCTATCTGCGCCATCTGCTCCAGGTCTTCAACGGCAACGAGCGCCTCGCGCTCGCCGGCTGGTACCAGGGCGAGCGGGCCGTGCGCGAGCACGGGCTGTACAAGGTGACGAAGCCGTTCGTGACGAACGTCCTCGCTCTCCGCGCCCGGATGTAGCGGGCCCCGACGAACGCCGGGCCCTGACGAACGATTGGCCCTGACGAACGATTGGCCCTGACGAACGCCTGGCCCCGGCGACTCCGGCCGTGCCCAGTCGAGCCACGTCCGCGCTCTGACCCGCGGCCATGTCTCCTGCAGGCAAGCCGTGTCCAGGACGCCGGCCCGCGGCGGCGATCGACTGGCGCCACGCCGCGGCCCGCTCGCTCCTTCGGCCATGGCCGCGGGTCTGACCCCGGTTGAAGCGCCCGTCGGAGAGGGACATGGCCGGCGCAGACCAGTCTGGTGGCAGCCGACGGGTAGTGCCCTTGACCGTCTGCGAAGGACATGTTCCGGCGGGCGCGATTCGGCCGGGCGCAGGTTGCCGGGCTTGGCGCTACCCTGCCGCCCGTGAAAGTCGCTCGCCTTCGTACTCGCCGCCGCCGCGCTCGCCGCATCCGCGCTCGCCGCGTCGGCTCTCTCCGCACCGCTCCCGGGCGTGCGCACACCGACGCACAACATCACCTGTGCCGTCACGCCCGCCGCGCTGCACTGCGACATCGCGCAGGCGTCGTACCGCGCGCGGCTTCAGAAGGGCTGCATCGCTCCGCCGACGGGGCTCGACTGGCACGGCTTCGAACTGACGCCCAGCGGCAAGGGGGCGATCACCTGCAGCGGCGGTGTTCTCGTGATGGGGCCGGTGCGTTACGTGACGCTCCGCTACGGTCGCACCTGGCGCAACGGCACCTACACGTGCCGGTCGCGGCTCACCGGCCTGACCTGCACGAATCGCGCCGGGCACGGCCTCTCGCTGTCGCGCGCGTCCTACCGAACGTTCTAGCTCAGGACTCGAACGCGAGCAGGTCGTCGACCGTCTCGCGCCGGCGGATCACGCGCGCCGAGCCGTCGGCGACGAGCACGGCGGCCGGCCGCGGCACGGCGTTGTAGGTCGATGACATCGCCAGCGTGTACGCGCCCGTCACCGGCACCGCCAGGATGTCGCCGCGGTTCGGTGTGGGCAGTTCGACCCGCTCGATCAGCACGTCGCCGGACTCGCAGTGCTTGCCCGCGACCGAGTAGGCGTCCGTCGGCTCCGCGTCGGCGCGGTCGGCGAGCAGAGCGGTGTACCGCGCGTTGTACATCGCCGGGCGCGGGTTGTCGGACATCCCGCCGTCGACCGTCACGTACGTCGTCGCAGCACTCGCGCGTTTGACGCTGCCGACGGTGTAGAGGGTCACCCCGGCGCGCGAGACGAGCGACCGGCCCGGCTCGAGGATCAACTGCGCTGCAGGCAGGCCCTGCAGATGAAACGCACGCTGCAGCTCACCGACCATGCCGCCGACGAACTCGTCGATCGTGAACGACGGCTCTTCGAGCACGTGCCGCACGCCGAGCCCGCCGCCGAGGTCGATCACCTGCGGCGTCCAGTCGAACTCCGCCCGCAGGCGCGCCGCGAACTGGGCGATCCAGTCGACGGTCATCAGCGACGCGCCGAAATGCATCAGCTGCGACCCGACGTGGACGTGCAGCCCGGCCGTCTCGGGCGCACGGCGGATCGCCTCGACCGCGTCGTCGGGCGGCAGCCCGAACTTCGAGCCGTGATGCGCGGTCTTGATCGCCTCGTGCGTGTCCGCCTCGATCCCGGGCGTGACGCGGACGAGGAACCTGCTCCCGCCGGCCGCCTGGACTCGGTCGAGCTCGTCGAGCGAGTCGAGCACGATCAGCGCGCCCACCTCGATCGACCGCTGCAGCAGCTCGTCCTCCTTGTTGTTGCCGTGGATGACGAGCCGCTCACCGGGCATCCCGGCGCGCAGCGCGAACTCGAGCTCGCCGACGGTGGAGACGTCCGCACCGAGCCCCTCCTCGACGAAGAGCTGGAGCACCGCGATCGATGGGAACGCTTTCGTCCCGTAGGCGACCAGCGCACCGGGTGCGGCCCCGAGGTACGTGCGAGCCTGATTGCGCAGCGTCTGCTCGTCGTAGACGACGACGGGCGTGCCGAACCCCCGCGCCAACTCTGCCGCGGGGATGCCGCCGAGCACGAGCCGGCCGCTCTCGACGGAAGCCGTGTCGGGGAAGAGGTCGAGCTGGTTCACGACGTGCATTGTGCGCATGCGAGGGCAACCTCGCTCCGCCTACTCTGGCAGGCGTGTTCAGGGCGCTCGCCGATCTCGCCTCACGCCGTCCGCGCACGATCCTCGGAGTCGCTGGGGCGCTGGCCGTGATCTCCGTGTTCATCGGCGCGTCGACGGCACGGCATCTCAGCTCGAGCGACAACGATTTCCAGGATCCTTCGTCCGAGAGCTTTCGGACGCTGCAGCTGCTCTCGAGCGCCGCCGGGATCGTCCCGGGACCTTCGGTGCTCGTGGTCGCGCGCCCCGGCGCAGGCCGCGATCGCCGCCGCGCAGCTCCGGCGCGAGCCGTCGATCGCCGTCGTCCAGCCGCGCGCAGCGGTCTCACCCGACGGCCGGTTCGTGCTGGTGACCGCGTCGTTCCACGCCGGCACCGGCGATCACCCCGCGGTCGCGAAACGCCTCGCCGCGACCCTCCCGGGCGAGGTCGGAGGAACCGGCCGTCGCGAACGAGGAGGTGCGAGCCCAGTCGGAGCACGACCTCCTGCGCGCGGAGCTGATCGCGTTTCCACTGCTCTTCCTGCTCGCGCTGTGGGTCTTCCGGGGCGTGGTCGCCGCCGCGTTGCCGCTCGTCGCGGGCGGCCTCTCGATCGTGATCACGCTGGCCCTGATCCGCGTGATCAACAACGTGACCCCGATCTCCGTCTTCGCGCTCAACCTCGTGACGGGCGCGGGCCTCGGCCTCGCGATCGACTACAGCCTGCTGCTCGTCTCGCGCTACCGCGAGGAGCTCGTCCGGCACGGCCCCGGGATCGAAGCGCTGCGCGCGACCCTCCAGACGGCCGGGCGCACGGTCGCCTTCAGCGCGGTCACGGTCGCGGCTGCGTTCGCGTCGCTGCTCGTGTTCCCGCTCGGGTTTCTGCGGTCGATGGCCCTGGGCGGGTTGATCATCGCGCCGCTCGCCGGCCTCGTCGCGCTGACGGTGCTGCCGGCGCTCTTCGCTCTGCTCGGCACGAACGTGAACGCGCTCGCGCCGGCCGGCTGGCAGCGCGCGGCGGAGCGGGCTGCGCGCCCCGACGAGCGAGGAGGTTGGTACCGGTTCGCCCACTGGGTGATGCGCCATCCCCTGCCGATCGCCATCGCGAGCGCCACGGTGCTGATCGCGCTCGGCCTGCCGTTCCTGAACGCGCGGTTCATCGGAGTCGACGCGAGCGTGCTCCCGCCGAGCGCGCACGCGCGGGCCGCCGAGGATGCACTGCGCCTCCACTTCCCGCCCGGCGCCGACTCGCCGATTCACATCGCCGCCACCGTCGCCGACCCTGCACCGACCCTGGCGGCGATTCGCCGCCTGCCGGGAATCGCCGCCGTCCCACCGCCGGAGCGTCTGGGCGCGCGCCTCTGGCAGATCGAGGTGGTCCCGCGCGCCTCCGCGATGAGCGGGTCGGCGAAGACGCTCGTGCGCCGCATTCGGCGGGTCCCGAACGTGGCGGTGTCGGGCCGCACGGCGTGGTATCTCGACACGGCCTCGAGCCTCGTACGTCACCTGCCCGTCGCGCTCGGGCTGCTCGCGGTCTTCACGTTCGGGCTGCTCTACGCCGTCACCCGATCGGTCGTGCTGCCGCTGAAGGCGCTGCTGATGAACGTCCTCGGGCTCTCGGCCGCCTTCGGCCTGCTCGTGCTGATCTTCCAGGACGGCAGGCTCGAGGGCCTCCTGAACTACCGCAGCGAGGGCGCGCTCGAGCTGACCCAGCCGGCGCTCCTCTTTGCGATCGCATTCGGGCTTGCCACCGACTACGCGGTCTTCCTGCTCTCGCGGATCAAGGAGGCACACGACGCCGGCCTCGAGAATCGCGAGGCGGTCGCGCTCGGGCTCGAGCGGACCGGGCGGGTCGTCACCTCGGCGGCACTGCTCTTCTGCGTCGCCGTCGGCGCGTTCGCGACATCGTCGATCGTGATCGTCAAGGAGGTCGGGATCGGCATCGCGCTCGCCGTCGCGATCGACGCCACCCTCATCCGGGCGCTCCTCATGCCGAGCCTGATGGCCCTGCTCGGGGACTGGAACTGGTGGCCCGCCCGCCGTCGTGGCTAAGATGCGCTCAATGGAACTGCTGCTTACGTGAACCAGGAAGCACCGCGGCGCGAGCCGCGTCGGCTTCCCCAGCCTCTCATTCGAGAGGCTTTTTCGTCTCTAGGGAGCTTGATGGACGCATACGACGCAAAGGCAATCGAGCGGAAGTGGCAGTCGGTGTGGGAGGCCGAGCAGGCGTTCCATGTCGAGAACCCCTCGCCGGGCGACGCGCCCGACGAGCACTTCTACATGCTCGAGATGCTGCCGTATCCGTCCGGCAGCCTGCACATGGGGCACGTCCTCAACTACACGCTCGGCGACGTGGTCACGCATTTCCGCCGCCGTCATGGGTTCACCGTGCTGCGTCCGATGGGCTTCGACTCGTTCGGGCTGCCCGCGGAGAACGCTGCGATCAAGGACGGCGGCCATCCGCTCGAGATCACCGAGCGCAACATGGAGGCGATCCGCCACCAGATGCGGATCATGGGCTGGGCGATCGACTGGCCGCGCGAGGTCTCCGCGCACGAGCCGACGTACTACCGGTGGACGCAGTGGATCTTCCTCAAGCTCTTCGAGCACGGTCTCGCCTACCGCAAGGAGGCGCCGGTCAACTGGTGCCCGAACGACCAGACCGTGCTGGCGAACGAGCACGTCGTCGACGGACGCTGCTGGCGGTGCGGCGCGATCGTCGAGGCGCGGAACATGGCGCAGTGGTTCTTCAAGATCACCGCGTACGCCGACGCGCTGCTCGACGACCTGGCGACGATCGACTGGCCGGAGCGCACGAAGAAGATCCAGACCTCGTGGATCGGCCGGTCCGAGGGTGCGGAGATCCTCTTCCGGGTCGAGGAGCTCGACATCGACATTCCGGTCTTCACGACGCGTCCCGACACGCTGTTCGGCGCGACGTTCTTCGTGATCGCACCCGAGTCGCCGCTCGTTCAGCAGCTCACCGACGACGAGGAAGTGCTGGCGTACGCGCGCATCGCCGCGGCGCGCCCGACCGAGGAGCGTGAGCAGCGCAAGAAGTCCGGCGTGTTCACGGGCCGGTACGCGACCAACCCGGTCAACGGCGCGCAGATCCCGATCTGGGTCTCCGACTACGTGCTGATGGAGTACGGCACCGGCGCGCTGATGGCCGTGCCCGCACACGACGAACGCGACAGAGAGTTCGCGGAGGAGTTCGACCTGCCGGTGGTGCAGGTGATCGGCGACGACGGCAGGCTGATCAACTCGGGCGAGTTCGACGGTCTGCCGTACGCGGAGGCCAAAAGCGCGATCGTCGAGTCGCTCAGCGACCACGGCAAGGGCAAGCCGGCGATCAACTACCGGCTGCGCGACTGGAGCTTCTCGCGTCAGCGCTACTGGGGCGTGTCCGATCCCGATCATCTACTGCGAGGAGCACGGGGCCGTCCCGGTGCCGGAGTCGGACCTGCCGGTGCTGCTGCCCGAGGTCGACGACTACCGGCCGAAGGGCCAGCCGCCGCTTGCGTCCAACGAGGAGTTCATCAACGCACCGTGCCCGATCTGCGGGGGGCCGGGCCGGCGCGAGGCCGACACGATGGACACGTTCGTCGACTCCTCGTGGTACTTCCTGCGCTACACCGATCCGAAGAACGACCACGCGCCGTTCGACCGGCGAGATCGCCGACTACTGGATGCCGATCGACCAGTACATCGGCGGCATCGACCACGCGAAGGGGCACCTGCTCTATTCGCGCTTCTTCGTCAAGGCGATGAACGACCTCGGCATGCTCGGCTTCCGCGAGCCGTTCCAGCGGCTCTTCCACCAGGGCTGGGTACGGCTCGACGGCAAGCGGATGTCGAAGTCGCAGGGCGGCGTCTCACCGAACGAGCTGATCGACCGCTTCGGCGCCGACGCGATTCGCATCTACATCCTGTTCCAGGGGCCGGCCGACCAGGACATCGACTGGAGCCCGGACGGGATCGAGGCAACGGTGCGGTTCATCCGGCGGTTGTGGCGGGTCGTCCACGAGGCCGCCGCGCAGCCGGAGTCGCCGGCGGGGGTCGACACGCCGCTCGCGCGCAAGGCGCACGAGACGATCGCGCGCGTCTCCGACGACATCGATCGCCGCTTCGTCTTCAACACCCCGATTGCCGCAGTGATGGAGCTCGTCAACGAGCTGTCGAAGGCGCCCGACGATCCGGCAGCGCGCTTCGCCGCGGAGACAGCCGTGTCGCTGCTGCAGCCGTACACGCCGCACGTGGCGGAGGAGCTGTGGGGTGTGCTCGGGCACACGTCGCGGTTGTGGAAGTCGCCGTGGCCGGTCCACGACGAGGCGATGCTGGAGCGCGACACGATCGAGCTCGTGCTGCAGGTGAACGGCAAGGTGCGCGACCGCATCCAGGTGCCTGCGGGGCTGAGCGAGGACGAGTTGATCGCCCGGGCGCGCGCGTCCGAGCGTGTGCAGGCGCATCTCGACGGTGCGGAGCGGCGCGTGATCGTCGTGCCGGACAAGCTCGTCAACATCGTCGTCTGAGGCGTCGACCGCGCTCGAGCTCGACCACGTGCGCTGACGCGACCCTGCGAGTTGTCGCAGTTTCGTGACACTCGCGTTTCCCACGCGTGACTGTTGCACCGGCACGGTGCATTCGTGCCCTCGTTCCCTCTCGATGTTCCCGGGCGGCGGCTGGTTGCCGTCGCGCTGTTCGCGCTCGTCGTGCTCGTCGTCGTCTGGCGTCATGTCGCGACCGGTGGGAGCGCGCCCGACGCGGTCCGGGTCGCGCCGATCGTTCCCGTTGCGGCGGCCCGGGCTCCCGGCCCCGCTGCTGCGCTCGGCCGGTTCCTCGCCGCCCGCGCTCGTCGTCGACGTCGCCGGGGCGGTGCGCAGGCCCGGCCTCGTGCGCCTGCCGAAGGGCGCGCGCGTCGCCGATGCGATCGCGCGGGCCGGCGGCCTGACGCGGCGCGCCGAGCGCAGCGGCGTCAACCTGGCCGCGCTCGTCTCCGACGGCGAGCAGGTGCTCGTGCCCGCACGGGGCGCCGCTGCTGGCGGCGGGCGGTGGCGGCGGTGCGGCCGGTGCGACGGGGCCGGTCTCGCTCAGCTCGGCCACCGCCGAGCAGCTCGACACGTTGCCGGGAATCGGCCCGGTGACCGCCCAGAAGATCGTCACCTACCGGCAGCAGCACGGCGCGTTCACGCTCGGTCGACGGGCTCGATGCGATCCCGGGCATCGGGCCGGCGCGGATCTCCGAGCTGCAGGGGCTCGTGGTGCCGTGAAGGGAGTGCTCCCGGCCCACGTCGTCGCCGCGGCTGCGGTGGCCGGCCTCTGTCTGGCCGATCTCGCGCGCCTCGACGCGGGAGCGGGCTGGTGGCTCGTGCCCGCGGGGCTGCTCCTGCTCGCCGCGGCGCCGCGCCAGGCGACGCTTGCGGTCTTTGCGCTTCTCCTCGCTGCCGCAGGCTGGTGGTGGGGCAGTGCGCGGCTCGATTCGCTCGACCGCAGTCCGCTGCTTGCGGAGGTGGATCGCGCGGCTCGCGTGTCCGCCGTCGTCACGGCCGAGCCGCGGGTGGGAATGTTCCAACAGCGCATCTTCGCGCGCGTCAGCCGCTTCGGCACACGGCGTGTCGACGAGCTCGTCGCAGCTCGAGCTGCCGCTCGGCCGGGCACCGCCCCAGGGGGCTCGCGTGAGCCTGCTCGCGGTGGTAAGGCTGCCGCGCGGACCGTCGAACGGCTTCGACGAGCGCACCTGGCTGCGCCGGCAAGGCGATCCACGTCGTCCTCAAGGTGGACGAGTGGACGGTCACGGGCCGCCGCGGCGGCGTCGGCGGAGCCGGCGATCGCGTGCGGCGGTGGCTGCGCGCCGCCTCGGCACCCGGTCTCACGGGAGAACGCCGCGCGCTCGTGGAGGGCGTGCTGCTCGGCGACGACAACGGGCTCTCGCCCGGCCTGCAGAACGCTTTCCGGCGTTCGGGGCTCTATCACCTGCTGGCGGTGAGCGGCCAGAACGTCGTGCTGCTCGCGGGCGGCGTGCTCGGGCTCGCGCTGCTGCTCGGGCTGCCGCGGACCTGGTCGCATCTCGGTGCGCTCGCGGCGATCGGTGCCTACGTGCTCGCGGTCGGTCCCCAGCCGTCCGTGATCCGTGCAGCCGTCTCGGGAGCAGCTGTCTCGATCGCGTGGCTCGCGGCCCGGGAACGCGACCCGTGGCACATCCTGCTCGTTGCCGCCGTCGTCCTGCTCGCGTGGAACCCGTACACGCTGTTCGACGCCGGCTTCCAGCTCTCGTTCGCGGCTGTCGTCGCGATCTTCCTGGCCGTCGGTCCGCTCGTGCGGCTGCTGGACGGCTATCCGGTGCCGAGGTCGCTCGGCGCGGCGGTCGCGGTCTCCGCCGCGTGCAGCGTCGCGACCGCGCCGATCCTCTGGCTGCAGTTCGGAGCCGTCCCGCTCCTCGGGATCCTGGCCAACGCGCTCGTCGAGCCGGCGGTCGGGCCGCTCCTCGGTCTCGCCTTCGTGGCCGCGGCCGTGGATCCCGTCGCGCCGCCGCTCGCAGCCGGGCTCGCGTGGGTGAACGGCTGGATCGCCGCCTACATCGCGTTCTGCGCGCGCCTCGTCTCGGCGATTCCGGCCGCGCAGGCGCGCGGCCCGGGCGCCGCGGTCGCCGCGGCCGGGTCGTTCCTCGCGGCCGCCTATGCTTGGCGAGGATGGCGGAGGAGCTCAAACCGGCCTACCTGATCGCGGGCAGCGACCGGCCGAAGGTCGACCGCACGGTTGCACGGCTGCGCGGCCGGTTCGAGGCCGACGCGATCGAGCTCCTCGAGGCTCGCGACACGAGCGGCGACGACGCGGTTGCCGCCTGCAACGTGATGGGCCTCTTCGGAGAGGGCACGCGGCTCGTCGTCGTCGAAGGCGTCGAAGTCTGGAAGGCGCCGGACGCGAAGGCGGTTGCCGAGTATCTGAAGGCGCCCGCTCCGGGAACGACGCTCGCACTCGTCGGCGCCGAGCTGAAGAAGGACTCGCCGCTCGCGAAGGCCGTCGCGGCGAAGGGCGAGCTCCTCCTCTGGGATGTCGTCATGAAGGCGGTCGCGCGCTGGATCGCCGACCAGTTCAAGCTGCACAAGACGAAGGCGGAGCCGGAGGCCTGCCGGCTGCTCGCGGAGCTCGTCGGCGACGATCTCTACGAGCTCGCGGGCGAGGTCGACAAGATCTCCATCTGGGCGAATGGGGCGGAGGTGACCGAGGCCGACGTCGAGGCGCTCGTCGCCCCGCGGGCGGACTCGCCGCCCTGGACGCTGACCGACGCGTGGGGCGCCCGCGACGTGGGCGGGGTGCTCGGTGCTGCCGAGCGCATGCTCGACCGCACGCCCGACCCGCGGTCCCGCACGATCCCGAAGCTGGTCGGCAGCCTCACCAACCACGTCCGGCGTGCCCGCATCGCCCATCGTCTCGACGAACAAGGCGTGTCACCGCACGACGCGGCTCCGCTGCTCGGCCTGCGGCACCACTTCCCGGCGCAGAAGCTGTTCGGGCAGGTGCGGAACTTCAGCGCCGACGAGCTCGACGGCGCGCTGATCCGCCTCGCCGAGCTCGACCGGGCGCTGAAGGGTGGTTCGCGGCTCGCGAACGAGCTCGAGCTCGAGCGCGCGCTCGTCGAGATCACCGTGCCGCCGCGCGGGCGCCGGCCGCTGGCGCCGGAAACGAGCCGGCCGCGAGCTTCGCGGCCTGCGACTTCTTGCGGGCGCCGGCGTTCCGGTGCAGTGCGCCGCGGGCGACCGCGCGATCGATCAGCTTCGCGAGCGCGCGGTGCTCTTCCTCGGTCGCCGCCGCGTCCCCTGCCTCGGCGGTCGTCGCCAGGCGCTTCGTGAGCGTCTTGATCGTCGACTGGTAGCGCAGGTTCTCGAGCCGCGCTTCGGCGGCGGTGCGGACGCGCTTTTTCTGTTGCTTGATATTGGGCATATCGCGAAGAAATGCCCGCTCCAGCGGGCGCGGCAAGGGTAGCAGAGGGGGCCCGCCGCCCGCCCCCGCGCGTAACGTTCGCTCCCAAGTGGCCGACGACACGACCACGAGCGGCCCCGGCGAGAGCGAGGGCCCGGCGGCGACGCCGGTCGTCGAGCGGCCGGTTCGCCGGCTCGCCGTCTCGACCGCGATCTTCTCCGCTGCGACCGGAATCTCGCGCGTGCTCGGCCTCTTCCGCGAGGTCGTCGCCAAGAACTATTTCGGCGTCAACGGCCCCGTGAACGCGTTCAACATCGCGTTTCTCGTCCCCAACACGATCCGGGCGCTCGTCGCGGATGCGGCGCTCTCCTCGGCGTTCGTGCCGGTCTTCAGCGACCTGCTCGAGAAGGGCGAGCGCAAGCGCGCCTGGCGCGTCGCCTCGTCGCTCTTCTGGCTCACCCTGCTCGGTCTCGGCGGCCTGTCGGCGCTCTTCATCCTGCTCGCGCCGTGGCTGATGCCGCCGCTCTATCCGGACTATCACCCGCTGCTGATCGGCCTCTCGCAGGTGCTCTTCCCGATCGTTGCGCTGCTCGGCGCCACCGGGGTCGTCGTCGGGATCCTCAACAGCTACGACGAGTTCTCGATCCCGGCTCTGACGCCGGTCGCCTGGAACCTCGTGATCATCGCGGGGCTCGTGTTCGGCGTCCCGCGCGCCGACGGCACCGACAACAAGCTCTACGTCTACGCCGGGTCGATCCTCGCTCGGGACGGTGGTGCAGTTCCTGCTGCCGCTCCCCTGGCTGCGCGGGCGGGACGGCCGCCTCCAGATGGTGATCGACTGGCGCGACCCGGCCGTCAAGCGCGTGTTCAAGATGATGCTGCCCGTCACGCTCGGGCTCGGCCTGATCAACATCAATGCGCTCGTCGACGGTGTGATCGGCGGTTGGCTGGTCAGCGAGAACGCGCCGTCGACGATCGATGCGGCATTCCGCATCTACATGCTGCCGCAGGGCGTGTTCTCCGTCGCCGTCGCGACGGTCCTCTTCCCGTCGCTCGCGCGCCTCGCGGCGAGGAACGACCTGAACGGCTTCCGGCGGACGAGCTCGCTCGGCCTCAGGCAGATCTCGTTCCTGCTCGTGCCGGCCAGCATCGTCACCGCCGTGCTGGCCGAGCCGCTGACGCGCCTGATCTACCAGCGCGGAGCGTTCACCGCGTCCCAGACGACCGCGGTTGCCTCGTGCCTCGCCGCGCTCTGCCTCGGGCTGACCTTCAACGGGACGATGCTGATGCTGAACCGTTCGTTCTTCAGCCTGCAGGACAACTGGGTGCCGACGGCGGTCGCGCTCGGCAACCTCTTTCTCAACGCGATGCTCGATGTCGCGTTCGCGCCGCTCGGGATCTGGGGGATCCCGCTCGCGACGTCGTTCGTGAACATCGCGGGCACCGCGGCCTTGCTCGTCGTCCTGCGTCGCAGGCTCGACCGCATCGAGTTCGGCTCGATCGCCTCGTCGTTCGTCCGTGTTCTGGTCGCGGGCGCCGCCGCGGGCGCAGTTGCCTACGGGGTCTGGAAGCCGCTCGATTCGGTGTTCGGTGACTCCCTGGGCGGGCAGATCCTCTCCCTGCTGCCGGCGATCGTGGCCTCGGTCGTGGTCTATCTCGGCCTTGCCCGCGCGCTGCATGTGCGCGAGATGCACGCGCTACTCTCCTTGCGCAGCCGCTTCCGCAGCGGCTGAGCTCTCATGGACCAGCAGCACATCCGCAACTTCTCGATCATCGCGCACATCGACCACGGCAAGTCGACGCTCGCGGATCGCATCCTCCAGCTGACGGAGACCGTCTCCGTGCGCGAGATGCGCGACCAGCTGCTCGATTCGATGGACCTCGAGCGCGAGCGCGGGATCACGATCAAGGCGCAGGCGGTGCGGGTGGCCTGGAAGGGCCACGAGCTCAACCTGATCGACACACCGGGCCACGTCGACTTCACCTACGAGGTGTCGCGCTCGCTGCAGGCGTGTGAAGGAGCGCTCCTCGTGGTGGACGCGGCGCAGGGAATCGAGGCCCAGACGCTCGCCAACGCCTATCTCGCGATCGAGAACAACCTGGAGATCGTCCCGGTCGTGAACAAGATCGACCTGCAGCAGGCCGACCCCGACGCCGCCTCGGCCGAGGTCGCCGACCTGATCGGGGACAGCGCGGACCGTGTCCTGCGCATCTCGGCCAAAACGGGGCAGGGCGTCGCCGACGTGCTCGACGCGATCATCGAGCGGGTGCCGGCACCGGCCGGCGACCCGAATGCGCCGCCGCGCGCGCTGATCTTCGACTCGTCGTACGACCAGTACCGCGGCGTGGTCGCGTTCGTGCGCGTGGTCGACGGTGCGTTCCGGCCTCGCGACCAACTGCGGGCGATGGCGCTCGGGACGCGGTTCGAGGCGCAGGAGATCGGCTTCATGTCGCCCGGCAACAGGCCGGTCAAGGAGCTCTCCGCCGGCGAGGTCGGCTACGTGATCACCGGGCTGAAGGACGTCTCCGAGCTCCGCGTGGGCGACACCCTGACCGCCGAGAAGAACCCCGCGGTCCAACCGCTGCCCGGCTACAAGGACGTCAAGCCGATGGTCTTCGCCGGCCTCTTCCCGACCGACTCCGACGACTACCCCGAGCTGCGGGACGCCCTGGAGAAACTGAAGCTGAACGACGCGGCGCTCTTCTACGAGCCCGAGACGTCGCAGGCGCTCGGGTTCGGTTTTCGCTGCGGCTTCCTCGGGTTGCTGCACATGGAGATCGTCCGGGAGCGCCTCGAGCGCGAGTTCGACCTCGATCTGCTCGTGACAGCGCCGAACGTCGCCTACCGCGTGAAGCCGATGAACGGCGAGTGGGTCGAGGTGCATACGCCCGCCGACCTGCCCGACGCCTTCGACGAGGTCGAGGAGCCGTACATCAAGGCCTCGATCATCGTCCCCAAGGAGTTCGTCGGGGCCGTGATGGAGCTGAACAACGACCGCCGCGGCCGCTTCGACCACCTCGAGTATCTCTCGGAGCTGCGCGTCCACCTCACCTATGAGCTGCCGCTCGCCGAGATCGTCCTCGACTACTACGACCAGCTGAAGTCGCGCACCCGAGGCTACGCCAGCTTCGACTACGACGTCTCCGGCTTCCAGCCCGGCAACCTGGCCCGCGTCGACATCCTCGTCGGCGGCGAGCCGGTCGACGCGCTGTCGCTGATCATCCACCGCGACTTCGCGTACGAGCGCGGCAAGCTGCTCGTCGAGAAGCTGCGCGAGGAGATCCCCCGCCAGATGTTCGACGTCGCGATCCAGGCCGCGATCGGCGCGCGCATCATCGCGCGCGAAACCGTGAAGGCCCGTCGCAAGGACGTGCTCGCGAAGTGCTACGGCGGCGACATCTCGCGCAAGCGAAAGCTGCTCGAGAAGCAGAAGAAGGGCAAGAAGCGGATGAAGAACGTGGGGGGAGTCGAGGTGCCGCAGGAGGCGTTTCTCGCAGTGCTCAACCTGAACGAGCCGGCGAAGAGGTAGCGAGTGGCCCTGGAGATGCGCACCGTGTGCGAACGCTGCGGCGCCCCGCTCGCCGCGGACGGCGACGCGCGCATCTGCTCCTACGAGTGCACGTTCTGCGCCGCATGCGCCGAGTCGATGGACGGCGTCTGCCCGAACTGCGGGGGCGAGCTCCTCCCGCGGCCTCGCCGCGCTGCCTCATGAACGGCGGGTCGTGACCGGCGCCCGTCACCTCTACGTCCACCTCCCGTTCTGCTCGTCGCGCTGCGGCTACTGCGACTTCGTCACCGTCGTCGGGCGCTCCGGAGAGCACGGCGACTACGTCGATGCGCTCCTGCGCGAGCTCGAGCTCGAACGGGGGCTGCTCGCCACGGAGCTCGAGAGTGTCTACCTGGGGGGCGGCACGCCGACGCTGACGGAGCCCCGGGCGCTCGCGCGCCTGCTCCGAGCCCTGCCGGCTGCGCTCGAGGTGACGGTGGAGGCGAACCCGGAGACCGTCACGGCGGCGCTCGCCACCCTGCTCGCCGACTGCGGCGTCGATCGTGTCTCGCTCGGGGCGCAGACCTTTTCGCCACGCCTGCTGCGGACACTCGATCGCGTTGCCCAGCCTGACGACGTCCGACACGCTGTCTATCGTCTGCGTGATGCCGGAATTGGCAACATCTCGCTCGACCTCATCTACGGCATCCCGGGCCAGAAGCCCGCCGACCTCGCACGCGACCTCGCCGAGGCCCTGGCGCTCGAGCCCGAGCACATCTCCGCGTACGAGCTGGAGGCGAAGCCGGGCACCCGCTTCACGCACGCCCACGGAGCCGAGCTGGAACGCCAGGCCGAGTCGCTGGAGTCCTGTTTCGAGCGCGTCGTCGAGACGCTCAGCGGCGCCGGCTATCGCTGGTACGAGACGGCCAACTTCTGCCGGTTGACGTCGCGGGACGCCGCCGGACGGGATCTGCGTGCGCGGCACAACCTCGGCTACTGGCACGGGCGGGACTACCTCGGGATCGGTGTGGGAGCGGTCAGCACAATCGAGAGCCGACGTTGGCGCAATGCGCCCTCGCTGGCCCGTTACGTCGCGGCGCTCGCCCGCGGCGAGCGGCCGCCGCGGGAGCTCGAGCAGCTGCCGGCCGACGTGCGCGCGACGGAGCGACTGATGCTCGGGCTGCGTCTCGACGAGCCGCTGCCGCTCGCGGGCCTGGAGCAGGTCGTCGATGCGGACGAGCTCGAACGGCTCGCCGGCCTCGGGCTCGCCGAGCCGGGCGAGGGGTCGCTGACGCTGACGAGGCGCGGCCGGTTTCTCGGCGGCGGCGTCACCGCCCGGCTGCTCGCCTGACGCGCCGCCTACCATGGTCGCCATGAACGTCCTGCTTTCCGAGCGGCAACGCGCCATCCTGAGGCTCGTGGTCGAGGAGTACGTAGCGACCGGGCAGCCGGTCGGCTCGAAGACGCTCGTCGCGAGCGCCGGCCTGGACGTGTCGGCGTCGACAGTTCGGTACGACCTGGCCGACCTCGAGCGGATCGGCCTGCTGACCCATCCGCACACCTCGGCGGGCCGGGTGCCGACCGAGACCGGGTACCGGCTCTACGTCGACGAGCTGCTCGCGCGGCCCGAGGTGCGCTCCACCGGCTTCGAGCTGGCGCTCCCTGCCGCGCGCGCCGAGGTGGAGGATGCGCTCCAGACGACGACCGAGATGCTGTCGCAGGTGACGAAGCTGCTGGCCCTCGTCTCCGCGCCGCCGCTCCAGGCGGCCACCGTCCGGCATGTCGAGGTGCTGCTGCTCCAGCCCGAGGTGGTGATGGTCGTCCTGATCACGTCGACGGGCGGCGTCACCGACCTGCGCTTCGCGTTCCCGGAGCCGGTCGACCAGGGGCTCGTCACGTGGGCGGCCGACTATCTGAATGAGCGGCTCCTGGGCGCGCGCGTCGGCTCCCGCGCCGTCAAGGTCGCGTTCGACGAACCGAGTCTCAGCCCGCGCGAGCGCACGTTCCTGCTCGTGATCCGCAGCGCGTTCGAGCACGCAGCCGACGAGGACCGCAGGCTCTTCGTCGGAGGGGCCGCCGGCCTGCTCGACGAGATGCGTTCTGAGGAGATCGGCGCGTACCGCAGCCTGATGGACGCGCTCGAGAAGCGCGCGGCGCTTCTCGACATGCTCGCGCAGCGTCTCGATCCACGCCGTCCGTTCGCCCGCGTCGGCGAGGAGCTGGAACAGCCGGGACTACGCGACCTCGCACTGGTCGGAGCGACCTACGGCATCGGGCATCGCACGTTCGGTGCGGTCAGCCTGCTCGGGCCGTTGCGCATGGACTACGAGAAGGCATTGCGCACCGTCCGGTCGGCCGCGACCGAGCTGTCCCGTTTTGTCGAAGAGGTCTACGCGGACGACCGATGAGCACGGATCGCGACTACTACGAGGTGCTCGGCGTCCCACGCAACGCCGACGACGCAACGATCAAGAAGGCATTTCGGCGGCTCGCGCGCGAGCTGCATCCCGACGTCTCGACCGAGCCCGAGACGGAGACCCGCTTCCGTGAGGCGACCGAGGCGTATGAGGTGCTCTCCAGCTCCGAGCGCCGTGCGCTCTACGACCGCTACGGCCACGCAGGGCTCCGGTCCGGCGGCTTCACGCCGACCCACTTCGACGTCGGCGGGTTGAGCGATCTGTTCTCGGCGTTCTTCGGCGACGACGTGTTCGGCGGTGGCGCGCGCGCCGGCGCTCAGAGGCGCGGCGAGGACGTCGGAGCGGAGATCGAGATCGAGCTCGTCGCCGCAGCTCGAGGTGTGCAGGTCCAGGTGCCGTTCCAGGTGGCGGCGACCTGCAAGGCCTGCGGTGGCGACGGCGTCGAACCGGGAACGCAGCCGCGGCCGTGTGAGCGCTGCGAGGGGACCGGGCGCCTGCATCAGGTCTCGCGCAGCCTCTTCGGCGAATTCGTCCGGACGCAGACGTGCCCGGATTGCCGCGGTCGGGGAGAGATCGTCGACCACCCGTGCACCGAGTGCCGCGGTGCGGGGCGCGTCTCCGAGTCGAGAACGATCGACGTCGATGTGCCGGCCGGGATCCACGACGGCCAGCGCATCCGCGTTTCCGGCGAGGGGCATGCGGGTGCACTGGGCGGCCGCGCGGGCGACGTCTACGTCCTCGTGCACGTCAACCCCGATCCGCGGTTCGTGCGCGAGGGGAACGACATCTATTCGCAGGTCGACCTGACGATCGTCGAGGCGGCCCTCGGGTCGACCGTCACCGTCGAGACGCTGGAGGGACCGGTCGAGCTCGAGCTGCCGGCCGGTGTGCAGCCGGGCGAGGTGCGGGTGCTCCGCGGCAAGGGCATGCCGGTGCTGCAGGGCTTCGGTCACGGCGACCAGCGCGTGCTCGTCAACGTCTCGGTACCGCGGCGACGTGACGCCCGAGCAGCGCCGCCTGCTCGAAGAGTTCGAGGCAGCGAGCGACGAGCACACCTACCGCCACGACGAGGGCTTCTTCGACAAGCTGAAGAGCGCATTCCGCTGAGCGGCCTGCGCCGAGTCGCCGTCGAGGTCGGCCCGGAGCGGCTCGAGGAGGCCCGGGCGACCATGCTCGAGCTCTTCCCCGAGGGCTTCGAGGAGGTCGACCGTCCGCAGGGGATCGAGCTCGCTGCCTATACCGACGCCGGCGGCGAGGAGCGCCTCTGGCATTTCTTCGGCGGTGCGCGCAGCGACGACGTCGAGGCCGGCTGGGAGGACCGGTGGCGCGCGTTCCATCAGCCGGTCCGAGTGGGAGCGCTCTGGATCGGGCCGCCGTGGGAGACACCGCCTGCGGATGCCCTCGCGGTCGTCGTCGATCCCGGTCGCGCCTTCGGGACCGGCTCGCACGCGACGACTCAGCTCTGCCTGCAGTTCCTCCAGGAGGCCGGCCCCGGTTCCCTGCTCGACGTCGGCTGTGGCTCGGGCGTCCTCTCGATCGCCGCCGCGCGGCTCGGGTTCGTCCCGATCATCGCCGTCGACATCGAGGAGCCCGCGATCGAGGCGACACGCGAGAACGCGCGTGTGAACGGCGTCGAGGTCGAGGCGCGACTCGTTTCCGCCGCCGACCGGCTCCCGGCCGCGGCGATCGCGCTTGCGAACATCTCGCTCGCCTCGGTGGAGGCGCTGCCGGAACGGCTCGACGTTTCGCTCCTCGTGACCTCCGGGTACCTCGCCTCCGAGCAACCGCGCCTGCCCGGCTTCGAGCACGCCGGGCGCCGAACGCACGGTGGTTGGGCCTCGGATCTCTACGAACGGTCCTAAGCGCATACGATTCGATCCGTGGCGACGTTCCGCGTCGACTTCCTCGGCTGCAAGGTCTCGCACGCCGACGTGCATGAGGTGCGCGAGGCGCTCCTGCGCGACGGCCATGCCGAAAGCACGGCCGAGCGCGCCGACGTCGCCGTGATCAGCACGTGCTGCGTCACGAACGAGGCCGTCGCGAAGAGCCGCAAGGCCGCCGCCCGGGCCGCGCGGACGCACAGCCGCGTCTACCTGACCGGCTGCGGCGCCAATCTCGAAGGCGGCGCCTTCGCAGGCCTGCCGGCGAACGTGACCGTGGTCGCGAAGCGGAGCGAGGAGACCGCGTCGTTCGTCGCCGGTGACGTCGGCGCGATCGGCTGCGTCCAGGCAGAAGCTCGTATCGACCGTGTCCGTGCGTTCGTGAAGATCCAGGACGGCTGTTCGTTCTCCTGCAACTTCTGCGTGATCCCGCTCGTCCGCGGCGCTTCGCGCAGCCGCAGTGCGGCCGCGGTGCTGGGGGAGATCCGGCGGCGCGTGCAGCAGGGCCATCGCGAGGTGGTGCTGACCGGGATCAACCTCGGTTGCTTCCGCGACCGGTCTGCGGGTCACGATCTGCCACGTCTCGTGCGCGAGGCAGGAGAGACGCCGGGGCTCGAGCGCTTGCGGCTCAGCTCGATCGAGATCAACCATGTGAACGACGCGCTCATCGCGGCCCTCCGAGAGACGCCGGTCGTGAGCAAGCACCTCCATGTGCCGCTCCAATCCGGTGACGACGGCGTGCTGCGGGCAATGCGCCGCCGCTACACGGTCGACACCTATCTCCGGCGGCTCGCCCCGCTCGCCGGTGAGTTCAACCTGACGAGCGACGTGATCGTGGGCTACCCGGCCGAGGACGAAGCCGCTTTCGCCACCACCATGCGGACGATCGAGCGTGCCGGCCTCACCAAGATCCACGTCTTCCCGTACTCGCCGCGTCCAGGAACCATCACGGCGGCAGACGACCCGGTGCCGCCGCGTGTGAAGAAGGAGCGCGGCGCAGCATTGCGTGCGCTGTCGCGCGAGCTCTGCGTCGCGCGCTGGAGCCGGAAGGTGGAGGACGTCGTGCTCGTCGACCGTCCGGGACGCGGCTACGGCGACGACTACACGCCGTGGCTCGTCGAGGCGCCGGTCGGGGAGCTCGTCTCGGTGCGCGCCGCCGCGGTCACGGAGGAGGGCATCGTTGCTGCAGCGTGACGACTGCCTGTTTTGCGTGCTCGTGCGCGACGGCGACCATGTCCACCGAGGTGACGGGTTCGTCGCGATCGACGACATCAACCCGAAGGCGCCGATCCACGTGCTCGTCATCCCGGAGCGCCACGTGGACACGTTTCGCGAGGTGGGTGACTTCGGCCCGGACGAGTCGAAACGGATGCTCGAGTTCGTCGCGGAGACTGCTCGAATCATCGGCTTGGAGGATTACAGGGTCGTCGTCAACGTCGGTCCTGGCGGTGGGCAGACGGTTTTTCATCTGCATTGGCATATCCTCGGAGGCCAGATGCTGCCGGAGACGGATCTGTGAGCTTGATCCGCGAGCTCGAGGATGAGGTCAAAGATGCGATGCGCGCGCACGACAACGAGCGCCGCGACGCGCTGCGACTGATCCTCTCGAGCCTCAAGTCGGCCGAGAAGGAGCTGCTGCGCCCGCTCTCGGACGACGAGGAGCTGCAGGTGCTCCAGCGTGAGCGGAAGAAGCGCCACGAGGCGGCCGAGGCATTTCGCAGCGGCGGTCGCGAGGATCGCGCAGAGAAGGAAGAGGCCGAGCTCGCGGTGCTGGAGGAGTTCATGCCCGAGCCGCTCGCCGAGGAAGACGTCGAGCGGATCGTCGACGATGCGATCGCGGAGAACAAGGCGACGAGCATGCGTGACATGGGCCGCGTGATGGCGGACGTGATGCCGCAGATCGCCGGGCGCGCGGACGGGTCGGCGGTCAGCCAGCTCGTGCGCGAAAAGCTCGCTTAGGTCGGCTGGGGACGAGCAGAGTCGACGAAATCCTGCGGCCGCACGAGCACGGCGGCCAGCAGCGCGCCGACCGCGGCGACGATTGCACCGACGATCAGGATGTCGTGCAGCCCGTCGACGAACGAGGCCCGGGCGGCGAGCGACGGGTGCGGCGCAAACGCGAGGGGGCTCACCTTCGACGCGAAGATCGCCCCGAGCGCGGCGATGCCGGTCGCGATGCCGATCTGGCGGAACGTGTTGTTGATGCCGGATGCCATCCCGGCGCGCTCCTGGCGAACCACCGACACCGCCGTCGTTGCCAACGGCGCGTTGACGAAGCCGATGCCGATGCCGCCGAGGATGAAGCCCGGCAGGAGCACGAGCCAGGTCGAGCCCGGCGTGACCAGGCTCATCGTCCACATCGAGATTGCATTGAGGCCGAGCCCGAAGCCGAGCAGCCAGCGAATCGGCACAGACGCGGTCAGCCGGCCGGCGGCGTACGCCGCGAAGAACGAGACGATCGAAAGCGGCAGGAAGCGCAGGCCGGTCTGCAGCGCCGAGAGGCCGAGGATGTTCTGCAGGTACAGCGTCAGATAGAGGAACATCGCGAACATCGATGACGAGATGGCGAATGCCGTCGTCTGCGCGCCGACGAACGCGGGGCGGCGGAAGAGCGTCAGGTCGACCATGGTCGGCCGGTCGACCGACTGCGAGACGACGAACGCCCCGAGGGACACGGCGGCGACGACCAGCAGCCCGATGATCAGGCTGCTCGACCAGCCCTGCTTGTTGCCCTCGATCAGCGCGAGGATGAAGGTGAACAGGCCGACGGTCAGCGTCACGAGCCCGATCGGGTCGACCCGGCCGAGCTCGGGGTCGCTCGACTCGCGCAGTTGCTTGACGGCGATGATCACTGCGGCAATGCCGATGGGGATGTTGACGAGAAAGATCCAGCGCCACGAGAGCCACGTCGTCAGCACCCCGCCCGCGAGCGGCCCGATCGCGACCGCCGCGCCGATCGTGGCGCCCCAGATTCCGAACGCCGTGCCTCGTTCCTTGCCGTGGAACTCCTGCGAGATCAGCGCGAGCGCCGTTGCGAACATGATCGCGCCGCCGATTCCCTGGACCCCGCGCGCCACGATCAGGAAGAGCGAGTCGTTCGAGAGGCCGCAGGCCGCGGAGGCGATCGTGAACAGCACGATGCCGATCACGAAGAGGCGTTTGCGGCCGAACAGATCTGCGAGCGACCCTGCCGTCAGGACGCAGGTCGCGAGGCCGAGCGCATACGCGTCGACGACCCACTGGAGGTCTGAAAACGAGGCGTGGAGCGCCCGCTCGATCGCAGGCAGCGCCACGTTCACGATCGTGATGTCCAGCAGCAGCATGAACGTGGCCGTGCAGACGGTCAGGAGTGTCCAGCCCTTGCTGCCCATTCCGGCAACCTACACTTGAGGGGTATGCAGGAAACGCTCGAAGTCTCCAACGCAGTCGCGGCCGAGTTGGCCGGGATCTCCGACGGCGTGCTCGACGCGCTGCGCGAACGCCTGGACTGCACCGTGCGTCTGCGCGGCAACCAACTGACGCTGGAGGGAGACGATCAGCACGTCGAAAGCGCGCGGGCGGTGATCGACGAGCTCGTCGAACTGGTCGAGGGCGGGCATCAGATCGGCGGGCACACCGTGGATGCGGTGCTCGGGACGCTCGAGGCGGGCCAGGACGTGCGCGAGGTCTTCGACGCGGTCGTCTGGCGTCATCGCGGCAAGAAGATCGCGCCGAAGACGGTGACCCAGAAACGGTATGTCGACTCGATCCGGCGTGCCACCGTCACCTTCGGCATCGGCCCCGCCGGCACCGGCAAGACCTACCTCGCGATGGCGCTCGCGGTCTCCGCACTGCACGAGCGCGAGGTGTCGCGGATCATCCTCACGCGGCCCGCGGTCGAAGCGGGGGAGCGGCTCGGGTTCCTGCCGGGCGATCTGATGGCCAAGGTCGATCCGTACCTGCGCCCTCTGTTCGACGCGCTCTACGACATGCTCGACCCCGACAAGGCAAACAACCTGATCGAGCGTGGGACGATCGAAGTGGCCCCGCTCGCCTTCATGCGCGGCCGCACGCTGAACGACAGCTTCATCATCCTCGACGAGGCGCAGAACACCTCGCCGGAGCAGATGCAGATGTTCCTGACCCGGCTCGGGTTCGGCTCCAAGGTCGTCGTCACCGGCGACATCACCCAGATCGACCTGCCGCGTGAGCAACGGTCGGGCCTCGTGCACGTGCGTGACGTCCTGATCGGGATCGACGGCATCCAGTTCATCGAGTTCGACCACAAGGACGTCGTGCGGCACAAGCTCGTCCAGCGCATCGTCGAGGCCTATAAGGAGCACACCGACGAGCGCAACCGATGATCTCGGTCGAGGTCGAGAACCGCAGCGGCGCCGAGGTCGACGACGGCGGGGCCGTGGAGTTGGCCGGTCGCGTGCTGCGTGCTGAGGGAGTCGACGACGGGGAGCTCGGGATCGCATTCGTCGGGCTCGACGAGATGCGGGCATTGAAGCGGGATCATCTGGGGGTCGACGAGCCGACGGACGTGCTCTCGTTCCCGATCGACGGCCGTGCTGACATTCCCGAGGGCGTGCCGCGTGCACTCGGGGACGTCGTGCTCTGCCCGCAGGTCATTGGCGACGAATGGCGCTGGCCCCTGACCCACGGCCTGTTGCACCTGCTCGGCTACGACCACGGCAAGGAAATGGAGGCGCGCGAGGAAGAGTTACTGTCATGACCGCTCGTCGCTCGCCGACGATCATCGACTCGTTCAACAACGCGTTCGAGGGGATCATCCACGTTCTCCGCACGCAGCGGAACATGCGCATCCACTTCGCGGTCGCGTTCTTCGTGCTGATCGCGGCGCTCATCATCAACGTGACGAAGCTCGAGCTGATTGCGCTTCTGATCTCGATCACGTTCGTGCTGATCGCCGAGATGCTGAACACCGGCATCGAAGCGGCGATCGACATTGCGACGACGTCGTTCGACCCGATGGCCAAGCTCGCCAAGGACATCGCAGCCGGCGCGGTGCTGATCGCGACGGTGAACGCCGTCTTCGTCGGCTATCTCGTGTTCGCAGGCAAGATCGCCGACCGCTCGTCGACCCTGCTCGAGCGGCTGCGCCAGGCGCCGGCGGAGCTGACGCTCGTCGCCCTCGTCCTGACGGTGATCATCGTGCTTGCAACCAAGGCCTACACCGGCCGCGGCACGCCCCTGCGCGGCGGCCTGCCGTCGGGCCATGCCGCGCTGGCGTTCGCCGGGTGGATGGCGGTCACCTATGTCGCCGGCAGCTCGGAGCGCTTCCTGGTCTCGTCGATCGCGCTCGTGATGGCGTTCCTGGTTGCGCAGACCCGCGTCGAGTCGGGCGTGCATTCGACCCTCGAGGTCACATACGGTGCGGTCGTGGGCGCGCTCGCCGCACTCGTCGTCTTCCAGGTGTTCTCGTGAGCGAGCTCGTCGCCCGCGCCGAGGAGGTCGCGCAGCAGGCGTACGCGCCCTATTCGAACTACGCCGTCGGGGCGGTCGTGCGGACCAAGGACGGCCGCGAGTTCACAGGGGTCAACGTCGAGAACGCCGCGTACCCGCTGACGCAGTGCGCCGAGAAGACGGCGCTGGGAGCGGCGGCGACCGCGGGCTACCGGCCGGGCGACATCGCCGCAGTCGCGATCAGCGCGTCGCCGTGCGGCGGCTGCCGTCAATGGCTGTACGAGTGGGGCGTGCCCGAGGTGTCCTACCGCCGCGCCGACGGGTCGATCGGCACCGCGACCGCCGCGGAACTGCTGCCCGACACCTGGGAGCTGCCCGCCGGCGCCGGCAGCGGGGATCAGTGAGGTCGGGGTTCGTGGCTGTCACGGGCCGCCCGAATGTGGGCAAGTCGACGCTCGTCAACGCGTTGACGGGAACGAAGGTCGCGATCGTCTCCGACAAGCCGCACACGACCCGCCATCAGATCCGCGGCGTCTACACGACCGACGACGCCCAGCTCGTGCTCGTCGACCTGCCGGGCTGGCAGAAGCCCATCGACACGCTGACCGAACGGATGCAGGGGCGTGTCGACGAGACGATCGCCGGTGATGTCGACGTCGTGATGGTCGTCGTGAGCGCGCGGGAACGGATCGGGGCGGGGGACCGGTTCGTCGCGCGCCGTGTGTTCTCGCTCGGCGTCCCGGTGATCATCGTGGTCAACAAGGTCGACCGGTTGAAGGCCGGCCACATCGCCTCCCAGATGAAGGAGGCGGCCACGCTCGGTGAGTTTCACGCGCTGCACCCGGTGAGCGCTGTGACCGGGGACGGCATCGACGAGCTGCGCTCGGACCTGATCTCGCTCCTGCCGGAAGGCCCGATGTACTACCCCGCGGAGACCGACACCGACATGTCGGACGAAGCGCGCATCGCCGAGCTCGTTCGCGAGCAGGCGCTGAAGCTGCTGAAGGAGGAGCTGCCGCATGCGATCACCGCGGAGGTGGTGGAGATCGAGGGCAAGCACGTGCACGTGCAGGCTCTACACCGAGACCGAGAGCCAGAAGCAGATCCTGATCGGCAAAGGCGGCTCGATGGTGCGCGAGATCGGGCGCACCGCGCGGCCGTTCGTCGAGCAGGTGCTCGGTCATCCCGTGTATCTGCAGCTGCAGGTGAAGGCCTCTCCGAAGTGGCGGCGCAACGAGACGATGCTCGAGCGGCTGGGCCTCTGATGGCGTTGCTGAGGCGCATCGGTGACGAGATCGTGGTGACGCTGAACGACCTCGAGAAGGCCGGCGCGCTCCGCGGCGACGTGCACGTGCCGTTCTCGGCGGTGCGGTCGGTGCGCGTCTCGACGAGCCCGTTCGTCGACCTGAAGGGGCTGCGCGCGCCGGGGACGGGGATCCCAGGGGTGATCGCGCTCGGGACGTGGCGGTCCAAGGGCGCCAAGGATTTCGTTGCGGTGTACCGGGGCGGCCCGGCAGTGGTGGTCGAGCTCGAGGGCGCGGAGTTCCGGCGCCTGGTCGTCTCCGCGCACGACGCCGTGGCCGTCGCAGAGTCGCTCCGGCGCTAGTTCCTCACTGCGGCGAGCAGCTTGCCGAGCCGTTCGCGGTCTGCGTCGCTCCAGATCGTCCGGAGCGCGCCCTCCGCAGCCTCTTCGGCGGTGACGAGCGCCTCGTCGGCGATCCGCCGGCCCGCGTCGGTGAGCGTGACGAGCGCGAGGCGCGCGTCGCGCGGGTTGGACTCGCGCCCGACGAGGCCGATGCGCTCGAGCGGGCCGAGCTGGCGCGCAACGCCGGAGGTCGTCACTCCGAGGCGGGAGGCGAGCTCCGCGCGGCGCAGCGTCTCGCCGGGCGCATTGCGCAGCTCGAGGAGCAGCGCGAGGTCGGACAGGCTGAGCCCGTGGTGGTGACCCAGGGGCGTGTCGACGTAGCGCAGAACGAGCGTCCGCGCGAGCGCGAGGTCGAGCACGGTATCCAGTGAAGAAGGCATGGTCAACAATATATCATCAACCACTCAACGACGTCTCAACCTCGGGTCAGACCCCGGACGTGCCTGAATTGGACACGCTCGCGTCCACCGTCACTCGACGTCGTGGAACTGTTCGATCTCCGCGACGATCCCCGCCGGCGGGGTCAGCAGGTCCATCAGCGAGAGCTCGAAGGCGCGCTCGCCGCCGGGCGTGATGCGGAGGAAGTGCACCGTGCTGTAGCGCGCCGGGCGCGTCATGTGCACGATCGACTCGAGCTCCGTCCACGCGAACGGGCGGGGCACCCGGGCGCCGCCGAGACCTTCTGCTTCCACCGTGATCTGCGCGGGGCCCGTGAACGCACTGCGGATCAGGAGCACCGTCAGCGTGAAGAAGATCACGGCGACCGGACCGCCGATCCACCAGCTCGCGGTGCCGACGAGCAGGCCGAGCAGCCCTCCGGCCGCGCAGATGCCCGCATACTTGGCCTGCCTGCGCCTGTCCGCGTGGAATCGCACCGGGGCTACACTCGCATGGATGGCCCAGGCGCCGGCACTCCCGCGTGGTTTCGAGCTGCCGCTGAAACAGCGGCTGCCGCGAATCGGCTCGATCGACCAGGTCGCTGTCGAGCAGCGCGCGGCCGAGCTCGCGAAGCGGTCGATCAAGAAGGACGCGAAGGTCTGGGCGCTCGAGCTCGCGCTGCGCTGCTGCGATCTCACCACCCTCGAGGGCCAGGACACGCCCGGCAAGGTCGCCGCGCTCTGTTCGAAGGCGATTCGGCCCGATCCGAGCGACCCGAACGTCCCGTCGGTGGCCGCGATCTGCGTCTACCCGAACCTGATCGCGACCGCGAAGCAGCGCCTGGCCGGCAGCAGCGTGAAGGTCGCGAGCGTCGCAACCTACTTCCCATCCGGCCAGGCGCCGCTCGACGTCAAGCTGCGTGACGTCGAGGACGCGGTCGCCCTGGGCGCCGACGAGATCGACATGGTGATCGACCGCGGCGCGTTCCTCTCCGGGCGGTACGCGAAGGTCTTCGACGAGATCGTCAAGGTGAAGGAGGCCTGCGGCGCTGCACATCTCAAGGTGATCCTCGAGGTCTCGGAGCTCGGCACCTACGACAACGTCCGCCGGGCCTCGCTGCTCGCGATGGCGGCCGGCGGCGACTTCATCAAGACGTCGACCGGCAAGCTCCCGGGCGCGGCCACGCTGCCCGTGCAGCTCGTGATGCTCGAGGCGATCCGCGACGTGCACGCCGAGACGGGGCGCAAGGTCGGGATGAAGCCCGCAGGCGGCATCCGCACCTCGAAGAACGCGATCCAGTACCTCGTGCAGGTGCACGAGACCCTCGGGCCGGACTGGCTGACGCCGGACCTCTACCGCATCGGCGCGTCGAGCCTCGTCAACGACATCCTGATGCAGCTGCGCAAGGAGAAGACGGGCGTCTACCAGTCGAAGGACTACTTCACGAATGACTGACGTCGAACGCCGCCAGGACCGCAGCCCGGTCCCGACCGACTGGACGTACGCCCCCGCGCCGGAGTCGACCGACATCGTCCGCCTGCAGGAGCGCTACGGCCTCTATGTCGGCGGCGAGTGGCTCGCGGCGAAGGAGCACTTCACCACGATCTCGCCCCGCGACGAGGCGCCGCTCGCCGAGGTCGCGCAGGCGAGCGAAGCCGACGTGCACGGCGCCGTCGCATCCGCCCGGGACGCGTTCCAGACCTGGTCGAAGCTGCCCGGCTCGGAGCGCGCGAAGTACATGTTCAGGATCGCGCGCATCCTCGCGGAGCGCTCGCGCGAGTTCGCAGTCCTCGAGTCGCTCAACGGGGGCAAGCCGATCAAGGAGTCGCGCGACGTCGACCTGCCGCTCGCGGCCGCGCACTTCTTCTACTACGCCGGCTGGGCCGACAAGCTCGAGTACGCGTTCCCGAACCGCAAGCCGAAGCCGCTCGGTGTGGCCGGCCAGATCATCCCCTGGAACTTCCCGCTGCTGATGCTCGCGTGGAAGATCGCCCCTGCGCTCGCCGCAGGCAACACGGTCGTGCTGAAGCCGGCCGAGACGACGCCGCTGACGGCGCTGCTCTTCTGCGACGTGCTGCGGCAGGCCGAGCTGCCACCGGGGGTGGTCAACATCGTCACAGGCGACGGCTCGACCGGTGCGGCGCTCGTCGACGCCGAGGTCGACAAGATCGCGTTCACCGGCTCGACCGAGGTCGGCAAGGCGATCCAGCGGCGGCTCGCGGGCACCGGCAAGAAGCTGACGCTCGAGCTCGGCGGCAAGGCCGCGAACATCGTCTTCGACGACTGCGCCGTCGACCAGGCGGTCGAGGGCATCGTCAACGGGATCTATTTCAACCAGGGACATGTGTGCTGCGCGGGCTCGCGCCTGTTCGTGCAGGAGTCGATCTACGAGCCGGTGGTCGACAAGCTGAAGCAGCGCATGGCGACGCTCCGGGTCGGCGACCCGCTCGACAAGAACACCGACGTCGGCGCGATCAACTCGCGGATGCAGCTCGACAAGATCGAGGAGCTCGTCGCCGCCGGGACGGAAGAGGGCGCCGAGATCTACCAGCCGCCGTGCAAGCTGCCGGAGCAGGGCTACTGGTTCGCGCCGACCGTGTTCACCAACGTCGCGCAGAGCTACCGCATCGCCCAGGAGGAGATCTTCGGCCCCGTGCTCTCCGTGCTCACCTTCCGCACGCCCGACGAGGCGGTCGAGAAGGCGAACAACACGCCGTACGGCCTGAGCGCGGGAGTGTGGACGGAGAAGGGCTCGCGCATCCTGTGGATGGCGCAGCACCTGCGGGCCGGCGTCGTCTGGGCGAACACGTTCAACCGCTTCGATCCGACGAGCCCCTTCGGCGGCTACAAGGAATCGGGCTTCGGCCGGGAAGGCGGCCTGCACGGCATGGAGCCGTATCTCGATTTCGAGTGACCCGTCTCCCCGTCAAGAAGACGTACAAGCTCTACATCGGCGGGGCGTTCCCGCGGAGCGAGAGCGGCCGCACGTACGAGGCGCAGGAGCAGAACGTCGCGCGCGCCTCGCGCAAGGACGTGCGGGATGCGGTGCAGGCAGCGCGCGGGGCGCAGCCGAAGTGGGCCGCTGCGACCGCGTACAACCGCGGCCAGGTGCTCTATCGCATCGCAGAGATGATGGAGGCGCGCGTGCCGGAGTTCGCCCAGCTCTGTTCCGGCAAGGACGAGGTGCATCGCGCGATCGATCGTTGGGTCTGGTACGCGGGCTTCGCCGACAAGCTGTCCCAGGTGCTCGGCGGCACGAACCCCGTCGCCGGCCCGTACTTCAACTTCACGATCCCTGAGCCGACCGGTGTCGTCGCCACGATCGCGCCCGACGACCCGCCGCTCCTCGGCCTCGTCTCGCGGATCGCGCCTGTGCTCACGGGCGGCAACGCCGTCGTCGCGCTCGCATCCGAGACGCAGCCGCTCGCCGCGATCGAGCTTGCCGAGGCGATCGCCACGAGCGACGTCCCGGGCGGCGTCGTCAACCTGCTCACCGGACAGCGCGCCGAGCTCGCACCGTGGCTCGCCGGTCACATGGACGTGAACGCGATCGACGTCACCGGAGCCGACGGGCTGCGAGCCGAGCTCGAGACCGCCGCCGCGGAGAACGTGAAGCGCGTAGTGTCCGGCAAGCCCGACAGCCAGTCGCTGTACGAGATCTCCGCGTTCCTCGAGCTGAAGACCGTCTGGCACCCGATCGGAGTCTGAGCTGACAGCATTCGACAAACTTCAGGACATCGCCCCGAACGTCATCTGGGACGGCGTCGTCGGCCGCTCGCTGCACGGTGCCGAGGCGACGCTGGCGGCGATCGAGCTCGCGCCGGACACCGACGTTCCCGAGCACGCGCACGTCAACGAGCAGATCGGGATCCTGACGAGCGGCCTGCTGACGTTCCGGATCGGCGACGAACAGCAGGACCTGGAGCCCGGAGCGACGTGGATCATCCCCGCGAACACGCCGCATTCGGTGCGTTCAGGCCCGAACGGGGCCACCTTGATCGAGCTGTTCGCGCCGCCTCGCGCCGACTGGGCCGGCCACGAGCGGCTCCCGCCGAGTGCTCCCCGAGGCTTCTAGCCAGTACGCTTCGGCGAAGTAGTGCCCGGTCCACGCCGACTCAGCCACCACATCTCCGAGGGAGATGGAATCGCGATCATCGTGTGCGTCGAGGATGCGGGCGGCGCGCGAGACGCCGAGGAACAGGGTGCGAAGGCCCTTGCGATCTCCTCGGTGATCACCGGGATCCGCGAGGCGACCAGCCTGCCGCTGCTGTGGATCGGCCGCGGCGCCCCTGCCGAAGCCGACGCCGTCATGATCCGTCCCGACGACGAACACGCGCACGGCCAGCTGGAGTCGGTCGTCGACGTGCGTGACGAGGAGGAGCTCGAGCTCGCCCTCGACCGGCTCGACCCCGAGATCTTCCTGCTCACCGCGGGTGAGGTCGACGATGACGTCGATCCGCTCGATGCCGTGCTGGAGCTCCTGCCCGACGTTCCGGCCGGGAAGCTGGCGATCGCGCAGGTCGACGTCGAGAGCCGGGACGAGGTGCTCGCCCTCGAACGGGCGGGGATCGACGCGGTGCTCGTCTCCGCCGGGGACGTCCGCGGCCTGGTCGGCCACCAGCCGGTCGACGTTTAACGAGACCTTTCATTTTCGGAGCTACCATGGGCGCCCTGGTGAGAGGGCTCCTCACGATCTCCCTGCTCCTGGGGCTGTGCGCGCTGCTCGCGACGGGCTGCTCCGGGGGCGCGAACAAGGCCGCCGCCGCTCCTGCGGCGGCGCCGAAGCCGCACTGCCCGGGCCGTGCGGGCTGGCAGAAGCTCGCGAACCGGATCAAGGCGCCCGTCTACTGCCCCGGCTGGCTGCCGGATCCCCTCGTCGGGAAGCTCGGCGGGCAGTGGAACAACATCAATTCCGTCTCGCCCGACCGCAGCTACCTCGAGAGCTTCGTCTGGCAGGAGACCGGCGGCGGCGCAGCGGGCGGGGAGCTGCACGTCAACCTGCGCGCGTACCCGGGCCGCACGACGATCCCGACCTGCCGCACGGGCGGCGTCGACAGCCGTAACGTCCCCTGCTTCGACCAGGCTGCGCAGTCGATCACCGAGAACGGGATCAAGACGCGCCTCTACACCGTGAACCAGGACGCCGACCAGTGGCATGCAGCGCTCGTCTGGCGCGCCGGCGGCAACCTCTACACCCTCTCGGAGCACGTTGCCCCACCGCTGACCTTCGATCACGTGGTGCGCTACCTCAAGCAAGAGCTGAAGGCGCTCGTGCGCATCAACCCCGCAGCCTGATGAAGCTGACGCGGAGGCAGGTGCTCGCCGGTGCTGTTGCCGGTGTCGTCGGCGCGGGCAGCATCTACGAGCTCATCGATCAGCTGAGCGGCAGCACGCCCACGCGGGCGGCCGGCGGGCCGCGGCTCCCCGAGCAGCACCTGCTCGACGGCATCCAGGTTGTCAAGAGCGACGGCGTCGAGGTGCTCGTCCCGCCGCTCCATCACGAGATCCTCACGGCGCGTGTCGTCGCTGACCGCGCGGATCTGCGCGACGCGCAGGCGTCGCTCGCAGAGGTGCTCCGAGGGATCGACGCGGACTACGAGTCGACCCCGGCAGGGCTCGGCGTGACGGCGGCCTGGGGCCTGCCGTACTTCGACCGGCTGACCCCGGATGCGCTGCGGCGCTATCTCCCGCAGGATCGCCGCGCCGGGAAACCGGTGCTGTTCGACGCCGAGCGGTTTCAGAGCGATCCCGACAACACGAAGCTCGAGTCCAACGACGTCGCGTTCCTGATCCGCTCGGACGTGCGGGCGCACATCGACGATGCGACCAAGCGCCTCCGCGACTCGAAGCTGTTCGAGCTGACGTCGATCCGGCGCGGCTTCGCAGGCGGCGGGTTCGACGGCTCGCGCTCGTTGCCGAAGCAGATGGCGGAAGCGGCCCAGATTCCAGGCGCCGACCTCATCCCCGAGACGGCAGAGCTCTATCTGGGGTTCACCTCGACCCAGCGCGCCGGGATGGGGCCCGGCCAGATCGCGAACTTCGAGACGCTCGGCTACGTCGACTTTCGCGGCAGCGACTACTTCGTCCACGGCACCCATATGCACCTGTCGCACATCCACGAGGACGTCGAAGCGTGGTACCTCAACTTCGACTTCGACGAGCGTGTCGCGACCGCCTTCCGTCCGAACCTCGACGTGAAGGAGGGCACGCAGACGGTGCGCCAGGGGCCGCAGGACGTCTCGACCACTGCCGACGTGCACAGCGACTACAAGAGCTCGGGCCGGATCGGGCACAGCGCGGCGATCCAGACGACCTCCCGGCTCGACCGCGACGTCGCCGTCGAGGGCGTCGTCTACCCGAAGGGCGCGGCGATCCCGGTGCGCGCGGACTTCAACACGCTCGACAACCCGTTCATGTGGTCCGTCAACCTCGACGAGATCGGTCAGCTGCCGGCGGCCGGAGTGCATTTCGTCGTGTTCAACCCCACCGGCGACGACTTCCGGCGCAACCGCCGCGCGATGGACGGACAGTTGCCCGACGGGACGATCGCGTTCACGCCGCAGGATCGCAACCAGGGCTTCAACTCGATCCTCTCGACGACGCATCGCCAGAACTTCCTCGTGCCGCCGCGGCGCCACCGCAGCTTCCCGCTGGCCGAGCTGTAACGCGGGAACCTGGTTCCGGCGAAGCCGGCAACCAGGTTCCTGTCTGAAGACGGAACAGGTTCCTACCCGAAGAAGGTGCGCGCGACGTCGTACCAGTCGGCGGGAACCGTCTTCAGCTCGGCGGTCGCCTCTTCCAGCGAGACCGAGATCACGTCGTCGCCGCGCAGCGCCGCCATCTGGCCGAACTGCTTCTGATGGATCAGGTCGGCCGCCTTCAGCCCGAAGCGCGTGGCGAGGATCCGGTCGCGGGCGGTGGGCGAGCCGCCGCGCTGCACGTGCCCGAGCACCGTGACCCGCGTCTCGAAACCGGTGCGGCTCGCGATCTCGTCACCCAACTGCTCGCCGACGCCGCGCTTTGCGAGCAGCTTGTGCCCGAACTGGTCGACGTCGCCCTTGTCCTCGGCGCCGGGCAGCTCGCACCCCTCGCTGATCACGACGATCGAGAAGTTCTTGCCGCGGCCGTGGCGGCGCCGGATCTCGGCCTCGACCTCGTCGAGCACGACGGGCCGCTCGGGGATCAGGATCACGTCGGCACCGCCGGCGATCCCGCTGTGCACGGCGATCCAGCCGGCGTGCCTGCCCATGACCTCGACGACCATCACGCGGTTGTGCGACTCCGCCGTCGTGTGGATGCGGTCGATCGCCTCCGTGCAGATCGCGACGGCGGTGTCGAAGCCGAACGTGTAGTCGGTGCCGGAGAGGTCGTTGTCGATCGTCTTCGGGACCCCGACGACCGGCAGGCTGAACTCGGCGAAGAGCTTGGCGGCGACGCCGAGCGTGTCCTCGCCGCCGATCGCGACCAGAGCGTCGAGCTGCTCGAACGCCTCGCGCACCCGCTCGACGCCGCCCTCGACCTTGTAGGGGTTGGTGCGCGAGGTGCCGACGATCGTGCCGCCGCGGGGCAGGATCCCCGAGATCTCGTTCGGCCCGAGCGGCTCGAACAGGTGCTCGACCATCCCACGCCAGCCCTCGCGCACCCCCACGACCTCGTAGCCGTTCGCCCACGAGCGTCGCGCGACCGCCCGGATGACGGCATTCAGTCCGGGGCAGTCGCCGCCGCCCGTGAGCACTCCGATCCGCATCGGCTTCGAGTTTACGTTCAACCCCGTCTGCGTCGACTCCGAGGCGGATCGTCTCGCCGCCCGCTCGGATCGTCGGCGGAGTTGCCGGCTTGTCTGACGGCCGCCACGATCTCCCGCTCGGTGCAGCCGGCCCTGCTCATCGACTCGACGAGCACCTTCAGGTGGTAGTCGCTGTCGACGCGGCTCATGCAGCCTGCTTCCCGAAGCGGAGCATCCCGCCGGTCTCGACGACGTGGTGGTCGAGACCCGAGGATCTCGGCGGCGGAGAGGAGGCCCGAGACGTCGAACGGCCGGCGGGACACGCCGGCCCGGGCGAGGTAGAGGCCGATCTCCTCGGTCGGGATCGGTGCGAGCTCCTCGACGAGCCGGAGCGCGGTGCGGGTCGATCTGCACGCGGCTTTGGCGTCCCGTGCGTGGGTGCGTACGCGTTCCTCGAGCTGACGCACCCGCTCGCGCGAGTAGCCCTCGCTCGCAGCGGCGACGGCGAGGGTGCAGACGCCCCGGCCGTCCCAGCCGAGCCTTGCTGCCACGGCTCTGGCCTGGCGGTCCTCGAGCTTGGCGGCGCGCAGCAGCCCTCCGAGCTCTTCTTCGAGGGTCGGCTCGATCCGCCGCCCATGTGAATACGTCATGACATCGCCTCCTTGTTCTCGTGCTGGGAAGGCGTCGTCGCCTCGGCGCGGACGGCAGAGTCCGGCGGGAAAACAGTTCGGCGTGCGGCCGACCCGTGCAAGCCTTACGACAGGCTGCTGGAGCGAGGGTAGCCACGGCGTCGGCGGGCGCGCAAGAACGTGCGCATGCGCACGTGGCGTCAGCCGAGTGCGGCGACGATCGCGTCGGCGATCACCTTGAGCGACTGGCCGCTCACCTGGCTCGCACGACGGAGGCGTGCGAACGCCTCGCCTTCGGTCATGCCCTCGTGCTCCATCAGAAGCCCCTTGGCCCGTTCGATCGACTTCCGTGCCGCGAGGGCGTCCCCGAGTGTCGCCACCTCCTCGCGCAGCGCCGCTAGCTCTTCGTGGCGCGCGACGGCCGTCTCGATCGCCGGGATCAGCTCGTTGGCGTGGAACGGCTTGACGAGGTACGCGAACACACCGGCATTCGCCGCCCGCCGGACGAGCGTCTCCTCGGTATAGGCGGTCAGGAGGAGGATCGGCACCGACCGCTCCTGCATGATCCGCCGCGCCGCCTCGATCCCGTCGAGCACCGGCATCTTCACGTCGAGCAGGACGATGTCGGGCTCCGTCGACCGGGCCAGCTCGACCGCCTCATCGCCGTCGCGAGCCTCGCCGCAGACCCGGTAGCCGGCCGCTTCGAGCTGCCCCTTGAGGTCGAGCCGAATGATCGTCTCGTCCTCGGCGATCAACACCGCTTTCTGTCTCTCCACGCCTCGATCTCTCCTGTTTCCGCCCAAAAAGAAAAGCGCCCGAAGCTGACTGCTTCCGCGGCGCCGTCGCCAGGACGCTCGACGCGTCCAGCCTCGATCATAGAGATCGAGTGGCTTGATCCAGATTGCGACTCAATCGCGCTCGCTCTGCGGCAGTCGGCGACACTCGGCCATGCGCTTCGTCGTCGTCGCCGCCGTCGCTGCCTGTCTGGTCGCCGTGTGCGGCGGAGCCTCGGCGGCCGGCCCCGCGTTGACCGCGTCTCACCCTTGCGCGAACGCACCGGGGTTCACCTGCTCGACGCTGACCGTGCCGCTCGACCACTCCGGCCACCGTCCGGGGACGCTGGCACTGGCGGTCGCGACCGCGGACAATGCGAAGGCGCCGCGGGGCGTCCTGCTGCTGCTGACGGGCGGCCCCGGGCAGCCGGGCGTGCCGGCGCTGCCGCGCGTGCCGGAGATCGTCGGCGCGGAGCAGAACGACTACCGGATCGTCATGGTCGACCAGCGAGGCACGGGCGCGGGCGCACTCGACTGCCCCGCGCTGCAGGACGCGATGGGGAGCTCCGACCTCGCAGCGCCGCCGGCCGCCGCAGTTCGCGCGTGCGCGTCGCAGCTCGGCGACCGCCGGCAGTTCTTCGGCACCGACGACGTCGTCGCGGACCTGGAGTCGTTGCGGCAGGCACTCGGCGCCGACACCTGGGTCGTCGACGGCATCTCGTACGGCACCTATGTGGGCGAGCGCTACGCACTGGCGCATCCCGGGCGCGTGTCGAAGCTGGTGCTCGATTCCGTCGTCCCGCAGGTGGGGGAGACCGATCTCGGCCTGGACGAGTTCCGCGGCGCGCGGCGGGTCTTCCGCGACGTGTGCGGCACCGATGCCTGCGCCGCGGACCTCGCCGCCGCGGTGCGCCGGACGGGCGAAGGCCCGGCGATCTTCGACGCGCTGACCCTCGAGAGCATCGTCGACCCGTCGTTCCGCTCGACCTTCGACCTGCCCCGCATCCTCCACTCGGCGGCGCACGGCAATCCGGCCGAGCTCCTGCAGTTCCTGAGCATCGCCAAGGGCTGGGAGAAGACGCCGGCGCAGGCGCTCGACCAGGGCCTCCATGCCAGCGCGCTGTGCGCCGACTGGCGCTACCCGTGGGGTGACTCGGCCGCGCCGCTCGCCGGGCGCGAGACGAAGCTTCGCGCCGCCGTCGCACGTCACCCGGCGGGCGCCTTCTATCCCTTCGACCGCGCCACGGCGCTCGGCAACGGCTTCATCCGGCAGTGCCTGCCGTGGTCGCCGACGCCGCCGACCGCGCTGCCGCCCCGCGGCGCGAAGCTCCTGGTGCCGACGCTCCTCGTGAACGGCGACCACGATCTCTCGACGCCGCTCGAATGGGCGCGCAAGGAGCTGGCGCTCGCGCCGAAGGGGACGCTCGTGGTCGTGCACGGCGCCGGGCATTCGGTGCAATCGCGGGCGGTCAGCGATGTCGGTCGTCAGGCGGTCGCACGGTTCCTCCTGCGCTGAGCTCGGCCTCGACCGCATCGAGCACGTCGTTCACCGCGCCGTCGCGCTCCTCGGGCGCGCCCCACTGCCACTGCTCGAGGTAGGCGTCGCTCCCGACGAGGCCCTGCTCCATCGCCACGCCGGTCGATCTCCTGCTGGAACCAGTCGGGCAGCTGGCGCGAGACCTGCGTCCCGTCCGCGGCAGTCGCCCGCACGAGCGACGGGATCTCCTGCCAGTAGAGGACCTGGACCCTGGTCACCGTCGTCGCTTGCGGTTCTGGACGAACTGGTAGCCGAAGCGGCCCTTGACGCACAGGTTGCCGCGCGTCACGTCGTGGTCGTCGGGCGAGGTCACGTTGACGATCTCGCCGTCCTGGACGTGCAGCTCGAGGTTGCAGCCGACGCCGCAGTACGGGCAGATCGTCGTCACCACCTCCTGGCGCGGTCTCGTCCCAGGTTCCGGCCTGGCGGCGGTCGTACTCGCTCTTCGACATCAGCGCGCCGGTCGGGCACACCGCGATGCAGTTGCCGCAGTAGACGCACGCCGATTCGGGCAGCGTCACGTCGAGCTCCGTCGAGATGTGCGCATCGAAGCCGCGTCCGGCGACCGCGATCGCGAACGTGTTCTGGTGCGTCCTCGCCGCAGGCCTCGACGCACTTGTAACAGAGGATGCAGCTCGAGTAGTCGCGCACGTAGAGGTCGTTGTCGATCTTCACGTCCTGCGCGACGGTCGCCGCCTCCGCGCCGAAGCGCTCGGGCTTCGCGTCGTACCGCTCGATGTACGCCAGCGCGTCGGGCGCCATCGAGAGGTCGACCGACGATCCGAGCAGCTCGAGCACGAGCCTGCGGCTCGTGCGCACGCGCTCCGAGTCGGTGTGCACGACCATGCCCGCCTCGACCTTGCGCGAGCAGGCGGGCACGAGCGTCCGCGCGCCCTCGAGCTCGACGACGCACACGCGGCAGACGTTCACCGGCGTCAGCGTGTCGCCGTAGCAGAGGGTCGGCGTGTCGATGCCGAGCAGCCGGCAGGCGTCGAGGATCGTCGAGCCCTCGAGGACGCGCACCGTCTCGCCGTCGACCGTCAGCTCGAGCATCCTCTTCGGCGCGGCATGGCAACCATCGTCATGCGGCAAACACTCCCAGATTCACGATCGCGGACTCGACCGCGTTCGCCGCAGTCTGGCCGAGGCCGCAGATGGAGGCGTCGCGCATCACCTGCGCGAGCTCGGCGAGCGTCTCGCGCTCGTCGCCGTGCGGCGTGCCGGCGGCCAGGCGCTTGAGCGCCTCCTCCTGGCGCACGGTGCCGACGCGGCACGGCACGCACTGGCCGCACGACTCGTCGCGGAAGAACTCGGCGATCCGCAGCAGGGCGGGAACGAGCTCGGCCTGCTCGTCGTAGACGATCACGACGCCGGAGCCGAGCGTCACGCCTGCCGCGCGCGTGTCCTCGTGCGTCAGCTTCAGATCGAGCTGCTCCGGGCCGACGAACGCGCCCGCTGCGCCGCCGAGCAGCACGGCCTTCGGCGGTGCAGCGCCCGGCGAGGTCGAGCAGCTCGCGCAGCGTCGCGCCGAACGGCAGCTCGTAGAGCCCCGGCCGCTCGACGTAGCCGGAGACGCAGAAGAGCCGCGTGCCGCTCGAGCCCTCGGTTCCCGTCTGCGCGTACTCGGCTCCGCCGTCGCGCAGCACCTCGAGCACGTTGAAGAGCGTCTCGACGTTGTTCACGGCAGTCGGCTTGCCGAACAGGCCGACCTCGACCGGGAACGGCGGCTTGTTGCGCGGCTCGCCGCGATAGCCCTCGATCGACTGGAAGAGCGCCGTCTCCTCGCCGCAGACGTACGCGCCGGCGCCGATGCGCAGCTCGATCTCGAGCCCGTCGAGGTGCGGCTGGCGCTGGGCGATCGCGTTCCTGAGCCGCTCGTGCGCGAGCGGGTACTCGGCGCGGACGTAGATGAACGCCTTCGCGGCGCCCGTCGCGAACGCCGCGATCGTCATCGCCTCGACGAGCGCGAACGGGTCGCTCTCCATCAGCACGCGGTCCTTGAACGTTCCGGGCTCCGACTCGTCGGCGTTGCAGACGACGTAGTGCGGCTGAGCGGCCTGTCGCGCGACCGCCTCCCACTTGACGCCGGTCGGGAACGCGGCGCCGCCGCGGCCGAGGAGGCGCGACGTCTGTCACCTCGCCGATCACGGCCTCCGGCGCCGAGCGCTCGCGCGCGTCGCAGCTGCTCGTAGCCGCCGGCCGCGACGTACGCGTCGAGCGACGTCGGGGTCGATCCCGTCGCCGATCCGGCGCAGCAGGCGAAGCGCGGGTCGCCCGCCTGGGGGAGCGGCGGCGCGGCCTCCGGCAGCTGCAGCTCGCGCGGCTCGCTGCCGGCGATCGTGCGATACGACGCCGGCGCGCGCTCGCAGAGGCCGAGGCACGGGCTCGGATGCTCGCCCGGCCCGACGCGCGCGCCCTTCAGCGCGCACGAGAGGTCGGTGCAGACGTGCGGTCACGTCGGCCGGCCGCTCCTCGAGCGCGAGCAGCGCGTAGAAGCTCGCGACGCCGTACGCCTCGGCCGGCGGCACCGACGAGCCGGCGTGACGCGTAGCCGAGCGCGCCCTCGCTCACCCAGCCGACCCGCCGCTGCGCTGCGCGGAGCGCGGGGAGGAGGAGATGGCGCCTCGTCCGGTCGGCGCGCGCGACGCGGTCGCTCGAGCCTGCGTTCCTCGCCGACGACCGTGTCGATCGCCGCGCGCTCGGCGTCGGTCGGCGCGGCGTCGAGCAGGTTGAGATCCATCTAGACGGCCTCCACGCGGATCGCCGTCGCCTTGAACTCCGCCGTGCCCGACTTCGGGTCGGTCGCGTCGATCGTCAGCACGTTCGTCTCGACGAGGTCGGGGAAGTGCAGGTTCATGAACGCGAGACCGGGGCGCAGGTTCGTCGTCGAACGCAACCGGCGCCTCGACCGCGCCGCGGCGCGAGATGACGAGCGCACGGCCGCCGTCGACGAGCCCGTAGCGCGCGCCGTCCTCGGGCGAGACGAGCAGCGCCTCGCCGCCGACGTGCAGCGGCGAGTCGAACCCACCCGTCTGCACGCCCGTGTTGAACGACTCGAGCCGCCGGCCGGTCGTGAGCCGGAGCGGGAAGTCGTCGTCGAGCAGGTCGACCGGCGGCGAGTGCTCGACCGGCATGAACGGCGCCGGCTGCTCGACGATCGTCGTCCCAGAGGCGCGCGTGCAGGAACTGGTCGCCGGGATGCTCCTCGTCCCAGCACGGCCACTGGATGCCGCCGAGCTCCTCGAGGCGCGCGTAGCGTCATGCCGGCGTGCATCGGCGAGAGCGTACGCAGCTCGTTCCAGACGTCCTCCGCCCGTCGTGCTGCCGAGGTCGATGCCGAGCCGCCGCGCGAGCTCGTAGACGATCTCGATGTCGTCGCGCGCCTCGCCGGGCGGGTCGAGCGCCTTGCGCACGCGCTGCACGCGGCGCTCGCTCGAGGTGACGGTCCCCTCGGACTCCGCCCAGCCGGCACAGCCCGGCAGCACGACGTCGGCGAGCTCGGCGGTCTTCGTCAGGAAGAGGTCCTGCACGACGAGATGGTCGAGCCTCCTCGAGCAGTCTCGCGCGCCCTCGCTGGTCGGCCTCCGACTGCGCCGGGTTCTCGCCGATCGACGTAGAGCGCCCGCAGGTCGCCGTGCTCCATCGCCTCGAACATCCCGGTCAGGTGCAGCCCGTTCTCCGGCGGAACGGTTGCGCCCCAGGCGGCCTCGAACTTCGCCCGCGAGTGCCGGCGTCCTCGACGTCCTGGAAGCCGGGCAGCTTGTTCGGGATCGCGCCCATGTCGCCGCCGCCCTGCACGTTGTTCTGGCCGCGCAGCGGCTGCAGCCCGGCGCCGTAGCGGCCGACGCCGCCGACGAGCAGCGCGAGGTTGATCAGCGCGAAGACGTTGTCGACGCGCGTTGTGGTGCTCGGTGATCCCGAGCGTCCAGCAGATCTGCGGGTTCTCGGCGGTGCCCAACGCGTGCGCGAGCTCGCGGATCGCCTCGGCCGGGACGCCGGTCACGCGCTCGGCCTCGTCGAGCGTCCACGGCTCGACCGACTCGCGGAACGCGTCGAAGCCGGTCGTGGCGCGCGCGATGAACTCCTCGTTCGCGAGCCCGGTGTGGATGATCTCGCGCGCGATCGCGTTCGCGAGCGGGATGTCGGTGCCGACGTCGAGGCCGAGCCAGAGATCGGCCCACTGCGCGGAGACGGTGCGGCGCGGGTCGACGACCATCAGCTTCGCGCCGCGATGCACCGCCTTCAGCACGTGGTGGAAGAAGATCGGGTGCGCCTCGCGCGCGTTCGAGCCCCAGAGCACGATCAGGTCCGCGACTCGCGCAGCTCCTCGTAGGAGCTGGTTCCGCCACCTGCACCGAACACCGTCGCCAGACCGACGACGCTAGGCGCGTGTCAGGTGCGGTTGCAGCTGTCGACGTTGTTGGAGTGCAGGACGACCCGGCTGAACTTCTGTGTGGCGAAGTTCAGCTCGTTCGTGGTCTTGGAGCAGCTGAAGAGGCCCGTCATGGCGCCTTCGTCGAGCGCCTTGCGGAAGCCGGCCGCGGCGCGGTCGAGCGCCTCGTCCCAGCTCGCGGCCCTCAGCTCTCCGCTGTCACGAACGAGCGGCTGGGTCAGCCGCTGCGTACCTCGGAGACATGCCTCCGAGTCTAGTACCGGCGAGCCACGCGGTCGTGCGCCGTCGGAGCACGTCCTCGTCCGTGCACGCCCACTCGTGCTCGCGCGCGTACAGCTCCTGCGCGCGCAGGTCGGGACGTCCGGGGACGAGCGGCTCGAGCAGCGACGGATCGTCGAGCGCCGGCGCGAGCACGTCGGCCGCGAGCGACCCGTAGAGGTGCAGCAGGTGCGCTGCGCGTCGCGGGGTCGAGCTCGACCGGCCAGGCGATCTGCGTCGAGCCCGGTCGCGCCCGGCAGCGGGCGCGGCGCGCGGTCGAGAGTTGCGCACGCCGAGCTGGTCGAGCGCGTCGAGCGCGATCCGCCGGTAGGTCGTCAGCTTGCCGCCCGCGACGCTGAGCATCCCGGTCGGGCCGGTCGTGTAGACGGTCTCGCGGCGCGCGCTCGCGGTCGCGCCCGGCGCCGCCTGGCAGCACGCGCAGCCCGCAGAACGAGGCGCGCACCGGGCCGAGGTCGTCGAACGGCCTCGCTCGCCTCGATCGAGGATCTGCGCACGTCGTCGTCGGTCACCGAGCCGTCTTCGGGCTCGCCCTCGTGCAGCGTGTCGGTCGTGCCGAGCAGCAGCATCCCCTCCCACGGGACCGCGAAGCTGACGCGCACCTTGTCGTGCGGGATCGTGACGCGCGGCGCTCCAGTCCTCGCCGCCGTCGACGACGACGTGCACGCCCTTGCTCAGCCGCATCGACGGCGTCGCGTCCGGATCCTCGAGCCGCCGGATCCGGTCGACCCACGGCCCGGTCGCGTTCACGATCGTGCGTCGCGCGACACCGCACCGTCTGGCCGTCGACGCTCACCTCGGCGCCGCCCTCCCGGACCGCCGTGACCTCGGCGTAGTTGAGGACGACCGCGCCTCGCTCGGCGGCGCCGCGGACGTTCGCGATCGTCAGCCGGCCGTCGTTCGTCCACGCGTCCGCGTAGAGCGCGCGAGGAGTGCAGCCCCTCGGTGCGCAGCTGCGGCACGAGCCGCAGCGCGCGCTTGCGTGCTGACGCGGCCGTTCAGCTTCGCGCGGGCGAGCGTCGAGTAGACGAGGACGCCGGTGCGCACGACCCACGGCCGGTACGGGCCGTCTGCGTAGAGCGGGAAGAGGAACGGGAGCCGCTCGACGAGGTGCGGCGCGACGACGTTCATCAGGTAGCGCCGCTCCTGGTGCGCCTCGCGGACGAGGCGGACGTCGCCCATCTGCAGGTAGCGCAGCCCGCCGTGGATCGAGCTTCGACGACGCGCTCGAGGTGGCGCCCGCGAAGTCGCCGCGTTCGACGAGCGCGACGTCGAGACCGTGCGCGGTCGCCGCCTCGGCGATCCCGGCGCCGATGATCCCGCCGCCGATCACGAGCAGGTCGAAGCGCCGCGCGGCGAGCTGTTCGATGCTCGCTACGCGGTCCACAGCGGGTTCGTCCAGGCCCGGTTGCCGTTCGCGTCTGCCACCTCGACCCGGCCGTACGGCTGGCGGAACGGCCGCTCGAGCTGCAGCGCCGTGATCAGGCCGTCGTCCGTGCGCTCGAGCACGCGCCCGTTGTGCGGATAGCCGAGGCGGCCGGCGTTCGCGCGCGCGCCGCGGCGGCGGCCCGTGTAGAGCGTGACGCTCGCCGCGGGGCTGCAGCGCACGGTCGACGTCTCCGTCGCTCACCTCGACGCGCGTCGATCGCGCGGCCCGGTCGAGCCGTAGAACGAGCCCGCGCGCAGCGCGTCGAGCACCGCCGCCTGCGTCTGCTCCGCGGGCGCGCACCCACGTCCACGCGAAGCCGCTGTCGTAGCCGGGGTGGTGCGAGTCGTCGGTCGCGAGCGCGTAGCAGCGACCGGCCGCGCTCGAGCGCCTCGTCCCAGTGGATCGACGAGTCGCCGCGGCCGAGCTCGAGCTCGCAGCCGGTGTTCCAGACCTCGATCCCGAGAGGCCCTCGCAGGCCTCCCACTGCTCGGTTCGCAGGCCGCTCCAGTAGGTGTGCGCGAGGTAGGGGAGGCCGCCGTTCTCGAGCATCCAGGCGACGACGTCCTGCAGCGGCGCGAACTCGAGCTCGGGCATGCACCGGGTCGGCCTCGACGCCGAGAGCGAGCACGTGGGCATCGTCCTCGCGGGCCGGAGCGATCGCATTCAGCTCCGTCGACGGGATGACGAGCAGGCTTCGCGCGTCGACGGCTCGTCCGTCCGGACCCAGTGGTCGGTGATCGCGAGGACGTCGTAGCCGGCCCATTCGTAGTGGCGCACGAGCATCGTCCGGGGCGAGCTCGCCGTCGGAGTTCGTCGTGTGGGCGTGGAGAGCACAACGGAGCCAGTCGCCGGCGCCCTCGAACGGAGTCACACGGCCGAGCCTACCGCTCGTTGACGAGCCGTAGAGATCTGACTGCCATATCGTGAAACCGTCTCAAGCTATTGAATCGGAAGGCCGGTCGTGATCTGCTTCCAGGAATTCACCAACTGACCCTGAGGGGGATTTGCATGGAGGACTACGAGGCCCAAGAAATCGAGTTCTGGGCGCAAGCTCGAGGAAGAAGGACATGAGCCGCTCGTCGATGCTGCGGCGCAGCGCGGCGGCCGCTTTCGGCCTCACGATCCTCGGGAGTGCCAGGACGGCGCTCGGCGCCACGCGCGCCGGCCTCGCGGCTCCGCCGCACAAGGAGCGCAGCCGGTCTCGCCCGCGCTGATCAAGGCGGCGAAGAAGGAAGGGCACCTGAACACGATCGCGCTTCCGCCCGACTGGGCGAACTACGGTGAGCTGCATGTCGACGTTCACGAAGAAGTACGGCATCGGCGATCACGAACGACAACCCGGACGGCAGCTCGGCGCAGGAGAACCAGGCGATCCGCTCGCTCAAGGGCGATCCGCGCGCGCCCGACGTCGTCGACGTCGGTGTCCCGTTCGCGATCGCAGGCGCGAACAGCGGCCTGTACGCGAAGTACTTCAACTCGAACTTCAAGACGATCCCGCGCGCGCTGAAGGACACGCGCGGCTTCTGGATGGGCGACTACTGGGGCGCGATCTCGATCGGCTACAACAAGAACGCTCATCAGCAACCCGCCGAAGACGTGCAAGGACCTGCTGAAGCCCGAGTACAAGGGCAAGGTCGCCATGAACGGCAGCCCGCTCACGTCGAACTCGGCGGTCGCCGGCGTCATCGCCGCGACGCTCGGCGAACGGCGGCTCGCTGTCGGACGTCGGCCCGGGAATCGACTTCTTCGCAGCGCTGAAGAAGTCGGGCAACTACATCCCGGTGCAGACGACCCCGCAGACGGTCGCATCGGGCCAGACGCCGATCTCGATCGACTGGGACTACAACAACCTCGCGTACGTCAAGGAGTTCCCGGCGGCGAACTGGGGCGTTTACGATCCCGACGCGACGGCGTCTACGGCGGCTACTACGCGCAGGCGGTCAACGCGACCGCTCCGCACCCGTACGCGGCTCGGCTCTGGGAGGAGTTCATCTACTCCGACCAGGGTCAGCTCCTCTACCTGAAGGGCTTCGCGCATCCGGCCCGGTTCAACGACCTGGCCGCAGCGCAAGATGATCCCGAAGGCGCTGCTCACCGCGCTGCCGTCGGCGGCGATCTACGCGAAGGTGAAGTTCGCGAGCATCGGGCAGCAGACGAAGGCGAAGAACCTGATCGCCACCGAGTGGCCGACGAAGGTCGGGTAGCCCGATCTCGACGGTTCAAGCAGCACCTGAGGCCCTCCGGCCGGACACTCGCGTCCGGCCGGAGGCGTCTCTCTCTCGCGTGGATCGGGACGCTGCCGTTCTTCGCGTACACGATCCTCTTTCTGTTCCTGCCGGCGGTCTCGGTGCTCATCGGCGCCTTCCAGGGGACGACGGGCGGCTGGACGCTCGCGAACATCCGGCTGCTCTTCAAGCACCCGTACATCGACGCGTACAAGACGAGCATCGAGATCAGCCTCGTCACCGCCCTGCTCGGCGGCATCGTCGGTCTCTTCATCGCGTACGCCGCGATCCGTGACGGGACGCCGAAGCTGGATCCGCTCCGGCGCTGACGACCTTCTCGGGCGTCGCCGCGAACTTCGGCGGCATCCCGCTCGCGTTCGCGTTCATCGCGACGCTCGGCCCGCTCGGGATCGTGACGGTCTTCCTGCGCAACCACGGCTACGACCCGACCGCGCACGGCTTCAGCCTCTTCTCGAAGACCGGCGTCGAGCTCGCCTACCTGTACTTCCAGCTGCCGCTGATGATCCTCGTGATCGCGCCCGCGATCGACGGGCTGCGCAAGGAATGGCGTGAGGCCGCCTCCAATCTCGGCGCGAGCCAGTGGCAGTTCTGGCGCTACGTCGGCCTGCCGGTGCTGATGCCGTCGATCCTCGGCGCGATCATCCTGCTCTTCGGCAACGCCTTCGCGGCCTACGCGACGGCGTACAGCCTCACCTCCGGCTCGGTGAACATCGTCCCGATCCTGATCGGCGCCTACTACACCGGCAACGTGCTCAACAACCCGCACCTCGCGCAGGCGATGGCGTTCGGGATGTTCGTCGTGCTCGCGGGGATGATGCTGCATCTACATCCCGCTGCAGCGGCGTGCGGCGAGGTGGGCGAAGTGAGGTCGCGGCGGTACATCGCGCCGTCGGCAGTGCATCTGGCTGCTGCTCGCGCGCCGCCTACTTCCTGATGCCCGCTCTTCGCGACGCTGCTCTTCAGCCTCAAGAGCGAACCAGACGGGCAAGTGCTGCACCGCTGCACAACTACGGCTGGGTGATCCACAACCGCGACTTCTGGCAGACGCTCAGGATCTCGTTCCTGCTCGCGCTCGAGACGATCGTGATCAGTCTCGCGCTCTTCGTGCCGACGATCTACCTCGGTGCACCTGAAGGTGCCGAGGCTGCGGCCGGTGATCGCGTTCCTGGCGCTCATCCCGTTCGTCGTCCCGCCGATCGTGATGGTCGTCGGGCTGCTCAAGGTCTTCAAGGGGACGCCCGCGCTGGTTCTACGCAGCAGCCCTGGGGCTTCCTCGCCGGCCGCGTACGTGATCCTCGCGTTCCCGTACATGTTCTTCTCGCTCGACGCCGGTTTCCGCTCGATCGACGTGCACACCCTGACCGAGGCGTCGCAGAGCCTCGGCGCGCGCTGGGGGACGACGCTCTTCACGCGTGATCCTGCCGAACATCCGCGCGGCGGCCCTGGCGGCGTCGTTCCTGACGCTCGCGATCGTGATGGGCGAGTTCACGATCGCGAACCTCGCCGCCTTCCACACCTTCCCGATCTTCATCCAGTACGTGAACGAGTCGCAGGGCTATCCCGGCGGGTGCGCTCACGCTGATGAGCTTCGGCATCACCTGGGCGGCGATGCTCTCGCTGCTCGTCGTGGTCGGGCGGAGCCGCAGCCAGTCCCGGGTCGTGGCGGCCGGCAGATGACCTACCTCCAGCTCGAGAACCTGCACCGCGACTTCGGCACGGTCAAGGCGCTGAACGGGATCAACATCTCGCTCGGCGAAGGCGAGTTCCTCTCGCTGCTCGGTCCGTCCGGGTGCGGCAAGACGACCGCGCTGCGCCTCGTCGCCGGCTTCGACCGGCCCGAACGCAGGGCCGCATCGTCGTCGACGGCAAGGACGTGACGAGCGTCGCGCCCAACAAGCGCGACATGGGGATGGTCTTCCAGGCGTACTCGCTGTTCCCGAACATGACAGCGCGCCAGAACGTCGAGTTCGGGCTGAAGATCCGCGGCAAGCACAAGCAGGACCGTGGCAAGCGTGTGGACGAGCTGCTCGAGCTCGTCGGCCTCGGGCACGCGGCGACCGCTATCCGCATCAGCTCTCGGGCGGCATGCAGCAGCGGGTCGCACTCGCCCGCGCGCTCGCGATCGAGCCGCGCGTGCTGCTGCTCGACGAGCCGCTGTCGGCGCTCGACGCGAAGGTGCGCGTGCAGCTGCGCGAGGAGATCCGCCGCATCCAGCTCGAGCTCGGCATCACCACGCTGTACGTCACGCACGACCAGGAAGAGGCGCTTGCGGTCTCCGACCACGTCGCGGTGATGTACGGCGGCGTGATCGAGCAGATGGGCACGCCCGCGGAGATGTACACGGCGCCGGCGACGCCGTTCGTCGCGGAGTTCATCGGGACGATGAACCGCCTCGAAGCGGTCGTGATCGACGGGGCATCCGGCGAGGTGGAGCACGCGGGCATCCGGCTCCAGGTCGACGCCGCGCGCGGGCGGCAGAACGGTGAGCGCGTGCTCGTGCTGATCCGGCCCGAGTCGCTCGAGCTGGAAGCCCCGACGAACGGCGCCGGCGCCGAACTCGTTCGTCGGGCGAGGTGCTGACGCAGACCTTCCTCGGGCCGGTGACGCGGCTGAAGGTGACCGGCAGCGGCGACGAGCCTGATCGCCGACATGTCGACGGCGCGTGCCGCCGCCCTGCCGGTCGGCGCGCAGGTCGTCGCGCGGATCCCGTCCGAAGGCGCGAAGCTGATCAGCCTGCCGGACGACGGCCCAGCGCTGCCAGTGCTCGATCCGGATAATCCGTAAAGACGCCCGTGACCCCGAGCCGGCCGAGCTCGGCGATCCGGTCCTCGTCGTTCACCGTGAAGACGGTCGTCTCCAGGCCGTAGCGCCGCGCGGTCTCGAGCCCGCGCCGGGTCAGGCGATCGTTGCGAAAGCCGACCGCCCACCCGCCGGCCGCCCGCCGAATCGAGACACCGAGCCCGACGTGCTGCACGGTGCGGATCGCGCGCCGCAGAGCATGCGCCTCCTCGATCGCGCGCCGCTGGAAGCAGACGAGCACGTCGTCGTCGTGCATCAGGGCGAGCGCGCGCTGCACGGTGTCGCCGCGCGGGCGCTTCAGCTCGACCATCACGCCGATGCGTCCGTGGCAGAGGTCGAGCACCTCGGCCAGCGTGGGGTAGACGATCCCGCGTTGCGGCGCGTCGTGGGTGACGCTCAGGTCGTTGTGCACGTCGAACTCGACGAAGTCCGCGCCCTGCTCGATCGCCCGCTCGAAGGCGGGCAGCGTGTTCTCCGGCAGATAGGCAGAGGCGCCGCGGTGGGCGATGACGAGCATCAGTCCAGCAGGCGCCGCATCACGTCGATGTCGATGCGGTCGATCAGCTCATCGGCCTCGGCGAGGCGGCTCGGATCGAGTGTCCCGCGCACCGCGAGCACGTGCCCGACGCCTGCCGCCCGTGCCGACGCGATTCCCGCCTCGGTGTCCTCGAAGACGACGGTCTCTGCCGCCTCCGCCCCGAGCGACGCGAGCGCCTTCAGATACCCCTCCGGGTGCGGCTTGCCCTCGGCGACGTCGTCGGACGAGACGATGGCCTGCAGCAACGGCGCGATGCCGGCCGCCTCGACCACCGGCTCGATCTCCGCGCGAACCGCTCCCGAGCAGATCGCGAGCGGGACGCGCTCCGCTGCGTATGCGACCGCCTCGCGCGTGTGCTCGTACACGGACGAGCCGTCTGCGACCGCCGTCCGGTAGAGCTCGACGCGCTCCGCGATAACGGCGTCCACATCGGGATGGTCGCGGCCCAGCCACGTGCGCACGATCTCCGGGTCGGAGAGGCCGGCGAGCTCGTCGAAGTACTCCTGAGCCGACATCGGCCTGCCGTGCTCGGCGAAGAGACGGATGAAGATCTCGCAGAGAATGGGCTCGTCGTCCGAGAGCGTGCCGTTGAAGTCGAAGATCAGAGCACGCGTGGCCACCGGGTCAGGATCGTAGTGTTGGCGCATGACGACGACGGCGTTGCTGCTGGCGCTCACCGCCGCCCTCGTGCACGCAGTGTGGAACGTGCTGCTGGCGCGGGCACGCGACCCGCAGGCAGCGACGGCGGTTGCGCTTCTGACGGCCGAGGTCGTGTTCGCCGTCCCGGCGTACCTCGCGTGGCACATGGACTCGGCCGTCTGGCCGTACATCGTCGCGAGCGGGGCGCTGCAGCTCCTGTACTTCGCGCTCCTCGTCACCGCCTACCGCCTGCTGCCGCTCTCCGTGGTCTATCCGGTCTCGCGGGGTGTCGCGCCGGTGCTGGTGCTCGTGATCGGCATCGTCGTGCTCGGTCACGCGACCTCGGTCGGACAGGTGGTCGGCGTCTGCCTCGTCGGTGCGGGGATCCTGCTCGTCCGCGGCCTCAGGCCGACTGCGAGGGCCGGCGTGGTCTTCGGCCTCGTGATCGCCTGCGTGATCGCGACGTACACGCTGGTCGACAAGCGAGGCGTCACCCACGCCGCCGCGCTCTCCTATCTCGAGATCTCGATGCTCGCGCCGGCGCTCCTCTACGCCTCCTATGTCGGAGGCACGAAGGGGCTTGCGTGCGCTGCGCGCCGAGATCACCCCCTCGACGCTCGTCGCCGGCGTCGCGACCTTCGGCGCCTACTGCCTGGTGCTGCTCGCGCTGCAGCGGGCGGCCGCGGCACCCGTCGCTGCGGTCCGCGAGACGAGCGTCGTCGTGACGGCGCTCCTCGCGGGCCGCTTCCTCGCCGAGCCGGTCGGCAGGACGCGCGTCGCAGGCGCGGTCGTCGTCGCGTGCGGGATCGCCCTCGTCTCGCTCACGTAAGTGCCGCTGATCGGCGACCGACCGTCGACGGTCGAGTCGAGTTCGACCAGCCGATCGTTGCGAGTCCGTCCTGACGCCGGTGCTCGTTTGCTCCTACGTCGCTCGCTCTGCTGCGACGTCCGCGAGCAGCTGCTCGAACTCCGGCCCGTCGAACTCCGTGACGGCCCGGTCGTACTTCTCCATCGCCCAGCTCCAGAAGTCGAAGTCGAGCTCCGAGACCCCGTCCTGGATCGAGCCCCAGAGCGTCCAGCCGTACTTCGACATCAGGCCCCAGAGCCGGGCACGCGCGACCTTGTTGCGGAGCGGCCGGCCGTAGTAGTGCGCGACGAGCTCCTCGAGCTGCGCGAGCGAGAGGTTCGACTCGCTCCAGATGTTCCCGAGCTCGAACGACGGCTCGTTGTTGCCGGAGTACTCGTAGTCGATCAGGCGCATCGCCCCGTCGACGTCGATGAAGTTCTCCGCGAGCAGGTCGTTGTTGCACGGCACGGTCGGCTCGGCGCGCACGCGCATCGCCTGCTCGAGCTCCCGCACCTGCGGCTCGAACTCGACATAGCGGTCGGGGAGCCGGAAGCCGTGCTCGTGCGACGACGCGGACGTAGCCGCGCTGGATCTCGAACATGTCGAAGTCGTGCAGGAACCGGCGGCCGCCGTGGAGGCGGCGGCAGGCCGCCGCGACGACTCGAGCCGATCGCCGCGCCGGAGCTTCTCCGCATCCATCACCTCGCCGTCGAGGAACGCGAGGACGAGCGCGTCGTGCTCCGGCAGGACCGCGACGACCGGTGCGCCGACGCCGGCCTCGGCTGCGGCGATCGTGTTGTGAGCCTCGTTCTCGCGGTCGATCGCGAGCAGCCCGGTGTCCTTGGCCCGCGATCCGGACGACGTAGCGGCCCTCCGGCGTCGTGACCTTGTAGTTCGTGTTCGTGAGGCCGCCCGCGAGCGGCTCGACGTCCCGCGCGCCGCGCAGCTCCGGCACCGCCTCCAGGACGTCCTCCAGGGCCACCGGCGATCCTACAATTGGCCTAGACCAAACCGAAGGGACGTGCTTTACTCGGCCGCGTGATCCCGGAGCGCGCGCGGGCGGTGGTGATCGGGGGCGGCGTCATCGGCTGCTCGATCCTCTACCACCTCGCGAAGCTCGGCTGGACGGACTCGGTGCTCCTCGAGCAGTACCAGCTGACGCACGGCTCGACCTGGCACTCCGCGGGCCTCGTCGGCCAGCTCCGGTCGTCGATCTCGCTGACGAGGATGATGCAGTACTCCGTCGGCCTCTACGCGGAGCTGAAGGAGCTCACGGGCAACGACCCCGGCTGGCACCAGCTCGGCGGCCTGCGGCTCGCGTCGTCGCAGCCCCGGCTCGAGGAGATCCGGCGTCAGGCGGCGTGGGCGAAGACGTTCGGGCTGCCGATGGAGATCGTCTCCGCGCAGGAGGCGCAGGAGCGCTTTCCGCCGATGAGCACCGACGGCGTGCTCGCCGCGGCGTTCATCCCGGACGACGGCTACCTCGACCCGATCGCAGCTCACGTTCTCGCTCGCCGATGCGGCGCGGCGGCTGGGCGCGCAGATCGAGACCCGCGTGCGCGTGACCGGGATCGAGACGAAGGACGGACGCGTTGCCGCGGTCGAGACGGATGCCGGGCGCATCGAGTGCGAGGTGGTCGTCGAACGCGGCGGGCATGTACGCGCCCGAGCTCGCGCGCCTGGTCGGCGTCGAGCTGCCGATCATCCCGTACGGCCACCAGTACCTGATCACGGAGCCGTTCGACCCGCCGCTCGAGCCGCTGCCGACGCTGCGCGATCCGGACAACCTCGTCTACTTCCGCACCGAGGTCGGCGGCCTCGTGATGGGCGGCTACGAGCGCAAGCCCGCGCCGTGGGCGCTCGACGGCATCCCCGAGGGATTCGAGGCGCAAGCTCCTGCCGGAGGAGTGGGACCGGATGGAGGAGCTCTTTGCGAACGCGATCGACGCGGGTGCCGGCGATGGAGACCGCCGAGGTGAAGATGTTCTTCAACGGGCCGGAGGCCTTCACGCCCGACGCCGACTTCCTGCTCGGCGAGACCGACGTTCCCGGCTTCTGGGTGGCCGCCGGAGGTTGCGCGCACGGCCTCGCCGGCGCCGGCGGCATCGGCAAGGTGATGGGCGAGTGGATCGTCGACGGCCGTCCGGAGTGGGACGTCTGGCCGCTCGATCTCCGCCGCTTCGGCCGGCAGTACCGCGAGCCAGAGCTACACGCTCGCGCGCTCGTACGAGGCGCTGTCGCAGTACTACGACATCAAGTACCCGGGCGAGGAGAAGCAGGCCGGGCGGCCGCTGCGGGTCTCGCCCGTCGTACGCGCGCCACCGCGAGCTCGGCGCGGCATTCGGCGAGAAGGGCGGCTGGGAGCGCGTCAACTGGTACGAGTCGAACGCGGCAGGCGGCGACGAGTCGCTGCGGCCGCGCGGCTGGGCGGGGGAGAACTGGTCGCCGGCGATCGAGGTCGAGGCGCGGGCCGCGCGGGAGTCGGCGGCGCTCTTCGACCAGTCGTCGTTCTCGAAGCTCGAGGTGCTCGGGCCCGGCGCGCTCGCGTTCCTCGAGCGCCTGTGCGCGAACAGAGTCGACCGGCCCGTCGGCACGATCGTCTACACCCAGCTGCTGAACGCCCGCGGAGGCATCGAGGCCGACCTGTCGGTCACGCGGCGCGCCGCAGACCGGTTCCTGCTCGTCACCGGCACGGCGTTCGGCAATCACGACCGTGCCTGGCTCGAGCGCAACGCGCCGCGCGACGGATCCGTCTACGTGAACGACGTGACGTCCGCGTACGCGTGCCTCTGCCTCTGGGGGCCGAGCGCCCGCGAGGTGCTGCAGCCGCTGACGAAGACGCCGCTCGGCTTCCCGTACATGACCTCGCGGGAGATCTCGGTCGGAGACGTCCCGGTGATCGCATCGCGCGTCACCTACGTCGGCGAGCTCGGCTGGGAGCTGTACTGCCCGTCCGAGTACGGCCTGCAGCTCTGGGACACGCTCGTCGCCGGAGGCGGTGTGACGCCGGGCGGCTACCGCGCGATCGATTCGCTCCGGCTCGAGAAGGGCTACCGGGCGTGGGGGAGCGACCTGAACGCGGAGACGACGCCCGACGAGGCCGGTCTCGCGTTCGCGGTCAAGCGCGACAAGGGCGACTTCATCGGCCGCGACGCGCTCCGCGAGCAGCAGCAACAGCAGAAGCTCGTCTGCCTCGTGCTCGACGATCCGCGCGCGATCGCGCTCGGCTCCGAGCCGGTCCGCGCAGCAGACGGCGAGATCGTCGGCCGCGTGACGAGCGGCGGCTACGGGTACGCCGTCGACGCGAGCATCGCGTTCGCCTACGTCCCGCTCGCCCACGGCGATCCGGGCACGCCGCTCGAGGTCGACATCTTCGGCGACTGGGTGACCGCCGAGGTGCGCGCCGAGCCGCTGTACGACCCGAAGGGAGAGCGGATTCGCGCATGAAGTACGCGCGGATCGTCGCGCACGTCGAACAGGCGATTGCGTCTGGAGAGCTCACTCCCGGCGACCGGCTTCCGGCCGAGCGTGAGCTCGCGGCCAAGCACGGTGTCAGCCGCATGACCGTTCGGCAGGCGCTGCAGACTCTCGAGTCCCGCGGGCTGCTTCGACGAGCGATCGGCCGCAACGGCGGCTCGTTCGTTGCACAGCCGAAGCTCGAACGCGATCTCGGGACGTTCAGCGGACTATCCGAGCAGCTGCGCAGGCAGGGAGTCGCGGCGGGCGCCCGAGTTCTGTCGGCCCGCACGGCGCACGGCTCGATCGAGGTCATGCGCGTCCGGCTCGCCGACGGCGAGCCGCTCGCCCTCGAGCGCTCGAGCTTTCCGGCCGACCGGTTCGCGGGACTGCTCGCGCTGCGACCTGACCGGGTCGCTCTACGACCTGCTCGACGAGCACTTCGACGCGGCACCCGTGCGGGCTGTCGAGCGGATCGAGCCCGTGCTCGCCGACGCCGAGGAAGCGGAGGTGCTCGGCCTGCCGGTCGGGGCGCCGCTCATGCTCGTCGACCGGACTGCGTACGACTCGGCCGGCCTCGTCGTCGAGACCGCACGCGACGTCTTTCGGGGCGACCGGACGAGCATCGTCGCGTGGACCTCGGAGCTGCGGGAGACGGTGTGAGCACCGTCGTCATCGGCGGCGGGATCGCCGGGGTCAGCTGCGCGTACCACCTCGCGAAAGCGGGCGTGCAGAACGTCGTGCTGGTCGAGAAAGGCGAGCTGACGAGCGGCTCGACGCACCACGCGGCGGGGCTCGTGACGCAGTTCAACCCGTCGCCGACCATGATGCGGTTCCGCCGCTACAGCGTTGAGCTCTATCGGGAGCTCGGCGTCTTCGAGACGGTCGGCTCGCTGCGGATCGCGTCGAGCCCTGAGAGCTTCCTCGAGCTCCGCCGGGGCGTCAGTCGCGCCCACGGCATCGGCCTCGAGGCGGAGCTCGTCGGGCCGGAAGAAGTGCGGCGTCTCCTGCCGGAGGCGACGCGCCGACTCGCTCTACGGCGCTGTCTGGATGCCGGGCGACGGCTACGTCGACCCGCACATCGCGACGTATGCGGTCGCGAACGCCGCGCGCGAGCTCGGCGTCGAGGTGCGGATCAACACGCGCGTGACCGGCATCGAGCTCGGGCCTCGTCACGAGGTGCGAGCGGTCCTGACGGAGCATGGACGGATCGAGGCGGAGACGGTGGTGAACGCCGCCGGGATGTGGGCACCGCAGATCGCCGCGATGGTCGGCACGTTCGCCTGCTCGATCCCCGTCGATCACCAGCACATCGCGCTGCACGCGGTCGAGGGACACGAGCTCTCGCGCGAGATGCCCTGCTTCCGCGACACCGACAACCTCATCTACGGCAAGGCCGAGAGCGGGGGCGTCCTCTTCGGCGGCTACGAGCCGAACCCGGTGTCGCGCTGGCACGACGGCGTGCCGTGGGAGCACGGCTCGAGGATGCTGCCCGCGGACCCCGCACGGTTCCAGCAGTTGATGGCGGGGGCCGTGAGGCGGTTCCCGTTCCTGGACGACGCCGGTGTGACCGCGCTCGTCTGCCACCCGGATGCAATGACGCCCGACGGCAACCCGCTGCTCGGGCCGATGCCGGGCGTGCGTGGGTTCTGGCTCGCCGCGGGCCTGTCGCTGAACGGCTTCGGCGGCGCCGGCGGGCTCGGCCGAGCGCTCGCCGGGCTCATCACGACCGGTGCGGCCGACGTCGACGTGCAGCCCTACCGGCCGTGGCGCTTCGGCGGCCCGTATCGCGACCCGGGCTTCGCCGCCGCGGGCGCGCGGGAGATCTACAAGTACTACTACCGGCAGCGCTACCCGTTCGACGTCTCGGAGGCCGGCCGGCCGCGGCGCCTCAGCCCGCTGCACGGCCGCTTGCAGGAGCTCGGTGCGGTGTTCGGGTGCAAGAACGGCTGGGAGCGGGTCGACTACTTTCGTCCAGGCGAGCACTGGCGGCGCGCAGGCGAGGATCAGCGCGCTTTCGGCTGGGCTCGGCCGCCGTTCCACGACCGGGTCGCCGTCGAGCACGCGGCGATGCGGGAGCGGATCGGGATCATCGACCTGACATCGTTCGGCAAGCTCGAGGTCGCGGGAGCCGATGCGCTCGGCCTGCTCGACCGCGTGTGCGGCAACCAGGTCGACAGGCCCATCGGTTCCGTCGTCTACACGCAGTTGCTCGACGAGCGCGGCGGCATCGTCGGCGACGTGACCGTGACACGGCTCGGCGAGGAGCGGTTTCGCATCGTCACCGGCGCGGGCGCCGTCGACAGCGACCGTGGGTTTCTCGAGCTGTTCGCACAGGGTGACGTCACGATCGACGATGTCACCGACGACCTCGCGGTGATCGGGATCTGGGGGCCTGCTGCGCGCGAGGCGCTCGCGGCAGTGACGGGCGCCGATGTGTCGAACGAGGCGTTCCCGTTTCGCACCGCAAGGACGCTTCGCATCGGGAGCGCAGCGGTGCTCGCGCAGCGGATCACCTACGTCGGCGAGCTCGGCTACGAGCTCTACACGGCCCGCCGCGACGCCGTGCAGGTGTGGGACGCGCTGATGACCGCGGCGTCGCCCGAGCCGGTGGGCTATGTGGCGCTCGATTCGCTCCGCATCGAGAAGGGCTACCGCTACTTCGGCGCCGACCTGACGAGCTCCGACACGCCGTTCGAGGCCGGCCTCGGCTTCTGCGTCCCGCGCGCCAAGCGCCCGGAGCTCGACCGTGCGCCCGCGCAGCGGCTCCGAACGCTCGTCGTCGGCGCGGGCGACTACCTGACGATCTACGGCGGGGAGGCGGTGCGGGCGAACGACGGCGCGGTGATCGGGCGCGTCCGCAGCGCGGCCTACGGCTTCACCGTCCGGCGCAACGTCGCGCTGGCCAAGCTGCCGTCGGGATTCGAGGAGGGGGCGGAGGTGCGAGTCGACGTCTTCGGCGAGCTCGTCCCCGCACGCGTCGCTCCCGATGCGCTGTACGACCCCGGGAACGAACGCGTGCGGAGCTGAGCCGATCTCCTAGAAGAGCCCGACCGTCTCGCCGTGCTCGTCGATGTCGACGCTCATCGCGGCAGGCTTCCTGCCGAGACCCGGCATCGTCTGCATGTCGCCGCAGAGGGCGACGATCCAGCCGGCACCCGTGTAGGCGCGCAGGTCGCGCACGCCCACGGTGAATCCGGTGGGTGCGTTTGCGAGCAGCGGGTCGGCCGACAGGGAGAGGTGCGTTTTCGCCATGCAGATCGGCAGCTTGTCGAGCCCGGTCTCGTTGAACGCCTTGATCTTGGCGCGTGCTGCGGGCAGCAGGTTGATCCCGTCGGCACCGTAGACACGTTTTGCGATCAACTCGATCTTCTCCTCGATCGGTGCATCGAGGGGGTAGACGAAATCGAACTTCGACGGCTCGTCGGCCGCCGCGACCACTGCTTCTGCGAGCGCCGCTCCACCCTCGCCGCCGCGCAGGAAGCCGTTGTTGGCCTCCGCCGCGTAGGCTCCGTGCTCGAGTGCGATCCGCTTCACCAACTCGACCTCGTCGGTCGTATCGCCCGGGAACGCGTTCACGGCCACGACAGCGTTCAGCCCGAACTCCCGGATGATCCCGAGATGGCGCGTCATGTTCGCGGCGCCGGCTTCGATCGCCTCCATGCCGCCGTCCGGGTCGCCCGCGTGGTGCTTGAGCGCCTTGACCGTCGCGACGAGCACGACCGCGTCGGGCCGCAGGTTGCCGAGGCGGCAGACGATGTCGAAGAACTTCTCCATGCCCATGTCCGAGCCGAAGCCGCTCTCCGTGACCACGTAATCGCTCAGCTTGAGCGCGACGCGATCCGCGACGACCGAGTTGTTGCCGTGCGCGATGTTGGCAAACGGACCGCAGTGCACGAACGCGGGCTGGCCCTCGAGCGTCTGCACGAGATTCGGCTTGATCGTCTCCTTGAGCAGCACGGCCATCGAGCCGGCGGCCTGCAATTGCTCGGCGGTGACGGGCTCGCCGTCGTAGGTGTTTCCGACGGTGATCGCTCCCAGTCTCACACGCAGGTCCTTCAGGTCGGACGCGACGGCTGCGATCGCCATCACCTCCGATGCCGCGGTGATGTCGAAACCGGTCTGACGCGGGTTGCCGTTCGCCTTGCCGCCGAGGCCGACCACGATGTCGCGCAGCGAGCGGTCGTTGATGTCCATGCAGCGCCGCCAGTTGATCGACAGCGGGTCGATGCCGAGCACGTTGCCGTGCAGCAGATGCGCCTCGAGCATCGCGGCGAGCAGGTTGTTGGCCGCTCCGATCGCGTGGATGTCGCCCGTGAAATGCAGGTTCATGTCCTCCATCGGCACGACCTGCGTGTAGCCGCCGCCGGCGGCACCGCCCTTGATCCCGAAGACCGGGCCGAGTGAGGCCTCGCGCAGGCAGAGCGCGACGCTCTTGCCGAGGTAGCCGAGCCCCTGCGTGAGCGATACCGATGTCGTCGTCTTTCCCTCGCCCGCCTTCGTCGGCGTGATCGCCGTCACGTCGATCAGCTTCCCGTCCGCTTTGTCTGCGAGGCGGTCGAGCACCGACAGCGAGACCTTCGCCTTGTAGCGGCCGTAGGGGTCGATCTCGTCGGGCTCGAGCCCGGCCGCAGCCGCGATCTCGGTGATCGGCTTGAGCACGGCCTCCTGGGCGATCTGGAGGGACGATGGCATCGTTGAGGTCACGTGGGGTTTCCCTTCGGTCGAAGAATCAGCCGAGAGAATACGCTCAGGATTTCCCTTGACGCGCCCGCACGGTCGGTGCAAGAGTCGATCGCTTGCGCGGACGTGGGATAGAGTCACCGGCGACTTTCGTGGGCACGAGAACCGCAGCGACATCTGCACCCGCTCCGCGGCAGATGCGTGCGGCGCCCACGCATTCGGAGGTGACGGAGCGGTGACGTCGCCCGCGGAGGTCCTCCCGGAGAAGACGGGCGTCGGGGGCGACGTCCAGGTGTCGTGCCGCGACGTCTGGAAGGTGTTCGGCCCGCACGCCGAGAAGGTGATCGGGAGCAGCGACGCCGATCTGCCGAGAGCGGAGCTGATGGCGAAGACGGGCTGCACGGTCGCCTCGAGGGACATCTCGTTCGACGTCGGCCGTGGCGAGGTGTTCGTGATCATGGGCCTCTCGGGGAGCGGCAAGTCGACGCTCGTCCGCTGCATCACGCGTCTGGTCGAGCCCACGTCGGGAAGGATCAGCATCTGCGGTCTGGACGTCCTCGGCGCCGACGCGAAGAGGCTGCGCGAGATTCGCCGCACGAAGGTCTCGATGGTGTTCCAGCACTTCGGCCTCTTCCCGCACCGGACGGTGATCGACAACGTCGCCTACGGGCTCGAGGTGCAGGGGATCGACAAGACGAAGCGCCACGAGCGGGCGCGAGAGCTGCTCGGCGTGGTCGGGCTCGCCTCGGTCGAGCGCTCGTACCCCGACCAGCTGAGCGGCGGCATGCAGCAGCGCGTCGGGCTTGCACGCGCGCTCGCCGTCGATCCGGAGGTGCTGATCTTCGATGAGGCGTTCTCGGCGCTCGATCCACTGATCCGCCGCGAGATGCAGGACGAGGTGCTGCGCCTGCAGGCCCGGTTGCACAAGACGGTGCTCTTCGTGACGCACGACCTCGACGAGGCGCTGAAGATCGGCGACCGGATCGCGATCATGAAGGACGGAAGGTTCGTCCAGGTCGGCCTGCCGTCCGAGATCGTCGGTGCGCCCGCAGACGACTACGTGCGCGAGTTCGTGCGGGACGTGCCGCGCGGGAAGGTGCTGACCGCCTCGTTCGCGACCCAGCCGCACACCGGCGCAGTCACGCCCGAGCATGTCGTCCAGCAAGACCAGCGCCTGGGCGAGCTGCTTCCCGTCATCTTCGGCTCGACGGGGCCGATCGGCGTCGTCGACGCGAACGGCGAGCTCGTGGGCGTGCTCGACCGCCGGATGGTCATCCACGTCCTTGCCGGCCGCGACGAGCACGACGTTCCCGAGGAGCCTGCGTTCAACGCGGGCCCGGCCGGGCCGGCCTGAGGCCGCGGCGATGTCCGCATCGACCGCGACGGAAGCGGGCAAGGCGGGTGCAAACCCGTTCGCCCGTGCGCGCGCCTTCGCCGACGGCGGGCAGACGGTGCTGCGGCGCTACCTGCTTCCGCTCGCCGGGGCAGCCGTGATCTGCGTGATCGGCATCGCGACGAGCGGCTTCCACAGCGGCTTCCCGACCAACTGGGTGCTCGGCGGCGGCGTCCCGAGCTGGTTCGACCGGCTCAGCAACTGGGTCACCGACAACCAGCAGACGAACTTCTTCCTGCACCACGTGATCGGCGGTTTCGCCAACCTGCTGAACGACGCGACGAACCGGGTGATCGATCTCCTCAACTGGATGACGTGGGTCGGGGTCCTCGTCGTCGCGACCGTCGTCGCCTGGCTCGTCGGCACGTGGCGGACGGCGCTCTTCGCCGCGCTGATGGTGGCGTCGTTCGGCGTTCTGCAGATCCCGAACGGCGGCCCGGACGGGATCGCCGTCATGTGGTCGAGTGCGATGACCACGCTCTCCCTGATGGCCGTGTCGATCGTCCTCTCGACGATCGTCGGCATCCCGCTCGGCATCGCCTGCGCCGTGTGGCCGTCCGTGAGCAAGACAGTCCGGCCGGTGCTCGATCTGATGCAGATCATGCCGGCGTTCGCCTATCTCGTGCCGATCGTCGTGCTCTTCTCGATCGGCAACCCGGCCGGGATCGTGGCGACGTTCATCTATGCGGTCCCGCCGCTCGTGCGGTTCACCGAGCTGGGGATCCTCTCGGTCCGCGGCGATGCGATCGAGGCGGCCCAGTCGTTCGGCGCGACCCGCAGTCAGGTGCTCCGGCGCATCCAGCTGCCGCTCGCCGCGCAGTCGATCATGCTCGGCCTGAACCAGGTGATCATGATGGCGCTCTCGATCGTCGTGATCGCCTCGATGGTCGGCGCGGGCGGCCTCGGCGACCCGGTGCTCGCAGCGCTGCAGAACCAGGAGATCGGCGAGGGCGCGGTGGCCGGGCTGCTGATCGTGTTCATGGCGATGTGGCTCGACCGCACCTCGGGGGCGTTCGGGCTCCGCTACGACCGTTCGCACAGCGGCGGCACCGGCCGTCTCTCCCGCCGGGCGCTGCTCCTCCTGTGGGGCGGTGTCTTCGTGACGATCCTCGTCGCCCAGTACGCGCTCAACCTCGGCGACTGGCCGTCGGCGTGGGGCTTCTCGATCGTCACGCAGGTGACGAACGGCATGAACTGGCTGACCGAGCACCTCGCCGGGGTGACGGAACCGATCTCGAGCTTCCTGACGCTCGAGATCCTCAACCCGCTGCAGCGCTGGCTGGGCGAGCTCCCGTGGTGGCTCGTCGCGGCGGCAGTGTGCGCGGTCGGCTGGGCTCGCGGCGGCATGCGCCGCGGCATCCTGCTCGCAACGTGCGTCGTGCTGCTCGGGCTCCTGCAGGCTCCGGTCGGCTACACGTTCCAGGGCACGACGTCCTACGACTTCAATGCCTGGACGAGCGCGATGATCACGCTCAGTCTCGTTCTCGTCGCGCTCGTCCTCGACCTCGCAGTCGGCATCCCGCTCGGCATCGCCGCCTATCGCTGGCGCGCGGTCGACCAGGTCCTCCGGCCGATCCTCGACTTCCTGCAGACACTGCCGGCGTTCGTCTACCTGATCCCGGTCGTGGCGCTGTTCGGAGTCGGCAACGTCGCGGGCCTCCTCGCGTCGGTGATCTATGCCCTTCCTGCTGCGGTGAGGGCGACCACGCTCGGCCTCAGGGCGGTGCAGCGCGACGTCGTCGAGGCGGGCCACGCGTTCGGGTCGAGCCGCTGGCAGCTGCTGCTCAAGATCGAGCTGCCGATCGCGCGTCCGTACGTGATGCTCGCCGTGAACCAGACGATCCTGCTCGTCATGGCCGAGGTCGTCGTCGCAGGGCTCGTCGGAGCGGGCGGGCTGGGGCTCGACGTCGTCACCGGTTTCTCGCGCTCTGAGGTCGGCCTCGGTGCTGCCGCCGGTCTCGCGATGGTCCTGATGGGGGTCGTCCTCGACCGCCTCAGTCAGTCCAACCCGAACCGAGGGCGCGCTGCCGCGTCTTAGAACGTAGAAGGTTGTAGAGGGTTAACGTCCACAGCAGGCCACAAACGACGGAGGGACCATGACAGTGAAGGAGCAACCCAGGAGGACTTGGCGCCGGCCCGGCCGGATCGCTGCAATTCTCCTGGTGATCGGCCTCGTGTCGGCCGCGGTCGCCGCGACGTCTTCGGGCGCGCTCACTCGCGGTAAGTCGAGCAAGCCGACGATCGTCCTCGCCGACAACTCGTGGGAGGGGTCGACCGCAAACGACGTCGTCGCCCAGTACGTGATCCAGAAGTACCTCGGTTACAAGGTCAATCTGTTGACGATCGACGAGATCCCGGCCTGGCCGGCAATGACGCAGGGCAAGGTTTCCGCCGTGCTCGAGGTGTGGGGCCACTCGCCGCTCTACAGCAAGTACGTGCAGGGCTCGCACCAGGTCGTCAACGCCGGCCTCGAAGGGCCGAACGGCAACATCGGCTGGTACGTCCCCACGTATCTGATGCAGCAGCATCCCGAGCTGAAGACGTGGCAGGGCGTGAAGAAGGACTGGAAGCTGTTCGTGACACCCCAGTCGTCGCCGCAGGGCCAGTTCCTCGACGGTTCGCCGAGCTACGTCACGAACGACCAGGCGCTCGTGAAGAATCTCGGGATCAATCTCAAGGTCGTCTTCGCAGGCACCGAGGCGGCTCAGCTCACCGAGATCGAGACGGACTACAAGGCGAAGAAGCCGGTGCTCTTCTACTGGTACACGCCCCAGTATCAGAACGCGATCTACAAGTTCTCGCAGGTGGCGCTCCCGCCGTTCACGGCGAAATGCGCGAAGTTGAAGCCGGCGGACATCAACTGCTCCTATCCGCCGTACCCGCTGTACAAGGTGATGGACAAGAACCTGGCGCAGACCGCGCCGACGGTGGCGAACTTCATCAAGCGGTTCAGCTGGACGTCGGACGAGCAGAACCAGGTCTCCTACAACCTGGCTGTCAAGAAGATGTCGAACACCGCGGCAGCCGAAGCGTTCGTGAAGGCTCACCAGGCGCAGGTCAATTCCTGGCTGAGCAAGAAGACGCCGTTCACCAAGGCCCAGGCTCCGGCCCCGGGAACGTGAGCTTCGCCGGTGGGGCGCACGGGCTCGTCCGTGCGCCCCACCGGGCTCGTCCTGGGTGGCCGCTGAAGGGGCGCGTAATATATCTCCGTGGCCCGGACCAGCCAGGTGCGCCTCGCTCCGTACACCCGGCGACGGAGGGGCTGTCCCTCGCCGATCAGGCGTACTACGCGATTCGCGACCTGATCGTGTCGCTCGAGCTGCCCCCCGGCTCGGCGGTGCGCGAGCCGGAGCTGACGGCGGAGCTCGGGATCGGCCGGACGCCCGTCCGCGAGGCGCTCCGCCGGCTCGCCCAGGAACGGCTCGTCGAGGTGTTCCCGCGGCGCGGCATCTTCGTCACGACCGTCGATGTGCGCGATCTCGCCCGGCTCTGCGAGGTGCGGCTGGTGCTCGAGCCCGAGGCGGCCCGACTGGCAGCGGAGCGCGCGATTCAGGCCGATCTGGACGAGCTGAACGAGCTGCTCTCGCTGCTCGGCCCTCGGCGGCGCCGTGACGACCGCGCCCTGATCGAGCTCGACCAGCGCATCCACCGGGCGGTCTACCGGGCGAGCCACAACGAGTTCCTGTCGGAGACGCTCGAGACCTACTACGCCCACGCCCAGCGGATCTGGATGCTGGCGCTCGCCCGCACCGACCTCGGCGCTGCGGTCGACGAGCACGCCGGGCTGCTCGAGGCGATCCTGCGGGGAAACGGCGAACGGGCGGCGGAGCTCATGCGCCGGCACGTCGAGACCTTCGAGGGCGAGATGCGTGACGTGTTGCTCGCATCGTGATATATCAGTGCCATGACTGAGACCTCCTCCCAGTGGCCGACGACCGCGCGCGCGGTCGTGATCGGCGCCGGCATCGTCGGCAACAGCCTTGTCGGCCACCTCGCCGAGCTCGGCTGGACCGACCTCGTCCTGCTCGACAAGGGGCCCCTGCCGAACCCGGGCGGCTCGACCGGGCACGCGTCGAACTTCATCTTCCCCGTCGACCACTCGAAGGAGATGACACAGCTGACGCTCGACTCGGTGCGTCAGTACCGCGAGGCGGGCGTCTTCACCGAGAGCGGCGGCATCGAGGTTGCGCGCACCGAGGAGCGGATGCAGGAGCTGCAGCGCCGGATGTCGTCGGCGAAGGCGTGGGGGATCGACGACGTGTCGATCGTCACGCCCGCGCAGGTGAAGGAGCTCGTGCCGTTCATCGACGAGTCGGTGATCGTCGGCGGCTTCTACACCAGGTCGGTCGGCATCGTCGACTCGCTGCGCTTCGGAACGATCATGCGCGAGCGGGCGCAGGCAAAAGACGCGCTGAGCGTGTTCGCGAACACCGAGGTGCTCGGGATCGACGTCGAGCACGGGCGCATCACCGGCATCCGCACGTCGCGCGGCGACATCGCGACCGAGATCGTCGTCGTCTGCTGCGGTGTCTGGTCACCGAAGATCGCCCGCATGGCCGGTGCGAGCATTCCGCTGACGCCGGCGGTGCACCAGATGATCGACGTCGGTCCCGTGCCGCATTTCAAGGACACGAAGGGCACGATCGAGTTCCCGATCGTCCGCGACATGGACACGAACATGTACGAGCGCCAGGACGGGAGCGGGCTCGAGATCGGCTCATACGCGCACCGCCCGATCCTGCACGACCCCGAGGAGATCCCGTCGAACGAGGAGGCGGCGCTGTCGCCGACGGAGTTCCCGTTCACGGAGAAGGACTTCCAGCAGCAGATGGAGGACGCGCTCGAGCTGATCCCGGACGTGCTCAACGACGAGTCGGTCGGCATCAAGTACGCGATCAACGGCATCCTCTCGCTCACACCCGACGGCCTGCCGTTGCTCGGCGAGACGCCGGAGGTCAAAGGGCTGTGGTCGGCAGCGGCGGTGTGGGTGAAGGAAGGGCCGGGAGTCGGCCGGGCCGTCGCCGAGTGGATGACCCGCGGCGAGTCCGAGATCGACCTCCAGTCGTCCGACATCGCACGCTTCTACGACTGTCAGCGCTCGAAGCAGCACGTGAAGGCGCGTGCGGCGGAGGGATTCAACAAGACCTACGGCATCGTGCACCCGGCCGAGCAATGGGACTCGAACCGCGGTGTGCGGCTCTCGCCGTTCTACGAGCGGGAGCGCGAGCTCGGCGCGGTGTTCTTCGAAGCCGCGGCCTGGGAGCGTCCGCAGTGGTACGAGTCGAATGCGAACCTGCTCGAGGAATACGGCGACCGCATCAACCGGCGCGAGGCGGAGTGGGAGTCGCGCTGGTGGTCGCCGATCATCAACGCCGAGCATCTGGCGATGCGCGATCGTGCCGCGATGTTCGACCTGACGGCGTTCTGCATCTTCGACGTCGCGGGACCGGGCGCGCTCGAGACGGTGCAGAGGGTCTCGATGCGCCAGATGGATGTTGCGAACGGCAAGGTCGTCTACACCCCGGTGCTCTCGCCGAGCGGGACGTTCAAGAGCGACCTCACGGTGATGCGCCTCGGCGACGAGCAGTTTCGCGTCGTCACGGGCGGCGCCCACGGTATGGCCGACATGAAGTGGTACGCCGACCACGCTCCCGCCGACGGCAGCGCACAGATCACCGATCTCACGTCGGCGTGGACCACGCTCGGCCTCTGGGGCCCGCGCTCGCGCGACATCCTCGCGAGCCTGACGAACGACGACGTGTCGCACGAGGCGTTCGGCTTCGCGAGTTGCCGCACGATCGAGATCGACTCCCTGCGCGTGCTCGCGTCGCGCATCTCCTACGTCGGTGAGCTGGGCTGGGAGCTCTACGTGCCGATGGAGCAGGGCGCCAAGCTGTGGGATCTCGTCCGGGAGGCCGGGGAGCCGCACGGAGTCGTCCCTGCCGGGATCGGCGTCTACGGCACCACCGGTCGCCTCGAGAAGTGCTACCGCGCCTTCGGGTTCGAGCTGGACGCGGACTACAACGTGGTCGAGGCCGGCATGGCCTGGGGCAGGGTCAAGACTCCCGACTTCGTCGGCAAGGACGCGCACGTCGCGCACCGCGCGTCGGAGCCGGCCGCGGTGCTCTGCACGCTCACCGTCGAGGACCACGCGTCGTCCGGCGGCACGAAGCGCTACATGCTGGGCCGCGAGCCCGTGCTCTCGAAGGACGGCAAGCCGCTCGTCGACGCGCACGGACGCCGCTCGTACGTGACGAGCGCCGGTGCGGGCCCCTCGATCGGCAAGCACATCCTGCTCTCGTACCTGCCGCCGGAGAACGCGGTCGTCGGCGAAGAGCTGCTCGTCGAGTTCCTCGGCGAGCACTACCCGGTCACCGTCGCGGGCAACGACTCGACCCCGGTCTTCGACCCCGACAACTCGAGGGTCAAGGCGTGAGGATCCTCTGTTTGGTGAAGCGGGTGCCGATCACCGGCGGGAAGATGGTCCTGACCGCAGACGAGCAGGCGATCGAGACGAAGCACCTCGGCTTCACGATCTCGCCACACGAGGAGTGCGGGGTCGAGGAGGCCGTGCGCATCGTCGAGGCACAGGGGGGTGAGGTCGTCGTGCTGACGCTCGGGCCGCCGGAGGCGGAGGAGCAGTTGCGCGAGTGCATGGCGCTCGGTGCGGACCGCGCGATCCACCTCGTCAGCGCCGAGGAGTGGGACGCACAGGCGACGGCAGCGGCGCTGGTCGAGGCGATCCGCTCCGCGCAGTCAGATGACGCCGGGCCCTTCGACCTGATCGTGTTCGGGAACGAGTCGGCGGACGCCGGCAACTTTCAGGTCGGGATCCGGGTCGCCTACGCGCTCGGCCTGCCGGTCGTCACAGGGCTGAAAGGGCTGACGGTCGCCGACGGCCGCGCGCGCTGCGAGCAGGAGGTCGCCGCGGGGCGCGACGTCTACGACGTGCCCTTGCCGGCCGTCGTGACGGTGAAGGAGGGTCTCAACCTGCCGCGCTACCCGTCGGTGCCGGCGAAGCTGCGGGCGAATCGAAAGCCGGTCGACGCGCGTCCTGTCGAACGGCAGCGCGTCGCGGCTCGAGAAGCTCCGCCTCGTCGTGCCGGAGGGAGCCGGCAAGCAGGCCGAGGTGCTCGGTCACGGGCCGGAGGCGGCGCCGGCGATCGTCGAGGTGCTGCAGAAGCTGGGCGTCGCATGAACGTCCTGGTCTTCGTCGAGCCCGACGACGAGCTCTCGCTGCAGGCGGTCACGCTCGCGCAGTCGCTCGGCGAGGTGCGTGCGGTCGCGCTCGACGGTCCGTATGCGCCGGCCGCGTGGGCCGCTGCACTGATCGCTGCGGCCGGAGGTGACTCGATCGTCGCGCCCGGCTCCGACCGCGGCAACGAAGTCCTCGCCCACGTCGCGGCCCGGCTCGACCTGCCGTTCGCGGCGAACGTCACCGAGGTGCGCGGCGACGAGGTCACGCGCCAACGCTGGGGCGGGACGCTGCTCGAGGAGGCGCGGGTCCACTCCGAGCAGAAGCTCTTCACGGCGGCGCCGTTCGCGTTCGCGGCGGGTGCGCTCCCGGCTGTCGAGACCCTGCACCCGGAGGTCGGCGATGCAGTGCAGGTGGTGGAGCGCGTCGTCCCGGACACCGGCGGGAAGGTCTCCCTCGCGGATGCGAAGGTTGTCGTCTCCGGCGGGCGCGGCGTCGGCTCGGCGGAGGGCTTCGCGATCCTCGAGGAGCTTGCCGGGCTGCTCGACGGCGCCGTCGGCTGCTCGCGCGTCGTCACGAGCGCGGGCTGGCGGCCGCACACCGACCAGGTGGGGCAGACCGGGACGAAGGTGTCGCCGGACCTCTACATCGCGTGTGGGATCAGCGGCGCGACCCAGCACATCGCCGGCTGCAAGGGAGCGAAGACGCTGCTCGCGATCAACGACGACCCGGAGGCGACGATCTTCGCGCACGCCGACTACGCAGTGATCGGCAACCTGCACGAGATCGTCCCCGCGATCTCCGCCGAGCTCAGGAAGGTGCGACCGACATAACGACTCCCGCTCGCGCCGGCGCCGCCTGCGCTCGGGCTCGCGGCGCGCCCTCGCCGTCGCGGGCGACGCTCTTCGCGGCCGGCGCGCGCGCTTCTGCTCGCCGGGCTCGTTCGCGCGGGGAAGCCGGTCGAACGCTTCGACGACGTTCCGCGCCGCGTTCGCAACGAAGCCGTGATCGTCCTCGGACAGCGGAAGCTGTTCCAGCGGCTGGTGCCCGGCGCGATGCATGCGGCGATCTTCTGGGGGTTCCTCGTCCTCTTCCCGACGATCGTGATGGCGATGATCTCCGCGGTCGACCGCAACTGGTCGTTTCCGTGGCTCGGCTCGCAGGGCTGGTTCATGGCGCTCGTCGACGTCTTCGTGATCGCGGTGCTCGCCGGTGTGGCGACGGCGTTCTGGATCCGCAAGGTCGTTCGTCCCGCTCGCTTCAAGGGCTCGCACAGCGGTGAGGCCGACTTCATCCTCGCGATGATCGCGCTCGTCGTGCTGACGCTGCTCGGCTGGCATGCGTCGCGCATCGCCGCCGGGATGAACGAGTGGCCGGCGTCGGCGTCGTTCCTGTCGAACTGGATCTCCGGTGCGATCCCGGAGCCGAGCGTCGCCGAGCGTTTCTTCGTCTGGGCACACCTGGTGGTCGTGCTCACGTTCCTCGCCTACCTGCCGTACTCGAAGCACCTGCACATCGCGACCGCTGCGGTCAACGTCTACTTCGGGCGCACCCGCAGGCGCGGGCGCCTCGAGCCGCTCCGCTTCGACGTGCCGGACGACGAGATGCGCTTTGGCGCCGCAACGGTCGGCGATCTGACGTGGAAGGAGATGGTGGACTCGTTCTCGTGCACCGAGTGCGGTCGCTGCCAGGACGTCTGCCCGGCGTACGCGACCGGGAAGACCCTCTCGCCGAAGCTCCTGATCATGGGGATTCGCGACCAGTTGCTCGCCGAGGGGCCGGATCTGCTCGCCGGCGGTGAGTTGACCCCGATCGTCGGCAACGGCGTGCCCGAGGAGATGGTGTGGGATTGCGTCACCTGCGGTGCGTGCGTTCACGAGTGCCCGGTGTCGATCGAGCACGTCGATCACATCGTCGACCTGCGCCGCAACCTGGTGATGATGGACTCGAGCTTCCCGCAGGAGGCCGAGTCGATGCTGCGCGACGTGGAACGGGTCGGCAATCCGTGGGGCAAGCCGCAGGGCGACCGTGCTGCGTGGGCCGAGGGGCTCGGGGTGCGCGTCGTCGAGGAGGGCGAGCCCGCGCCGGAGATCCTCTACTGGGTCGGCTGTGCCGCCGCGTACGACGAGCGGGCACGACAGGCTGCCGAGTCGACGGTGAAGCTGCTCCAGAAGGCGGGCGTCGACTTCGCGATCCTCGGGGCGCGCGAGGCGTGCACCGGCGACCCGGCCCGCCGGATGGGCAACGAGTACGTGTTCCAGTCGTACGCGGAGCAGAACGTCGCGACGCTGAACGAGGCCGGCGTCACGAAGATCGTCGCCAGTTGTCCGCACTGCCTGAACTCGCTCGGCAACGAGTACCCGGACTTCGGCGGCAAGTACGAGGTGATGCACCACACCGAGCTGCTTGCCGACCTCGTGAGATCGGGGCAAGCTCGAGCCGAAGGTGGGGGACGGCGAGATCACGTACCACGACTCCTGCTACCTCGCGCGCCACAACGACATCCGAAACGAGCCGCGCGAGCTTGTCGCCGCGGTCGGGAAGCCCGTCGAGATGGGCCGGAACCGCGAGCGGACGTTCTGCTGCGGAGCGGGCGGCGCTCACATGTGGATGGAGGAGCGCGGCACGCCGATCAACGAGGAGCGGGTGCGCGAGGCGGTGGAGACGGGCGCCGAGACGCTGGCGGTCGCGTGCCCGTTCTGCACGGTGATGCTCGACGACGGTGTGCGGTCGATGGGCAAGCAGCTCCGGGTCGTCGACGTGGCGACCCTGCTCGTCGAGTCGATCGACGACTGATTGCGGAATGTTCGACCATCTCGAGATCTCCGTCTCCGACCTGGAAGCCTCGCGCCGCTTTTACCGGCTCGCCCTCGGTGACCCGACTCACGAGGAGGACGGGTTGGTGGAGTGGGGCGACTTCGGGATCACGCCCGTCTCTGCCGACCATTCCCTCAGTCGTCGACTCCACGTCGGGTTCGGCGTCGCAGACCGGCAGGCGGTGGACTCTTGGTGGCAGCGAATGACCGAAGCCGGCTACACGAGCGACGGAGAGCCCGGCCCGCGGCCTGAATACACCGAGACCTACTACGGCGGCTTCGTGCTCGATCCGGACGGCAACTCGGTCGAAGCGGTCCATCACCACCGGAGCCGCACCGGTGAGATCGACCACGTCTGGCTGCGAACCGACCGACATCGGAGCGGTGAAGGGCTTCTACGACACGATCGCGCCCACGGTCGGCATCGAGCTCGTACGGGAGCAGCCTGACCTCGTGCGTTACTCCGACGGCGCAGGTTCGTTCACGTTCATCCTGGCGGCGAACCGACCGAACACGTCCACCTGGCATTCGGCGTCCACGACCAGGAGGCAGTCGCAGCCTTTCACCGGCTCGCGACCGAGGCCGGCTATGCCGACAACGGCCCGCCCGGTGAGCGCCCGCAGTACCACCCCGGCTACTACGCAGCGTTCGTGCTCGACCCGCACGCGAACAACGTCGAAGCCGTCTTCCACGACCGCACGCCCTGACGTCGGCGCGCCGGCCCCTTCGGACAGGCCCGTTCGAGACCAGTCTGGTGGCAGCCACTCGCAAGTGCCCGTTGCAGGAAGGACACGGCTGAAGGGGCCGTCAGGTTTGGAAGCTCGGTGTGACCAGCCGTCTCGTTGCCTCGACGACTGCGGCTCGGCGGCGCTTCACCGACCGTGCGTCCAGCCCGCGGCGCGGATTTCGCTCCGGCGGCGCGACGGCCCACGCTCGCGCGATCGCGTTGACGAGCGCGAGCAGCTCGGCCGGGGCGATATCCGTCCCGACCAGGCCGGCCTTCTGTGCCCGGCGGATCTCTCGCGTCCTGACGGCGATCGCACCTTCGATGATCGGGATGCGGTGCTCCGACTCGCCCGGCTCGAGTGAGTGCCAGGCGCCGAGCTGCCAGACCTCCGGGTGCGCGACGAAGAAGTCGAAGACGTCGCCCGCCCAGCAGGGGAGGTCGGTCGCGTCGAACGGGACGGTCTCCATGAAACGCTCGACGTGGTCGGCGACGACCGCTTCGAACAGCTTGCGCTTGTTGCCGAAGTAGGCGTAGAGCAGCTGCTTGTTTGCCCCTGCTGCGGCCGCGATCCGGTCGACCCTGGCGCCCGCGATCCCATGCGCTGTGAACTCGGCCGTCGCAGCCTCGAAGATCCGGCGTTTGGTGTCCTGCGAGTCCCGAGCCATCCCGCGCCGAGCTTAGAGCCTTCCAGTCGAGAACGTGGTCGTGCCGACCAGACAATCGTTCGTCATTTGACCGTGAACGAGCCCTTCATGAACGACGCGTGCGGATCGCACACATACTTGTAGGTCCCCTTCTTGAGCGTCACATTCCAGGTCGAGGTTCCCACGCCTCCGACGGTCGTCTTCTTGTTGACCCCAGGCCCCGTCAGATGGAAGTTGTGGATGTTCGATTTGTCCTGAATCTTGATCGTGTACTTGCCCGCGGGGAGGCTCACGACCTTCTTCGCGCCCTTCTTCAGGGTGATCGTGAACCCCGGCCCGTCTGTCCCGACGAGTGTTGCCGTCGCCGAGCGGGCGGCCAGCGCGGACGGAACGGCGAGTACCGCCAGGGCGGCGGCCAGCGCAATGAGCTTCATCGGATCTCGTCCTCTCTGATAACCAACTGGTTTGTTAGTGTTTTCTACCAGGTCGCCTGCAGGCGGCGCAGGCCGAGGGGACGGACCCCTCATCCGTTCGGACAGTCAGCGATGCAACGAGATTGGAGTTGGAAGTGACTGACGAGGAAGCCACAGGGCAGGGCGAAGAAGCGACTCCCGACAACAAGCGGATGACAAGGCTGAGCCTGCTGCACCGAGGTGCCGTCGCAGGCGTGGCCGGCGTCGCGGCAGGGAGCCTGCTGCAGGTCGGATCGGCGGAAGCGGCGGCGGAAGCTCCGCCGCCCGCGCTGCAGTTCTTCACCCAGTGGGAGTTCGACCTGGTGACGGCCATGGCGGAGACCATCTGGCCGACCGACGACCTCGGGCCGGGCGCCCGTGCCGCGGGCGTCGGCTACTACATCGACGGCCAGCTTTCGGGTAGCTGGGGGCAGGGGCACCGCTTCTACCTGAACGGCCCGTTCAGTTCGCCCACCGACACCGGCCACGGCTGGCAGATCCCGATGACTCCGGCGGACGTCTATCGGGCGTTTCTGCCGGGCTACGACAACTACGTCCGGCAGACCTTCGGCAACTCCTATCCCAGCCTGACGGCCGCCCAGCAGACCGCGGCGATGACGGCGCTGCAGACCGGCAAGGCCACGATCCCGATCGGCGGGACGACGGCGTTCGCGAGCTCGGACTTCTATTCGATGTTCCGCCAGAACGTGCTGGAGGGGATGCTCGCTGACCCGTCCTACGGCGGGAACAAGAACATGGTCGGCTGGAAGTGGGTCGGGTTCCCGGGCGATCCGATGCGCCGAGGCGACCTCTACCACAACTACATCTTCACCAGCAAGACGTACCCGTACGCCGACAAGCCGCTACCGCTCATGCCGAAGTACGCGAAGGCCGGCGTCGCGTCGAGTGCCGCCGCGACCGGAACCAAGACACCGGCGAATGCCGACACCAACAAGTCGATGGGAGGGATGTAGCGGTGGCGAACAAGAAGGTCGACGTTGCGATCGTCGGAGTCGGTTGGGTCTGCGGCATCATCGCCGCCGAGCTGACCAAGGCAGGGCTGACCGTCGTCGGGCTCGAGCGCGGCCACGATCGCAGCACCGAACAGTTCCAGGACGACCACGACGAGCTGCGCTACGCAATTCGCAACGATCTCTTCCAGAACACCGCGAACGAGACGTGGACGTTCAGGCACAACCTGAACGAACCTGCGCTTCCGATCCGTCAGCTTGGTGCCTGGCTGCCGGGCACCGGGATCGGCGGCGCAGGCGTCCACTGGAATGGGCAGACCTGGCGCTTCCATCCGCGCGACTTCACCATCAAGACGAGCACGATCGACCGTTACGGGGCGGCCGCGATTCCCGCGAACATGACGATCCAGGACTGGGGGATCACCTTCGACGAGCTCGATCCGTACTACGACAAGTTCGAGTACATGGCGGGCATCGCCGGCAAGGCCGGGAACCTGAAGGGGCAGCAGATCGACGGTGGGAACGTCTTCGAGGGGCCGCGCTCGCGCGAGTTCCCGGTGAAGCCGCCGGCCGACACGCCCGTGATGGCGTTGTTCAAGCAGGCGACGAAGAAGCTCGGCTACCACCCCTTCACCGGGCCGACCGCGAACCTGCCGGCGACGTACAAGAACCCGGACGGGATCGAGCGCGGCCAGTGCACCTATTGCGGCTTCTGCGAGCGCTTCGGGTGCGAGGTCGGCGCGAAGGCGGATCCGACCGTCACCGTGCTGCCCGTCGCACACAAGACCGGGCGGTTCAAGGTGATCAACTACGCAAACGCGTTCACGATCAAGAACGACGGCAAGAACGCCCAGAGCATCCTGTACTACGACAGCATGGGCCGCGTTCAGGAGCAGCCGGCGGACGTCATCGTTCTCGGCGCGTTCGTGTTCAACAACGTGCGGCTGCTGCTCAACTCCAAGCTCGGTACGCCGTACAACCCGGCGACCGCCACCGGCGTCGTCGGGCGCAACTACGCGTACCAGACCGGTGGTGGCGGCGCGAGCGGCTGGTTCGAGAACGAGGAGTTCAAGCGCTACATGGGCGCGGGAGCGTTGTCCGCCGCGATCGACGACTTCAACGCGGACAACTTCGACCACAGCGGTCTCGGGTTCCTCGGCGGCGGCTCGATCACCGTCGGCCAGAGCGGCGCGCGGCCGATCCAGAGCCTCAGCGTCCCTCCGGGTGTTCCCGCGTTCGGCAGCGAATGGAAGGCAGCGGTCAAGAAGTACTACCGCCGTGTCGTCAGCGTCGGCTTCCAGGGCGAGTCGCCGGCGTACCGGCAGCATTATCTGGATCTCGATCCGACCTATCGCGACAAGTACGGGAACCCGCTGCTCCGCATCACGTTCGACTGGCAGCCGAACGAGCGGGCGATGATCGCCTACGCCGGGAACAAGACGCTGGGGATCATGCAGGAGATGATCCCGAACGGCCAGGTTGCGAAGGGAGGACCGCTCTCACCCACCGCCCCCGGCATCATCTCGGGCGGCCCCGGCTCCCTGCCGGCGCACTTCGACACCACCTCGTACCAGTCGACCCACAACACCGGCGGCGCGATCATGGGCGCCGATCCGGAGACGTCGGTCGTGAACAACTACCTGCAGATGTGGGATGCACAGAACGTGTTCGTCGTCGGCGCTTGCAACTTCCCCCAGAACGCGGGCTTCAACCCGACCGGCACCGTCGGTGCACTCGCATATCGCGCTGCCGAAGGGATCCTCAAGTACCACAAGAGCGGCGGCAGTCTCGTATGAGCGACCTGGACCTCGAGCCGTACGACGGGAGGTGGGTGGCCGTGCGCAACGGGGAGGTCGTTGCGGCCGCCGACGACGAGGAAGGCGTTCGCGGCGACGCGGCCGTCGACGCGACGGACCTCGTGTTCCCGGTCGGCGAGCCGCCGTCCGGCTTCTACCTGATCAACGTTTAGCCGGCTCGACGGGCCCGGAGGCGCGCTGCGTCTGCGGGCCCGTCAGCCGAACAGGCTCTGCAGGCTGAAGCCGCCGCGGACGAGCTGCTCGATCGGCGTGTCCTTGATCAGCCGCTCCAGGAACGGCGCGGCGAACGACGGCACGTCGCCACGCTGTACGGCCTGCGCGAGCGATCCGAGGAGGCCTGCTCTCACAGCCGTGGTGACGGTTTCCGTCGTCCAGTGCGGCCCGCCTCCCGCCGAGCTGCCCGCAATGGCGAGGACGACCTTCTCCCGCGACGCGCCGAGACTGCAGGCTGCTCGATCGAGTCCGGCGAGGACGACCGCCTGCACCGTTCCGTCGAGGCCGCCCAGCGCGGGCAGCGTGCGCGGTACGCAGGGATTGGCGATCTGAACCGGATGCTTCGAGTGTCCGCGCACGGCTTCGACCGCGATCAGCAGCACCGCCCCGGCGAGCAGGGCCGCGAGGACGCCGGTGGCCGCGTTGAGCTTCACGTCCACTCCCGCCGGCGCACGAGGGCCGCGAGCACCAGCGCCGCTGCGGCGAGCGCGGCCGAGAACAGGAAGGCCGGCCGGAAGGCGCGGGTGATCGTCTCCTCCACGGTGCCGACGAGCCGGTCTCGCGTCCGCCGCAGGTCTGCATCCGAACCGGCGCCGTGCTCGTCGAACGGGCCCGCGAGGTCGGGCACCTGACCGGCCCGCGCGCGGTCGAACTCTTGTGCCACGCCGAGCGCGATCGGGATCTTCTTGGTGATCGGGACCGGCGCGTCGAGCAGCACAGCCGTCGCTTGCAGCGTTGCGTGGTGCCCCGCAGACGGGAGGTCGCGTGCCAGGAGCGGTGCGATCACCGCGAGCGCGAGCACGAGCCCGAGATGCCTGATGCCGACCGTCAGCGTGCCGCTGCGGGTCGCGCCGGCACCGAGGTCGAGCGCCTCGGTTGAGAGGAGCGGGACCGCGAGGCCGAGCCCGGCTCCGCAGAACACGAGCGCGAGCACGACATATGCCACCGTCGACGAGGGAAGCAGCGCGAGCGCCACGAGCCCGAGTGCGAGCAGAGCCGATCCGCCGCAGATCGCGACCGTCTGCGCGAGCCGCCGCGAGAGCGGACGAACCGCGAGCGTCGCCGCGGGCAAGGCGCTGACGATCGCGGCGCCGGCGAGCGGCGAGTAGCCCCACACCTCGATGATGAGCAACACGGCGAGGAAGAGCACGCCGACGAGCGCGCCGAACAACAAGCCGAGACAGACGTTCGCGGGAACTGTCCGCCGCAGCGACGGCCGCCAGCCTTCCTCGAGCGTCCCGGGCGTCCGTGCGACGAGCACCGCGACGAGGCCGGCGGCAGCGAGCGGCGCCTGGACCGCGAAGATCGCGCGCCAGTCGAGCGCCTGGGTCACGATGCCGCCGAGCGCCGGCCCGAGCGCCGCTCCGAGCGTCCCTGCGAACGTCCAGACCGCTGCCCCGCGTGCCGGCGATCCGGTCAGCCCGCCGAGGACCGGCAGGGCCCCGGCGAGCAGGAGCGCCGCGCCCGCCCCCTGGACGCAGCGTGCCGCGATCAGGAACGACAGGCTCCCGGCCGCCGCGCACGCGAGCGAGGCAGCCACGAAGATCACGATCCCCGTTGTCAACACTCGTGCTGCGCGGGCGCGGTGGACGACGAAGACGAGCGCGAGCGCGACGACGGCGACCGCCAGGTTGTAGGCGGTCACGACCCACGAGACTCCCTCGATCGTCGTGTGGAACCGGCCGTACAGCTCGGGCAGGGCCAGGACGACGACCGACGAGTCCGCGAATGCGATCGCCACCGCCACCGCGACGAGACCGGTGGCCACGGTGAGCCTGCGGTCCCGCTGCCCGCCGACCATGCGGCGATCCTAGCGGCGCGGCCCTCCGGCGCTTGGCAAGCCGCGACGGACAGGTCTGGTCGAGACCAGTCTGGTGGCAGCCAACGGGTCGTGCGCTTGCCTGTCTCGGGAGGACACGCCTTGACAAGCGTGGAACTCATGTTCCACCATATGGGAGAGTTGGCCTCCGAATCCGGCACCCAGGCGATCGACCGCGCGGCGGAGCTGCTCGTCAGCGTCGTCCAGTCGAGCCGGCCGCTCGGGGTGGGCGAGCTCGCGACGAGCTCGGGCCTCCCCAAGTCGACCACCTCGCGGCTCGTCGGCGCGCTCGAGCGCCGCGGGCTCGTGCAACGTGCCGGGGACCGTCGCGTCGCACCCGGACCGGTGTTGCTGCGGTTCGCGCATCGCGACCGCTCGGTGAGCCTGGTCGAGCTGGCGCTCCCGGCGCTCCGCGCGCTCGCCGATCTGTCCGGCGAGACGATCAACCTCGGCGTCCCGACGCCGCTCGGCGTCGAACATCTCGCGCAGGAGGATTCGCGCCACTTCGTGGGCGGTACGAACTGGGTCGGGCGGCGCGTGCCGTTCGACTCGACGGCGAACGGCAAGGTGCTGACGGCGTTCAACGCGAACGCTCCGGAGGGCAGTGCGATCCGTGAGCGCGGTTACGCGTCGGCCGTCGACGAGCTCGAGCCGGGGCTCGCCGCGATCGCCGCTCCCGTGTTCGGCCCCGACGGCGATGCCGTCGCCGCGCTCTCGATCTCCGGTCCGACGATTCGTCTCACCCGCGCGCGCATGATCGAGCTCGCGCCTCATCTGATCACGCAGGCCGCTCAGGTCTCTGAGCGACTGGGACACCACGACAAGCGAGGTGCCGCATGACGCACGAAGAGATTCTGAAGGGGCTCTACGACGAGACGCTCGTCGGGAACGCGCCCGAGGTGAAGGACCTCGTCAACAAGGGGCTCGCCGACGGTCTCGGCTGCGAGTCGATGCTCTACGACGCGTTGATCCCGTCGCTCGAAGAGGTCGGTGCCCGGTTCGAGCGCGGCGACTACTTCGTGCCGGAGATGCTGATCGCCGCCCGCGCGATGCAGGGCGCGCTCGACATCCTGCGGCCGCTGCTTGCCGAGACGGGCGCGAAGCCCATCGGCACCTACGTGATGGGCACCGTCAAGGGCGACGTGCACGACATCGGCAAGAACCTCGTCAACATCATGCTCGAGGGGGCGGGCTTCACCGTCTACGACCTCGGCGTGAATGTGGCACCCGAGACGTTCGTGCAGCAGATCCAGGAGCACAAGCCCGACGTGGTCGGTTTCTCGGCGTTCCTGACGACGACGATGCCGATGTTCAAAGCGAACATCAACGCGTTGCAGAAGGCCGGCATTCGAGACGACGTGATCGTGATGGTCGGCGGTGCTCCCGTGACGCAGGAGTACGCGGACGCCGTGGGCGCCGACGGCTACGCCGCGGATGCGTCGACCGCGGTTCGTCTCGCCAAGGACCTGATCGAGCAGCGCCGCGCGGCCGTCCCCGCTTGATGCGTCGTCCGGCCGTGGCCCTGCAAAGCCAACCCGAGCAGAAAGGGCACTGAGTGGAGACAGTCCTCGAGTCGCCGTCCAAGACCGTCGTCATCGGCCCCGAGCGCGCGTTCTGCGTGATCGGCGAGCGCATCAACCCGACGGGACGCAAGAAGTTCCAGGCGGAGCTACAGAACGGCGATCTGTCCCGCATCGAGGTGGACGTCGCGCAGCAGGTCGCCGGCGGCGCCGACATGCTCGACGTCAACGTCGGCGATCCCCTCGCCGACGAGATCGAGCTGATGCGGTCGGCGATCCCGCTCGTGCAGGGCCTGACCGATCTGCCGCTCTGCATCGACTCGTCGGTGATCGAGGCGCTCGAAGCGGGGCTCGGCGCCTACCAGGGCAAGGCGCTCGTCAACTCCGTCACGGGCGAGGACGAGCGGCTCGAGGCGATCCTGCCGATCGTCGCCCGGCACGGCGCCGCGGTGATCGGTCTCGCGAACGACGACGAGATCCCGATGGAGCCCGAGCGCCGGCTCGAGGTGGCGCGCAAGATCGTCTCCGCCGCGGGTGACCACGGCATCCCGCCGGAGGATGTGCTGATCGACCCACTGGCGATGCCGGTCGGCGCCGAACCGCGGGCGGTGACGCTCTTCCTCGAGACGGTCAGGCTGATCCGCGAAGACCTCGGCGTGAACATGACCTGCGGCGCGTCCAACACGTCGTTCGGCCTGCCGGGCCGCGAGACGCTCGGCGCGTCATTCCTCGCGATCGCGGCGAGCCATGGGTTGACGAGCGCGATCATGGACGCGCGTTCCCAGGAGATCGTCGAGGGCGTGCGCGCGACCGACTTCCTGCTCGGCCACGACGAATGGGGCGCAGCGTGGATCGCGGCGTACCGCAGGAAGCAGGCCGCAGCGGCTCGCCGCCGGAGCGGCCAACTGACAGCGTGAGCGCGCCCGAGGCTCTCATCGAGGAGATCCATCCGAACCGCGTTCGGCTCGTCTTCCAGCAGGCGGACGGCGCGACGAAGGAGGCGCGGGTCCCCGCCGGCACGACGCTGTTCGACTGCGCGAGCTGGAACGGCGTCGCGATCGATTCGACCTGTGGTGGTCACGGCACGTGCAAGAAGTGCAAGGTGCGGGTGGCCTCCGGCCGGCAGGAGCTCTCGTCGGTCGACCCGCGCGCGTTCTCACCCGACGAGCTCAAAGCCGGCTGGCGGCTCGCCTGTCGCGCTCAGGCGGAGGAGGACCTCGTCGTCGAGGTACCGCTGCTGCAGACGCGGCCGAAGGCCGCGCTCGCCGGGGTCGGGCGGCACGTCATCCTCAGGCCGGCCGTGCAGAAGCGGCATCTCGTGTTGAGCGAGCCCACCCTCGAAGACCAGGTGTCGGATCTCGAGCGCGTCGCGAACGCGATGGACGACCTCGAGCTGCGCGTGCCGCTCGAGCTCGTGCGCACGCTCGGCAAGACGCTGCGTGACGCCGACTGGGACGTGACGGCCGTCGTGGTCGACGACCTGCTGCTCGACGTCGAGCCGGGCGACACGACGGCGCGGCGTCACGCGATCGCCTACGACCTCGGGACGACCACGTGCGTCGCGACGCTGCTCGACCTCGAGACCGGCCAGCCGGCTGCGGTGCGCTCGATCCTCAACGCCCAGCAGCCGTTCGGCGCAGACGTGATCTCGCGGATCAGCGCCACGATGCTGGACCCGGGCGCACTCGACGTGCTGCGCTCGAAGGCGCACGAGACGCTCGCCACGCTGACCGAAGAGGTCTGCGAAGAGGCGGACGTCGACCCAGCCGAGGTCTACGAGATCGTCGTCGCCGGGAACGTCACGATGATCCAGCTGGCACTCGGCATCGACCCCGAGCCGCTCTCGATGGCGCCGTTCACGATCGCTGCGCGGCAGTTGCCGGCGGCAACCGCCGCCGACCTCGGCGTGCGGGTGCACGAGCGCGCCCCGGCCGTGCTCTTCCCAGCCCTGGGCGCCTACGTCGGCCCCGACATCGTGGCCGGCATCCTCGCCACGGGGCTCACGCTCGACAAGCGCCTGCGGCTCTTCATCGACGTCGGCACGAACTCCGAGATCGTGCTCGGGTCGTCCGCCGGTGCGCTGGCGACGGCCGCGCCGGCCGGCCCGGCGTTCGAGGCGGCCCAGATCCGCTGCGGCATGCGGGCCGCCGACGGGGCGATCGAAGGTGTGAAGATCGTCGAGGGCGAGGTCGAACTGACGGTGATCGGGGACGTGGAGCCGGTGGGGCTCTGCGGCTCCGGGCTCGTCGACGCCGTCGCCGAGCTCGTCGGGGCGGGCATTCTCGACCACTCGGGCCGATTCGTGCTCGGCTCGTCGGAGCGCCTCGGGAAGCTCGGCGAGGAAAACGTCTTCTACCTCTCCGACGAGATCTTTCTCTCCCAGCGCGACGTGCGGGAGCTGCAATTCGCGAAGGCTTCGATCGCGACCGGTTGGCAGATCCTCTGCAACGACATGGGCGTCGACCCGGCCGAGATCTCCCAGGTGCTGCTCGGCGGCTCGTTCGGCTCGTACCTGACGGCGGCGAGCGCGGTGAAGATCGGGCTCGTCCCGAAGCTCGCGCTCGCGCGAATCGTCTCCGCGGGGAACGTCGCCGGCGAGGGCGCGAAGATCGCGGCCCTCTCGGTGACCGAGCGCGCTGCGGCGAGCGCCGTGCTCGACGAGGTCGACTACGTCGAGCTCTCGGGGCGTACCGACTTCAACGACCTCTTCATCGACCAGCTCAGGTTCCCCGAGTGACCACTGTCGTCGTCGCGTGCGGCGCGCTGGCGCTGCACATCGACCAGATCGCAAGGCGCCGCGGCTGGGAGATCGAGGTGCGGCCGCTGCCGCCCGAGCTGCACAACCGGCCCGAGAAGATCCGTGCCGCGGTCGACGCGGCGCAGGGAGATGTCGTCGCCTACGCGGATTGCGGGACGCGCGGCGCGCTCGACGACCTGCCGCGCCTGCCCGGCGCGGACTGTTACCAGCTCTTCGGCGGGATGGAGCACGAGACCGGCACGTACTACCTGACCGATTTTCTCGTGCGCTCGTTCGACCGGGTGGTCTGGCGCGGGCTCGGCCTCGACCGTCACCCGGAGCTCCGCGACGACTACTTTCGCCACTATGAGCGTGTCGTCTGGCTCGCCCAGTCGCCGACCCCCGAACTGCACGCGAAGGCCGAGGCCGCCGCGCGCAAGCTCGGCCTGCCGCTCGAGCTTCGCGAGACCGGCGACACCGGGCTCGAACGTGCCCTCGAACAACTCCTCCAGGAGGCCTAGCCCTTGTTGATCAACGAGCTCCCGCGCTACGAGATCCTCGACGAGCACTCGATGCAGGAGCTCGAGCGCGGCTGGCGCCGCATCGTCTCCGAGCTCGGCGTCGACTTCGGGACGTCCGAGCCCCACGAGGAGACCGTCGCTCTGCTCGAGGCGGCCGGCCAGAAGGTCGAGGGCCAGCTCGTCAAGCTCGACCCGGACTGGATCCTCGAGCAGGTTGCGAAGGCGCCGCGCGAGTTCGACCTCCAGGCGCGCAACCCGGCCAACAACATTCACATCGGCGGCAAGCACATGGCGTTCGGTGCGGTGTACGGGTGCCCGTTCGTGCGCGAGGGGATCGAGCGCCGCGAGGCGACCTACGCCGACTTCGAGAACCTCGTCCGGCTTTCGCAGGCGTTCCCCCAGCTCGACACGCCCGGGGGGACGATCTGCGAGCCGAACGACAAGCCGCTCGACTCGCGCCACCTCGACATGGTCTATGCGTTGATGACGCTGTCGGACAAGCCGTTCATGGGCTCGGTGACCTCGGGGCCGAACGCGGAGGACACGATCGCCATGGCGGAGATGGTCTTCGGGCGCGAGTCGCTCGAACAGACGCCTGCGATCATCTCCCTGATCAACGTCAACTCGCCGCTTCGCTATGACGAGCGGATGCTGGAGGCGCTGCACGCCTACGCGAAAGCCAACCAGGCGCTCGTGATCACGCCGTTCCTGCTGATGGGCGCGATGTCGCCGGTCTCGGTCGCCGTCGACGCTCGCGCAGCAGGTGGCCGAGGCGCTGGCCGGCATCGCGCTCGTCCAGACGATCCGTCCCGGCTGCCCGGTCGTCTTCGGATCGTTCCTGTCGAACACCGACATGCAGTCGGGCTCGCCGAGCTTCGGCACCCCCGAGTCGGCGGTCGGACTGCTCTGCACCGGCCAGATCGCCCGCCACTACGGGCTGCCGTTCCGTGGCGGCGGCGCGCTCACCTCGTCGCAGACGGTGGACGCGCAGGCCGCGTACGAGGCGGCGATGACGCTGTGGCCGACGTTCCTGGCGGGCACCAACTTCGTCATGCACTCGGCCGGCTGGCTCGAATCGGGTCTCGTGTCGTGCTACGAGAAGTTCGTCGTCGACGTCGAACTGCTGCGCATGCTCCACCACGTGTTCCAGCCGCTGCAGATCAACGAGGAGACGCTCGCGTACAGCGCGCACGAGGAAGTCGGACAGGGCGGCCATTTCCTCGGGGCGGTGCACACCCTCGAGCGGTTCCGCGAGTGCTTCTACCGGCCGCTCCTGTCCTCGACGGAGAACTACGAGCGGTGGTCGCGCCTCGGCGGCAAGGATGCGGCCGCGCGCGCGTCCGACGTCTGGCAGAAGACGCTCGACGAGTACGAGGAACCGGCACTCGAACAGGGGCTGAAGGACGAGCTGAAGGCCTACGTCGACCGGCGAAGGACCGAGCTTGGCGACTAGGTCGGAGATGTTCATCGACGGCGGCTGGGCGTCGTCGCAGAGCGGTGCCACGTTCACGGCCGACTCGCCGGCCACGGGCGAGACGATCGCAGAGGTTCCGCAGGGTGATCGCGACGACGCGCAGCGGGCGATCGACGCAGCCAATCGCGCCGCCGACTCGTGGTCGCGGACGACGGCGTTCGAGCGCGCCGCGTTCATGCATCGCGTTGCGGACGAGGTGGAGAAACGGCGCGAGACGCTCGCCCACACCCTGACGCTCGACCAGGGAAAGCCGCTCCACGAGTCGCACGACGAGGTCGAGGAGCTCGTGCAGTACTGGCGCAACGCAGCCGAGGACGGGAAGCGCCTCGAAGGCCGGCTCGCCAATTCGTTCACGCCGGGGAAGCGCGTGCTGCTCGTGCGCCGGCCGCGCGGGGTGATCGGCGTGATCACACCGTGGAACTGGCCCTACACGATGCCGGCGGAGCTGATCGCCCCGGCGCTGGCCTCAGGCAATGCAGTCGTCTGGACGCCTGCTTCGTCGACCGCAGTCGCAGCCATGGCTCTGGCCGAATGCGTCGTCGACGCCGACCTGCCGCCCGGTGTCTTCAACCTCGTCACGGGGCCCGGCTCGGTCGTGGGTGACGAGATCGCCCGCAACCCGGGCACACACGGAGTGGGCTTCATCGGGTCGACCGAGACAGGGCGAAAGGTCGCAGAGGCCGCAGCGGGCAAGGCGGCAGTGCTCGAGCTCGGCGGGAACGGCCCCGTCGTCGTCATGGACGACGCCGACCTCGAGCTCGCCGCCGAAGCGACGGTGACGGCCTGCTTCATGTGCGCGGGCCAGAGCTGTACCGCCGGCGAGCGGCTGCTCGTGCACCGGGCGGTGCGCGAGGAGTTCGTCGCCCGGCTCGGGCGGCTCGTTGCCGAGCGGATCGTGCTCGGCGATCCGTTTGCGGCAGGAACCACGATGGGCCCGCTCAACAACGCGGGCGTCGCCGAGAAGATGGACGAGCACGTCGACGACGCGCTCCGCCGGGGCGCGACCGTCGTCGCAGGCGGAGAGCGTCAGAGTGGCTTCCCGACCGATCTCTACTGGCAGCCGACGGTGCTCGACGGCGTCCCGGCCGACTCGCTCGTCGCGCAGGAGGAGACCTTCGGGCCGATCGCTCCCGTGGTCGAGATCGGGTCGCTCGACGAGGCGATCTGGCTTGCGAATGCGTCGCCGTACGGCCTGCTCTCGGCGATCTTCACCCGCGACCTCTCGGAGGGTCTGCGCTATGCCGACGCCGTGCGCACGGGCTGGGTCAACATCAACGACTCGTCGAACTACTGGGAGTCACATCTCCCCTTCGGAGGACGCGCAGGCACGGCCAGCGGAATCGGACGCGTTGGCGGCAGCGGGCCGATGGAGTCGTTCACGGAGCTGCAGACGATCGTCGTCGCGTGACGTACGACTACTTGATCGTCGGGGGCGGTTCCGCGGGCTCCGCTCTGGCCGCGAGGTTGACGGAGGACCCGGGCACCCGCGTGCTGGTGCTCGAAGCCGGCCGGACGGACTCCTGGTGGGACCTCTACATCCACATGCCGGCGGCGTTCTCGTTCCCGATCGGCAACCGTCTCTACGACTGGAAGTACGAATCCGAGCCCGAGCCGTTCATGAACGGCCGCCGCATCTACCACGCGCGCGGGAAGGTGCTCGGCGGCTCGAGCTCGATCAACGGGATGATCTTCCAGCGCGGCAATCCGCTCGACTTCGAGCGCTGGGGGCTCGAGGGGTGGGACTACGCGCACTGCCTGCCGTACTTCAAGCGCATGGAGACGTGTCTTGCAGGTGCCGACGAGTGGCGCGGCGGCGACGGGCCGCTGCTCCTCGAGCGGGGCGCTGCGGAGGGGCCGCTGTTCGGCGCGTTCTTCGCCGCGGTGGAGGAGGCCGGCTACGAGCTGACCGATGATGTGAACGGCTACCGGCAAGAGGGCTTCGCACGGTTCGACCGCAACATCTATCGCGGCCGCCGCTGGAGCGCTGCGCGCGCCTACCTCCATCCGGCGATGTCTCGGCCGAACCTCGAGGTGAGAACGCGCACGTTCGTCGAGCGGATCGTGTTCGAGGGGACGCGCGCCGTCGGCGTGGAGGTCGGCGGCGAGCTCATTCGCGCCGGCGAAGTGATCCTGTGCGGCGGTGCGATCAACTCGCCCCAGCTCCTGCAGCTCTCGGGTGTCGGCGACGCGGCGGAGCTCGGTGCGCTCGGGATCGACGTCGTGCACGATCTGCCCGCCGTCGGTGAGAATCTGCAGGACCACCTCGAGGTGTACGTGCAGTGCTCGTCGAAGCTTCCCGTGACGGTCGCTCCCGCCTTCAAGTGGTACAACCGCCCGCTCGTCGGTTTGAGATGGCTCTTCGGCAAGTCAGGACCGGGTGCGACGAACCATTTCGAGGCGGGCGGGTTCATCCGTTCGAACGAGGACGTTGCCTATCCGAACGTGATGTTCCACTTCCTGCCGATCGCGGTGCGGTACGACGGCACCGCGCCCCAGGGCCACGGATATCAACTTCATGTCGGCCCGATGTACTCGGACGCGCGCGGCTCGGTGAAGATCACGTCGACCGATCCCCGCGTACATCCGGCGCTGCGCTTCAACTATCTCTCCACCGACCAGGACCGGCGGGAGTGGCTCGAGTGCGTGCGCGCCGCTCGCTCGATTCTCGGCCAGCCGGCGTTCGAGCCGTTCAACGAGGGCGAGCTCTCGCCCGGCGCCGGCGTGGACACCGACGACGAGATCCTCGACTGGGTGCGTCGCGACGCCGAGACGGCACTCCATCCGTCGTGCACGTGTGCGATGGGGACGGTCGTGGATCCCACGACGATGTCGGTCAACGGTCTCGACGGTCTCCGCGTCGTGGACGCGAGCGTCTTCCCGAGCATCCCCAACGGCAACATCTATGCACCGGTGATGATGGTCGCCGAGAAGGCGGCGGATCTGATTCGCGGACTGACCCCGCTCGCTCCCGCCGACGTAGCGTTCTACCGCCATGAGACTGAGCGAGCTCCGAGTCGGTGAGCTGCTCACGGCGCTGGGCGAGCGAACGCCCGCGCCCGCGAGCGGCGCAGCAACCGCACTGACCGCGGCGCTGGCGGCTGCGCTCGTCGAACTGGCGGGCCGGTTCGCCGGCGACGACGAGTCGGCGGCGCGCGCACACCAGCTCTGGTCGCGGCTCTCCGAGCTCGCCGACGAGGACTCGGAGGCCTACACGGCCTTCATGGCCGATCGAAACGACGCGACCCGGGCGCGGACGATCGCCGTGCCGGAGGAGATTGCTGCGTGCGCCGACGAGACCGTGCTGCTGGCCGATCGTGTTCGAGGCCAGTTGCGCTCCTCGGTCGTCGGCGATGCGGAGGCCGCTGCGGAGCTGGCGCGGGCTGCGGCGACCGTCGCCCGACGGCTGGCCGAGCTCAATCGCGGCTGAGCGAGGGGGCGCGCGCCCCCTCGCTCAGCCGACGGTTTCAGGCGTTGCTCTCCTGCTCGAGCTCGGCGATCTCGAGCTCGAGCTCGAGCGCCTTCACGATGTGGCCCAACGCCGAGGCGACGCGTGCCGTGCCGACGATCGGCGCGACCGCGGCGAGAACGCCCGCGACCCGGTCGGCGTCGACGTCCAGGTCGCCCGCAGCACCGAGGTTCAGGACGTACGAGACCGGTGGAGCATCGACTGCGATGAGCGCGGCGATGCGCACGAGCATGAACGTCTCCGGGTCGAGGCTCGACGCCTCGACGGAGCCCGCGGTCATCGCCGCGAGCAGGTCGAGGACGGGGGTCTCTGGGGTCTCTGCTGAATCTGCCATGGAGGCTCCTTCTGCTTGTTGTGGGCTCAGATCCGCCTGCGCATTCGTCTGCGCTCGCGGCGACGAACGCCGCAGACCGAGATGGGTGACAGCGGACGCCCGAACGGGTCGATGAACAGCGTCGCAGGCCCGGCCTTGGCGGGAACGGTCCCTTCGAGGACATCGATGGTGTAGGTGAGGCCGCCGTCGTTCAGACGTGGCTTCTTGATCACGATCACCGTGTCCTCGGGCACCGTGTCGCCGGGCTCGATGAACGAGAGGACGGCGTTCGGCGGATCGGACTCGAAGCTGTTCTGCTCCTTCGGCCCACAGTTCGACGAAGTCGATCGTGGACATGTTCCCGACGATCCGATGCGGCCGGTCGGAGAAGTAGAGCGTCGAGGCGGTGACGCCCTGCAGCGTCAACGTCGCGTTCTTGCTCGTGATGCCCGCCGCGGTCTGCACGAACATCGATTCTTCGGCCTCGAGCTCCGCGATCAGTTTCTGGTCCATGGCGGCTGCACTTCCTTCCCAGTCCGAGGTTCGTCAGCCGGCGGGCCGGCTGCACCCACAAGCGTGAGCATCCGTTCATACGTCCGTGTCATCCGATCTGGATGACCTGCGAGCTCCGAGATCGGTCAGGCGTGCGAATGGCGGCGGTGGCGGAGGATCAGGTAGACGGGAATCGCGATGGGGGCGAGGCACGTGAGGGCCAGGAACCAGACGATCTTCGCAAGCACGGAGATCGAATCGGCCACGAGGAGAAACAGCGAGACGACCCACGCGATCGCGAGGATCCCGAGGACGAGGATCGAGATCACGACCCCGAATCCCGAGGTCAGCTCGAAGGAGGCGATGACGATGGAGTTCATCGTTCGATTTCAGCAACCGGCCGCGGGCCGGACTTCATCCCAGCAGGATGACCGGTCGAACTCGAAAGCAGACGCGCGAGACCTTGAGGCGTAGGCTGCGTCGGTGAGCGGCGAGACCGATCGTCCTTCCGTGCGCCTCGCCGAGCTCGTCGCGGCGTTGTCGCTCGGCGTCGACCTCGGGTTCGGACAGCCCATGGAGCACGTGCTGCGACAGTGCCTGATCGCGCTGCGGCTCGCCGACCGCATCGGGTTGGACGAAGATCAGCGCGCCGACGTCTACTACACGGCTCTGCTCGTCAATGTGGGCTGTCATTCCGACGCTCACGAGCAGGCGAAATGGTTCGGCGACGACATCGCGCTCAAGTCGGGGAAGTACGACCACGAGCTCGGGAGCGCACGCGGTGCTGCCGCGGCGTTCCGGCTCGTCGGTTCGGGCAACCCGCCTCTGCACCGGTTTCGAGTCGCCCTCGAGTTCATGCTCGCCGGGCACCGGGACGTCGACGGCATGGTGAGCGAGCATGCCCGCATCGCCCGACAGCTGGGCGAGCAGCTCAACCTGTCCCAGGACGTGCTCGCATCCCTCGCCGGCGCCTACGAGCAGTGGAACGGCAACGGGTGGCCGGGCGAGCTGAGCGGCGACGCCGTGCCACTTCCGTCAAGGCTCGCGCAGCTGGCGGAGTTCACCGAGGTCGCGCACCGCGTCGGGGGCGTCGAGGCGGCCAAGCAGCTCGCGCGGGATCGCGCCGGCAAGCAGTTCGATCCTGCGCTGTCTGCTCTCCTGTGCTCTGACGCCGACGTGATCTTCGCTGAGCTCGACGGAGTCGGGACCTGGGAGGCCGTGATCGACGCGGAGCCCGGGCTCGCGCTCGTCCTCTCGGGCGACGAATTCGACGATGCCCTGCGCGCGATTGCGGATTTCATCGACCTGAAGTCGCCGTACACACTCGGACATTCACATGCCGTCGCAGAGCTCGTGGCGCGAGGCCGGCACACAGCTCGACCTCTCCGAGCCGGAGGTCCGGACACTGCGGCGCGCAGGGCTCGTTCACGATTTCGGGCGACTCGGTGTCTCGAACACGATCTGGGACAAGCCGGGGCCGCTCGGCGCCGGCGAGTGGGAGCGCGTGCGGATTCACCCGTACCTGACGGAACGCATGCTCCACCAGTCGGGGACGCTCGCGCCGCTCGCGGCGATCGCCGTCGCGCACCGCGAGCGGCTCGACGGCTCGGGGTATCCACGCGGGCTCTCCGGCGCGTCGATCTCCCGCCCGGCGCGCCTGCTTGCCGCCGCGGACGCGTACCAGGCGATGCGTGAGCCCCGTCCTTATCGGCCGCCACGAGGCCCTGATGAGGCCGCGGCCGAGCTGCGAAGCGACGTCAAAGGAGGTCGGCTCGACGCCGACGCCGTCGAGGCCGTGCTCGGAGCTGCCGGCCACCGTGTGCCCCGGCGCCGAGGTGGCCCGGCGGGATTGACGCCCCGCGAGGTCGAGGTGCTCCGGCTGCTCGCCCGGGGGCTCTCGAACAAGGAGATGGCGGCACGACTCGTCATCTCGCCGAAGACCGTCGGCAATCACGTCGAGCACATCTACGCGAAGATCGACGCATCGACCCGGGCCGGCGCGAGCCTCTTCGCCGTGCGGCACGGGCTCCTCCCGGAGGACGCCGTCGAGGTCGCCGCCTGACCAAAGCGCAGCTCGGGCGCGCAAAAGATGAGTCGAACGCCTCATGCGCTCCCGGGCACGGCTTCCTACGCTCGCTCGTAGTCGAATGAAGGAGACGAGCGAGATGCCGAAGGTTTCGAGAGAGAGCGCGGCGCATGTCGAACATCACGGCCCGGTCGAAGACCGGCATGAGGACATCGACGACTACACGGTCAACTTCCTGACGATGGGTGTGACGATCGACGCGACGCCGCTCTTCAAGGGGCTGCCGGGCGACCAATGTTCGTGCCCTCACTGGGGCTACGTCTTCAAGGGCCGGATCACGTACCGCTTCGCCGACCACGAGGAGGTCTTCGAGGCCGGCGACGCGTTCTACGTCCCGGACGGTCATACGCCGGTCGTCGAGGCAGGGACGGAGTTCGTGCAGTTCAGCCCGAGCCGGGAGCTGCACATCGTCTCCGAGACGATGACGAGGAATGCGCAGGCGCTCGGGATGGCCTGATCCGACCGGCACGAACGCGGGCCGCGCCCGAGCGCTCATGTTCGCTCGGTCGCGGCCCCGCTCGTACCGGTTGCGGGTCGGCTGCGCCGCCGCTACCCCGCGAGTGCCTTCTGCTTCAGGGAATCGAACTCCGCCTGCGTGATCGCGCCGCTGTCGAGCAGCTTCTTTCCCTGTTCGATCTCGCCGGCGGCGCCGCCACCGGCTGCGGTCTGACGGACGTAGGCGTCCATCTGGGACTGCTGGGCGTTCGCCCGCTGGAGGCCACGCTCGGTCATCCCTGCGTTCTGGGTGATCAGGTAGATGAAGACGCCCAGGAAGGGAAGGATGATCACGAAGATCAGCCATCCGGTCTTGCCCCAGCCCGAGAGGTCGTGACGGCGGAAGATGTCGGCGAACACTCCGATCAGGAGCCAGAACCAGAGGATCCAGATGAAGAACACGAGCATCGTCCACATCACGTCGAGGAACGGGTAACTACTTGCGAGCACCTAGCGTCTCCTTTGATTGGTTTCGAACCACACTAATACGAGGACCGGATCGGAAGGGTCCGACCGGGCGGGGCACAAGCCTACGCGCCCCGTAAGGTTCGCTGGAATGGGATGGGAGGATCGGGGCTGGGCTCAAGTCGAGGAGCCGGAGTGGGGGGTCCCCGACCCGCCTGCGCCGCCTGCCGCGCGGACCTCGAGAACAGCGCAGCTTGCGATCATCGTGCTCGTCCTGGCCGTTCTCGCAGCGGCCGTCTGCGTCGCGGCCGGGCAGCTCCCTCGGGATCATCCGCTCGTGCCGGCGTTCTCGTTCAAGCTTCCGCATGTGGGCGCCACCGCCGACGACGGCTCGTCTGCTGCTGCCGCGTCGATCGGGCGCGGCCGGCTCGTTCAGCTCGGCGGCCCGCCGGTCGCGACCGATCCGTCGACGTACACGCTGCACGGGCGCACGGCTGCGACGGACGGCGTGCACAGCACGGGCAACGTCGTGCTGCGAGGTCGCTGGGACGGTGGGGCCTGGCTCGTGCTTGCGCGAACGCGGACGGACGCGGCCGGGAACTTCGAGGTGACGAGCAAGCTGCACCGGCGTGGACTGCTCGAGCTGCGGCTGATGCTGCCGGACGGCTTCATCGGGACGAAGACCGTCCGCGTCGAGTGACCCGATCAGGTGCCGAAGGTGGGAATCGAACCCACACTCCCCGGAGGGAACCGGATTTTGAGTCCGGCGCGTCTGCCAGTTCCGCCACTTCGGCTCGTGCGGGATCGTACCCCGGCTTCTGTGGGCTGTTGGTGCCGGCGGTTGGGAAACCAGGGTTACCCCGTGAGGTTCCGCCACTTCGCCACGATCTTGACGCTCGCGTAGGACTTTTCTGCCCGAGGCAGTAAAGTCGCCCTGAACCTTGGCCGCAGATGCCTCCGCACCGACCCTGGCGACCCGCTTCAAGCGGCCCAGCTTGATCTCGATCTTCGGGTTGCTCTTCGTCGGCCTGCTGCTCGCGTGGCTCGCAGTCAACTTCGTGAAGACGCCGTCGACGTTCATGACGGTGTTCCTGATCGGGATCACCACGGGCTGCGTCTATGCGCTCGTCGCGCTCGGTTACACGCTCGTCTACGGCATCCTCGAGCTGATCAACTTCGCCCACGGCGACGTGTTCATGCTCGGCGGCATGTTCACGATCACGATCAGCACGCACTTCTTCAACCTGCACCACGGGCAGGGATCGGTCACGATCCCGATCGCGATCGCGACGTTGCTGCTGACGATGCTCGCGTGCGGCCTGCTCAACGCGTCGATCGAACGCATCGCCTACAAGCCGTTGCGCAATGCCCCGCGGCTTGCGCCGCTGATCACGGCGATCGGTGTCAGCTTCATCATCGAGGACATCGGTCTGGCGTGGAAGGGCCCGAACTACATCACTGCCCCGGATGTCTTCCCGCACGGGCAGGTGTTCAACTTCTACGGCATCGCCTTCGAGTGGAACAAGCTGATCGTCATCATCGTCACCATCCCGGTGCTCCTCGCCCTGACCTATCTCGTTCAGCGGACGAAACAGGGCAAGGCGATGCGTGCGACCGCGCAGGACAAGGACGCGGCCGCGATCATGGGCATCAACGTCAACCGCACGATCTCGTTCACCTTCCTGATCGCGGGCGCGCTGGCCGGGGCAGCCGGCTTCCTCTACTCGCTGTACGTGACGACGGTCCGCTTCGACCAGGGCTTCCAGCTCGGCCTGATCGCGTTCACGGCGGCCGTGCTCGGAGGGATCGGGAACCTGCCGGGCGCGGTTCTCGGCGCGATCATAATCGGCCTCATCCAGGCCTTCAACGAGGCGCTGGGCTGGCACGCGCCCGGCTCCGACTGGACCGAGGCGATCGTGTTCTCGATCCTGATCCTGATCCTGGTCTTCCGGCCCGAGGGCCTGCTCGGCGAACGCACGCCGGAGGGCGGATGACCCAGAGCGCCCAGGGCGCGTCGATCGAGTCTGCGCCCGAGGTGGTGGGATTCCGCAACCAGCAGCGCGCCCGCTGGGATGCGCTCCCCGTCCGGCAGCGGGCGGCGATCTCGATCGTCCTGGAGCTCCTGCTCGCCGTCCTGTTCTTCTTCGTCGATCACTCGCTCGGCTACGCGGTCGTCGTGATCTGCGCGCTCTACTGGATCCACCGCCTGCCGCCGATCCCATGGGAGCTCGCGGGACAAGCAGTGATCGTGATCGTGTTCCTGATCACCGGACCGCGCTCGCTGGCCGCGACGTTCGCGATCGCATTCGGCATCTTCTGGATCCCGCGGCGGCAGCGACGGTGGGCGATCCCCACGATCGCGCTCGTCCTGACGATCCTCTACCCCTTCTACCAGGCGAAGATGTTCACGATCCCCGTGTTCGGTGTCTGGCCGGACGTCGCGACAGGCGTGTACATGCTCGTGTTCATGATGATGGCGGTCGGCCTGAACATCGTGGTCGGCTACGCAGGCCTCCTCGACCTCGGGTACGTCGCGTTCTATGCCACCGGCGCATACACGGCGGCGTGGTTCGCGTCGCTGCAGTTCGCCCATCACACGTGGCACTTCGGCGCGGTCGGGATCGATCCGAAACTGCCGGGCATCCACGTCACGATCTGGCTCTTGCTGCCGCTCGCCGGTGCCATCACCGCCCTCTTCGGCATCCTCATCGGTCTCCCGACGCTCCGGTTGCGCGGCGACTACCTCGCCATCGTGACGCTCGGCTTCGGCGAGATCATCTACGACATCGCGCGCAACAGCGACAACTTCCTCGGCACCGGCTTCAATCTGACGAACGGGCCGAACGGCATCACGCCGCTCGATTCGATCGGCTTCGGGCACAACCTGTCCAGCTTGACCGGCGGCTTCCTGCCGGCGAACTACCTCCAGTGCTGCAACGCGACCTATCTGGGGCATCAGATTCAGTCGACCGACATCTTCTTCTGGACGGCGATCGGACTGCTCGTCTTCACTGTGTTCTGCTCGATGCGCCTGCAGTACTCGCGACTCGGCCGCGCGTGGATCGCGATCCGTGAGGACGAAACCGCCGCGGCCGCGATGGGCATCCCGTTGATGAAGACGAAGACCTGGGCCTACGCGAGCGGAGCGTTCTTCGGCGGCGTCGCCGGCGCGTACTACGCCGTGTTCAAGAGCGCCACCTTCCCGGGCGACTTCTACTTCAACATCTCGATCTTCATCCTGTGCATGGTCATCCTCGGCGGCATGGGCAACATCGCGGGTGTGCTCGTCGGTGGTGCCTTCCTCGCCTATCTGAACCAGGAAGGGCTGGCGAACACCGGAGCGTGGATCAACGCGAACGTCCATCTCGGCAGTCACCATCCGAACCTGGACGTGCCGCTCTACGCGTCAGGCATCTACGGCCTGATCATCCTGCTCGTCATGCTCTTCCGGCCGGAGGGCCTGATTCCGTCGAAACGCGTCGCCGCCGAGCTGCACGAGGGCGTCCACGACGAGCCGCTCTACGACATCACCGCCGACAACCGGGCAGTCACTGAATGAGCGTCGTCGACGACTCCACCGACGTCCTCGTCGCCACCGGCCTGCGGAAGGAGTTCGGTGGCCTCGTGGCGGTCAACAGCGTCGACTTCACCGTGCCGCGCGGCAAGGTGATCTCGCTGATCGGCCCGAACGGCGCGGGCAAGACGACCTTCTTCAACATGCTGACCGGCGTCTACAAGCCGACCGCCGGCCAGGTCCTGTTCCTCGGGGAGGACGTCACCGGGAAGCCGCCGCACGCGATCACCGCCCGTGGGGTCGGTCGCACGTTCCAGAACATCCGCCTCTTTCAGAACATGACCTCGCTCGAGAACGTCATGGTCGGGATGCACTCGCGAATGAAGGCCAACCTCTTCAACTCGATCCTCCGCACGCCGTCCGTGAATCGGGAGGAGAAGCAGACACGCGAGCGCGCGCTCGAGCTGCTCGAGTTCACGGGCCTGCACCGGCAGGCTCAGGCGACGGCGCGCAACCTTCCGTACGGCGACCAGCGCAGGCTCGAGGTCGCCCGCGCGCTCGCGACCGAGCCCCAGCTGCTCCTGCTCGACGAACCGACCGCGGGCATGAACCCCCAGGAGTCGGCGGAGTTCACGGCCTTCGTGAGCAACCTGCGTGAAGAGCATAACTTGACGGTGTTGATGATCGAGCACGACATGCGCGTCGTCATGGGTGTCTCCGACCGCGTCTCGGTGCTCGACTACGGCGAGAAGATCGCAGAAGGCACGCCGCGAGAGGTGCAGCAGGATGAGCGGGTGATCGAGGCGTACCTCGGCAAGGCCGCCGTCGAGGACATGAAGAGGCAAGGGCTCTCATGAGCGCCAACGGCAAGACTCCGATCCTCCAGGTTCAGGACGTCCACACGTACTACGGATCGATCCATGCACTGAAGGGGATCTCGCTCGAGGTGCAGGAGGGCGAGATCGTGACGCTGCTCGGGGCAAACGGCGCCGGGAAGTCGACGACGCTCCGCTCGATCAACGGGCTCAACCATGCCCGACAGGGACACATCCGCTTTCAGGATCGCGACATCACCTCGGTGCCGGCACACGAGATCGTCAAGCGCGGGATCGCACAGTCGCCGGAGGGCCGGCGCCTGTTCCCCCGGATGACCGTGATGGAGAACCTCGAGATGGGCGCGTTCCAGCGCAAGGACCGGCACGAGATCAAGAACGACATGGATCGCGTCTTCGAGCTGTTCCCGCGCCTCCAGGAGCGGCGCAACCAGAAGGCCGGAACGCTCTCGGGCGGGGAGCAGCAGATGTGCGCGATCGGCAGGGCCCTGATGGCGCAGCCCAAGCTCCTGTTGCTCGACGAGCCGTCACTCGGTCTGGCCCCGATCTTCGTCGAGCGGATCTTCGACATCATCAAGCAGATCAACGAGCAGGGCACGTCGATCCTGCTCGTGGAGCAGAACGCCCTGATGGCGCTCGACCACGCTAACCGCGGCTACGTGCTCGAAACGGGCCGAATCGTCCTCGCCGACGACGCGGCGGCGCTGAAGACGAACGAGCAGGTGCGCAAGACCTACCTCGGCGAGACGTAGCTTTGAAAGACAGTGCACGTCGGGACACGGCCGGGGTCTGACCCCGTAGGTCGTCCGAAAGAGTCGGCGCGACCTCCTGCGCGCGACGCGACGCTGCTCGGAGAGCCGTCGAATTGCCCCTTTCGGCCACGGCCGGGGTCTGACCCCGGGCCTGCCGGAATCGGACGCGTGATCGCGCGCTCGAGAGCGGCTACGCGTCGACGCGGTTCGTCCACCAGCGGCCGGCCGACAGGAAGATCACGGCCCAGGCGATGAGCACGAGCAGGGCGGTGGCGGCCGACATCTCGATCGTCGCGTTGCCGCTGTCCCGGGGAAGGAAGTGCTCCGCCGCAGCCACGTCGATCAACTTCCGGGATCCACCGAGCACTCCGAGGCTGATCAGGATGTGCGAGACGATCGCGTTCCAGGCGATCAGCACACCGACGACCACTCGTGAGCTCGCGAACGACGCCAGGCCGATCGCCATGATGATGTTGATACCGGTGATCACAAGGGCGTACTCGGCATATTTCGCGATCTCGGAGGCGGAGGGCGTCGCCAGGCCCCCTGCGAACACGTAAGCGACGGCGACCGTGATCGCGAACCCGAGCGCGAGCATCGGAAGGAAGACCAGGAGCGCTCCGGGCGCACGGACGTTGAAGAGCGTCGACCGCTTGCGGCCCGTGACCACCAGATCGCGAAAGACGCCGTTCGCGACGTCCTGTGTTCCGGCCGTCGACCCGATGATGATCGCGGCGACGGTGCCGATGCCCGTGAGCAGCAGAACGACGTGCTTGAAGTTGTCGGCGCCTCCGGCCGGGCCGTGGTGCGCCCCGTTGACGGCGTGGATGACCAGGAGCACGATCTCGGCAACCAGCACGGAGCCGACGGTGAGGATCAGAGACCACGCCATGAGACCGCGTCGACGCACGAGCTTCAGCACCTCCGCACGGACGAGCCTCATGCGTTCGCCTCCAGCCGCGAGGTGATCTCGAGGAACTTCTCCTCGAGCGTGGCGCGGGCAGGCTCGAGCCGCGAGACGGCGATTCCCGCCTCGACGAGCGCGCGGTTGATCTCCGCCGCCGAGCCGCCGGGCACCAGCTTGACGCGAAGTGCGGCCCCCTCCGCCTCGATCGCTGCGCCCCGAAGCACACGCCGAGCCGCCGCCTCGTCGTCGACCTCGATCAGGAGGGTCGGGTCGCCGCTCGCGGCGATTTCCTCGACGCCTCCCTGGACGACGATCCGGCCCTGGTCGACGATCGCGACGTGGTCGCACGTCTTCTCGACCTCGTCGAGCAGGTGCGAGGAGAGGAACACCGTCCGGCCCTCGTCCACGAATGCGCGAATCAGGTGCCTCAGTTCGAGGATGCCTGCCGGGTCGAGGCCGTTCATCGGCTCGTCCAGAATCAGGAGCGCCGGGTCGGCGATCAGACAGCGCGCGATGCCGAGCCGCTGCCGCATGCCGAGCGAGTAGGACTTGACGCGTTCGTCGGCGCGCTGCGCGAGCCCGACGCGCTCGAGCGAGTCCGGGATCCGCGTTTCCGCCGCGCGGTCGCGGGCGGCCGCGACGATGGTCAGGTTCTCCCGGCCCGTCAGATGAGGATGGAACCTCGGTTCCTCCACGATCGCGCCGACCCTCGCCAGCGCCTCCGCGCGCTTCGACGGCTGCGGCAGCCCGAGCAGCGTGACGTCGCCGGAGGTGGCCCGCGTCAGTCCGAGCAGCGTCCGAATCATGGTCGTTTTGCCGGCGCCGTTCGGGCCCAGGAACCCGAAGGCGACACCGGCCGGCACGGTCAAGTCGACACTGTCGACCGCGGCCCGGGTGCCGAAGCGCTTCGTCAGCGACCTCGTCTCGATCACGGTGTCCATGCGCCGGAGCCTAGATGGCTGATCGATAAATCGACGCCGCCGCGGGTGGGGGCCTGCACACGGCGCATCGCGGCCGGCTCGCCCGGCACCAAGGCCCACCGGCCTTGTCACCGGTCGATCCGTCCACGCTGCTTGGTACAGACCCTCCCCGCAACGACGGCATTTACCGATCAACCATCTTGGGTTACGAACCGACGACGATGGGGAAGAACGGCGGCGCCAGCAGGTAGCCGATGCGGCGCGCGCCGCGGCCGTGCGCCATCTCGAGCGCGGCCCCGAGGCCGTGGACGGGAACGAAGCCGAGCTGCCGGGCGGCGAACGCGTCCCTGCAGCCGGCGATCAGGACCGCACCGAGGCGGTGTGACGCTGCGTCGCAAGCGCTCCACTCGACGAACGGCTGCAGCGGATGGCAGGCGCGTCCGGAGCGGTAGTCGTCGAGCGCTGCGTCGTCGAGGACCGCTGCCAGTTCGGCTTCGCGCATCGCATCCACATCGCGTGCGGTGCGTGGCTCGTAGAAGAGCGCGCGGTACGGCGTCTGCGTGTGCCGCGCGAATCGACGGGGGAGCGGGTGGATCAGGATCACCGTGCCGCCCGCGGCGATCGGCGGCGCGTTTCGCCAGAGCCGCAGCGCGAGCCCGAGCCCGAGGTACGCGGCGGTGATCGGGATTCGGGCGCTCCCGCGGCAGCCACGGTGTCGTCGGCGGGATCCCGATCACGAGCGCGTCGAGCGGCTCCGCGAGCGAGACCCCCTTCAGGACCGTCGCCCGCAGAAGGGCCTCCGTGTGCGCCACCGAGGGCGGCCCGGCGTAGACGGCAGCCGCCGTCTGCTCGCGGGGAAGGCGCTCGAGGACACGCTGCCGGACGCGGCCCGGCGCGAACTGGAACACCCGGCGCACCCTTGAGCCGATCACGCGGTCGATCGCGTCCTGATCATGCGGATACCCGGTGAACGGCCCACCGAGTCGTGGCGCGTTCAGGGCGAGCGAGACCCCGGTGACGGGCACGCGCTCGCTCAAGCCGGCGCTCGATCTCGACGGCGAGCTTCCACCCCTGTGACGAGCTCGTCTCGAGCAGCGAGAGCGCTCCGGCAGCGCGCAACGACTCGCGGCCGCTGGCCGCGAGCAGCGCCGCCGGCCCGCCGTGCAGGACCGTCTCCGCGGCGGTGACGGTGATCACCAGGTCGGTCTCGACGAGCGCCGGGTTGACGCGCAGGTCGACGTTTCCTGAACGCCCCAGGTCGACGAGGTCGCGCGCTTCGGCATCGTGGACGCTCACCCGCCCCTTGAACCGGCGACGGAAGTCCGGTGGGACGAGCACGCCGATCTCCCTGGGCGTCGTCCGGCGCGAGAGCCCACCGGCGACGAGAATCGTGATCTGCTTCACGCCGAGCCGCACGAGCTCGTCTGCGACGGTCGCGGTCGCGACATGCCGCGGCCCCGAGCTGACAGAGGGGATCGGCAGAGACGGCTGCTCGATCACGATCGTCGCGGTGCCGCCCGGGCGAACGAGCTTTGCGAGCGGCTCGCCGGCCAGCGGAAAGGCGAATGCGTCGAGCACCGCCCGGCCGACGTCCTCGAGCGATTCGCGCTGCGGGGGCGGCCGCAGGATGAGATCGTCTTCTCCGGTGTCTGCAACGACGAGACGCGCGTCGTTCAGCAGAGGAATCCGCGTCACGAAACCCGGCGGGCGGTCGCCGCGGTCACACCGAGCGCGATGAAGATGCCGCCGGAGACCCAGCGTCGTACTTTCGCGCCCGTTCCGCTGCGCCGGAGCTTGCCGGCGAGCAGGTCGGCGAGCAGCGCGTACATGGCATCCGATGTGAACGCGATCGCCACGAACAGCACGCCGAGCAGCGCGACCTGCTCAGGGACCGAGCCGCTGCCCGTCTGGACGAACTGCGGCAGGAAGGCGAGGAAGAACAGCGCTGTCTTCGGGTTGAGCACGTTCACGACCGCTCCCTGTACGTACAGCCGCCGGTGCCGCGTCGGCACGACCTGCACCTCCGTGTCCTCCTCGCTGCTGAGGATGCGCCGGATGCCGATCACGATCAGGTACGCAGCGCCCACGAGCTTGACCGTCGTGAACGCCGTCGCCGAAGAGGCGATCAGGGCAGAGAGCCCGACCGTCGCCGCGGCGACGTGAACGAGCCCGCCGCTCGCGACGCCGAGCGCCGAGACGAGGCCCGCGCGCCGGCCCTTGTCGATGCTCTGCGTGACGATGTACGTGACCGCTGGGCCCGGCACGACAGCCAGCGCGAGCGACGCCAGACAGAAGAGCCCGAGCGCGGAGCCCGACGGCACTACGGGACCGCCCGGCGAAGGTCGGAAAGTGGGTGAATCCGGAGGCTCGCCATCGCGCCAGGACGATACCTTTGCCTCTGTGCCGAAAACACTGACCGGAGCCGAGTTGGAGCTCGACGACGCGCCTGCGCGCGACTCCGAGCTCTTCATCGTCGACGGCAACAATCTCGCGTACCGCGCGTTCTTCGCGCTCCCTGAAGAGCTCGCCACGACCGACGGGCAGCCGACGGGCGCGCTCCTCGGGTTCACGAACATGTTGTTCAAGCTGCTGGCGGACTACCGTCCGAAAGGCGTCGCGGTGGCGTGGGACTCGCGCCCGGTGCACAGGGCGGCAACCGCCGAAGCAGCAGACGTGGTCTACAAGCAGGGCCGGAAGCCGATGCCAGACCTGCTCCGAGAGCAGTTCCCGCACTTCAGGCCGATCGTGGAGGCATTCGGCTACCGCAACCTGGAGTTCGAGGGCTGGGAGGCGGACGACGTGATCGCGACGCTCGCCACCCGTGCGGATGCGGCCGGGATCAAGACCTGTGTCGTCTCGACCGACCGTGACGCCTTTCAGCTCTGCAGCGACAACATCTCCCTGATGATGACGCCGCGCGGCGTTGCCGACGTGAACGTCTACACACCTGAACGCGTCGAGGCGCGCTACGGCGTGACCCCCGAGCAGGTGCCCGACTTCATCGGGCTCAAGGGCGACACGTCCGACAACATCCCCGGCGTCCCCGGGATCGGAGACAAGACCGCCGGCCAGCTGATCGCGCAGTACGGATCGCTGGAGTCGGTGATCGAGCACGCCCCGGAGCTCTCACCGGCTCGCGCCCGGAACATCACCGAGAACGCCGATCTCGCGCGCACGTCGAAAGAGCTCGCGACCATGCGCCGCGACCTCGACATCGACTGCGATCCCGCTCAGCTCGTCCTCGACCCGCCCGATCGCGCGCAGCTGAAGGAGATCTTCCGGCGCTTCGAGTTCCGCAATCTGCTGAACCGCATCGACGAGCTCGACGCGGCGGTGCCGAGCGCCCCGACACAGGTGACCGGCATCGAAGTGCAGTGGCGCGAGGGCGACCTCGACTTCCGCGGCGTCGTCGGCTACGCAGCGACCGACGATCGTGCCGCTGTGGCGACCGGGAGCGAGGTGGTCATCGGCAGCGCATCCCCGGATCAAGTGCGCGAAGCGCAGTTGATCGTGCATGACGCAAAGGCATTGAGGGTCGACGCGAGGGACGACACGCTGCTCGCCGCGTACCTGATCGATCCCGGTCGGGCCGGTTACGACCTGGACGACCTCGCCGCCGAGTATGGCGTCGAGCTCGTGCCGAAGCCCGAGGCCGAGGAGGAGACGACGGCGCTCGTGCGGCGCGCGGAAACACCGCGCCGCCTGATCGCTCCACTTCTGGAGCGCCTCGAGGAGCGCGGCGTCACCGATCTCTACCGGGCGGTCGAATTGCCGCTCACCGGAGTGCTGGCTGCGATGGAGGATGCCGGGGTCAAGATCGACACCTACCGGATGGGTGAGATCACCGCGCGGCTCGCCGATCGCGTCGAGGAGCTCGAGTCGCAGGCCTACGACCTGGCGGGCGAGGAGTTCATGCTCGGCTCCACCCAGCAGGTCGGGAAGATCCTCTTCGAGAAGCTCGACCTGACGGCCGGCCGCAAGGGCAAGACGGGCTATTCGACCGACGCGAAGGTGCTTCGTTCGATCCGGCACGAGCACGGGATCATCGAGGTCATCGAGGAGTGGCGTGAGCTCTCGAAGCTCCTGAACACCTACCTCGGTCCGCTGCCGTCGCTGATCTCGGACTCGGACGCGCGCCTTCACACGACCTTCAATCAGACGGTCGCCGCGACCGGCCGCCTGTCGACGTCCGACCCGAACCTGCAGGCGATCCCCGTTCGCACCGAGCTCGGGCGTGAGATCCGCAGCGCATTCATTGCCGAGGAGGGTCATCGGCTGCTGAGCGCCGACTACTCGCAGATCGAGTTGCGCATCCTCGCTCACGTCTCCGGTGAGCCGAAGCTGCGCGAGGCGTTCGAGCGCGGTGAGGACATTCACACGGCGACGGCAGCCGAGGTGCTCGGCGTCGAGCCGGCGAAGCTGACCTCCGCGCAAAGGTCGATCGCGAAGATGATCAACTTCGGGATCGTCTACGGCATCTCCGCCTACGGCCTGTCGGAGAATCTCGAGATCCCACGTGACGAGGCGCAGCGCTACATCGACGCATACCTCGCCCGCTTCCCGCACGTCCAGGACTTCATCGCGCGGACGATCGAGCAGGCGGCGGCCGACGGCTACGTGACGTCGTTGCTCGGCCGGCGCCGGCCCGTGCCCGAGATCCGCGCGTCGAACCGGCAGACGCGCGGGTTCGGCGAGCGGATTGCGGTCAACTTCGTCATGCAGGGCTCGAACGCAGACATCATCAAGGTCGCGATGATTCGCATCGCAGCTCGGTTGCGCGAAGAAGGACGAGGTGCTCGTCTCGTGCTCCAGGTGCACGACGAGCTCCTGCTCGAGGTCCCGGAGCCGGAGGTGTCGACGGTGCGCGAGCTCGTGCGCGCCGAGATGTGCGGCGCCTACGACCTCGACCCGCCGCTCGCGGTCGACGTCGGCGTCGGCGACAACTGGGCCGAAGCGAAGTGAACCTCCCCGCGGCCGGCCGGGGCGGGGCCCCAAAACGGCACGACCAACGATGACCGCGGCGGCCGGCGCCTCCCCCTGAGCCGCCAATCCGCGCAGGCCGGCGGTGCGTAATCCCAACGTGGCTATACTTCGCGGCCGCTTTGGCTTCCCACGATCTCATGCAGCTTGAACCCGGTGTCTGGGTCGAAGGCCCGGACGGCGAGCTGATCCCCGACTACGACTCCACCTTCCCCGAGATCAACGAGGGGCAGGTCGTCCACGGGACGGTTGTCAGGGTCGACAAGGACGAGGTTCTCGTCGACATCGGCTACAAGTCGGAAGGCGTCATTCCCGTCTCCGAGCTGTCGATTCGCCGGTCGGTCAATCCCTCCGACGAGGTCACGCTGGGCGACGAGATCGATGCGCTCGTGCTCACGAAGGAGGACGCCGAAGGGCGTCTGATCCTCTCGAAGAAGCGCGCACGGTTCGAGCTCGCGTGGAAGGCGATCGAGCAGGCCGCCGAATCGGGAGATCCGGTCAACGGCCGTGTGATCGAGGTCGTCAAGGGCGGTCTCATTCTCGACCTCGGCGTTCGCGGCTTCCTGCCCGCGTCGCTCGTCGACATCCGCCGCGTCCAGGACCTCGACGAGTTCATGGGCCAGGAGCTGCGCGCGAAGGTGATCGAGCTCAACCGTTCGCGGAACAACGTCGTCCTGTCGCGCCGCGCCGTGCTCGAGGAAGAGCGCAAGGAGCAGCGCCAGCAGATTCTCGACAAGCTTCAGCCCGGCGATGTCGTCGAGGGCCAGATCTCCAACATCGTCGACTTCGGCGCGTTCGTCGATCTCGACGGGATGGACGGCCTCATCCACATCTCCGAGCTCTCGTGGTCGCATGTCAACCATCCGTCCGAGGTGCTCGACATCGGCCAGACGGTGGAGGTCAAGGTTCTCGACATCGACCGCGATCGCCAGCGGATCTCGCTCGGTCTCAAGCAGACCCAGAGCGATCCGTGGCAGCAGGTGATGGAGAGCTACCACGAGAACGACGTCGTCGAGGGGCGCGTCACCAAGGTCGTCACGTTCGGCGCCTTCGTCGAGATCCTTCCCGGCGTCGAGGGGCTCGTCCACATCTCCGAGCTCGCGCAGCATCACGTCGAGAATCCGCGCGAGGTCGTCTCGCAGGGCCAGCCGGTCAACGTGAAGATCATCGAGGTCGACGGCGAGCGCCGCCGTCTTTCGCTTTCGCTCAAGCGGGTCGAGGACACCGATCCGGTCCAGCCGCGCGCGGACGGAGCGGAGTCGGTGCACACCCGGCCGGCGATCGACCTGTCGGAAGACGTCTTCGCCGACGAGGCGCCGCCGCTCGAACTGGTGGAGGCGCCGGAGCCCGAGGCCGGGGAGGACGCTGAAGCCGAGTCGGCCGAGGAAGAGGCTCCGGACGAGCTTCCGGCCGCCGAAGCCGAGGAAGCTCCGGCCGACGAGGTCGTAGAGGTCGCGACGGCCGAGGCCGCCGACCCGAGCGACGCCGTCGAGCCCGCCGGCGAGCCAGAAGCGTCCAGCCCCGAGGAGTGACCAAACCGGTAGCCGTCGCGATCACCGGCGGCATCGGGGCCGGTAAGAGCGAGGCGCTGCAGGCATTCGCCCGTCACGGGGCCGCCACGGTCTCGAGCGACGAGATCGTGCACCATCTCCTGCGGCGCGCGGACGTGCGGCAAGCTGTCGTCGAGCGCATGGGGGCCGGCGTGGTGGCGCCCGACGGCGAGATCGATCGCGGTGCTCTCGGGACGGTGGTCTTCAACGACCGTACCGCGCTCGCCTGGCTCGAGGAACTGCTGCACCCGCTGGTCTCGCTGGAGTATCTGGAGTGGCGCGAGCAGCTCGCTCAGCTGCCGCAGGCGCCCGCCGTCTCGGTCACCGAGGTGCCGCTCCTCTACGAGACCGGGGGCGATTCGCGCTTCGACAAGGTGGTCGTGATCACCGCGCCGGAGAAGCTCCGCAGAGCCCGTTCGGTCGTCGCGACCGAGGATCGGGAGGCCCGGCTGATCCCGGACGCCGAGAAGGTGAAGCGGGCAGACTTCGCGTTCAAGAACACCGGTTCGCTCGAGGAGTTGGACGCGTTCGTGGCGTCCGTGATGCACGAGCTCGCGCCGTGAGGCGGCTCGTCTGGGTCCTCCTGATCGCGGCCGTCGCCGTCGGCGCTTTCGCCTATGTGAACAGGACCAGCCCGCCGTGGTACCAGCGGCTCCGCTATCCGCTGCGCTACTCGGAGTACGTCCGCGTCCACGCGCGCGAGCATGACCTCGACCCGGCTCTCGTCGCTGCGGTCATCTACCAGGAGTCGAAGTTCCGGAGCGATGCACAGTCGTCCTCCGGCGCGATCGGACTGATGCAGCTCACACCGTCGACCGCGCGCGGGATTGCGATTCGCACACACGGAAGCGCGTTCCACACCGACGACCTCTACAACCCGGAGATCAACATCCGGTACGGCGCGTGGTATTTGAAGAATCTCTTCGAGAAGTACGGCAGCGAAGAGCTCGTGCTTGCGGCATACAACGCCGGCCAGGGGAACGTGGACAGGTGGCGCGCGAACGGGGAGCCCATCCAATTCGCGGAGACGCGCGCCTACGTCAAGCGCGTCGAGCGGCTGAAGACCATCTATCGCAAGGCCTGGGGGAAGGCACTCGGCTACCGATGAGCGAAAAACATCCGCATCTTGGTCGACAAGTTCGCGTCGACCGAAGCAGAATGCTCGCGTGAGGGTCTCGGCGAAATCGGACTACGCGATCCGGGCAGCGGTCGAGCTGGCTGTCGCGGGCGAGGGGCCGGTGAAGGGCGAGCGCCTTGCGCAGGCGCAGGAGATCCCGTCGAACTTCCTCGAGAACATCCTCTCCGACCTCCGGAACGCCGGGATCGTCGCGAGCCGGCGCGGCGCGGACGGCGGCTACTGGCTGGCCCGGCCGGCGGCGGAGGTGAGCCTGGCAGACATCATCCGTGCCGTGGACGGCCCGCTCGCGAACGTCCGCGGCGTCCGCTCGGAGCAGGTCGCCTACCAGGGCAGTGCGGAGAAGCTACGGGACGTCTGGGTCGCAGTCCGAGCGTCGTTGCGCGGCGTGCTGGAGAACGTGACGCTCGCCGACCTCGCCCGCGGCGAGCTGCCGGAAAGCGTCCGAGCCCTCGCCGCCGACCCGGACGCCTGGGCGCCGCACTAGCACCGCTTTGGAATCTGATTCGCGGAGCGAACCAGATTCCCGAGTTGGTGGTCTGGGCGCGAAACTCGTGAATCTGGTTCGGCTGCGCCGAATCAGATTCAGAAGGTGGTCTACGGCGTGAAGACGGTCTGCTTGACCGGGCGGGCGTAGACGATCTGGCCGCGCTCGAGCTCGAGCGTCTCCGCCTGGTCGCGGGTCAGCTGCACCGAGAACGGCTCGCCGTCGTCCCGCACGAGCTCGCAGCGCACCTCGAAACCGAGATGGACGACCCGCTCCACCTGTGCCTCGCGCGTCGAGCCGTTCGGCACGAGCACGATCTCCAGATCGTGCGGCCGCACCCAGGCGTTCCCGAAGCGGTTCGCCTGGCCGACGAACGACATCACGAATTCGTTGGCGGGCTGGTCGTAGAGCTCGCGCGGCCCGGCCACCTGCTCCACACGCCCCTTGTTCATGACGACGATCCGGTCGGCCACCTCCATCGCCTCTTCCTGGTCGTGCGTGACGAACACGGTCGTCGTGTGCGTCTCTTCGTGCAGACGCCGCAGCCAGACCCGCAGCTCGGCGCGGACGCGCGCGTCGAGCGCCCCGAACGGCTCGTCGAGGAGGAGCACCTCGGGCTCGGGTGCGAGCGCCCGGGCGAGCGCCATGCGCTGCCGCTGGCCGCCCGAGAGCTGGGCCGGGTAACGGTCGCCGAAGCCCTGCAGCTGCACGAGGTCGATCAACTCGTCGACGCGGGCCTTCGTCTCGGCCGCGGGGCGCTTGCGGATCTTCAGCCCGAACGCGATGTTGCCGCGCACCGTCATGTGCTTGAAGGCCGCGTAGTGCTGGAAGACGAAACCGACGCCTCGCTTCTGGGGCGGCGAGTCGGTGGCATCCTCGCCCGCGAGGAGGATCTCGCCCGCGTCGGGCTGCTCGAGCCCGGCGATGATCCGCAGCAGCGTCGACTTGCCCGAGCCGCTCGGGCCGAGGAGCGCGGTCAGGGAGCCTCCATCGACATCGATCGACACGTCGTCGAGCGCATGGAAGTCCCCGAAGTGCTTCGACACGTGCCGCACCTGAATCGACATCAGCTGACTCCCTCCTTCGGTCTGAGCCTCGTCATGATGACGAGAACGACGACGGCGAGCGCGGCGAGCACGAGCGAGATGCCGTACGACCCGGCGAGGTTGAGGTTCTCGTACTCCTCCTGCACACGCAGGGTCGCGGTCTCGGTCTTGCCCTGAATGCTGCCGGAGACGATCGCGACCGCGCCGTACTCTCCGAGGCAGCGAGCGGTCGTCACGACGACGCCGTAGATGACGGCCCAGCGAATGGACGGCAGTGTGATCCGCCAGAACGTCTGCCAGCCGGAAGCTCCGAGCGTGTGCGCCGCCTGCTCCTGCTCCATGCCGATCTCCCGGAGCGTCGGCACGACCTCGCGTGTGACGAACGGCACCGACACGAAGATGGTGGCGAGGATCATCGCGGGCAGCGCGAAGAGCACCTGGATTCCGTGCTCGGTGAACCAGGGGCCGAACCAGCCGGTCCGCCCGTAGAGCAGATAGAGCGACAGGCCGACGACCACCGGAGAGAGCGCGAGCGGCAGGTCGACGAAGGCGTTCAGCAGCCCCTTGCCGGGAAAGCGGCGGCGGACGATCGCGAGCGCGCAGACGATGCCGAAGACGGTGTTGAGCGGCACGGTGATGGCGGTGAGCTCCAGCGTGATCCGGAACGCATGCAACGTGTCCGGGTCGGTGAGCGCGCTCCAGGCCTTGCCCGCGCCCTCGACGTACACGCGCCAGAAGAGCATCGACAGCGGCCCGAGCAGCACGACGAGCAGGTACCCCAGAGCGACGAACCTGACGCCGTATCTACGCACGGTTCCCGCTCCTGCGCCGGCCAAGCCGGCGCCTCCGCTCTTGACGTGCTCCGTCGAGCCTACGCACGTTCGTACCTCGTCGCGAGCCGCCGGATGCCGCCGATCGCGAGCAGCGTCGCGAACGAGATCGCGAGCAGGACGACGGCGACGGCCGCCGCCTGGGTCCCGGCTCCGCTCTGGCTCAGGTTGAAGACATAGACGGACGCCATCTCGGTCTTGAACGGCAGGTTCCCCGAGAGGATCACGATCGCGCCGATCTCGCCGATCGCACGCGCAAACGCCATCGCGACGCCCGAGAGGATCCCGGGGAAGATCGTCGGCAGCACGATCTTCCTGAAGATCGTCAGCTCGTGTGCGCCGAGCGATCGAGCGGCCTCTTCCATCTGCGTGTCGAGCTCGAGAAGCACCGGCTGCACCGTTCGCACGACGAAGGGAAGCGTCACGAAGAGCAGGACGAGGTAGATCGCGTAGCGCGTATACGCGGCGTGGATGCCGACCGGCGAGTGTGGTCCGTAGAGCGCGAGGACGAGGAGGCCCGCGACGATCGTCGGCAGCGCGAACGGCAGGTCGATGATCGCGTTGACGAACGACTTGCCTCGGAAGTCGTCACGCACGAGGACCCACGCGATCAGCGTTCCGGCGAACGCATTCGTCAGGGCGACGAGCGCCGAGACGACCAGCGTCAGCTTCAGTGCCGCGACCGCCTCCGGAGCGCTGATCGCCGACCAGAAGCCGGACGAGCCGTCTGCGCGCGAGGACCAGACGAGGGCCGCGATCGGCAGCCCGACGATGACGGTGAGAAAGACGGTGATGAAACCGAGGGAGAGGGCCGTTCCGGCCCTCTCCCTCGTCTCGTTGCTGACGAGCTGCCCGCAGGCGGGCGCTCGGTGGGTCACGCTAGCCAGTTGGCCCTCCGACTGCCTGCTCGATCTTGACCATCCGGCCGTTGCTGGAGGCGAACCAGACCTTGTCGGCGTTGCGCCAGCCTCCGATGTACTTGTCGTCGACCTTGAAGAGGCCGGGCCGCGCCGGGAACTTCTTCAGCGTGGCAGGCTCCTTCGCCACGGCCGGGTTCACCGGACGGAACCCGTACTGGACGAACAGTCTCCTGAGCCGGCTGAGACTTGACGTAACGGATGAACTTGTTCACCGTGTCGGTGTTCTTGCTGCCCTTCAGCACCGCGATCGGGAGCTGGATGAGCATCGTCTGCCGCGGGATGACGTACTGGATGTTCTTGCCCTGCAGGTTGGCGTTGATCGCCTCGCTCTCGTAGGTGATCAGCACGTCGCCCTTGCCGGAGAGGAAGGTGTTGGTGGCGTTCGCAGCCCGACGAGTCCTGCGACACGACGTGCGAGAAGAGCTTCTGCACGTACGCAGTCGCCTGCTTGTCGGTCTTGCCGAGGCGCCGCTCCGCACCGTAGGCGGCGAGGATGTTCCACTTCGCCGACCCGGAGCTGAACGGGTTCGGTGTCACGACCTGAACGCCCGGCTTCACGAGGTCGGCCCAGCCCTTGATGTGCTTCGGGTTGCCGTCGCGCACCGCGAAGACGACGACGGTGTTGGCCGCGATCCCGTCGTAGCTCTGGCGGTTCCAGCTCGAGTTGACGAGGCCTGCATCGACGAGCAGGTTGACGTCGTCGCCCGTCGAGAGGAAGACGAGGTCGGCGGGCAGGCCTGCGGCGACCGCCTTCGCCTGCGTTCGTGGACGGACCGTAGGACTGGGTGAACGACACGCCGGAGCCGTCCGGGGTCTTCTGCCAGGCCTGGATGATCTTCGCCAGCACCGGCTTCGGGGTCGAGTAGGCGATCAGCGAGAGCGACGTCCCCTTGGACGACGCCGTGGCGCCGGCGGCCGCCGCGAGTGCGGCCAGGACGGTGGTCAGGATCAACATGAGGTTCTTGCGCTTGTTCATAGGCATGCTGAACAAATAGCATAAGCGAATTTGATTCGTCAAATAAGAAGGATCGGATCCCCGGTGGCTGAGCCGTCTGCCCTTGTGTCCCGGCGGCAAATACGAGAGTGTCTCGTCGCGCGGCCCGGCTCGACGTCCGAGCCGCTATACTTGAGGGCGCAATAACAATGAGCGCGCAGCCGATCTCCCCACCACAACAGCTCGAGGCCTGGGTCTCGTTTCTCCGTTCGCACGCGGCGATCACGCGGGAGCTGTCCGCGCAGCTGCAGCGAGAGCACGGATTGACGCTGAACGACTACGAGGTGCTGCTGCACCTCTCGCACGCCGAGCGGGGGATGCTGCGGCGGGTCGACCTCGCCGAGCGGGTCCTGCTGACCGCCTCGGGGATCACACGGCTGCTCGAAGGGCTCGAGTCGTCGGGCTTCGTCACGAAGGAGACGTGCGCTTCCGACGCGCGCGTCTCGTACGCAAAGCTCACCGAGACCGGGACGGCGAAGCTGAGGAGCGCCGCCGTCACGCACCTGCGTGGCATCGACGAGCTCTTCGTCGGTCGCTACTCCGGTTCGGAGCTCGCGACCCTCGCCGAGTTGCTCGCTCGGCTGCCCGTCACCGGGGCGGACTGCAAGTCGGAGCCCGAAGCGTCCTGTAGCTGACCTTCCGCGCCCTCCAGCTCCCTGGCCAGCCGCCTGAACGGGCCGTCTGCCTGGAGCAGCTCGTCGAATCGTCCACGCTGCGAGACGCGGCCGTGCTCCATCACCAGGATCTCGTCGGCGCGGCGGACCGTCGCCAGGCGGTGGGCGATGATGATCGAGGTGCGGCCGCGCAACAGCCGGTCGAGTGCACGCTCGATGAGAATCTCCGTCGGCCGGTCGATGTTCGAGGTCGCCTCGTCGAGGATGAGAATGCGCGGATCGGCGAGGAGCGCGCGCGCGATCGAGATCAGCTGGCGTTCGCCGGCTGACAGGCCGGCTCCGCCCTCGCGGACCGTGTGGGCGAGGCCCGCGTCGAAGCGGCGGCCGATCCGGTCGACGCCGACCGCCTGCGCGACGTCGGCCACCATCTCGTCCGTCGCCTCGGGCCGAGCGAACCGGATGTTGTCGGCGATCGATCCTGCGAACAGAAACGGATCCTGCAGGACGACGCCGAGCTGGCGACGGTACGAGCGCAGCTGCAGCGTCCGCAGGTCGTTGCCGTCCACGCGAATGGCGCCGTCATCGGGGTCGTAGAAGCGCCCGACGAGCTTGGCGGTCGTTGACTTGCCACCGCCGGACTCGCCGACGAGGGCGAGGCACCCGCCCGCCGGAACGTGGATGTCGATTGCGTGCAGCACCGGCTCCTTGCCGTAGGCAAAGGTGACGCGATCGATGTGCAGATCGCCCTCGATGCGCTCTGCTCGATGCGAGCCTGGCTCGTCGGTGATCTCCGGCTCCGTGTCGAGCACCGTCGTGATCTTCTCCATCGCGGCGCCGGCCGACTGCACCTGGCCGTAGAGGTCGGACAGCTCCTGCAGCGGCTGGAACACGAGGTTGAGCATGAAGACGGCTGCGACGAGCGTGCCGATCGCGAGCGATCCGTTGCCGATCATCTGGCCGCCGACCCAGAGCACGGCCGTCATGGCGACGATCCCGAGGAACTCGATCCCCGGGAAGAAGAGGGAGTTCAGCCACTGAGCATGGGTGTTCGTCCGCCGGTTCGCATCGTTGCCGGCGTCGAACTCCCCGAGAAACGCGAGCTCCCGGTTGTACGCCTGGATCACGGCCATCCCCGAGACCGACTCCGCGATCTGCGCGGTCATCGAAGCGATCGTCTCGCGAACGCGCAGGAACGCAGCGTGCGAGCGCACCTGGAACCACCTCGTCAGGATGAGCGTCGGCGGCAGGATGACGAGTGCGACGAGCCCGAGCCGCCAGTCGAGCACGAAGAGCCCGATGACCGCGGCGATCAGGGTGAGCGTGTTGACGACGAGCGTCGTGAGCCCCTGGGAGAGGACATCCGAGAGCGCATCCACGTCCGAGGTGATCCGGGCGATGATCCAGCCGGCCTTCTGTTGCGAGAAGTACTTCAGCGACAGCGTGGTCAGGTGGTCGAAGAGATCCTCGCGCAGCCCGAGCACGACGTCCTGGCCGACCCGGGCGAGGCCACGGACGAGAGTCGTCTGCAGGATCCAGGCGAGGGCGTTGATGATGAGATAGACGACGACGTCGCGCGTGAGCCGCGTCTCGTCCTGAGCCTGCATGCCGTTGTTGATCGCGTCCTGCACGACGAGCAACGCAGCCACGGGCGCAGCCGCCGAGCAGACGCCGACCACCGACAGCAGGCCGACCCGAAGCCAGCGCCCGGAGAGGTAGCGGGTCAGCCGCGTCAGCCCGATGCGCCGTTTCGGCGCCGGCCTCGCGAGCACCTCGGGGCTCCCGAGCGACTCGTCGATCCTCCGCCTATGCAGCCGCACTGATCTCCTCCCCGAACAGCGACCAGAAGACACCACGGCGGGCGAGCAGTTCCGTGGGCGTGCCTGCCTCGACGATCACGCCGTCGTCGAGCACGACCGCACGATCGGCGACCTCGACGGTCGAGAGTCGCTGGGTCGCGATCAGCACCGTGCGGCCCGCCAGCGCGGGGCGGAGGTTCTCGACGAGATGGCGCTCGGTCTGGGTGTCGACCGCCGACATGGGGTCGTCGAGGACGACGACGCGTGCGCCTGCGACGAGCGCCCGCGCGAGCGCGACGCGCTGTCGCTGTCCGCCCGAGAGGTTGACGCCCCGTTCGCCGATCAGCGTGTCGTATCCGTCAGGCAGGTCGGCTGCGAAGTGGGCGACGCCTGCGGCCTCGGCGGCAGCGACGACCTCGTCCCAGGGGGCGTCCGGCCGGGCGGCGGTCAGATTGTCGCGCAGCGGGATCGAGAAGAGGACGGGCTTCTGGGTGACGATCGCGACCGCGTCGCGCAGTTCTGCGACCGGCACGTCGCGGACGTCGACGCCGCCGACGAGGACGCGTCCGTCGGTGGGATCGTAGAAGCGCGGCAGCAGATTGAGGAGGGAGGTCTTGCCCGCGCCCGTAGGCCCGCAGACGGCGATCACCTCTCCCGGCGCGATCTCGAGCTCGACGCCGGAGAGGACCTCCGAGCCGGTGCCGTACGAGAAGTGCACGTCCTCGAAGCGCACCCCCAGCTCTCCTGTCGGCAGCGCCGTCGGGTACGCCGGCTCGGGAATCGTCTCGATTCCCTGCAGCCAGGCGAAGCTGCGCGACGCCGATGCGGTCGCGCGCTGGGCCAGGGAGAGGATCCAACCGAGGGCCTCGAGCGGCCAGACGAGCTGCAGGAGCAGCTGGTAGAAGAGGAAGAACTCACCGTAGGTCAGCGTGCCGCCGATCACGTCGCGGCCCCCGACGAGCACCACGGCGGCGATCGAGAGCGTCGGCAGGAACAGCAGGCCCGGCAGGAACGCTGCTTCGACTCGAGCCTGGCGCAGCACGCCGTCGCGGACGAGCTCGGCCTTGCCGGCGAAGCGCGCCTGCACGTCGTCCTCACGGCCGAACGCCTGCACCATCTCGATCCCGACCACGGCCTCGTCGGCGGCCTCGGTGACATCGGCTTTGAGCTGCTGCACCTCGCGCGAGATCGGCATCACCTTGCGCGCAAACGTGAAGGCGAGCACGAACACTGCCGGCATTGCGATCAGCGCGACCGCCGCCAGCTTGACGTTGACGAAGAACAGGACCGCCGCGATCCCGATGATCATCATCACCGACTGAATGCCCTGCGTCATGCCCCAGCCGATGAAGTACCGAATGGGGTAGAGGTCGTTGGTCGCGCGCGAGACGACCTGGCCGGTGGCGTGCCGGTCGTAGAACGCGCGTGGAAACCGCAGGTAGGACTGGTAGAGCAGCTCGCGCATCCGCGCCTCGACGCGAATGCCGGTGCGCGCCGTCGCGTAGCGGCGCGTGAAGTTGAGCCCGAAGCGAAGCGCCCCGAGCACCAGGACGATCACGAGGTAGGGCCACAGCGGCTTGGAATGGCCGTTCGTCGGCGCGATCGAGCCGTCGATCGCATGCCGGATGACGATCGGGATCGCGATCGAGAGGACCGAGTAGGCGAACGCGCAGGAGAGGCCGATCACCACGAGCCGCTTCTCCTCGCGCCAGAGCTTCGCGAGGCCCTTTCGCCGTGGGCCAGAGCCCGAGATCCGGAGGATCGACCGAAGGAGAACGCCTCGTCACCCCAGGAAGCTAGCAGGGGTTGTTAACCAGGCTAACGATCGTCCGCGGCCTCGATTGGTTACCGTCGCAGCATGGCCGTGATCCCCATCCCGGGGCTCGAGCACCTGCCGTTCGCGGAGGTCTGGTTCCACGAGCTCGACGACGCGCGCCTGCGAGAGGCCTCGGCCAAGGCGCGCGCGCTCGGCAAGACCGGGCTCGAGGTGTGGACGACGACGAGGACGCCCGCAGTCGCCCTCTTCCTCGAGCAGCGCGGGTACGAGGAGGTGCGGCGCTACGCGATCTCGGAGCTCGATGTCGCAGCGGCACCGGATCCGACCGAGCCGCGGTTCGCCCTCACCACGTTCGCCGAGCGCCCCGATCTCGCCGACCGGTTGTTCGAGCTCGCCCAGGTTGCCTACGCCGACCAGCCGGGGCGGTCCGAGTCGGTCATCGGTGAGGCGTGGTACGAGTGGGGCCTCGGCGCCCATCCGGCCGGCGCCTACTTCATCGCACTCGAGCGGCGGAGAACTGCTCGGATACGGCTACCTCGAGCTCGACGACGGACAGTGGAAGCATGGGTTCACGGCTGTCGCGCGCGCCGCGCGTGGCCGTGGCGTCGCGGGCGCGATCAAGCGGGCGCAGATCGCCTGGGCCAAGGAGCACGGCGTCGAGACGTTGCAGACGGCGAACGAGACCCGCCTCGACTCGATGCTCGCGCTGAACCGCCGCCTCGGGTATCGACCGCTCTACGACGAGATCGTCCTGCGCGGCCCGCTCGCCTGACGCGTGCTTCTGGAACCTGGTTCGCGCAGCGAACCAGGTTCCCGAGGTTGCCGGCCCCGCGGCTCTCGTTCCTCAGCGCGAGAAGATGGCGGTTGCCGTGAGCTCGTAGTCCTTGCGGTTCGCCGACGCGCACCGGAGGCTCACGGGGTACGTGCCGCGCTTCGCGATCGTCGCCGCCAGCGTTCTGAGATTGCGCTCGCCCGGGATGTCGGTGTAGATCTCGCCCGCGATGCGAACGCTCATCGCGCAGCCCGTCGCCGCCGGGCCGTGGAGCTGCAGCACCAGCTGGCCGGGATCGAGCGGGAGGACGAGGCTCATCGACCGGCGCACGGTTCCCGTCGTCACGAGCACCTGCGGCGACGGGCTCACTGTTGGCGTCGCTGCCGGTGCTGCGGCGGGAGCCGGGGCCGGCGGATTCTGCGGCGCGAGCCCGAGGGCGTGGGCCGCCGCCCAGGCGTCGACCTCGCCGCCACCGATCCCGCTGACAGGATGCGCGGTTCCCTGGAGCGCCTGCACGAGCTGGTTGACCGTCAGGCCCGGGTCGAGCGAGAGCAGGAGGCCGGCGATGCCGGAGACCGCCGGCGGGCCGAACGACGAACCGCAGCCCAACTCCGGCCCGACGGTCGGGTCGATGAGCTCCTCGCAGCCCGGGGCGGCGAGGTCGACCCAGGCGCCGCGCGTCGACCAGCTGTAGAGCTGGTTGTTCTCGTCGGTGCCGGCCACGGCGAGCACGTTGTTCCAGGCGGTCCCGTACCAGGCCGGGTAGAGCGGCGCGGTGTTGCCGCCGTTCCCGGCGGAGGCGACGACGAGGACGCCATGTTGCTGCGCGTACTCCAGCGCCCCGAGCTCGTCCTCGTCGGGCTGGTTGCTCGCGAGGCTGACGTTCACGATTCGCGCCCCGTGGTCGACCGACCAGCGAATCCCCGCGGCGATGTTCCCGGCGAGCGCGCCGTCGCGGCCGGCCGCGACCCGCACCGGCATGATCGAGCAGTGCCAGCAGTAGCCAGCAATCCCGACGCCGTTGTTCCCGAGTGCACCGATGATCGACGAGATCCAGGTGCCGTGGCCGAAGGTGTCGGTGGTGTCGGCGTCATTGCCGACGATGTTCCAGCCGGGGAGGACTTGCGTCAGGTCGGGCACCGGCGTTGATTGGTCCGGGGCTTTGAAGAGCGGTTGCGAGAGGCCGGTGTCGACGACCGCGATCACGATGCTCGGATTCCCGGTCGTCAGGTTCCAGAGGTCCGACGCCCGCGTCAGCTGCGGTCCCCACTCGGGGGGCCAGTACGGGTCGTTCGGGTCTGCGCCCGCCGCGCCGGCGCTGCAGGCAAGGAGCAGGAGCCCTGCGAGCAAGATCAGCCAGAGCCCGCGCACGCGACGGACTGTAGTCGTCGCCTGAGCAGCACCAAGTACGGTTTTTCGAACTCCGCGGAGGCCGGACTGCAGGAGCCGAACGGGAAGCACCGAGGGCCGCCCGAAGGCGGCCCTCGTGTCTTTCACCGACTTGCGAAAGCGGCTTAGCCGTTGCCCGGTTTCGCGATTGCGGGCAGCAGCGCCCCGGCGATCGGGGAGCCCCAACCGGTCACCTCGTCGAAGCCGGCCGTTGCGCTGAACCCGGTGATCGGCGTTCCGGGCGTCGTTGGATCGGCCGCGACAGAGTTGTCGCCGGTTGTCACGTCGTGGAAGTACGCACCCTGGTTCTTCTTGCCGAGCTTGTACAGGGTCTTGTTGATGTTGCCCACGCGACCGCCGGCCACCTGGTCGGTGATCGCGGTCAGGCCTGCCCATTGCGGCGAGCCTGCGCTCGTCCCACCGAAGCGGAACGCAGCTCCTAGGCCGAACGGGACTCCCCAGAACCCGATCACGCCGCCCTGGACCGCTGCGTTGTACGCAACGTCGGGTACCGCGCGCATGTTCGAGTCCTTGACGACCGGTGCCTGGAAGTCAGGTTGCTTGTAGAGCACGGAGAAGCCTCCGCCTGAGGCCGAGCCGACGCCTTCGTTCCAGGCCGTCTCGCCGATGTAGGTTCCGCCTGGATCGGTGATGACGCCGTTCGTGATCACGACCTGCGACGCATTGAGCTGCGTGCCGCCGACGCCGGTCACGTCGGGATCGCTCGCCGGCGTGCTGGCAGACTTGAACAACCCGCCTGAACCGTCACAGGATGGCTGCCCTGCGCCGTTGTCACCAGACGAGGCGAACAGGGTGACTCCCTTGGCCGAGAGGCCGTCGAAGATCTTGTGCTGACGGGCGACCAGGGCTGGATCCATGCACACTTCCCCCTCGCCGTAGCTCTGGGAGAGGACGTCGCCGAGGTTGTGGTCGAGGACGTACTGCGTTGCGTCGAGGATGTCCGAGTCGTTGTCCGACTTCGCGACCACGAGGACGATGTTCGCCCCCGGGGCGACCGCATGGGCCCATTCGACGTCGAGCGACGTCTCTCCCGACCAGCCCACCTGGTCTGCGTTGGTCGGATCGAACGGCGCCAACCCGGGCATGTCGATCGTGGTGAAGTTCGGCGTGGGCAGGTTGAACGCGGAATCGAAGAGCGCGAGGTCGTCGTTGATCGTCGGGCTGCCGAACGCGTCGATGATCACGATCGTCCGGCCCGCGCCGTTCTGGCCCTTGTCGAGGAACGATTTGATGCCGTAGGCCCTCTGAATCTGATCAGGCCCATAGCACGACGACGCAGGTGCGGCAGTGATCGGCCGCGTCTGGCAGCCGAACACGGTGATGCCCGGCTGCGCCGAGGCTTTGCCGATGTACGCCGCCTTCGGATGAGCACCGACGCCGGGTGTCATCGCGCCGCGAAGCGCGGCATGACTGCCCCGGGCGCTGCCGGCGAAGGCGGCGATGGCGATCAGGATTCCGACGAGTGCAATTCCAAGCGCGACAAGGGCGCGCCGTTTGGCGATTCGTCTCAACTTCTCCCCCCTCTGAGGATTGGTGTGGCGGGCCTGAACGGAGCCGCCGGATCAGGCGCCATCCTCTGCTATTGCTGCGAGATATTCAAGTGACTACTCACCGCTGCAGCCCGGTCAGCCGAGCGGAGCGACGATCACGCCACAGGTCTTTGCGCCGGCCGGCTTCGCGGAGACAGGCTTCCCGCCGGCCTGGGTCGCCGTCACGAGGAGCCCGCGGCATTGGAACACGACGACCGATGAGGCCCAGCGAGCGGTGAATCGACCGCTCGTTCCGGCCTGGACAACCTTGACCAGATTCCCACCCTGCCAGGTGACCTTCACCCGAACCGGCCTGTCGGCCGCGAACCCCGAGCCCGTCACCACGGTGGGAGCCAACTTCGCGAACGACACCTTCGGCGCGGTTCCTGCGTTCGCGGACGAAACCAGCAGCACCGTGGTTGCACCGAATGCGATGAGCAAACGCTTCACGTGGTTCCCCCTTTCCCAACCGCGGGCAACCGTAACACCTGTCGGCGGTGCGAAGAATCGGTACCTGGTACCGGAGGTACCAGGTACCTGACTTGCGAAGCTCGCGCACGCCGGCCTGGGCCAGGTCCCGAGTGGAGCGTGCCGGGATCGAACCGGCGACCTCCGCCTTGCAAAGGCGGCGCTCTCCCAGCTGAGCTAACGCCCCGAAGCGCCCGTCAGTGTAGCTTCGGCCGGCGCTGTCGCCTCTCGAGGCGCCCCCCGAAGGTTCGGGGGCGCCTCACTGAGTGAGGTGGCCGCCCTAGGCGGCGCGGGAGAGCCGCTCGTCCTGGCGGGCTCTCTGGATGATCAGATCACGATCGCCGTGCCGGAGCATGGCGCGTGCGTTCCGCTGCTCTTCCCAGAGCTCGGCGATCCGCTCCTCGAGGTCCAGATGCTCCGCTTTCAGCGTCGCGTCGTACTCCTCGGAGAGCGCACGCATCACGTCTACCCGGCGCTCGGAGAGTTGATCGATCTCCTGTCTGATGTCGTTCAGCGTTCGCATAACCCATAGAACGCGGCGCCCCACCTCGATATTCCTACGAGTATCCGAGCTCGTCCAGCCGTTCCTCGTCGATCCCGAAATAGTGCGCCAGCTCGTGGAGAACCGTGATTCTGATCTCCTCTTCCAGTTCCTGTGGATCCGGAAACGTCGAGATCAGGGGTCTGCGGTAGATCGTGATCTTGTCGGGCATGAACGCGTCGGCCTCCCAGAGCCCGAAGAGGTCCGGATCGCCGGGATTCTGCTCCTCGACGACCACCGCGACGTTCTCGAGCGCCTCGGCCAGCCTGGGCGGCAGCGAGTCCAGCACCCGCTGCACATGCTCCTCAAACCTCACGTCCCTGACCGCCGTCGACTCCCACCCGACAGGGCCGGGCTCCGCCGACGGCTCCCGTTCCTGGAGCCACCCGGCCTTCCGGGCCCGTGCGAAGCACTGTTCCTTCCGGCCGTGCGGCTCCAGGAACGGGTCAGGAACGTGAGGAAGGTCACTCGGCGAGCAGGTCGCGGAGCTTCGTGAGTGCCGAGAACATCCGGCTCTTGACCGTCCCCAGCGGGACACCGAGCCGTTCGGCGAGCTCCGACTGCGTCAGGCCTCCGTAGTAGGCGAGCTCGAGCGCCTCACGCTGGTCGGGCGGCAGCCTGGCGAGGGCGGACTGCACGCGGCGCCGCTCCTCACGGACGGCAGCCTGCTCGTCGATCGTCTCGTGGGAAGCGATGGGCGTATCGTCGAGAACGTCCGTCTTCCGCCGCTCCTCGCGCCGCACGAGGTCCACGGCGCGGCGATGGACGAGCGTCATCAGCCAGGTCGACACGGTGCCGCGTGCGGGATCGAACGCGGCTGCCGTGCGCCATGCGCCCAGGAAGGCATCTTGCACTGCATCCTCGGCCAGGGTCTGGTCGCGCAGGACACGCACGGCGAGCGCGTAGGCGACCCGGCCGTAGCGGTCGTAGAGCTCCGCGAGAGCCGGTTCGTCGCCGAGCGCCATCTGCGCCAGGAGCGCCTCGTCGGGGAGTTGTGCGAACGGGGGCGGCATCGGCGGCCCGACAAGCCTATGACTTGGGCGGAGGGAAACGAATCAGAACGAAGGAAGAAGCGCCGGCTCAGCGCTGGAGGCCCTCGCGGATGCGCTCTGCCACCGAGGCCATCTCCAGCTTCGCGCCCGTGACGTCCTTGAGCAGGTCGTCCGCGGTCGGGCCCTGTCCGAGCGACCAGAGCTCGCGCAGCAGGTCGCCGGCGTCGCGTTTGGCGAACCAGTCGTTCCCGAGCTCGCTCCGCAGGAACTCCCGCAGCTGTGCCTCGAACGCCCAGGAGCGAAGGTAGCCCGTGACGTAGAAGCTGCCGTCGATGTCGTCCAGGTAGCTCTCGGGGTTGACCGGGAGCTTCAGTGCGTCGCCGAGGATGTCGGCGTACCGTCCACGCATCTGCTTGACGTCCTCCGCCTGGAAGAACTCGATCTCGTAGATGAGCTTGGCGGCGTAGCGCCGCACGAAGTAGAGGAGCGAGACGGCGCCGTCGTGCGCGAGGTCGGCCGGGCGGGGGACGTCGAGCCTCCGGTTCAGCCAGGCCGGCTCGGTGACGAGGTGCTGGAGCAGCATCGCCCAGCCCTCGGTCACGGCCATGTCGCCGAGCCGCTTGGCCTCCATCGGGAGGTCCTCGCGCGTGTGGGCGTAGTGCTCGGTGTGGCCGGCCTCGTGGAAGAGCGCCTCCCAGTCGTCCTTGCCGCCGATCGGCTGGATGACGAGCATCACCTTCCCCGGCACCTCGATCGGCGCGCAGAACGCGCGCGGCGTCTTGGAGGGGCGCGAATCGAGGTCGAGGTGGACGTTCTCCTGCGACCGCAGGTCGACCCCGAGGTCGGTCAACGTCGCCTCGAGCGCCGGCAGCATGCGATCCGGCGGATACAGCTGGTCGAGCTCCGTCGCCCGGAAGAGCCGCGCGACATCCCACGGGCGGGCGTCCGAGAGCCCGATGCCGAGCCGGGCCCGGAACAGGCTCTCCCCCTCGCGTTCCCAGAGCTTCTCCGTGTCGTCGAGGAGGGCGGAGCATTCGTCACGGAGCTCGTCGAGGCGGAAGCCGAAGCGCTTGTACAGCTCGTAGTAGTTCTTCGAGCCGAGAGAACGCACTGCCTCTCGGTCGATCTCGACCGCGTCGAGGTACACCGGGTTCAGGTGCTCGTCGAGCAGCCGCAGACGGGTCGCCTCCAGCCGCTCGCGCTTGTCGCGGTCGGGCTCGTTCGACATCACGACCCGCAACATCCGGTAGGGATGCGTCCCGCCGTCGACGGTCGCCACCAGCTCGGCCTCGACCTTCGCCATGCGCGCCTGATGGTCGCGGGTCAGGTTGCCGAGGAAGCCCTCGCAGGCGAACCGCCACAGCTCGACCGGGGCACCTTCCATCTGCTGCGCCGTTTCCAGCCGGGTCAGCTCGTGGTAGCGCTCGTAGACCTGCTCGACATCGAGGGTGTCTTTCAGACCCGCGAAATGCAGGTAGTACTCCTCGTCGATGTCGGCGACGAACCGGTCGGCCCGGTCTCTGAATGCGTCGATCTCGCGCGGCTCTGGAGTCACCGGTCCCTAGGATACGGCCCCGTGCACAGGCTGACGATCGAGACCGGGCGGCACACGCAGCTGCTCGACATCACCACGCAGGTTCGCGAGGCGGTCCAGGGAACGTCAGGCGCAGCCGTGCTCGTCTACGTCCCGCACACGACTGCGGGGCTGACGATCAACGAGCACGCCGACCCGATGGTCGCCCGCGACTTCGAAATGGCCCTCGAGCGGATCGCGCCCGAAGGGTGGGGCTGGCTGCACATCGAGGAGGGCGAGGAGAACGCGCCCTCGCACATCCGCGCCGCGCTGATGGGCCCCCAGGTCGTGATCCCGCTCGTCGACGGAGAGCTCCAGCTCGGCACCTGGCAAGGCATCTTCTTCTGCGAGCTCGACGGGCCGCGGACTCGCTCCGTGCTCGTGACCGTCCTGCAGTAGCCGTCCGGGAACGACTACCTTCCGTCTGTGGCCGCCCCCGTGCAGCGAGACCAGGAGCTCGAGCTCACGATCGAGTCGCTCGCCTACGGAGGGAACGGCGTCGCGCGCCTCGACGGCTTCGTCGTCTTCGTCAGGCGAGGCCTGCCCGGCGACACGGTGCGCGCCAGGGTGACGAAGGTGCAGCGCAGGCACGCGGAGGCACTCGCGACGGAGGTGCTCATCCCGGGGCCGCAGCGCGTGGTGGCGCCGTGCGCGCACTTCCCCGCCTGCGGCGGATGCCGCTTCCAGGATCTCGCGTACGACGCCCAGGTCGCGACGAAGGAGCAGTGGGTGCGCGACTCGCTCCAGCGACTGGCAGGTCTCACCGAGCTGCCGCTCGAGCCGATCCTGCCGGCAGCGTCGCAGTTCGGCTACCGCAACAAGATGGAGTACTCGTTCGCGGCGGCCGAGGCCGGCCCGATCCTCGGCCTGCACCGAGCCGGGCGCTGGGACGAGGTGCTCGACATCGAGAATTGCCTGCTGACCACCGAGCTCGGCAACGGGATTCGCAATCGGACGCGCGATTGGGCCGCGCGAGGAGAAGCTCGCCGCCTACGACCAGGAGACGCACGAGGGATATCTCCGGCACCTGCTGGTTCGCGAGGGACGGAACACCGGCCAGGCGCTCGTACAGCTCGTGACGGCCCGCGGGGAGCGCTTCGACCGCGAACGTCTGATCGAGGTGCTGACGGAGTTCCCGGAGGTGCGGTCGATCCACTGGTCCGTGAACACGGGCGTCTCCGAGGTGACGAACCTGCCGACCGAGCTCCTCTGGGGTGAAGACGCGATCGAAGAGGAGATCGGCGGACTGCGCTATCGCGTGCGGCCGAACGCCTTCCTCCAGACCAATACGGAGATGGCCGCGCAGCTCTACGCGCTGGCCCGCGAGTTCGCCGCGCTCACCGGAGGCGAGACGGTGTACGACCTCTACTGCGGGATCGGGACGATCGGGCTCTCGATGGCCGCCGAGGCGCTCACGGTGTGGGGGATCGACATCTCGGAGGAGTCCGTCGCCTGCGCGATCGAGAACCAGGAGCTGAACGCGATCGGCAACACCGCGTTCTTCGCCGGCAACGTCGGCGAGGTGCTCCGCGAGTTGCGCGAGCGGGCAGGAGCGCCCGATGTCGTCGTCGTCGACCCGCCGCGCGCCGGCCTCGCAGGCAAGGCGCTGAAGCGCCTCGGCGAGCTCGAGGCGCCGCGGGTCGTCTACGTCTCCTGCAACCCGACCACGCTCGCCGGCGACCTCAAGCGCCTTGGCGACGACTACGGCTACCGGCTCGTGCGCGCAAAGCCGGTCGACATGTTCCCGCACACGCCGCACGTCGAGTGCGTCGCGCTGCTGGAGCGTGGTTGACCACCTACCTGTGCAAGGCGTGCGGGACGCAGTATCCGCCAGGCGACGAACCACCGGGAGCGTGCCCGATCTGCGAGGACCAGCGCCAGTACATCCCGCACGACGAGGGCCAGCAGTGGGTCGAGTGGACCGCGTTCATCGGGGACCACAGGGCCGACGTCCGCGACGACCACGGCATCCTCGGCATCGGGTGCGAGCCTGCGTTCGCGATCGGCCAACGCGCGCTCCTCGTCAAGTCGCGCGCCGGCAACGTCCTGTGGGACTGCACGCCGTATCTCGACGACGAGATCGTTGCCCGCATCGGCGCCGAGGGAGGGCTCGCTGCGATCGCCATCTCCCATCCGCACTACTACGCCTCGATGATCGAGTGGGCGCACACGTTCGGATGCCCGATCCATCTGCACGAGGCCGAGCGGAAATGGGTGATGCGCCCCGATCCTGCGGTCCGCTTCTGGAGCGGCGAGACCAACGACCTGGGCGGCGGGCTGACACTGATCCGGTGCGGCGGCCACTACGAGGGTGGCCAGGTCCTCCACTGGGTTTCGGAAGAGCGCGGTGCGGAGCGGCGAGCGCTGCTCACCGGCGACATCGTGCAGGTGATTCCCGACCGGCGCTACGTGAGCTTCATGTACTCGTATCCGAACCTGATCCCGCTGCCGGCGGCCAAGGTGCAGCACATCGCAGATGCGCTCGCGCCGTACGCGTTCGACACCATCTACGGTGCGTGGTTCGACCGTGTGATCGAACGCGACGGATCAGCCGTCGTCCGGCGGTCGGTCGACCGCTACATCCGGGCCGTCACCGACCCGGGGCTGCCGTCGTAGTCTCCGCCAGAGCAGATCCGCGTTCGGGAGCAGGAAGCCGATCGAGATCGCCGGGAGCGCCGGTAGCCCGCTCAGGTTCAGCCAGACGGTCAAGGCGATCGTCGCGCCGAGGGCCGCGACCAGCGTCACCCACGTCCAGTAGACGCGCAGGCCGAAGCGGTCGGCGGCGCCGAGGAAGAGCGCGAAGAACAACAGGTCGGGCACACCCAGGTTGGCGGCGGCGTGCTCACCCGGGACCGGGAAGGCGAACGAGAGGACACTGAAGACGTGTTGGTGGTGCGCGACGATCTCCTTCGTCGGCCCCCGCCAGACCGAGTACGCGTCCACCCACGGGATGATGCAGGCGACCAGGACGACCCAGGCCACGGTCTCGAAGTAGCCGAGGAACCACCAGCCGAGAAAGGTGGTCGCGCCGAGGCGGGCGAAGTTCGCCCAGACGTCGAAGTGGGCGAACGTCAGCACAGCTGCGAGCGCCGCGAAGGCGAGCCCGACCGGGAGCAAGCCGCGGTAGGTGCGCAGCGGCAGCGCGATGAGCACGAGACCGAACACGCTCGGCATGAGGACCAGCGCGATCCACGCCACGTCCCACCAGAGGCCCATCCGCCAGAGCTCCGGAGAGACCTCGTAGTAGACGATCAGGGTGATCAGGCACGCAGCGAAGGCCGCCAGGCGCCCACGGCTGGCGGCCACTAGTAGGGCGGCAGCTCGGCCCACCAGGGGCCAATCGACTTGAACGCGTTCCAAAAGGCTGTCTTGGCGGGCGCCTCGTCGAGTGAGGAGTCGATGTCGGGAACGGCGAGCGCTTCGATCGTCGGCGTGAAGCGCTGGAGCTCGCTCACCTTGCTGTCCACCGTCTGCGCGAGCGGGAAGCTCGCCCCGTTCAGGAACTCCACGGCGTCCTCGCCCATCACGACCAGGAGCTTCGGCTCGACGATGCGCAGCTCGCGACGGAGCCACTCGGCGGCGAGGGTCAGGTCGCAGCCGGCGAACTTGACGCAGTTCGTCCCGTAGACCTCCATCGGGTCGACGTGGAGGCGCTGCAGCGACTTGATCAGCGCGCTGCCGGCCCGTCCGTGGAACGCGACTCCCTCCTGGAGCTCCTGGCTCTGAGGCCCGTACTTGAGCAGGAAGATGCTGGCGAGCGGATGCCCGGTCGGGAGCGCGGTCGGGGCCCCGTCGGCCGCTTGCGCGATCTCGTGCGACAGGCGATTGATCTCGTTGATCGCCTTGCGCAGGTAGCGCTCATAGATCTCGTCTGTCGTCACGGTGGAGGCCACGCGGCAGGGGGACCTTTCGCGCCGCGAGGACCTTCTCCTAGCGGACCTTTTCTTTGGCCTGGGCGACCCACTTGAGCGACTGAAGATAGGCGAGCGATTTGGGCCGGCGCAGGATTTCGGCCGTCCGCAGCGACAGCAGGAACTCCTCCTGATCGTCGAACGATCGCATCCGCAGCGCTCCCGTGCCGACCCCCTGGAGCACGTGCGCGTCGGAGCCGGCCCCCATCGTGAGGTTGTACTTGCGCGCGAAGCGGAGCGCCTCGTCGTTGTAGCCCTCGAACAGAAGCCGTGCGTTGTACACCTCGAGCACGTCGATGTCGGCGAGGTGACGGTGCAGCGTGCGCGGGTCGGGGATCGCGTGCATGCGATCGAACGGGTGCGGCACGTACACGATCCCGTCCTGCTCGCGAATCGCCTCGATCGTCTCGGCGAAGCTCAGGCCACGGGGAATCTCCCGCTGCAGGAAGAGGCCGATCACCTCGCCCTGAGAATCCGTCTTCACCTCCTCGCCGGGAATGACGATCAGGTCGCGTTTGCGCGCGTAGTCGGCGGTCTCGAGTGCGCCGCCGAAGACGTTGTGATCGGTGACCGCGATCGCGCCGAGACCCTCTGCCTCGGCGTGGTCGACGAGCTCCGCCGCATCGATGCTGCAGTCGTGCGACCACGAGGTGTGCATGTGCAGATCGGCGACGATCCAGGG
>CAVZYP010000005.1:0-161227 GCA_963779535.1 uncultured Thermoleophilia bacterium | reverse complement strand
GGGCTCGAGCGCATGGCGATCGGTGGTGGGTTCGGCGTCGCCGCGTTCGAGCAGCTTCTGCCGGCGGCGCGCGGCGCGGTCCTGCGCGAGGTGCTCGGTGACGGCGGCCGTGCCCTGCAGATCGAGCGCGCGGTCCTCGGCGAAGCGGCCGGGATGATCGGTGCCGGACTGATCGCGCTCGAGGCGCTCTAGTGGAGCGCTCCTAGTGCCCCTCGCCGTCTGCGCGACGCCGATCGGGAATCTCGACGACATCACCCTGCGCGTGCTGGCCGAGCTTCGCGCCGCCGACGTGGTGCTCGCCGAGGACACCCGCCACACCCGCGGCCTGCTCGAGCGGCACGGGATCGAGGCGCGGCTGCTCTCGTACCACGAGCACAACGAGGCGGCCCGGGTCGCCGAGCTGGTCCCGCGCCTCGAGGCGGGCGAGCGCATCGCGCTCGTCACCGACGCCGGGATGCCGGGCATCTCCGACCCCGGCGCCCGGCTCGTGCGCGCAGCGCTCGACGCCGGGCTGGAGCTGACGGTGCTGCCGGGCGCGTCCGCGGTCGAGACGGCGCTCGTCGGGAGCGGGCTCGCGGCCGGGCGCTACACGTTCGTCGGGTTCCTGCCGCGCAAGCAAGGAGAGCTCCTGGCGCTGTGGCGGGAGACGGCAGGTTGGACCTGGCCTGTGATCGCCTTCGAGTCGCCGAAGCGTCTCCCCGCGTCGCTGGGCTCGCTCGCTGCCTTCGAGCCGGGGCGCCAGGTCGCCGTGTGCCGCGAGTTGACGAAGCGCTTCGAGGAGATCGTGCGCGGCAGCGCCGCCGAGTTGGCCGTGCGCTTCGCGGAGCCGCCGAAGGGCGAGATCACGGTCGTCGTCGGGCCGGGCTCGGACGAGCCCGATTCCGGCGCTGCCCGTGCGGCGGTTGCCGAGCTCGTCGAGGCCGGGACGCCGCGGCGGGTGGCCGCCGATGTGGTCGCTCGACTCACGGACGGCTCCCGCAATGAGCTCTATCGGGGCTCTCTGTGACAATTCTGTAATCTCGTTTGACAACAGCTCTGCGCCGTCTCTACCGTGGTCTGAACGTTCTCATTTCAGACAACGACGCAGCTAGCAGAGGTGATGTCGATGCGCCGAGCTCTTCTTCCAGCGATCTTGGTCGCGCTCTTGCTCGCTCCAGGGGCAAGCGCCTGGACGTGGCCCGCAGGTGGTCCACGTGCTCCAGCCGTTCCTGTTCGATCCTGCGCACCCGTACGCGGCAGGGCAGCACCGCGGCGTCGATCTCGGCGGTGCCGAAGGGTCACCGGTGCTCGCACCCGCGACGGGAACGGTGAGCTTTGCCGGCGTGGTGCCGTCGTCGGGGAAAAGCGTCACCATCGAGACGCCCGACGGGTACTCGGTCACGCTCACGCATCTCGGCTCGATCAGCGTGGTCAGGAACGCGGCCGTCGCCGAAGGCGGCCCCGTCGGCACGATCGGCCCGAGCGGCGACGGCGAGGTCCCGCAGCCCTACGTGCATCTCGGCGTGCGCCTGACCGCGCAGGCTCAGGCGTATCTGGATCCACTGACCCTGCTGCCGCCGCGTGGTGCCGCGCCGCCGGTCGATCCGGCGCCCGTCCCGAGCCCTACGCCCGTTTCGCCGCCGGCCCCTGTGTCCGTGCCGGCCCCACCGCCCGTCCCGACGGCCGCAGTTGCTGCGCCGTCGACCACGCCGACCCCCGACCAGGCGGCTTCGCCCGCGACCGTGACACCGCCGAGTGCAGCGACCGCTGCGCCGTCTGCGACCGTGGTGGCGGCTTCGGCTCACGAGGCCCGGCTGCAGGTCGACGCGGCGCCCGCGGTCAGGGGCACTGCGCCGCGCGGCCCTGCGGGGAGGCGTGCCGAGCGGAGGGGCACTGTGCGAAGGGGCGCTGGTCAGCAGGGCGCCGCGCGGCTCGGTGTGACGAACACCGCAAGCGCGAGGCACGCAGCAGAGCGGTCGACACCCCGCATCCCGCCGGTGCTGCGCACGATCGCTGCCCGCGCACCCGATGCGCCTTCCGGTCCTGCGCACCGCTGTCGCTCACGCTGCCGCGGGCACGTCGCACGGCGTCCCCGCGCGCCACGGGCGCCCACCGCGGCCCGGTCGTAGGGCACCGAGCGCGGCCGGCGGCCGAACCCGGGCACGCACCGCAGCTCACGGCCTCTCGGCCCGCGCCGGCGCCACCTCACGGCCGCGCAATCCCCGTCTCGAGCCCCGCCGGATTCCTCGTGGCACTCCCGCTCGTCCTCGGCGTCCTGGGCCTGGTCGCGAGGCGGCGAAAGGGCGCGCCTATCATTGCTCCCGATGCGCTTCTACGTGACCACGCCGATCTACTACGTGAACGACAAGCCGCACATTGGCCACGCGTACACCACGATCGCGGCCGACATCCTCGCGCGGCATCATCGTCAGCGCGGCGACGAGACCTTCTTCCTCACCGGCGTCGACGAGCACGCGACGAAGGTCTGGCGGGTCGCTGAAAGCCAGGGCCTCGGCGCTCAGGAGTACGTCGACCAGATTGCCGAGGCCTGGCGCAGCCTCCCTCCGCGGCTGAACGCCGAGACCGACTTCTTCATCCGGACGAGCGACGAGGGCCACAAGCGGTTCGTCCGCGAGTTCCTGCAGCGCATCTACGACAACGGCGATGTCTACGAAGACGTGTACGCCGGCCTCTACTGCGTCGGCTGCGAGGCCTTCAAGACCGAGGAAGAGCTGGTCGACGGACTGTGCCCGCTCCACAACACGAAGCCCGAGTGGATCGAGGAGAAGAACTACTTCTTCCGTCTCTCGGCCTATCAGAACAAGTTGCTGGAGCTCTACGCCGAGCGGCCGGACTTCGTGCAACCGCCGTTCCGGTTCAACGAGGTGAAGAGCTTCGTCTCGAGCGGCCTGCGCGACTTCTCGATCAGTCGCGCGGGCCAGCCGTGGGGCATTCCCCTGCCGTGGGACGAAGGGCAGGTCGCCTATGTCTGGGCCGACGCACTCGTCAACTATCTGAGCGCGCTCACGTTCGCGCGGCCGGGCGAGGATCTCCGGGACGCCTTCTGGCCCGAGGTCCGCCATCTGATGGCGCAGGACATCCTGCGGTTCCACTGCATCTACTGGCCGGCGATGCTGCTCTCCGCGGGCTATTCCGTGCCGAAGCAGATCTTCATCCACGGCTACCTCCTGCTCGACGATCTGAAGATCTCGAAATCGCTCGGCAACGCCGTCGACCCACTCGAGCTGATCGACACGTACGGCGCCGATGCACTTCGCTTCTGGTGTGCGCGCGCGGTCTCGTTCGGCCAGGACGGCAGCGCGTCGCTCTCCGGCATCGCCGACCGCTACGAGCGCGAGCTCGGCAACGACCTCGGCAACCTGCTCTCGCGCACCACTGCGATGGTCGCCCGCTACCGTGGCGGCACGATTCCGGGCGGGCCTGCGCGCGGATCCGAGCTCGAGGCACTGATCGCCGATGTCCACGAGAACGTGCCCGCGCGACCTGGACGCCTTCGACATCACCGGTGCCGTCGATCGCATCTGGCAGCTCGTTCGCTACCTGAACCGTCACGTGACCGAACGCGCGCCCTGGACGCTCGCCAAGGACGATGCGAAGGCCGCCGAGCTCGACCAGGTCCTCTACGACCTCGTCGAGGGGCTGCGGGTGAGCGCGATCGCACTCTGGGCCTACCTCCCCGAGACGGCGCCCAAGATCCTCGAGGCGCTCGGACAGCCGGCCGTGTTCGACTGGGAGCTGGTCGAGTACGGACGGCTCGTTCCGGCCCTGAACGTCGAGGCGGCCGCACCGCTCTTCCCGCGGTTCGACGCAGCCCCAGCGTGATCGACACGCATGCGCACCTGGGCGACGATGCGCCCGAGGTGCTCGCACGGGCGCGAGCAGCCGGAGTCACGCGGGTGATCGACGTTGCGACCACTGTCACCGCCGCGCGCGCGACACTCGCCCGCGCCGACGAGGAGGACGGCGTCTATGCCTGCCTCGGCGTGCATCCGCACGAGGCCGCAGAGCCGGGCGACCTCGACGAGCTGCGAGAGCTGCTCGCGCATCCGAGGGCGGTCGCGGTGGGCGAGACGGGGCTCGACTACTACCGCGACTACGCGCCGCACGACGCGCAGGCACTGCTGTTCGACCGGCAGCTCGCGCTCGCTCGGGAGCTTGACAAGCCAGTCGTCGTGCACACGCGCGCCGCCGACGAGGACACGCGGGCTCGGCTCCTGCAGCACGACGGCGCCGTGGTCCTGCACTGCTTCTCCTCGCCGAACCTGCTCGACAGCGCGCTCGAGCGTGGCTGGTACATCTCGTTCGCCGGCAACGTCACCTACAAGAACGCCTACGACCTGCGCGCGGCCGCAAGGCGGGTGCCCGCCGACCGACTGCTCGCGGAGACCGACAGCCCGTACCTCGCGCCGCAACCGGTGCGCGGCAAGCGCAACGAGCCCGCCTACGTCGTGCACACCTACGACTTTCTGGTGGAACTGCACGGCGAGGCGATCCGCGCGCAGATCATCGCCAACGCCGAGGCGGTCTTCGGGCTGTGAAGATCACCCCGAAGAAGTCGCTCGGCCAGCACTTTCTGGTCGACGAGAACATCCTGGGCGTGATCGAGCGGCTCGCCGAGCTCGGCCACGACGACGTCGTGCTCGAGGTCGGCCCGGGGCTGGGTGTGCTGACCCGGTTCCTCGCCGATCGTGTCGCGTACGTGCATGCCGTGGAGGTCGACCGGCGCCTCGCCCCGCACCTCGCGGGGATCGAGCGGACGACCGTCCACTGGGGCGACGCCATGCGACTCGACATCTCCCGCCTCGATCCACCGCCCTCGAAGCTCGTTGCGAACCTGCCGTACAACGTCGCCACGCCGCTGGTCGCCGAGAGCCTGCAGGTCGAACAGATCACGGGTTGGTGCGTGATGGTGCAACGAGAAGTGGCCGACCGCTTCTTCGCGAAGCCGTCGACCAAGGCGTACGGCAGCGTGTCCGTGCTCGTCCAGCTCGCGACCGAGCGAACCGGTTTCCACCCGGTGTCGCGCGAGGTCTTTCGGCCGAGGCCGAACGTCGAATCGGCGCTCGTCGCGTTCCGCCGCACCGCGCCTGGCGCAACCCTGCCGGTCAAGCGCATCGTCGAGGGCGCGTTCGGGCACCGGCGCAAGACGCTCGCCAACTCGCTCTCCCTGTCCGGCCTCGTCACCAGGGAACGTGCCGTGCAGGCGCTCGCCGCGATCGGCCGCGACGCGAGCGTGCGTGCCGAGGCGCTCACGCCGCCGGAGTTCGTCGCACTGGCCGAGGCGCTGACGTGACCGGGCCCGCGCCCGCGAAGATCAATCTCGCGCTCGTCGTCGGCCCGCGCCGGTCGGACGGGAAGCACGAGCTGGCGACCGTGTACCAGCGCGTCGACCTCGGGGACCGCATCAGCGTTGGGCCGGCGGCCGAGACGACGGTCGCGGGCTTCCCCGGGGACACGATCGTCCGCACGGCGCTGGATTCGCTCGGCGCACCGCACGGCTGGCAGGTTCGGATCGAGAAGCGCACTCCGGTCGCGGCCGGGCTCGGCGGTGGCAGCTCGGATGCGGCGACCGCGTTGCGGCTCGCCAATGAGCAGCTCGATCCTCGCAGGACCGCCGAGGAGCTGCAGGAGCTCGCGGGACGGGTCGGGGCGGACGTGCCGTTCTTCCTGCGCGACGGGCCGCAGCTCGGGACCGGCGACGGCACCGTGCTCGAGGCGCTCGATCTGCCGCAGGACTTCGTCGTCCTGCTCCTGCTGCCGAACGCGACGTCGAAGCGGTCGACCGCGGAGATCTATGCGGCGTTCGACGAACGTGGGGGCGAGCGGGGCTACGACGACCGCCTCGAGACCCTGCGCGCGGCCCTCGCGGGGGTGCGGCGCCCGCGCGACCTCGCCTCCCTGCCGCCGAACGATCTGGCATCGTCGCCGCTTGCAGGCGAGCTGCTCGCGCAGGGCGCCTTTCGCGCCGACGTCAGCGGCGCAGGCCCGACCGTCTACGGCCTCTTTCACCAGTCGGCAGCCGCCGACGCCGCGGCCCGCCGGCTGCGTCGCTTCGGGCGCGTTTGGGTGACCGTCCCTGCGTGGTACGGTTGATTTGCATGGTCGGGACGACCGCAATCGAGCATGGTTCCAGCCGTTCCGGCCGCTGGCTTCGACAGCGGCGGGTGCGCATCGTGCTCTGGATCGCCGCGATCGAAGGGCTGCTCTATCTCTTCGGCGTCCTGCATTGGTGGGCCGCCGTCGGGCTTGCCGCGATCGCGCTCGCCTTCTGGTGGTTCGTCGGACGTTCGAGCCGATCCGATTCGGTGCGGCACGTTGCGTGGATCTTTGCGGCATCGCAGGTGCTCGTCATCTGCGTCCCGATCGCGCTCAAGCTCTTCGAATGGCTTGCGATCGGCGTGATCGCCCTGCTCGCCGTCGGTGCCCTGATCTTCCTCTTCTCCGAGCGTCCATAGACACTCCTAGACTGTCGCCCACCAGTGGGGCGTAGCCAAGCGGTAAGGCAGCGGGTTTTGGTCCCGCGATCCCAGGTTCGAATCCTGGCGCCCCAGCCTCAGTGAACGCCACCCGTCTTTCAGCAGTCGTCATGGCCGGAGGTCTCGGCACGCGGATGAAATCGTCCGTGCCAAAGCACTTTCACGCGCTACTCGGGCGCCGCATGGTCGATTGGATCATCGAGGCCGGCAGGTCGGCAGGGGCCGATCCGATCGTGGTCGTCGCATCGCCCGGCACACGGGACGCGTTCGCGGCGAGCCCGGTCGAGGTCGCGGTCCAGGAGACGCCGCTCGGTACCGGTGACGCAGTGCGCTGCGCGCGCGAGGCGCTCGCCGGGCACGACGGCGACGTGCTCGTGCTCTCCGGCGACACGCCACTTCTCACCGCGGCGCTGCTCGAACAGCTCGTCGCGACGCATCGGCGCGAACAGGCGGCCGCGACCATCCTCAGCGCCGTGCCGCCGGACCCCCGCGTCTACGGTCGCATCGTCCGCGGCGCCGACGGCTCGGTTCTGCGCATCGTCGAGGGCACCGATGCAAACGAGGAGGAGCAGCAGATCCGCGAGATCAACTCGTCGATCTACGTGTTCCGCTCCGACGCACTGTGGCCCGCGCTCGAGCGCCTCGAGCCGAAGAACGTGCAGGGTGAGCTCTACCTCACCGACGCGATCGCGATCATCGTCGGAGACGGCGGCAAGGTCGCCGCTCACCTCGCGGCCGACTCACGCGAGGCAGACGGCGTCAACACGCGTTCCGAGCTCGCCCGCGCTGCAGCCGTCCTGCGCGACCGGATCAACGAGGAGCACATGCTCGCGGGCGTGACGATCGTCGATCCGCCGACGACCTGGATCGAGCCCACCGTGGAGATCGAGCCCGACGTGACGATCCAGCCGTTCTCGATGCTGCGCGGCGCGACCCGCGTTGCCGCCGGGGCGGAGATCGGCGCCAATACGGTGGCGATCGACGCGCACATCGGGAGCAATGCGACGATCGGCCCGTTCTGTTACCTTCGCCCTGGGACGGTCCTCGGCGACTCCTCCAAGGCGGGCACCTTCGTGGAGATCAAGAACTCACGTATCGGCGACCGCACCAAGGTGCCTCACCTGTCGTACCTCGGTGACGCCGTGATCGGCGACGACACGAACGTCGGCGCCGGAGCGATCACGGCCAACCTCCCGCACAAGCCCGGCGAGCCAAAGGCGCGCACGACGATCGGCAGCAACGTCAGGACCGGCATCCACAATGGCTTCATCGCGCCGTTGGAGGTGGGTGACGGAGCATGGATTGCAGCCGGATCGGTCATAACGCAGGACGTTCCGGCCGACGCGCTGGGAATCGCCCGACCACGCCAGGAGAACAAGGAGGGCTATGCAGCCCGGCAGCGGGACAACTGAGCTCGTTCTCCCCGGCCTCGGGGCGCCCGACGTGATCACCCAGGAGCAGCCGGGCCACTGGATCGAGCGCGGGCCGCAGAAGCGCCTGATGGTCTTCTCCGGCCGCTCGCACGCCGATCTCGCGAGCCGCATCGCGGAACAGCTCGGTGTCCAGCTCGGCGAGGTCGAGCTGAGCACGTTCGCCAACGGCGAGACCTACTGCCGCTTCGACGAGTCGATCCGCGGGGCCGACATCTTCATCGTCCAGACCGGCTGCGAGCCCGTCGACCGGAACGTGATGGAGCTCCTGTTCATGGTCCAGGCAGCGAAGCTCGCATCTGCGAAACGGATCACCGCCGTCATCCCGCTCTTTCCCGTACGCGCGTCAGGATCGCAAGGCCAAGCCGCGCGAGCCGATCTCGGCGCGCCTGATCGCCGACATGCTCCAGCTCGCCGGCGCCGACCGCGTGCTGACGATGGACCTGCATGCGGGCCAGATCCAGGGCTTCTTCACGATCCCCGTCGACCACATGACCGCGGTGCCGCTCTTCGCGCGCCATTTCCGCGATCTCGGCCTCACGGGGGAAGGGGTGGTCTCCGTCTCGCCCGACGCCGGGCGTGCGAAGCAGGCGGTTCGCTTCGCGGAGATGCTCGACGCCGACTTCGCCCTGATGCACAAGTCTCGCCCGGCCCACGATGTCGTCGAGGTGACCGAGGTGACCGGCCGCGTCCGCGGCAAGACGGCGATCCTGGGCGACGACGTGATCATGACGGGCGGCACGTTGCTCGCGAACGTCAAAGCGCTGCAGGAGCACGGCGTCGAGGACGTTTGGGTGTTCGCGACCCACGGCCTCTTCTGTGGAAACGCGCTGGACAAGTTCGACGCCTCCGACATCAAGGGCATCGTGGTCACGGACACGGTCCCGATCGATCCGCTCGCCCGGCCGGACAAGATGACCGTCCTGCCCGTCGCGCCTCTCCTCGCCGAGACGATCATGAACGTCTTCGCCGACGACTCCGTCTCGGCGATCTTCGGCGGCGAGAACCAGCTCTTCTAGGGTTCTCCGCACAGCCGTGCGGGCCGGCGCCGCAGTCGCCAACCGAGCGTTGCCGGGTTAGCGTTCTGGCGCGCGCGGGTACCCTGAGGATGCGATGAAGGCGCTTGGCGTTTCGACGCTCGTAGCCGTGATCGTCCTGCTCGCCGGGCCGGCGGGCGCAGCGGTCGACTCGACCGGGACACTCAGAGGAACAACGCAGATCTCATTTGGCTGTCCGGGGCCGGTCCGCGACTCCGGGCCGGTCTGCAACCCCTGGCGCACCTACCCGTCCGCGCGCTTCTCGATTTCACGTCGCTCGACCGTCGGGCTCCCCGTCCCCGACACGGCGGTGGTCGTCACGTCGAATCCAAACGGACGATTCAGCCTCCGCCTCTCCGCCGGCCGCTATCTGGTGACTCCCCTGCCCGGGCGAAAGACACGCGGCGGCCCGCAGTTGACCGTGCGGGTGCGGGCCGGAGCCGAGACGACGGTGCTGATCCGCTTTGTCGGCGTCCCGCAGATGGAGTAACCCTGTTTCTACCTTTCGGCTCAACCATGCGGGTTGAGGTTCCCGGGTTTCACGCCCGAACGCGCGGGCGAGGACCTGGTGGATCGGCCCGTGGTGAAGCTGCGGCTTAGTTGACGCCCGCCACGGGTCGATCGGAGCAGTGGGCGAAAAGTGCGGCGGCGACCCGGGGAGAGGTAATTGGGTCGCCGCCGCTGTATCACTCCCAACCTGCGACTCGTGGGAATGACACGCCTCCGCGTTCGGCGTGCGGCCCCCGGCCCCTTTGATTCGTCCCTCGAACGTCGATCTGGCTACACTGCTGCGTCGTGGCTGGAGAGCGCGTCAAACTGATGGTCCAGAACCGTGCCGTGCTCGGCTCGGCCGAATCGCGGCGCCTGCGGCGCCAGGGCTTGATCCCCGGCGTCCTCTACGGCCGCGAGGCTCCCGTGTCGATCACGATCGCCGACCGCGATCTCCGCACCGCGTTGACCTCGAAGGGCGGGCTGAACGCCGTGCTCGACGTGGTCGTCGACGGCGGGAAGGAACATTCGTCCGTGCTCAAGGACTACCAGCAGGATCCGGTGCGCGGGCTGATCACCCACGTCGACCTGCAGGAAGTGCGTCTCGACCAGCCGATCCACGCCACGGTGCCGCTCCACCTGCACGGCGAGCCCGTCGGCGTGAAGGAAGGTGGCGTCCTGACGCAGGTGACGAACGAGCTGAACGTCGAGGCACTCCCGATGGAGGTGCCCGAGCACCTCGAAGCCGACGTCTCGGCTCTGGGGATCGGCGATTCGCTCAGGCTCTCGGCGCTCACCGCGCCGGAGGGCGTGACTCTGCTCGACGATCTCGACGAGACCGTTCTCGCGACGGTCGCTGCTCCGACCCGCGAGGTCGAGCCCGAGCCGGTCGAGGGCGAAGAGGCCGCCGAAGGCGAAGAGCCTGCCGCCGAGGGCGAGCCCGCCGCAGGCGACGACGCCGCCGGCGACAGCGCCGACTCCGGCGCCTCCGGGGAATAGCCCGCTGCCATGCGGCTCTGGCCGCGCCGCCACGGCACCTCGTATGACCTGCTCGTCGCAGGGCTCGGCAACCCCGGCCGCGAATACGCACGCAACCGCCACAACGTCGGGTGGCTCGTCGTCGACGAGCTCGCGCGGCGGCACGAGGGCCAGTGGCGCGCAAAGTTCAACGGCCGGCTGGCCGAGGTCCGCATCGACGGCCACAAGGTCGCACTGCTCAAGCCCGAGACGTTCATGAACGACTCGGGCCGCTCGGTGAGGGCCGCGATGCAGTTCTTCAAGCTCGCGCCGGACACCGTCCTCGTCGTCCACGACGAGAGCGACCTCGACCTGGGCCGGCTCCAGGCTCGAATGGGCGGCGGCACCGCGGGTCACAACGGGGTGCGTTCGGTTGCCGAGCACCTGGGCACGCGGGACTTCCTGCGTCTGCGCGTCGGGGTCGGCCGGCCGGGCCGCGGCGATCAGCGCAAGCTCGCCGACTGGGTGCTCTCCGACTTCGCCGCCGCCGACGACGCCGAGCAGCTGGTCCGCGAAGCGGCCGACGCGGTCGAGGTGCTCGACGCCGAGGGTCTCGAAGCAGCGCAGCGCGCCGTCAACACGAAGCGCTCGTAACACCCGGCACGCAGTCCGCAGCAGGGCCGCTCGGCAGTGGAATCGCCCTTCAGCCGGTCGAAAGGCCGACGGGCCCGGTGTGGCGGGCCCCGCCCGGCCTACCCCTTTCGAAGGACGTCGCATCAATCGAAAGGGTGATAGCCGGTCGCAGTCCCGCCTGCCTAACTGCGCGGGCCATCGACAGCAAGGCGCGTTCTCCTCCCGCTCGCGCCGCCTCTGCCGGAGGGACCCTTCCTGTGACCAACCGCATTCGCTTTGCGCTGCTTCTCCTCGCCGTTCTCGTGTGTGGCGCGTTCTGGACCGGAGGCGCCGTGGCGGCGCGTGAGCATCTCACCCACGGCACCACCACCGTCGCGATGAAACAGGCGCAAATCGTGCGCTTCGCACGCCGCTACCTCGGCGTCCCCTACGCCTACGGCGGCACCTCGCCGTCGAGCGGATTCGACTGCTCGGGCTTCACGCGCTTCGTCTACGCCCATTTCGGGATCGCGCTCCCGCACTATTCGGGTGGCCAGTTCGACCTCGGTCAACGGGTCTCGCGCGGTGGGCTTCGTCCCGGCGATCTCCTCTTCTTCGACGGCGTCGGCCATGTCGGCCTCTACATCGGCCACGGCCTCTTCATCCACGCCCCGCACACGGGCACGCGCGTCTCGATCGATTCGCTCGCAGGCTGGTACGCCGGCAGTTACGACGGCGCTCGCAGACTCGTCTGACCACGTACGATGACGACCCGGCCGAACGCCCTGTTCGGCCCATCGTCATGGACCGGCCCGTTCTCTACAGCCTCGTCGAACGCCTTCGCGCAGAGGAGCGGCTCCAGGAGCTCGCCGCGGCGCTGCCGACACGCGCCCGCGTATCGGAGCCGGTGCTGCCGCTCGTCCTGGCGGCTCTGCACGACGAGTTGCAGCGCGGTCTCGTCGTGCTGCTGCCCGAGGATGCCGATGCGCGGGACGTCGCAGAGGCGGCGGGCTGGTTCCTCGGCGAAGAGAACGTCGCGCTGTTCCCTTCACGCGGCGTCCACTGGGGATCGGGCCTCGAGCCGCCGCCTCATCTCGTCGGCGAGCGGGCCCGCGCTCTCGAGGTGCTCGAGCGCGGCGGTCTCGTCTGCGCATCGGCGACGGCCGTGGCGGAAGGCGTTCCTCCGCCCGGCGCGCGGGCGGCTGTCGTTCGCGTTGCGCCGGGCGACGAGACCGGGATCGACGCGCTCGCCGAGCAGCTTGCGTCGGCCGGCTACGAGCGGGTCGAGCGAGTCGAAGAACGGGGCCAGTTCGCGGTTCGCGGCGGTCTCGTCGACGTGTTCGCAACCACAGGCCGCGAGCCGCTCCGCATCGAGTTCTTCGGCGACGAGATCGAGCAGATTCGGGCGTTCTCGCCGTTCACGCAGCGCGCACTGCGGGCGGTCGAGCAGGCGACGATCTTCCCCGCCGCCGAGCGGCGCCGTGAGCTCGTCGAGATCGACCTCGGGCTCGATGACGGCGAGGAGCCGGCGCTCGCAGCTCCCGAAGATCTCGTGCAGGCGTTCGACCGCGCTCCGGACTTCGTCTGGTCGCTCGATGAGGTGCAGGCCGTCTGGTCCGAGGAGGGCCTGACGCCGATCGCGCTCGACCGGGTGACCGAACTGACGCCGCTGCCGCAGGGCCAGCCCTATTCGTTCGACGCGCAGCGTCCGGCGCTCGCTGCGCGCGGGCTGGCAGAGGCGGAGAACGAGCTGGGCGGACTGCTGCGCCAGGAGCTCGATGTCGTGGTGAGCTTCCCGCACCGCGGCGAGGCGCTCCGCCAGCAGTCCCTGCTGCGGCGGGTGCAGGCGGGTGTGCTCGACCCGGGCGGGAAGCCGCACGGCCTGCAGTTCGCGGTGTCGCCCGCGCGCCGTGGCTTCGTGTGGCGTGAGCTCGGCTTTGCGCTGCTCCCCGACACACAGGTCTTCCGGAAGCGGCCGCCGCGCGCGTCGAGCTCGCCCGGCCGCGCGCTGCAGAGCTTCTCCGACCTGCGCACGGGTGATTACGTGGTGCACGAGGACCACGGCATCGCGCAGCTGCTCGGCTTCGAGACGAAGGAGGTCGCCGGCGTCACGCGCGACTACCTCCTGCTCGCCTATCGCGGAGACGACCGCGTCTACGTCCCGCACGAGCAGATCGGCAAGGTGAGCCGCTACATCGGCGCCGACTCGAAGGCACCGGCTCTCTCGAAGCTTGGCGGCAAGGCCTGGGACAACCTGAAGACGCGGGCGCGCGCCCACCTCCGCGAGATGGCGGGGGAGCTGCTGAAGCTGTACGCCCAGCGCCAGACACAGCCGGGGATCGCCTACGACGTGGAGCACGAGTGGGTCGAACGGCTCGAGAACGAGTTCCCGTACCGTGAGACCGAGGACCAGCGCACCGCGATCGAAGCCGTCAAGGAAGATCTCGAGTCGCCGCACCCGATGGACCGCCTGGTCTGCGGCGACGTCGGGTTCGGCAAGACGGAGGTCGCACTGCGGGCGGCGTTCGCCGTCGCGGTCAACGGCAAGCAGGTTCTGATGCTCGTGCCGACGACGGTGCTGGCGCAGCAGCACTGGAACACCTTCAAGGACCGGTATCGAGACTTCCCGGTTCGAGTCGAAATGGTCTCCCGGTTTCGAACACGTCCCGAAGTGAAGAAGGCGCTCCTAGACTTTTCCGAAGGAAAAGTCGACGTGTTGATCGGCACCCATCGCGTCCTCTCACGGGATGTGATCCCGAAGGAGCTCGGGCTGGTGATCGTCGACGAGGAGCAGCGGTTCGGCGTCGCACAGAAGGAGCTACTACGGCAGCTGCGCCTCGAGGTCGACGTGCTCGCGATGAGCGCGACGCCGATCCCGCGCACGCTGCACATGTCGCTCTCCGGCCTGCGTGACATCTCGGTGATCGAGACGCCGCCCGAGGGGCGCCGCCCGATCCGCACGTTCGTGGGTGAATACGACGAAGATCTGATCAAGCAGGCGCTCGATCGCGAGGTGCAGCGGAGCGGCCAGGCGTTCTACCTGCACAACCGGGTCGACACGATCGAGGAGGCGGCGGCGAAGCTGCAGCAGCTCTGTCCCGATCTGCGCTTCCTCGTCGCGCACGGTCAGATGCGGGAGCACGAGTTGGAGGAGCAGATGATCTCGTTCCTCGCCGGCGATGCGGATGTGCTCGTGTCGACGACGATCATCGAGTCGGGTCTCGACATCCCGCAGGCGAACACGCTGATCGTCGAGCGCGCCGACACGCTCGGGTTGAGCCAGCTCTACCAGATCCGCGGGCGCGTCGGGCGAAGCGACCTGCTGGCTCACGCATATCTCTTCTACCCGGACGCACATGAGCTGACCCCGGAGGCGCGGGCGAGGCTCGCAACGCTCGCCGACCACACGGAGCTCGGTGCGGGGTTCTCGATCGCCATGCGCGATCTCGAAATCCGCGGGGCAGGCGACCTGCTGGGCGCCGAGCAGTCGGGTCACGTCGCGGCGCTCGGCTTCGAGCTCTACGTCGAGATGCTGCACGAGGCGGTCGCGGAGCTGTCCGGCCAGCGGCGGCTTGCGACGCGTCCGGTCAGGGTGGATGCGCGGGTCGACGCGTTCGTTCCGGCCGCGTACGTCGCTGCCGAGGCCCTGAAGATCGACCTGCATCGCAGGATCGCTCTCACCGAGACGGAGGACGACCTGCACGAGCTGCGGGTCGCGACCGAAGACAGGTATGGACCGGTGCCGGAGCCGGTCGAGAACCTGTTCGCGATCCAGGCGGCGAAGCTCAAGCTCGCGCGGCTCGGTGCGGACTACCTCGTGTTCAGGGGCGGTCGCGCTTCGGTCGGACCGGTCGTCCTCGGCTCTGCCGAACTGCGCGATCTGCGTGCGCAAGTGGAGACCGCGGTCTACTCGTCAGGCAATCGTGAAGTGACGTTAAGGGGCGATGAATTCAAGGGAGCGCTCGATTTGGTCGATGCTATGCTGGCCGCGCGCCAGGCTGCTTAGCCGGCGCTTCCTTATGAAGAAGCTCACATTTCCGCTCCTGCTCGTCCTCGCCGCCGCGCTGCTCGCAGGGTGTGGAAGTGGCAGCGGCGCGAGCCTGAAATCGGACGACGTCGCGACCGTCGGGAAGGTGCACATCAGCAAAGCCGCCTTCGCGGCGCTGCTCGTCCAGGCGAAGAAGAGCTATGCGTCCCAGACGCCGCCGAAGGCCTTCCCGAAGCCGGGCACCGCGGATTACGAGACGATCAAGGGACAGGCCATTGCGCTGCTCGTCCAGCAGGCCGAGCGCGAACAGAAGGCCGCGTCGCTCGGGGTCACGGTCTCGGATGCCGACGTCGAGAAGCGCCTCAACCAGATCAAGAAGCAGTATTTCGGCGGCAGCGAGACGAAGTACCAGGCCCAGTTGAAGAAGCAGAGCCTGACCGACGCGGCGGTCCGCGAGGACGTCCGGCAGCAGCTGATCTCGGAGGCGCTCTTCGCCAAGGTGACGAAGAACACGAAGGTCTCGGACAGCGCGGTGCACGCCTACTACCTGGCGCACCAGGACCAATACTCGACCGTTCAGTCACGCGCCGTGAAGTACATCCTGGTCAAGTCGCCGACCCTCGCCAACACGCTCTACACCCAGCTGAAGGCCGGCAACGCCGGGACGTGGTGCACGCTCGCCAAGAAGTACTCGCAGGATCCGAGCTCCAAGGCAACATGCGGCAAGGCGACGTTCACGAAGGGGCAAACCGTCGCAGAGTTCGACCAGGCGCTGTTCAGCGGAGCCACGAACGTCGTCCATGCGCCGGTGCACAACGCGCAGTACGGCTGGTTCGTGCTCGAGCCGACCTCCAACGTCAAGCCGAAGAGCACGACGCCGGAGACGAAGGTCGCATCCTCGATCAAGCAGCAGCTGCTGACGTCGGACAAGAACCAGACGATGACCGACTGGATTGCGGCGCTGACGAAGAGCTTCTGCTCGGGGTCGAAGATCAAGTACCAGGTCGGCTTCGTGCCGAGCCCGGATCCCTGCGCGTCGACGACCACCAACGCGACGACGACCTAAAGACTCGGAGTCGTGTCTCTCGCGGAAGCGCTCGTCGAGCTCCAGGAGCTGGCCGAGCGGCTGCGGCGCGAGTGCCCCTGGGATCGCGAGCAGACAACGCACACGATCGTCCCGTATACGGTCGAAGAGGCGTATGAGGTCGCCGACGCTGCACTCGCGGGAGACGACGCAAAGCTGCTCGACGAGATCGGCGATCTCCTGTTCCAGGCGTACTTTCTCGCGTTGTTGCTGGAAGAGCGCGGAGCAGGAGATCTAGAACAAGCGGCTCGCGGGGTCCATGCGAAGCTGGTTTCTCGTCATCCGCACATCTTCGGCACGGGTCGTGCCGCCAGCCCTGCCGCTGTGCGGCAGCGCTGGGAGGAGATCAAGCGCGAGGACGAGGGCCGCGAGGGGATCTTCCACGACGTGCCCGAGGGCCTGCCGGCGCTGCTCTATGCGCGCAAGGTGCAGCTCCGGGCCAGGTCGGTCGGCTTCGAGTATCCGGATCTCGCAGGAGCGCTCTCCGATTTCGACGACGAGCTGCGTGAGCTCCGCGCCGAGCTGCCGGCTGAGGATCCGCCGGAGGAGGCGCAGGCGGACGCGCGCACAGCCGCCGAGCTGGGTGATGTGCTGTTCGCGGCCGTCAATGTCGCGCGCCGTTTGAACGTCGACCCGGAGCTCGAGTTGCGTGCCGCGGCGAAGCGCTTTCGCGCCCGCGTGGAGACTGCGGAGGCGATCGCCGCTGCCGCAGGCAAGGATTGGACGACGCTTCCGCTCGCCGAGCAGGACGCCTACTACGACGAGGCAAAGGGGACGAACACGTGACCAGGATCGCCGCAGTGCAGGGACGCCAGGTGCTCGACTCCCGTGGCAACCCGACCGTCGAGGTGGATGTCCGGCTCGAATCGGGCGCGTTCGGCCGTGCGATCGTCCCGTCGGGTGCGTCGACCGGCGTGCACGAGGCCGTCGAGCTCCGTGACGGGGCCTCCGAGTGGGGCGGCAAGGGCGTCGGTCGGGCCGTCGGACATGTGAGCGGCGAGCTCGCCGCTGCCGTACAGGGCCTCGACGCGCGCGACCAGGCGACGGTCGACCAGGCGCTGATCGAGGTCGACGGGACCCCGAACAAGGGCCGTCTCGGCGCGAATGCGATTCTCGGCGTCTCCCTCGCCGCCGCCAAGGCTGCTGCCGCTGCGGACGCGAAGCCCCTCTGGCTTCACCTCGGTGGCGGGACCGCGGCGACCCTGCCGGTGCCGATGCTGAACGTGATCAACGGCGGGGCGCACGCGTCCAACTCGATCGACCTCCAGGAGTTCATGGTCGTCCCTGCCGGCGCCGACTCGTTCGCCGAGGCGCTGCGTATCGGCGCCGAGGTCTATCACTCGCTGAAGAAGGTGCTGACCGAGCGCGGGCTCTCGACGCTCGTCGGCGACGAGGGCGGGTTCGCGCCAGACCTCGACTCCAGTGAAGCCGCGATCGACCTGATCCTCGAGGCCGCCGAGCGGGCGGGCCACCGCGACCGGGTCGCGATCGCGCTCGACCCGGCGACGAGCGAGGTCTTCTCCGACGGTGTGTACCGCTTCGAGGGCCGCGAGAAGTCGAGCGCGGAACTGCCAGGCTTCTGGGCGGAGATCGTCGAGCGCTACCCGATCGTCTCGATCGAGGACGGTGCGGCCGAGGACGACTGGGAATCATGGGAGGCGCAGACGAGCCTGCTCGGCGACCGGGTCCAGCTCGTCGGTGACGACGTCTTCGTCACCAATCCGGACCGGCTCCAGCAGGGCATCGACCGCGGCGTCGCCAACTCGATCCTCGTGAAGGTCAATCAGATCGGCACGCTCACCGAGACGATCGCCGCCGTACGGCTCGCGCAGTCGAACGGCTACACCGCCGTCATGTCCCACCGCTCGGGCGAGACCGAGGACTCGACCATCGCGGATCTGGCCGTGGCGCTCGGGACCGGCCAGATCAAGACGGGCGCGCCGGCACGTTCCGACCGCGTGGCGAAATACAACCAGCTGCTGCGCATCGAGGAGCAGCTCGGCGCGAAGGCGGAGTACCCGGGCTGGGACGCTTTCCCGCGCGCCCGCCGCTGACTCGATCCATTGATCGCTACGCTGGGGCGAGATGGCAGCGGAGCGCAGGAGAACCAAAATCGTCGCGACGATCGGGCCGGTGTCGTCGAGCCACGACGTGCTGCGCGAGCTGGTCGAGGCCGGTGTCGACGCGATCCGGCTCAATCTCTCGCACGGCACGCAGACAGACCACGCCGCGAGTGCCGGCGTCGTCCGCGAGGTTCAGGAGGAGACCGGCAAGCCGCTCGCGCTGATCGCCGACCTTCAGGGCCCGAAGCTCCGCATCGGCGACCTCGACGAGCCTCGCATCCTCCTGAAGGGCGAGGAGATCCTCGTCGTCGGCGAACAGCACACGGCGAACGGCTCGTTGCCGATCGCGCCCGCCGTGATCGGAGAGGTGCTGCGCCCGGGCCACGACATCCTGATCGACGACGGGCTCGTCCGCCTCGCCGTCCAGGAGGTCGAGCACGGCTGCGCGCGTTGTCTCGTGGTCGTCGGCGGCGAGGTGAAGTCCCACAAGGGGGTCAACCTCCCCGGCGTGCCCGTGCCCATCCCGTCGCTCACGAAGAAGGATCTGGACGACCTCGAGTTCGCGCTCGGGCTCGGGGTCGATTTCGTCGCGCTCTCGTTCGTGCGCGCCGCCGCGGACGTGCGTGACCTGCAGGCGATCATCCGCCAGCACGGCTCGCCTGCGCGCGTGATCGCGAAGATCGAGAAGGCCGAGGCGGTCGAGGCGCTCGAAGAGGTTCTGCTCGAGGCCGACGCAGTGATGGTGGCGCGTGGCGACCTCGGCGTGGAGATCGGCGCGGCCACCGTTCCCCTGCTGCAGAAGCGGATCATCCTGCGCTGCCTGGAGGCGGGCAAGCCCGTGATCACCGCGACGCAGATGCTCGAGTCGATGATCGAGCATGCCGAGCCGACGCGGGCCGAGGCGAGCGACGTCGCGAACGCCGTGCTCGACGGGACCTCGGCCGTGATGCTCTCCGCCGAGACCGCCACCGGGAACTACCCGGTGCAGGCCGTGCAGATGATGGACCGGATCGCGCGGGCCGTCGAGCCGTCGATGGGCTACCGCCACCAGATGCCGGAGGCCGGTGAGGGCTCGACCGTCGGCCGTGCCATGTCGAACGCCGCCTGCGACCTTGCAGAGGCCCTCGGCGCCCGAGCGATCCTCGTGCCGACGTTCACCGGACGCACCGCGTCGGGCGTCGCACGCCTGCGACCTCGCCGCCCGATCCTCGGTCTGTCTCATCACCGCACGGCCGTACAGCAGATGGCGCTGGAGTGGGGGGTCACGCCGGTGTTGCTGCCGCCGAGCGACGACGTCGAGGATCTCTGGTCGCGCTCGCTCGAGTCGGCGCTCAAGTCGGGAATGGTCGACGCCGGCGACCGGGTCGTCCTGACGGCCGGAACGGCCGTCAACCTGCCCGGCTCGACCAACGTGATCAAGGTCGACGTCGCCTAGTACAGGGATTGGCCCGGTCGCGCCGAAGCAGTTCGCCGTGCTCCGGCTTCGTCCCACGCGGCTGCTCGCGATCGGCGGGATCGTGCTCGTCTCGTTCCTCTACTGGAAGCCGCTGCACACCTATCTCCACACGAAGAGCGAGCTGCAGTCGCGCGTCGCCGACGTGCATGCGCTCCAGGTCGAGAAGAAGAAGCTCCAGGCGCGCATCGCTGCCGCCGACAGTGGGGAACAGCTCCTGCGGGAAGCGCGCCGCATGGGGCTCGTGAAGCCGAACGAGCAGCTGTTCATCGTTCGCGGCATCGACGCCTGGCGCCACAAGAAGCACTAGCGTCTCCCCGTGGGCGATGTGGAAGTCGTGGCGCGGCAGATCGGCCGCACACCGCGCGCGTTCAAGCGCGTGGCCGTTCGCTGCCCGTTCGGAAAGCCCGCGGTGACCGAGCAGGCCCCGTTCGACGCTTCCGGTCAGCCCGTTCCCGACCCAGTTCTACGTCACCTGCCCGTTCCTCGTCGCGGCGATCTCGCGGCTCGAAGCCGCGGGCGGCGTCGAGCGCTGGACCCGTGCCGCCGAGGACGACGCGGTGCTCGCGCGGAGCCTCGACGACGCGAACGCGGAGCAGCGACGCATCCGGCCCGAGCTCGACGCCGGCATCGGCGGCTCGACGCGCACCGGGAGCCTCAAGTGCCTGCACGCCCATGCCGCGTTCGCTCTCGCTCGGCCCGGCTACCGGCTCGGCGATCGCATCCTCGCCGAGCTGCCCGCTCTCTGGCCCCAGTCCTGCTGTACTCCGTGACATGGACGTCGACCTTGCGCGCCATCAATGGCAGGACGGGATCCGCCGCGTCGAGGGCATGCGTGCCGATCGCGGCCGTTACGCCGACCGGATGGCCCAGGTGGACGTCCTCGTGAACGCGCTCCGCCAGCGCGTGGGCCAGGTCTTCACGCTCGACGAGCTCGCTCAGTCATACGACGGCGCCGACGACTGGGCGCGCGCTGTGCTCGACGAGGCGAACCCCGAGGCTCCCCCCGTCAGCGAGGCCGGCACGGTCGCCGACGCCGCATTCCACCTCTATGCCCGCGGGGCGACGGACTATCGGCCGTGAAGAGGGTCGTGCTGCTCGTCGTCGGTGCCGTTCTCGTGTTCGCCGTCGGTGTCGCGGTCGGCGAGGCGCTCCACGACAACCCGAAGCCCGGCGGCACTCAGTCGCTCGTTCGCACGCTTCAGCCGCTGCCGCTCGCCCCGGCGGCGCGCCAAACGGTCACCGTTACGGTTCAGAACCCGTAAACCTGTTTAGGAAGAGGAAGCTTTGGCTACGTTTGGCCGGTGACCGATCCCGCGAGACGAGCCGTGACCGACGAGCCCGACTGGCTCACGCTCGGGCAGGCCGCGAAGTACCTCGGCGTGGCCCAGTCGACGATTCGCAAGTGGTCCGACCAGGGCCGCGTGCCGGCGTTCTACACCCCCGGCGGCCACCGCCGCTACCGGCGCCGCGACCTCGAGACGTTCCTCGACCGTTCGGGGCCGGGGGGCCGGCCGAGCGGCCCGCTCGTCCTCGTCGTCGACGACGACGCGCGGTCTGCGCGAGTTCGTCCGCGTCAATCTCGAGCTGGAGGGCTACACGGTGCGGGAGGCCTCGAGCGCGGAGGATGCGCTCGACGCGATCGAAGATCAGGCTCCGGCGCTCGTCCTGCTCGACGTCGTCATGCCGGGAGTGGACGGCTGGCAGATGCTGCAGCGGATGCAGGAGCGGTACGGGTCGATCCCGGTGATCATGTTCAGCGGCAAGGTCGACCCGGCGACCGCGGACGACGCGGAGCAGCGCGGGGCGCGCGGTTTCATCGGCAAGCCGTTCGATCCGCGTCAGCTGATCGAACGCGCGAAGCAGCTCGTACCGGCCTGAGTCCTAACCGCCGCTGATCGCGGCGATCACGTCGACGCGCGACTGCGGAGCGAGCGGCGTCTCGAGGGCCGCCCGTTCGCGGTCGACGTACACGTGGATGTGCGGCCGAATGGCCGGGCCCGGCTCGCAGAGCCGGTCGCGCACGCCCGGCCACCGCGCGTCCAACTGGTCGATCGCCGCCTCGACCGTCGGGGCCTCCAGGTCGATGCGGCGAGGAAGCTCGGGGAAGAGCGGCGTCAACGTCATCGGCAGGTGCAGCTCGGCCATGGCGTCAGTCGAGCACCGCGACCTCGACGGACGAGATCGCCGGAAGGTAACTCGCGATCTCCGTCCACGACTCGGCGTCGTCGGCGCTCGCGAACAGCTGGCCCGTGCTCGTTCCGAAGTAATAGCCGGGCACGTCGTAGCTGTCGTTCGCCATCGCCTCGCGCAGGACGCCGAGATATGCATCTCTCTGCGGGAGCCCGTTGTCGGCGCGCTGCCAGCTCGAGCCACCGTCGCGTGTGCGCCAGACGGACGCCTTGCCGTCGGGCATCGTGCGGCCGTGACCGGGGTCGAGCGGGATGACGAAGAAGGTGTCGCGGTCGTGCGGATGGGCGGCTGCCGCGAAGCCGAACTCGGTCGGCAGGCCTTCCGTGATCTCGTTCCAGCTGGAGCCGCCGTCGTCGCTGCGATGAACCCCGACGTGGTTCTGCTGGTACATCCGGTCGCCGTCCGCCTTCGAGCGGACGAGCTTGTGCACGCAGAAGCCGACCTCCTCGTGCGGGCGGGGCCAGTCGGCGCGAAGCCCACGGTTGCGCGGCGTCCACGAGCTTCCGTCGTCGGTGGTCTCGAACACGCCGACTCCCTGCACGATCGCCCAGAAACGGTCACGGTCGGCCGGGTCCGCCATCAGCGCCGACACCCCGAGGTGGCCGGGAGGCTGGTTCGCCGGGTCGTCCCATTCTTCGCTGCCCGGTTCGCCGGCGAGGGTGCTGAGGAGCGACCACGTCGCACCGTCGTCCTTGCTCTCGAAGATCCCCGGCGCCTCGACGCCGACGAGCACGCGGCCGTGCGCGACCGCGAGTGTCGAGACCTTCGACAGCTTTCTGCCGCCCTCTTCGTAGGCGATCCCTTCGCTCGAATGCGTCCAGGTCTCTCCCAGGTCTCCGCTCCGCCAGACGGCCGAGCCGTGCCACTCGCTCGCGGCGGCTGCGTAGATCGCGCCCGATTCCGCATCGAAAACAGCGTGGTAGACCGGCCATCCTTCACAGAACGGCCCTCGAACCTGCCAGTCGCGACGGTCCTGGTCGCTCTCCAGCAGGAAGCATCCCTTCCGGGTCCCGATCACGAGCAAAGTGCGTGGCACGTTCCCTCACCTCCGGCGACGACAGCGTGGTCCTAGTCTCCCAGAGACTCCCGCCGGCCTCCGGATTCATCGGTCATCTGCATGAGGAGAGACGAGATCCGCGTGGAAATCGTGGGAATGGCCGAGGAGCCACGTCAGCACATGTCCCTGGTCGATCGTCGGGTCACCAAGATCCTCAACGCGCGCTCGGTCACCCTCGGGCTGGCGATGACGTTCTTCCTGCTGTCGATCGCCGGGGCGATCGTGATGCGGCTCGTCGACCATCACGACTTCCCGACGCTCGGGATCGCAATCTGGTGGGCGCTCCAGACGGTCACGACCGTCGGTTACGGCGACATCGTCCCGACGACGCACATCGGTCGCGTCATCGGCGGCGCCGAGCTCGTGCTCAGCATCTCGTTCATCGCCTTCCTCACCGCAGGCGTGACGAGCACCGTGATCCGCAGCCAGGACGCACGCGCCAGGGAAGCGGACCGGTCGAAGCACGCCAGGACACGCAAGCGACGCTCGACGCGCTGACGCAGACGCGAACGGCACTCGAGGCGCTGGACGCTCGGCTCGAATCGATCGAAGGCAAGCTCTCGGCCTGACCAGCAGCCGAGCTGCGCGAGCCTGCTAGGGGATGGAGCGGTAGAGCCGCAGGAAGGAGCGGCGAAACCCGCGGGCGGGCCAGAAGCGCGACGAGAGGAGGTTCGTCTCTCGCCAGTCGGTGACCATCGTCGCGTACCCCTGCTCGTGCGCCCAGGCGGACGCCGCTTCCGTCAGGGCGACGCCGGCGCCCGACCCGCGGACGCCCGGGAGGCTCGCCGCGAAGCCGAGGAGCGCGGCGCGATCCGGCTGCGCGAGCGAGCGGTGCATCGAGCCCTTCTCGGCGGAGACGAGCTCGAAGTGTGCGACCACGCGGCCGTCTCGTTCGTAGACGAGCTCGCCGAGCTCGGCGTCGGCGATCTCGGCCGCGAGCATCGTGCGCAGCTCGTCCGCGTCCTCGTCCCAGTCGACGCCGCTGAAGACGGGAGCGCGTCCGTGATGCTGGGCGATCAGCGGCACGATCTCCATCAGCGCCTCGATGTCACCCGGCTCTGCGCGCCGTGTGCCCGGCGGCCAGGGCCGCTCGTCCACCTCCTTGATCCCGTGTGCCTGTTGCGCCCCGAAGCTCATCCGAAACCACGCGCCGACCTGGTCGTCGAGCGCCGGCACGAGGGCGTAGTGGCGCGTCCGGCCCTCGTCGACCCAGCCTTGCGAGCAGAACGCGTAGAGATCGCGGACGAGCTCCGGGTCGTCGACGGCGTAGCCGGCTGCCTCGATCCAGATGTTCGCTCCCCAGTTCTGATCTTCCCGGCGCGTCCCGAGCAGGAACCCGGCCACGTCTCCGGCCCGGAGCGCGACTCCACCAGACACGTCGTCCTGCGCCCACAGAGACGCCACTTCCTCGCGCGCTGCGGCCGCATCCTCGAAGCGCTCCGAGAGCAGCGGCTCCGCGGTCCGGTGGTGCCGGTGCCTGGCCGCCAGGAGTTGTGCCGCCGCGTCGAGGTCGTCCGCCGCGAAGGCGCGAATCTCGAGCCGGCTCACCGGGCGTCGAGCGGCCACGGAAGACGCAGCGGCGTATGGTCGCCCGGCCAGTCGGCGTATGCCTCGTCCGGGTCGTACGTCTCCGTCGCGACCGAGGCCTCGTACTTCGCTGCGACCTCGCTCACCGGGTAGTGCAACGTCTCGTCGTCTGGCCGCGCGCCGATCATGAGGACCACGCACGGCTCCTCGCCGCCGACGATCACGTGGCGGGTCATCGAAGGGCAGTGGAAGTAGTCCCACTGCCTGAGCCTGCGTTCCTCTTCCTCGACGACCAGCGTGCATTCGCCCGAGAGCACGAGGAACCCTTCCTGGCCGGTCTCGGCGTGGTAGAGCGCGTTCGGCTGGCCCGGTGAGAAGACGCGCACGTTGACGCCGAAGTCGCGAAACCGTGCGTCGCGGGCTTCGAGCGGGTAGACCGAGCCGCCCTTCTCCTCGTTGCGCACCGCGAGTGCGTCCGCGAGGTTGAGGACGAACCACCCGTCGGAGGTCACATAGCGGCCGTAGGGCGTCTCTTCCGAGCTTGCTTCGTTCACGGGCATGTCCTGTCGCCTACCCGGCCTGCTCCAGGAACGCGAGGACGCGTTGCATGAGCAGCCCCGCGGCCCGCTCGTCGTAGTCCGGCAGGCTGCTGTCGGCGAACAGATGCCGGTCGCCGGCGTACAGGAACAGCTCCGCGTCGTCGGCGATCTCGGTGAGCTCGCGCGCGGCCGGGAGGTCTTCCTCGGCCCACTCGTCGTTCTCCATCATGTGGATCTGGAGCGGGACTCCCTGCGGCCACTCGCCTCCGAACTCCGAGGCCGGGAACGCGGCCGAGAACAGCAGCGCTCCGGCCGCGCCGGGGCGCGTCTGCGCGAGCTCCTGCGCCGGCATCACCCCGAGTGAGAAGCCGGCGTAGACAAGCTCGCTCGGGAGGCCCTCGACGGCCAGTCGCCCGCGCTCTCCGATCGCGTCGAAGCCGATTTGCCTGGCGTAGCCGACACCCTCGTCGAGTGAAGCGAACGTGTTGCCGTCGTAGAGATCCGGAGTGTGAACCGTGTGCCCGGCCGCACGGAGCTCGTCGGCGAACGCGAGGAATCCAGGCGTCTGGCCCTGCGCATGGTGAAAGAGCAGTAGCTCCGCCATCCGGTGCTTCCTACCACATGAGAGATCGTTTGGAACCTGCCGGCGTCAGGGCTGTTTCGGCTCGACGACCCTCGCCACGACCCACCGGTGCTTGCCGATCTTGCGGTCGCGGGCGAAGCCGAGCTTCTCGTAGGTCGACAGAGCACCATTGAAGAGGAAGCCGGCGGGCACCGAGCCGGCATCCTCCGGGTAGCCCTCGACGGTGCCCCCGCCCAGGTGCGCAATGAGATCGACCGCGCCTGCGAGCGCGGTGGTGGCAACGCCCTGGCGGCGGAGCCCCTTGCCGACGTAGCAGCACGCGATCCGCCAGTCCGGCAACGTCGTCCTGCCCTGCTCGTACGCGACGCGGCTCTTGATCCGCGGCACCTCGTCGGGTGCGCCGAACTGGCACCACCCGAGGCAGGCGTCGCCGTCGAAGACAAGCGCTGCGTGAGCCGCTCCGGTCCGAACGCGGGCGAGCTTTCGTTCGCGGTTGAGCGCCGGCCGTGGTCTCCTTGCCGACCCCTTCGGGGTGGAATCCCATGCACCAGCAGCCGCCGAAGACGCCGTTGTTGCGCTCGACCAACGCCGCGAATGCCTCCCACGTCGACTCGTCGAGCGCCCTGACGGTGTACATCGCTTCGCCCATGAAGCCGTCCAGCCTAACCAGGTGGGAGCTCGGCAACGGACTCTTGACATGTGACCATTCAGTCACATAAGATCCCCAGGGTGGACGATGACCGAGTCTTCAAGGCGCTGGCCGATCCGACCCGGCGGCATCTGCTCGACCGGCTCTTCGAGCAGGACGGCCGGACGCTCGGGCAGCTGGAGGAGGGCCTCGAGATGACCCGCTTCGGGGTGATGAAGCATCTGCGCGTGCTCGAGGACGCGGGGCTCGTCGTCACCCGGCGCGCCGGTAGGGAGAAGCACCACTTCCTGAACCCGGTGCCGATCCGCGAGCTCCACGACCGCTGGATCGACAAGTACACGGAGCGTCGCGTGAGCACGCTCCTCGACCTCAAGGCACAACTGGAGGAGACCGCATGACTACGTCAGTCGAGACCGAGGTGCAGACCACCCAGGTCTACCAGCTCTTCATCAAGGCGTCCCCGGAGCGCGTGTGGGAGGCGATCACGAAGCCGGAGTTGATCGTGCGCTACTTCTACGGGGCGATGTTCGAAGGTTCGCCTGTTGCGGGCGGCCGCTGGCGCGCCTGGACGCTCGATCACTCGCAGGCGCTGAACGACGGCGAGATCATCGAGATCGATCCGCCACGCCGGTTTGTGCACAGCTGGAAGGCCCTCTACGACCCCGAGCTCGCGGCCGAGGAGGAGAGTCGCGTCACCTGGGAGATCGAAGGACAGGAGGGCGGCTACTCGAAGCTCACCGTCGTCCACGACCGTCTCGAGGGCGCACCCAAGACCGCTGCGGGTGTCGCGGGCGGCTGGATGCTGATCCTCAGCGGCTTGAAGACGCTGGTCGAGACCGGCGAACCGATCGTCGACTTCGCGTCGTCCTAGACGGATCGAGGTGTTCCGGGTCGCCGCCTGCGCCGGCGGCGACCCGGACTGCCGATCCGACGTCAGCCGAACCAGATTCGCTCTCTGAATCTGATTCGCGAGTTTCTCGGGAGGCGCCGGGCAACTCGAAACTCGTGAATCTGGTTCGGCTGCGCCGAATCAGGTTCAGTGGCCGATTCCCATGCCGGAGCACCTACCATTTCACCCATGCGTGAGCTGCGCCCGGGAGTCTGGCATTGGCAAGCGCCGCATCCGGACTGGGACAAGGAGCAGTGGTGGCCCGAGCTCGTTTCCTCGTACGGGATCGAGCTTGGTGACGACTTCGTGGTGTTCGACCCGCTCTCCGTTCCCGACGAGCTGCGCGACCGCGCGACCGCCGTCGTCCTGACCGCGCCGTATCACGAGCGCGACGCGCGTCGGCTCGGCCTCCCGGTGCACACGCCGCCCGCAGACACCTGGCGGGATTGGGTCGAGAAGTTCGGCGTCGATCCTGACCAGGTGCGTGGCATGGAGAGTGATGACCTCGCCTGGCTGCGCGCGGGCGAAGGCGAAGGGCACTTCCATGGTCCCGGTGCCTGGCCGTTCGGCATCAGCGCGTACGCGGGTCGCGAGGACAACGACCTCATCCTCTGGCTGCCTTCGATCAACGCGATCGTCACCGGCGACTCGCTCTCCGACTTCGGCGACGGACTGGACATCCAGCTCGGCGGCCGCAAGCACCTGACGCGCGACGATGTCGTCGAACGGCTGCGTCCGCTGCTCGACCTGCCGGTCGAGCTCGTGCTGCCCGCGCACGGCGAGCCGATCGACCGCGCGGCGCTCGAGCGAGTGCTCGCCTGAGAGCACCGGCGCCGGCGTCCTGTCGCCGGACCGCTAGAGCTCTTCTGCGGCGCGCACGAGACCCCCGAAGATCACGCCCACGGCCGCAATCAGGCTGATCCAGATGCCGATCCCGCGGCCGTCGGCGGGGAGGACCGCATCCGGGATCGAGATGATCCGGATCAGGACGAAGATCGCCGCGAGCGCACCGAGGCCGAGCACCACCAGGCTCTCCGGGATCGCCGGCGGCAGCTCGAACCCCGCCTCGCGCAACACGACGATCAGGACGACGGCGAGACCGATGAAGAAGACGAGCTTGCCGAGAGTGCCCGTGTGCCAGCCGATCACCGCGAGCTTCACGCCGACGCCCGAGCCTGCGTACCAGCCCATGAACGAGGACAGCGCGAGCACGAGCCCCGCCACCCAGGTGATGCGCTCGCCTGCGGCCCAGAGGCCGCCGGGAGCAGGCTGCGGATAATCGGGCCGCGTGGGTGAGCCGGGCCCGCCGGGACCGGGCGGCAACTCGAGCTCGATGAACTCAGGGGGCTCCACTGCCGCTAAGTATGGGGATCATTCCGGTCGGAAGTTGGCGGAACCGGCCGGCTTCGGCGCGAGGAGGTCCTAGACGCCGAACAGCGTCTGAATCTCGTGCCAGGCGGCGACGAGCGCGAAGGCGGCCGCGAACGCCAGCACGAGGAGGCTGACCCAGAACCTGACGTTCGACCGCTTGACTGCGCTTCGCCGCTCGGTTCTCGCTCTGCGGCGCGCTCGCTCCCGGCGGTAGTTGTGCTCGATCGCCCGCGGGTCGAGCGAGGGCGGGTCCTCGTCGAGGACCGAGGGGGCCTTTTGAGCTGGCGCAGGCATCCCCGGATTGTAGGCAATACTTCTCCCCGGGATGGTCGTCGACGCCCAGCGGCTACCGGTCGAGCGCCTGGCAGAGGCGGCCGCCCAGGTGGCCGAGACAGAGGATCTGAGGGTCGCGCTGGAGGCGGTCGCCGCTGCGATCGCCGACGCAACGCGTGCCGATGTGGCCGTTCTGCGTGTGGTCGACGACGAGGGGCGCCTCGCGACCCGAGCCGTGGCGCCCGCCGGTTCGTCCTTCGCCGCCGAGGTGGCCGGGACTCGCGGGCTCTGCGAAGCGGTCGCCGCCGGAGTTGCGACCGAGCCGACCCATCGGGCGGCGAAGCAGGCTCGGGCGGCCGGGGTCCTCGCCGTGGCCGCGCGCGCCGGCGGCCACATCGTCGGATCGGTGGAGCTGATCCGCGTCGGCGACGACTTCGGCGACGACGACCGTGCGCTCACGGGACTTGCCGCCGGCCAACTCGCGCTCGCCGTGCGGACGCTGGCTCCGGAGGTCGCCGGGTCGCGCGTCCGCGCCCACCGGCTCGAGCTCGCGGGCGAGGCCCTCGCCGCAGGCGGCGATCCGCGCCGCGCCGCGCAGCAGGCAGTCCGCATCGCTGTCGAGACGACCGGCGCGCGTGGCGGAGCCCTCTGGCGGCTGGGCCAGGAAAGGCCCGAGCTGGTCGCCTCGCTCGGCTCTGTCGAGTCGAGACTCGGCCGGGCCGCCGCGATCGTCGGCGAGGCGGTCGAGCAGCGTCGTCCGGCCGGCATTGCGCATGACACGGGGACGGCCCAGGTCGCGACGTTGACGCTCGGGCAGCCACCGTTCGCCGCGCTGCAGCTCTTCTTCGCCGAGGATGTCGCACCGCCCGAGGCCGACCTGCCCGCGCTTGCGGCGTTCGCGGCCCGCGCCGCTCACGCCCTGCGCTCGGCCGAGCGTGCGCGCGACCTCGAGCTCGAGCTCGAACGCACTCGCTCGCTGCTCGAGGTGGTGGCCGAGGCGATCTCGCGGCTCTCGCTGGCGCACACCCTGGAGACTGCGGTCGAGCGAATCGCCGAGCTCTTGCAGGTCGAGCAGGTGGGGGTGTTCCTCCAGGATGACGGCCTCCTGCGCACGGCGGCGGGTCGTGGTGGCGCGGCCGCCGACGGCGATGTCGCCGCGCGGCTTCTCGAAGCGCTGCACGGACCGTTGCGGGCGCGCGGGACGCTGTACGCGACCGTCGGAGATCGCGAGCCTGCGCTCACGGCAGTGCGTACCGCGCTCTCGGCTGCCGGCGAAGAAGCAGTGCTCGCCGTGCCGTTGACCGCGCAGGAGGAGTCGATCGGGCTGATCGTCGCCTACCCCGGAGCGCGGCGTCTCGGCGAGAGCGAGACCGCGCTCGTCGCCGCCCTCGCGGCGCCCCTCGCGGTCGCCGTGCAGAACGCCCGCCTGCACGAGCAGGCGCGCGCGCAGGAGGACGAGTTGACCGCGGTGCTCGAGACCGAGCGGCTCGTGTCACGCCGGGTGAATGCGCTGTACGAGATCTCACGATCGTTCGCCCAGACGCTGTCGCTCGACCACACCCTCGCCGTGCTCACCGAGACGCTGGTGAAGGAGTTGAACGTCGATGCCGCGGTGATTCGAGTCCCGGATGAGCGAGGGGACCAATTCGTGCCGCGAGCCGTCCACGTCGCGGAGGCGCGGCTGACAGCTGCAGTTCGCGCGATCCTCGAGCGGCCACAGCCGCGCCCGCCGCGCAGCCACGAGCCCGTGATGCTCGATGCCGAACTGGCGAAGCGGCTCGGCGGCGCCCATTCGCTCCTGCTCCCGTTCCTGCTCGGTGGCGCGACGGCTGCGTTGCTTCCCGTTGCGACGGCGAGCGAATTGCTCGCCCAGCTGACGATCGTGTCGCTCGATCCCGCGGCGCCGATCACGCGCGAGACGCTCGCGACCGCCCGCACGATCAGTCAGCAGGCTGCGCTCGCGATCGACAACGCTCGCCTCTACCAACAGCAGAAGCGGTTCGCGGAGACGATGCAGCGGTCCTTGCTGCCCCGTGAGCGGCCGTCGACAGCCGGGCTCGAGGTCGGCGCGGTCTACGAATCCGCGGCTCAGGTGGATGTCGGCGGCGACGTCTTCGACTTCCTCGAGCTTCGTGACGGCCGGCTGGCCGTCGTGCTCGGCGACGTCACCGGTCACGGCATCGATGCCACCGCCGACATGGCGATGGCGAAGTTCGTTTTTCGGTCACTGGCGCGTGAGCACACGGAGCCCTCGGCGTTCCTCGCCGCCGCCAACGAGGTCGTCGTGGGGGAGATCGCGATCGGCAAGTTCATCACGATGGTGTACGTGACGGTCGAGTCGAACGGGGAGGTGCTCTGCGCGAGTGCGGGCCACCCGGAGCCGCGGCTCGTCGGGGCCGACGGAACCGTCACCGGGCTCGCGTGCGGCGGTCTCGCGCTCGGGATCGACGCACCACAGACCTACGACCAGGTCAGCGCGCAGCTCTCGCACGGCGACCTGGTCGTCCTCTACACCGACGGCGTGATCGAGTCGCGGGCGGGGCGTGAGCTCTTCGGCCTCGAACGGCTGGACGACGTGCTCTCGAAGCACTCCACGCAGCCGGCGCAGCACGTCGCGGACGCCGTGCTCGCGGCCTGCCGGGACTTCGCAGGCGGCGATCTGCCGGATGACTGCGCGATCGTCGTGCTGCGCCGGGCATGAACCTCCTCAGAGGCGAGCACGGCCGCCCGCTCGTGATCGGGCATCGTGGCGCGGCCGCTCTCGCGCCCGAGAACACGCTCGCCTCCCTCCAGGCGGCACTCGACGCACGGGCAGACGTCGTCGAATTCGACATCTCACCCGGTCTCCGGCTGGGCCACTCGCTCGCCGAGTTGCCGGCCGAGGAACTCTCGCTCGACGAGGCGCTCGAGTTTCTCGGCGGCCACGACGTCCTCCTGCACCTCGACGTGAAATTCCCCGGATACGAGGCGGGAGTCCTCGAGGCTGTGCGCCGGCACGGGCTCGAGGACCGGGCCTATCTGTCGACGGCGTTCGCGCGCACCGGCCGGCGGATCGCGGCCCAGGCGCCCGGCTGCACCGTCGCGATCGGCTACCCGCGCGACCGGGTGGGTATCTCGAAGCTCCAATGGCCGCCTGCCTTCACCCGGGCAGGGGCCGGCGCGCTCCGACAGGTGATGCCGATCCGGGTGCCCGTGCTGCTCCGCTGGGCCAGAGCCGATGCGGTATCGCTCCACCACACGCTCTGCTCACGCGCTGCCGTTTCGGTTGCCCACAGGCTCGGAGCCCCGGTGCTCGCCTGGACCGCGAACGATCCGGCCACCGTGCGGCGCCTGGTCGCCGCCGGCGTCGACGGCATCGCGTCCGACGACCCTGGAATGGTGGTGGAAACCCTGGCTACACTGCTTGCGCAGTGAAGCGTCTGCACGCAGTCGTCCTTTTCGTGCTCGGTTTCGCGGTAGCGGGGGCGTTCTCCGGCGCCGTGATTGCCGACGTCACCACGTCGACGACCTCGTCGACGGTCTCGACCACGACCGCCGCGACGACCACTTCCGCGACGACCAGCACGACCACGACCACCAGCACGACCACGGGGACGACCCCGTCGGGCGGCAAGACGCTGCCGCCCGGCGTCCGCGTTGCGGGCGTCCGGGTCGGTGGCCTCCTTCCGGCCGAGGCCGTGTCCGCGGTCCAGGCGGCGTTCCGTCGTCCGCTGCCCGTCGTGGTCGATCGCAGCAAGCTCCTGCTCGATCCGAGCAAGGTCGCATCGGCCTACAGCGCAACGGCGGTCGCCCGCGCGCGGATCGCCGCGCCCGGTTCGAGCGTCCAGCTCGTCGTTGCGGTACGCGGCCCTGCGCTTCGCGCGTGGCTCGGAGCAGCGTCGGAGCGGTTCGCGCGAGCGCCGGTCGACGCGTCGTTGCAGCTGAAGAACGGCAAGCCGTTCCTCACCATGGACAAGGCCGGGCGCCGGCTCGACACGCGTCGTCTGTCCGCGAAGATCGTCACGGCGCTGCAGGCGAACACGCGGCTGCCCGTGCGGGCGCGAACGAAGTCGATCCCCGCGAAGGTGTCGGTCGATTCGTTCGCCGAGACGATCGTCATCAACCGTTCCACCAACCGTCTCGCCCTGTACGACACGGGCAAGCTCCGGCGGATCTTCAAGGTCGCGACCGGGCAGGCGATCTACCCGACGCCGGCCGGCGTCTGGCACATCGTCGTCAAGTGGAAGAACCCGACCTGGTATCCGCCGGTCCAGGACGCCTGGGCGAGGGGCCTGAAACCTGTGCCGCCCGGCCCCGACAACCCGCTCGGAACGCGTTGGATGGGGCTCGACGCGCCCGGAGTCGGCATTCACGGCACCGATGAGCCCACCTCGATCGGCTACAGCGCTTCCCACGGCTGCATCCGCATGCAGGTGCCCGACGCCGAATGGCTGTTCGATCACGTCGAAGTCGGGACGACGGTCTACATTCTCTGATGCGCATCGTCCGCGTCGCCGTTGCCGCCGCAGTCCTCGCCTTGCTGGGGCTGCTCGTGTGGGACGTCGCGCACGGACGGGGCTCCGGGGTCGCGCAGAAGGTCGACAAGGGCAAGGTCGTTCCCGCTCCCGCGCTCGACCTGCCCCGGCTCGACGGCAAGGGCCGCCTGACCCTCGCGTCGCTGCGGGGCAAGGTCGTCGTCGTGAACTTCTGGCAGTCGGACTGCCTCCCCTGCAAGCAGGAAGCGAAGACGCTCGACGCCGCCTCGCGCGCCTGGAGCTCGAAGGGCGTCGTGTTCGTCGGGGTCGACGCACTCGACTTCAAAAGCCCGGCCCGCGCCTATCTGAAGCACTACGGCGTCACCTACGTGAACGTCCGAGATGCGTCCGGCAACACGTATCCCGGTTGGGGCGTGACCGGAACGCCCGAGACGTTCTTCATCGACCGGCACGGCAACGTCGTGCCGCCGCACATCGTCAGTGTCGCCTCGCGCGCGAAGCTCGACGACGGAATCAGGCGGGCGCTCAGCTCGTGAGAGCGCTCGTGGTCGTCGTGGCGGCACTCGTGCTCGCCGCGCCGGCCGCCGCCTGCACCACCCACGCAAGCCAGTCGCACCTCGAGACGCTGCTCGTCTGTCTCGAATGCCACACGACGCTCGACGAGTCGAACTCCCCGTTTGCGAACGAGATGAAGGCCGACGTGGCGCGGCGGATCGCGGCCTGCCAGACCGAACAGCAGATCCTCGACGCAATGGTTGCCCAGTTCGGCACCGAGGTGCTCTCGACTCCGCAAACGCACGGCTTCGACCTGCTTGCGTGGCTGCTGCCGCTCGGCGGGATCGCGCTCGGCGCGGCCGCGATCGCCGGCGGTGCCTGGCACTGGTCACGAAAACACGGTGGCGGCAGCGGGTCGCCGGCCGCTTCGACCATGGCGCCGGACGAGGAACGGCTCGTCGACGACGCGCTCGCGCAGTTCGATGATTGAGAAGCTCCCGATCGCGTTCGCCGCCGGGCTCGTCTCCGTCGTGACGCCCTGCGTGCTGCCGCTGATCCCCGGATATCTCTCCGCGATCTCGGCTGTCGAGATCGACCGGCTCGGCGACCGTGGCGTGGGCCGGAGGATCGCCGTCGCCAGCGTTCCGTTCATCGTCGGCTTCACGATCGTCTTCGTTCTGCTCGGTGCCGGCGCAGCAGCCGTCGGCAGTGCGGTCGACAAGCCGACGCAGCTCAAGATCGCCGGGTTCGTGCTGATCGTCCTGGGGCTCGCGTTCATGGGCCTGCTGCCGTGGCCGGAGCGGGCGGTCGCCCCCGGGCTCCTCCAGCACGCGCGTCGTCGCGGTTCGAAAGCGCTGCTCGGAGGGGCTTTCGCGGTGTGCGCAGCACCGTGCATCGGGACGGTGCTCGCGTCGATCCTCGTCCTCGCATCTGGGTCTGGCTCGATCGCACGCGGCGTTGTCCTCCTCGTCGCATATTCGCTCGGGCTCGGGGCAGCGTTCGTCCTCGCCGGCATCGCGTTCGCCCATGCGATGACTGCGTTCGGCTGGGTGCGCGACCACTACGGAGTGATCCGCTTCTGCTCCGGAGCGACCCTGGTCGCTCTAGGTCTCCTGCTCTTCTTCAACCGCAACTGGTGGCTGCAGATCGCGCTCGATCAGGTACTGACGAAGATCGGGCTCGGCTCGCTCTAGGCCGGCGAGCAGCGCAGCCACGTCCAGCCCGCGGTGCGCGGGCGCGAACGCCGCGAGCCGCCGCAGCGCCTTCATGCGCTGGCGCTCGGCCGCGACCGGCTTGCCGCGGCCGCTCTGATAGGCCGAGACGACGACGTGCACCAGTCCCTGGAAGAAGTCGCGCTCCTCGTCTGCGCACGCGCGCCACGCTGTCTCGAACGCCTCATGGGCATCGAAGTAGGCACCGTCGCGTGCGAGGCTCAAGCCCTCTTGGTAGGCCGTCACGACGGTGCTAGGCTCGCGGTCAGGCATGGCGACGATCCTGCTGTGTGGGGTCGACCTCTTCATCCGAGCGAAGCTCGAAGCGCTCCTTCCCGAGCATCGCTTCGAGACATCGGATGGGGTCGAGCCACCCGATCTCGTGATCGCGGACATCGCGCGCATCGACGCGAACGACGTCGCGGAAAACTATCCGGACGTGCCGATCCTCGGCTACACGAACCACACCGACACCTCCGGCCTGCGACGCGCTCACGCGGCCGGCTTCGACCAGGTCGTCGCGAAATCAGCGCTCTTCGAGCGCACTCGAGAACTGATCGATCCGCTGCTCGCGTCGGTAGAGTAGGCGCCCGTGACGTACATCATCGCCGAGCCTTGCATCGACATCAAAGACCGCTCGTGCGTCGACGTTTGCCCCGTCGACTGCATCCACGAGGCGGGCCGCATCCTCGTGATCGACCCGGAGGAGTGCATCGACTGCGGTGCCTGCGAGCCCGAGTGCCCGGTCGAGGCGATCTTCCCCGAGGACGCGCTGCCGGAGAAGTGGGCCCCGTTCATCAAGATCAACTACGCCTACGCCGACGGGATGGACGCCGTGAACGGTCTCACCGACGAGTACGCGACCGAGTACAACGTCCAGAACGAACCACTGGAGTAGGTTCCGAACCGACCGGAAGCGTCGGACGAATCCGGTTTTGGATCCGTATGGTCGAAGACCCTCATGAGCTCTCAGCCCTCTATGCCCTCGATGCGCTGACGGGCGAGGATCTCGAGCGCTTCGAGGCACATCTCGCCGACTGCGGCCGCTGCAGGCGCCAACTGGACGGGTTGCGGGGAGCTGCCGGCTCCCTGGCGTTCGCCGTCGAGGGGCCTGCGCCGCCTCCGGCACTGCGCGGGCGCATCCTCGAGGCGGCGCACGCCGAAGGGCAGAACGTCGTCCCGCTGCGTCCTCGCCGGTCAACCGGCGTCGCGATCGCCGCGGCCGTCGCGATCGCCGGGTGCGCCGCAGCGATCGTGCTGGGTTTCTGGGCGGCCTCGCTTCATCGCTCGCTCGCGCACGATCGAACCGCGCTGAACATTCTCGGCGACCCGAACGCGCACCGCGTTGCCATCGCTGGAGCTCCGGGTCAGCTCGTCGTGTCGTCGTCCGGCGCGGCCGTGCTCGCCGTGCGTCTTCCGCCGCCGCCGCACGGCAAGACATACGAAGCGTGGGTCGTTGACCCTGCCGTGCATCGCGCCGGTCAGTTCTCCGGAAGCACGTTCGCATTGCAACACCGCGTTGCGCCCGGTGCACAAGTGCTGGTGACGCTCGAGAACGCAGGCGGAGTCGACGCACCGACGTCGAAGCCATTGCTCAGCGCACGCGCGTAATGTGTGCGTAGAAAGGGAACGTTTGCCTTTTCAGCAACGTGCGGAGGAAGTTGTCCGTCCGCGTTGCACGATACAAACGAACGTGGTAGGGAATCGTGCACGCGCAAAGCGACCCAGGAGGTCAGTTGTGACCCAAGAGGATTGGAGCGAGACCGGCGAGTCGTCACAGACGTCAGCCGGCTTGTTGAGCGAACCGTCGGCGAACGCCGCCGACGAAACGTGGGGAGAGTCCGCCGCCGGCGACTCGCAGGAGATCGCAGAGCCCGTTGCGGCCATTCCGGCTCGCACGCGGTCTTCGTCACGCTCCGGCTCGCGTAGCTCCTCCAAGAGCTCGACGTCGCGTACGTCTTCGGCCAGAAAGTCAGGCGCAAAGAAGACTGCGGCAAAGAAGAAGACGGCCGTCAAGAGAAAGTCTGCTCCGAAGCGGAAGACCGCCGCGAGGAAGACGACTGCGCGTAAGACGACGGCTCGGAAGACGACGGCGCGGAAGACAGCCGCACGCAAGACGACCGCCCGGAAGACCGCGGCGCGGAAGACCACGGCCCGTAAGGCGTCGACGGCGCGGAAGAAGACCACCGCGCGCAAGAAGACGACGGCCCGTAAGAAGACGACCGCACGCAAGACCGCGGCGCGGAAGACGACGGCGCGGAAGAAGACCACCGCCCGCAAGAAGACGACCGCGCGGAGAAAGACCACCGCCCGGAAGGCTTCGACCGCGAAGCGGGGCGTCGCTCGCAAGAAGACGACCGCGCGGAAGAAGGTCACCGCACGGAAGACGGCGGTCAAGCGCAAGACCACGGCCCGCAAGGTCGGCGGGGCTCGCAAGAAGACCGCTGCTCGGAAGACCACGGCCCGCAAGGCCGGCACCGCCCGTAAGGCCAGCCCGGCTCGCAAGAGCGGCGCGCGCAAGTCCGCGTCTCGCTCCCGCACGGCGCGTCGGAGCTCTCGGTAAGCCGCGCACAGCGTCCAGGCCCCCTCGCGTGCGGGGCCTGGACGCGGCGCTCTCCTCGCGTTTCGGCACCCCGGTGACGGTCGCTAACGTTCTCGGTGGTGCAGCCGAGGACTCTCGACCACGTTGCCTTCTGGGTCGCCGACCGTGCGCCCATCGCCGCGTTCCTCGAGCGGCACGTCGGCATGCACGTGATCGCTCACGAAGACAACTTCACCCTGCTCGGCAGCGATGCCCGCCGCGGCAAGCTGACGCTGTTCGACGCCGATGGTCCGCGTGAGGACGGCGCGCTGAAGCATGTCGCTCTGCGCGTCTCCGATCTGGCCACGGCCCGCGCCGCTCTGCCCGCAGGCAGTGCGGATGTGTTCGAGGCCGGAGAGGGAATCTGGCTGACCCTCGTGCAGGCGGAGACGGATGTCGAGTACGACCTCGACCACGTCGCGCTGTGGTCGTCCTCGCCGCTCGAGACCGCGCGGGAGTACGAGCGGTACGGCTTCGCGCCGGCGGGGAGCGGGCGCGTGGAGGTCGGCGGTGCGTTCGTCGTGTTCCATGAAGGCGATCCGGGCGAGCCGGAGCGACCGCTTTTGAACCACCTGGCGGTGCTGGTGGACTCAGCCGAGGGTGTGATCGCCGACGCTTCCGACCTCGGGATCGAGGTCGAGTCCGTGGTGGATGCCGCGAACACGTATGCGGCGTTCCTCTGGGGGCCGGAGCGCGTGCGCATCGAGTACGTCGAGCACAAGCCGACGTTCTCGCTCACGTAGTGCGCATCGCCGGTGCGGGCATGGCCGGCCTCGTAGCCGCTGCCCGCCTCCGTGAGCTCGGCTGCGCCGTCACCGTCCATGAGAAGGGCACGCGGATCGGCGGCTCGATGCTCCTCTCGTCCGGGGTGATCTGGCGGCATCGCGAATGGGAGGAGTTTCGGCGCGAATGCCCGGCCGGTGTCGAGCGTGTACAGCGAACTGTCTGGGAGCGCCTCGACGAGGCGATCGAGTGGCTCGAGACGAAGGGCGCACCGGTCGTCTGGCAGGAGACCGGCAATCCCCGCACCGTCGGCAAGCGGTTCGATCCACTCGGTCTTGCGACGGCGCTCGCAGGAGAGGTCGAGCTCGGTGCCGACGGCTGCGGCGAACAGGCCGCGATCCTGTGCACCGGCGGCTTCGCAGCCTCGCCGAAGCTCGTGAACCGGTACGTCGCTCCCGCGGCGCCGCTCCGATTGCGCGCGAATCCGTGGTCGGAGGGAGACGGGCTGGGCGAGGCACTGGCCCGTGGTGCTGCCCTGACGCCTGGGATGGACGAGTTCTACGGCCGCAACATGCCGGATGCCCCCTGGGACGAGACCGAGCTCGTGTCGCTGGCCCAGTTGTACGCACGCTTCGCGCGGATCTTCGACGAGGAGGGGACCGAGTTCTTCTCAGCCGGAGACGTCTCCTGGTCGGAGACGAACGTGGTGCAGGCAACCGCGCGCCGCCCCGGTGCGCGGGCGTATTACCTCCTTGGCGCCGACGCGCTGGAGCAGCGCGTTCGCGATCGAACGGTGGCGCAGCTGGTGGACGCGGCACCGGCGGAGTCGCGAGTGGCGCTCGCCGATCTGCCGTTCGATCCGCCGGCGGGCACGGTGGCAGCCGTGCGCGTGGTTGCGGCAATCACACACACGATCGGTGGGCTGCGCGTCGACGAACGGGCGCGTGTCCTGGGGGAGGACGGTTCGCCGCTCGACGGCCTGTGGGCGGCGGGCGTCGATGCGGGCGGCGTGTCGACGGGCGGCTATGCGAGCGGCCTGGCCCAGGCGCTCGTGCTGGGACTGGCGGCAGCGGAGGATGCGGCCCGCTGAACTCGCGAACCTGGTTCCCGGCTTCGCCGGCAATCAGGTTCGGTTGGCCTAGCGAATCTGATTCGGCGCAGCCGAACCAGATTCGCGAGTGTCACTTCCCGACCGAGAAGACGCACTGGCGTGTGTCGCCCGGAAGCGGCGAGGCGCCGATCTTGTTCACGACGAGTAGCCGGTCGCCCTCCTCGAACTCGGTCCCCACCGCCGGAGGGTCGCCCTGCTGCTCGCGCAGCGAATACCCCGCAGGCGACCAGACGAAGAGGAGATAGCCGTTCCCGTCACTCATCGAGCGCGGAGCTTACCGCCGGGTCGCGTACGGCGGCAGCGTCACCACGATCTGCGTGCCGGCATCGCCCGCATCGACCGAGATCGTGCCGTGGAGCTGTTTGACGCGTTCCTCGATCGCCTCGAACGAGCGGCGCCGCCGCTCCGGCTCGGCGTCGTCGGCGATCGTCGTGGCTGCGCCGCCGTCTTCCGTCTGGTGGATGCTCACCGAGATCCGGCTCAACGGCCCACGGCGGACCGCCTGGTCGAGGAGCTCGCGAACGATTGTGTAGATGGCGACCTGCGCCGTCTGGCCGATCCCGGTCGCCGCCTCGACGTCGAGGTCGACACGAATCTTGTTCGTGGTGCCGAGCTGCTCGGCCAGCGCTTGCAGCGCCGGCCCGAACCCCTGATCGCGCAGCACGACCGGCTCGAGGGCGAAGGAGAGGTCGCGCAGCTCCCTGATCGTGGCCCGCTGGCGCTCGAGGGCGGTTTCGACGACGCTCGCCGCGTCCTCGAGCTTGCCCGTCTGGACCGCGTGCAGGGCAGCGTCGAGCATCAGCGCGATGCCTGCCAGGTTCTGCACCGGACCGTCGTGCAGGAAGAGGGCGATGCGCCGCCGCTCATCCTGCTCGGCTGCGATCAGCCGGTCGAGCCCGTCATCGGTCAATCGATGATGGCTTCGCGCAGCGCGATCGCGACCGCGTGCGTTCGTGTGTCGGCCTCGAGCTTCGTGAGGATGTGCCGCACGTGGCTCTTCACCGTCTCCTGCGAGATGAAGAGCCGCCCGGCGACGTCGGCGTTCGACATGCCGTCCGCGAGCAACTGGAGGATCTCGCGCTCGCGGCCGGTGAGCATGTCGGTCTGGTCCTTGCCGGCGAGGAACGCGGGCATCAGCGCCGGGTCGACGTACCCGTCGCCCAGCGCGACCTTCTCGATCGCGCGAACGAGCGTCTGGTGCGGAGCCTCCTTGAGGATGTAGCCCTTCGCGCCCGACTCGAGGCCCCGGCTGAGCAGCGACCGCTCCGAGTACGCCGTGAAGATCAGGACCTTCGACTCCGGCACACGCTCGGTCAGGAGCTTTGTCGCCTCGAGCCCGTCCATCCCGGGCATGCGCACGTCCATGATCACGACGTCCGGCTTGCGGCGCTCGGCCATCTCGACGGCGGATGCCCCGTCCGACGCCTCGCCGACGACGCGGATGTGCGGTGCGCGCGAGAGCGACAGGCGCAAGCCTTCGCGCACGACCTCGTGGTCGTCGACGATCAGCGTCGTGATCTCGTCGGGCATGGGGTGCAATCCTATGCTGAAAGGAGTGAAAGTTGTTCGGCCGCGCGCCGGCGGCCGCAACGGCTCCGGCCTGCGATCGCGAATCCCGTGGGCTCGGGCGAGTCGGCGCACCTCGTCCTTTGCAGGCTGAGACTCGCTTTGCGGCAGATATGCCCTGCGCGAGTAGAGGCGTTCGTACTCGGGCAGCAGCTCGGGCCAGTCGCGGGCGAGGCACGAGAGGAAATGCTCACGCGTCCCGGGGCGGAGGTAGAGCAGGTTCGCCCACACGCCGCAGGCGCCTGCGTCGCGTGCCGCCTCGACGACGCGCGCGAGCTGGCTCGGGTGGTCGGAGAGGCCCGGCAGGATCGGCGCCAGGCCGACGCCGGCACGCACCCCGGCCTGAACGAGCTCGCGCAAGGCCCGGAGACGCTGACGCGGCGGCGCGGTGCCGGGCTCCGTCGTGCGCCAGACGGCATCGTCGACCGTCGGGACCGAGAACGTCACCGAGACGTCCGCGCGGAGCGATGCCTCGACGAGCACGTCCACGTCACGGACGATCAGCGGTCCGCGCGTGATGATCGAGAACGGCTGCCCGAAGTCGCGCAGGACCTCGACACATGCGCGCGTGAGCCGGTAGCGGCCCTCTGCCGGCTGGTAGGGATCCGTGGCAGCCCCGATCGCGATCCCCTCGTCGCGCGGGCCGGTGCGTTGGAGCTCGCGCCTGAGCACCTCGGCGATGTTCGGCTTCACCCTGATCGAGGTGCCGTAGCGGTCGTCGGCGGGGCGGTCGGCACGCTGCTCGAACCCGCGCACGTAGCAGAACGTGCACCGGTGCACGCAGCCCATGTAGGGGTTGAGCGACCACTCGAAGGGCATGCCCTTGACGCGGTTGAGCGCCACCTTGCAGGGCTCCTCGCGGTACGAGACGCGCATCCAATGATCATACGAACACCTGTTCGATCTGTCCAGGCGGCGGCTATACTCCGCGCACTGATTTGCGTGGACGACGATCTGCCGCCCAGTACGCGCGCGCCTGACGGGCGCCAACTCCTGTGACCTTTCTCCTGCAGATGCTGGCCCTGCTCGGGCTGGTGTTCCTGAACGCGTTCTTCGTGGCGGCCGAGTACGGCCTCGTCACGTCGCGGCGCACGAGGATCATGGAGCTGGAGCACGAGGGCAACCGCCGCGCGCGGGCCGTCCTGCGGATCACGAGCAATCCACCGCGCTTCATCTCGGCCATGCAGCTCGGGGTGACGATCTCCTCGCTCGCGATCGGTGCTCTCGGCGAACAGGTGCTCGCGCACCGTCTCGACTCGGTGATGGCGTCGGTCCTCGCCGTGATCGTCGCCCTGCTCATCGTCACGTACCTGCACGTGGTGATCGGTGAGCTCGTGCCGAAGGGGATCGCGCTCGGCCATCCCGAGCGCACCGCGCTCGCCCTGTCGACGCCCGTCCACTGGTTCTTTCTCGTCTTCCGGCCGTTGATCTGGGTGCTCCAGGAGTCGACCGCGCTGATCCTGCGCGCGCTCGGGCTCGAACCGCCCGGCGCCGAGCACGAGGCGCACTCCGAGGCCGAGCTCCGCATGCTCCTCAGCTCGTCGGCGGAGCAGGGAGAGATCGAGCACGAGGAGCAGGAGATGCTCTACAAGGTCTTCGACTTCGCCGACAAGGAAGTCTCCGACGTGATGGTGTCCCGCCCCGAGGTGGTCGCGATCTCGATCGCGCTGCCGCCGGAGGAGGCGCTGAAGGCGGTGCTGGAGTCGCCGTACACGCGCTATCCCGTCTATCGCGACACGCTCGACCACATCGTCGGCGTACTGCACATCCGTGACCTGATCGAGGCGATGCACGACCGCGGCATCAGCCTGGTCGACGTCGAGTCACTCGTGCGGCCCGCCTACATGGTCCCCGAGACCAAGGACCTGGGCGCCCTCCTGACCGAGTTTCGCCGCACGAACCAGCATCTGGCGATCGTGATCGACGAGTACGGCTCGATGGAGGGCATCGTCACGCTCGAAGACCTGCTGGAGGAGATCGTCGGCGAGATCGAGGACGAGTTCGACCTGCCCGACGAGACCGTTGAGCGCGTCGACGACGACACGATCCGGATCGACGGCACGTTCCCGATCGACGACTTCAACGAGCGATTCCACTGCGACCTGCCCGAGGAGGACTACCACACGGTCGCCGGATTCGTCTTCGGCGAGCTCGGACGCGCTGCCGAGCCCGGCGACGAGGTGTCACACGACGGCCTCCGCTTCCTGGTCGACTCGGTCGAGGGGCAGCGGATCGAGCGGCTGACGGTGACGTTTCAACCGTGGCATCACCGCGAAGCCCCGGTCGCCGGCGACGAGCCCGAGGCCTAGCCCCAGGGAAGAGGCGGCGTCACCGTGCTCCTCGAGCGGAAGCAGGGTGGGATAGAGGGTGCGGTAACGGTCGTAGCCGTGCTCGTAGGCGGCGACCCAGCCTGGGTCGGGCTCGATCCGGTCGCGTACGCGCACGCAGCGCGACACGGCGTCGTCCGCGTCGGCAAAGACGCCCGATCGCACACCCGCGAGGAGCGCCGCGCCGAACGCCGAGCCTTCTTCCGAGACCGTCCGCTCGAGCGGCAAGCCGAGCACGGAAGAGACGATACGCAGCCAGAGCTCGCTGCGGGCTCCGCCGCCGGAGACCCGGCCGACGTCCGGTTGGACGCCGAGCGCGCGCAGCAGTTCGAGCGAGTCCCGCAGACCGTAGGCGACGCCCTCGAGCATCGCGCGCCACAGCGCGCCGCGGTCGTGGCGAACGGAGAGCCCCGTGAAGGCACCCCGTGCGTTCGCGTCGGCGTGCGGCGTGCGCTCGCCGGCGAGATACGGCGCGAACAGGAGCCCCTCGACGCCGGGCTCCCAGCCGGCGGCCTCGGTGTCCAGCGTCTGCAGGTCGGCCCCGAGCGCATGACGAAGCCAGGCAGCCGAGCCGGCGGCGCTGAGCATCACGCCCATCGCATGCCAGGTGCCCGGCACCGCGTGGCAGAACACGTGCACCCGCGCCTCGGCATCCGGCGCATACGCCGGCAGCGCCGCGAAGACGACGCCTGACGTTCCGAGCACGACCGAGACCGGGCCGGGCGCCGTGATGCCGATCCCGAGCGCTGCGGCCGCCTGGTCGCCGGCTCCGGCGATCGCCGTCGACTCGTAGGCGGGAGGCAGCCACTCCCCCGGAACCTCGAGTGCGTCGCAGACCTCCTGCGACCAGCGCCTGCCTGCAACGTCGAACAGCAGGGTGCCCGAGGCATCGGCCGCGTCGATCGCGTGCTCGCCGGTCAGCCGGAGCCGCACGTAGTCCTTCGGGAGCAGGATGTGACGGATCCGCCCCCAGGTCTCCGGCTCGTGCTTGCGGAGCCAGAGCAGCTTGGGAGCCGTGAACCCCGTCAGGGCACGGTTGCCGGTCAGTTCGATCAGGCGGTCGAGCCCCACGCGCGCTTCGATCTCGGCACATTCGGCCGTGGTTCGCTGATCGTTCCAGAGGATCGCCGGGCGGAGCACCTGCTCTTCGGCCCCGAGCGTGACGAGCCCGTGCATCTGCCCCGAGAGGCCGATCGGCCCCTCGGGCAGGCGCGCGAGGCACGATTCGGCGGCGCGCCACCAGTCCTCTGGATCCTGCTCGGCGAAGCCCGGCTGGGGGGTGGAGAGCGGATAGCTCTCGTCCGCCGTCGCGAGGATCTCCCCGTCCGGGGAGAGGGCGATCGCCTTGACGCCGGAGGTCCCGACGTCCAACCCGATGAGCGGCGAGCTCACGCGCCGAGCGCGGCGTACACGAGCTCGTACGCCCGGACGGCGTCCTTCGACCGCTGCGCCTCGCGCAGCGCGGGCTCGTCGATCTTGGCGGCGACGCCGTCGATGAACCGCCATTGCAGGACGGACCGCTTCACGGCGCCGACAGCGTCCTCGGTGTAGGGGTAGAGATCGAGGCCGAGGCGCTCGCCGTTCGAGCCGTAGCCAACACGGCGCAGCTCGAGCGCGAGCTCGAGCGTCTCCATGAAAGCGGTGGCGCCGACCATGTTGTCGTCGTCGAAGGTGCCCCAGCCGGAGTTGCCGTGCTGGTGGCCCAGGAGCCCGTCTGCGGCCAGCAAAGCGGCGTATTCGGCGAGGTTCTCGCCGTTCATGATCAGGTGCTGCCAGTCCATGTTGACCTTGATGTTGTCGATCCCCTGGGCCCGCAGGGTGTGGATGACATGGAGGGTCATGCCGATGTTCCGCATGAAGATCTTCATCGCCGGCTCTGAGTTCTTGTGCTCGAGGAACACCGTCACCCCGCGCCCGTTCGCGTGCTGGGCCGCCTCGCCGACTCCGTCGATGAAGCGCTTCCACGCGTCCGCATAGCCGGTCTGGAAGGGGTAGTTGTAGCCCTCGATCCCCGGCCAGATGATGAAGTGGGCGCCGACGTCGGCGGCCAGGTCGATCCCCTCCGTCGTCAGCCTGAGCGCCTCGGCGCGGGTCGCGTCGTCGGGCGAGGAGAAGCCGCCCCTGGCAAAGAGTGGGTTAAGGTGCAGGCCGCTCGCGATGCAGTACATCCCGTGGCCGTCGAGCGCTTCCTGCACCTCGGCGAGGTTCTCGCGTGAGACCTCCTGCGGGTAGTGAAACTCGTAGTCGTCGATCAGGTCGCCGAGCCCCTCCACGGCAGTGCGCACCTTGCTCACCGTCGACGCGCCGGCCAGTTCGGGTTTGTAGCCGCCCGGGTTGAAGCGGGTCGCCATCGCGCCGAAGGCCCAGATGCCCAGGGAGGTCTTCATCCGGCGAGCCTATCCAACTCCGCTGTTTGGCCGTCATAACTTGACTTGAAGGGCAAAATTCGCGAAGTTGCCGAGTACTGGCCCCCCGTCCGCCAACCAAGGAGACAATCTTGAAGACAGTTTTTCGTAGGTCGACGGTCCTTGCGCTCGTTGCGCTTGCGATCGCCAGCCTCGCCGTGTTCGTCGTGGCAAGCGCCACGGCGAGCACCAAGAAGAAGACGGCGAGCGTGCAGGTCTGCGTCCTCCTGCCGGACACGAAGTCGTCCGTGCGCTGGGTGCAGTTCGACGCTCCCGATTTGAAGGCGGCCTTCGCCAAGGCGGGGGTCACTGCCTCGATCAACAACGCCCTCAACGACCCGCTCAAGCAGAAGGCACAGGCGCAGGCCTGCATCGCTGCCGGCGCGACGGTCGTCATCGAGACGGCGCTCGACAACGGCTCCGCGGCGTCGATCGAGAAGCTCTTCACCTCGAAGGGCGGCAAGGCGATCGACTACGACCGCCAGGTGACCGGCGGGACCGCATCGGTCTACGAGGCCTTCGACGGCGTGGCAGTGGGCAAGGCCCAGGCCGGCGGTGTCCTCGCCGCGATGAAGGCGAACCACACCTACAGCAAGAGCGCCGTGATCGCCCAGCTGTGGGGCGGCCAGACCGACCAGAACGCGTACTGGTTCCAGTCCGGCAACCTCAAGGTCCTCAACCCGCTCTTCAAGGTCCACGCGCTCAAGCGGGGCCCGCAGCAATTCGTGCCCGACTGGGATGCGAACAATGCGGCGACCATCTTCAGCCAGATGCTCGTCAAGACGAACAACAACATCCAGGGCATCGTGGCGGCGAACGACAACATCGCCGGCGCGGTCATCGCCGATCTGAAGGCGAAGCACCTCAAGCCGATCCCGCTCTCCGGGCAGGATGCGTCGGCGGCGGGTGTCCAGAACATCATCTCCGGCTGGCAGACGGGCACGGTGTACAAGTACGTGCCCACCGAGGCGAACGCCGCTGCTGCAGCTGCGGTTGCGCTCCTCAAGGGCAAGAAGCCGGTCTCGAACTCGACCCGGCCGAACGGCAAGCATCCGGAGCCGACCAACGTACTGCCGGTGATCTGGATCACCAAGGCCAACTACAAGCTCCTCTTCCAGCAGAAGTGGTTGAAGCCGAGCGAGGTTTGCATCGGCACGTTCAAGCAGTACTGCAAGTAAGCAAGTAAGTAGGATCACGCACGATCCGCGGTGGAGGCGCCTCTCGGGGCGCCTCCACCGCGACTAACGACTTAACGACGATGAGCGAGACCCCACTTCTCCAACTCCGTGGCATCACGAAGACCTTCGGTTCGGTCGAGGCGCTGACCGACGTCGACTTCGAGGTGAGCTCCGGGGAGGTGATGGCGCTGGTCGGTGACAACGGCGCCGGCAAGTCGACGCTGATCAAGTGCATCGCCGGCACCCATGCCTTCGACAGCGGGCAGATCCTCTTCGAGGGCCAGGAGGTGAGCATCCACGGCCCGAAGGACGCGGTCCGGCTCGGGATCGAGGTCGTCTATCAGGATCTCGCCCTCTGCGACAACCTCGACGTCGTTCAGAACGTCTACCTCGGCCGCGAGTTGAACACATGGCAGATCCTCAACGAGGCGGCGATGGAGCACACGACTGCCGCTACCCTCAAGAGCCTCGCGGTGACGACGATCCCGTCGATCCGGCGGCCGGTGGCGACGCTCTCCGGCGGTCAGCGCCAGTCCGTGGCGGTGGCGAAGGCCGTTCAGTGGAATTCCAAGCTCGTCATCCTCGACGAGCCGACCGCAGCCCTCGGCGTGGCCCAGACGGAACAGGTGCTTGCTCTCGTCCGCCGCCTCGGCGAGCAAGGTCTGGCGGTCGTGATCATCTCGCACAACCTCCACGACATCTTCGAGACGGCTGACCGGATCACGGTGCTCCGGCTCGGCCGGAACGTCGGCATCTTCGACCGTCGCTCGACGACGCAGCAGGCAGTCGTCGAGGCGATCACCGCAGGGGTGCCCACGAAGGTGTCGGGCATTCCGGCCGACGCGCCCGTCTCCGGAGGCGAAGCTTGACGTCCGCGGATGTCGTCGGCCCCGACGCCCCGAAGCCTGCGGAGCAAGAGGCTTCGACGGGCGGCCTCGCCGGTCTGTGGCACCGGGCCTGGTTCAACGCCAGGACGGGCAACCTCGGCCCGGCCCCGATCATCGTCGGCGAGATCTTCGTCGTCATCCTCTTCAGCCTGACGGCGACGAACTTCTTCACCGCCGTCAACTTCACCAACCTGATCAACCAGATGGCCGGCACGGCGATGCTCTCCTTCGGCGTCGTCTTCGTCCTGCTGCTCGGCGAGATCGACCTGTCGATCGGGTACGTCGCGGGCATCGGTGCGCTCGTCGTGGCGGAGCTCCAGTTGCCCGGGAGCGGGCACCAACTGAACGGCCTCATCGCGATGGTGCTCGCGGTCGCCGTCTGCGCGGCCATCGGCGGCCTCCAGGGGTCGATCGTGGCGTACGTCGGCGTGCCGTCGTTCGTCGTCACGCTCGCCGGCTTCCTGATCTGGCAAGGCGTGATCCTGAACCAGCTCGAGCAACGCGGCACGATCATCATCCAGGACCGCTGGATCAACTACACCGACAGCTACGCCTTCTCGCATCTCGCCGGGTACCTGCTCGCGCTGATCATCGCGGCCCTGTATCCACTGAGCATCCTGTACAAGCGGATCGCCGCGCGTGGCACGGAGATCGCCGCCGTCAACTGGGTCGGGTTCGCGGTGAAGACGGCCGGGATCGCCATTGCTGCGTTCGGCACGGTTGCGATCGCGAACCACGGCAAGGTGATCGCAACGTCGCTCGGCCTGCCTCTCTCGGGCGTGATCGTCATCTTCTTCTTCATCGTGCTGACGTTCCTGGCGAAATGGACGACGTTCGGGCGTCACGTCTACGCCGTCGGCGGGAACGCCGAAGCCGCCCGCCGCGCCGGCATCAACGTGCCGCGCATTCGTGTGCTCGTCTTCATGATCTCCGGCGCCACGGCCGGCATCGGCGGGATCATCTTCGCATCGCAGGTGAACTCGGTGGCGCTGACGTTCCCGCCGGGCAACCTGCTGCTGAACGCAATCGCCTCGGCGGTGATCGGCGGCGTCAGCCTGTTCGGCGGCCGCGGCGAGGTGCGCGGTGCGCTGCTCGGCGCCATTCTGATCGGGACGCTCCAGAACGGGCTGAACACACTCAACGTGTCGAACGGCTGGATCTACATCATCACCGGCCTCGTGCTCCTGGGCGCCGTCACGCTCGACACGGTCGCAGTTCGCCTTCAGACCCGCTCCGGCCGCTAGACGGCAGGCTGTCGGTCCGGGCGTCTGCTCGCGGACCGCGCGCAGCGCGCCGGGTCCCTTAGGATCGCCCAGATGAACGTCTCGCTGAGACCGCTCGAGGACGGGGACGTCGACTCGATCTTTCAGCAGGTGACGGATCCGGAGTCGATCCGAATGGCAGCCTTCACGGCCGAGAATTGGACCGATCGTCGTGCGTTTCTCGACCGGATGTCGCGACTGCGGGCCGACACGAGCGTCTTGTACCGAGTCATCGTGGTCGACGGGGCGATCGCCGGAACGATCGGGTCCTTCCGAATCGACGATGAGCTCGAGGTGACCTACTGGGTCGACCGGGCGCAGTGGGGGAGAGGCATCGCGAGCTCAGCGCTCGAGATTCTTCTTGCCGGGACTGCCGAACGTCCGGTGTATGCGCGGGCGGCCTCGGACAACGTCGGTTCGCTTCGTGTGCTCGAGAAAGCTGGGTTTCAACGTGTTGGCGTGAACCGCGGCTTCGCGGCCGGTCGCGGTGAGGAGATCGAGGAAACGATCCTGCGCCTCGACTGACGCAGGAGCCCAGGGGCATGAGAGCGGTCGAGCTCAGCTTCGCTGTCGGGTGGACGGCGTTCTGGCTGTACTGGCTCGTGGCGGCCTTCTCGACGAAACGAGGCCGCGTTCCGTGGTCGCGCGAGTTGCGGATCAGGGCGGTCATCGCTGTCGTCGTGGTCATCTTGATTCGCCTGGGGATTTTTCGGGGCCACGGCCTCAACACCGATCCTTGGCGCGCCGGCATCGGGCTCGTTCTCTTCGCTCTGGGATTGGGGCTCGCAATCTGGGCCCGCATTCACATCGGGCGCAACTGGGGCATCCCGATGACGGAGAAGGACGAGCCGGAGCTGGTGCGGAGCGGTCCGTACCGCCTGGTTCGTCACCCGATCTACTCGGGCGTCCTCACCGCGGGCGTCGGCACTGCGGTGGCGCTCAGCTGGCTGTGGCTGATCGCGGTCGCCCTGGCCGGCGTCTACTTCATCTACAGCGCGATCACCGAGGAGCGCTTCCTGACCGAGCAGTTCCCAGACGACTATCCGGACTACAGGCGCTCGACCAAGATGCTCGTGCCGTTCATCTTTTGATCAGTGTCAGCGAGCAGTGGGACGACGCGTTCGCGGAACAGCTCCAGTTGGGCCCGCTCGTCGTCGAGCGGCCACAGGAAGACGCGTTGCGCGCCTGCGCGCGCGTACGCGAGCAGTTTCTGCGCGCACTCCTCCGCCGGCCCGATGGGCAGGATCGGGCGGAGCTCTTCCACCGGACGTTTGAGCATCGGCGCCAGCACGTCGGCGAGCACCGCATCGGCGCGTGCCCGGTCTTCGGTGACGTAGCACCACATCGTCGCGATGCCGTTCGGGAACCCCGCGCCGTCGCGCCCTTGTGCCGACACCTCCGTCCGGACATCGGCCCAGGCCCGTGTGAACAGCGCCGGGGTAGTGTTGTAGCCCGAGGCGAGCCAGCCGTCGGCCAGGCGCGCCACGCGTCTCAGCCCCGCCGGGGAGCCCCAGCTCCCGATCCAGATCGGAGGGCCGGGGCGCTGTGCTGGTGTCGGCTCCATTGTGGAACCGGCGGTCGAGTAGAACGAACCCTCGAACGCGACGTCGTCGGCTCGCCAGTACGCGCGCAACGCCTGCACTGCCTCGTCGAGCCGCTTCCAGCGCTCGTCGAAGCTGCACGCCGACGAGCTCGTAGTCGCGTGCAGACGAACCGGGCCCGATCCCGACGACGAGCCTGCCGCCCGACAGCAGGTCGATCGCGGCGAGGATCTTCGCGGTTGCTGCCGGCCCCCGCAGTACCGGCACGGCCACCGTCGTGGCCAGAGTCATCTGGCCGCTGCGCGCGAGCACGGCGGCCAACGCCGTCGGCCCATCGAGCCACGGGCGTGAGAACACGAGGTGGTCGTTCACGCAAAGGTGGGTGTACCCGAGATCGCGCGCGGTTTCCGTGAACGCGAGCAGATCGTCGAGCGAGCGGTGCTCGCCTTGAAACGAGATCAGCGGGAGGTGGACACCAATTTCCATCGAGGCACGTGTCGCGGGAGCCTATACCGAGGGCTCGTGTCTCAAACGCCTGTCGTAGACGCGACCTGATCTGATGCAGTCATGCAGCTGCGTGGAGCAGTGCTCGTCGAGGGCACGAGCGACCGCCGCGCCGTCGAGACGCTTGCGCGTCGCCGTGGGCGCGACCTTCAGGCGGAGGGCGTCGCCATCGTGCCGATGGGCGGCTACGGGAACCTGCCGCGCCTCCTCGGGCAGTACCGCGAGCTCCCACTCGCGGGGCTCTATGACGTGGGTGAGGAGCGGCATTTCATGCGGGCGTTGGGATGCGACGACCGTGGCGGCCTCGAGCGCGTCGGGTTTTACGCTTGCACGCGCGACCTCGAGGACGAGCTGACGCGGGCGGTGGGGCCGGCTGGAGTGGAGGACGTGCTCGCGGAGCAGGGTGAGCTGCGCGCGTTCCGGACGTACCAGAAACAGCCGGCGCACCGCGCCCGGCCGCTCGAGGAACAGCTGCACGGCTTCATGTGGAATCGCAAGCAGAGATACGCGGTGCTCCTGGTGGAGGCACTCGACCTCGACCGCGTCCCGCGGCCACTCGACCGCGTCCTGGGGCGCTTCTAGGCAAAGGGCGGAACCCTTGCGAGGCAAGGGTATGCCTGCTACCATGCGGCGCATGGCATTGGGCTCGCAGAGACGTACGGAGCTGCTCCGCGGCGTGCTCGACCTCTGCCTCCTGGCCGTGATGGACGAGGGGCCGGCGTACGGCTACGAGATGACCAGACGACTGCGTGACCGCGGTCTCGCGATCGTCGGCGAGGGCTCGATCTATCCGCTGCTGGGACGGCTGGAGCGCGACGGTCTGGTCGAGACGTACCGGGGGGCGAGCAACGGAGGGCCACCGCGGAAGTACTACCGCCCCTCGAGCACCGGGCGGCTGGCCCTCGCGCTGGGCGTGTCCGAATGGCGAGCCGCCCGCGATGCCGTCGATGCGGTGCTCAACCCTGTCAAGGTCGAGGTGGTCTCATGAGTGATTTCGTCGAGCAGTGCCTCCGGGAGTGGAAGCGCCTGGGTGTCCCCGATCCGCTCGCCGAGGAGATGGCGGCAGACCTGGAGTCCGACCTCAGTGAAGCCGCGGCCGAAGGTGTCTCGGCCGACGAGCTCCTCGGTAGCAGCGTCTTCGATCCACGTGCGTTCGCGGCCTCCTGGGCAGCTGAACGCGGGATCATTCCCGACCCGCCGAGCCGAGGGAACGTCCGCCGCAGGCCGCTCGTCCTCGTGGCGTTCACTGCGCTGGCCGCGATCGCACTGCTTGTTTCGGCGCTGCTGCTCGCCACCGGAGAGCCGAAGCTGTCGCTCGTCAAGTCGACTGCAGGACCACACCTTCCTGCAGCGGGCGCCGGCCTGACCCCGACCGTTCACCAGCAGGTCCTTCAGACAAGCGCATCTGCCCCGGTCGAGTGGATCCTGCTGTTGCTGGCGATCGTCGCGCTCGGCTTCGCTGCCTGGCTCTGGTCGAACTGGGGCCGCTCCCAGCCGCCCAACGTCCCGGCCTAGCCACCGATTCGCACGTCCCGGGCGCCGGGAGCCCGTAACCTCTCCGCGTTGACACGAGCACGCTACGACGGTCAGACCGAGTGGTACGAGGCCTTCGCGGGCGGCGAGGCCCACGCGGCCGCCCGCGACTTCGCCGTCGACCTGCTCGGGCCCGGACCGGGCCGGTGCCTCGATCTCGGTACGGGGACGGGTTTCGCCGTGCCTGCACTCGTCCGCTCCGGTTGGTCGGTCGTCGGCGCTGACATCTCCGAGGAGCAGCTCGCACGTGCACGGGCCCGGCACGGCGCCCTTGCAGAGTTCGTCCTTGCAGATGCGGAACGTCTGCCCTTCGGCGACGAGGAATTCGATGCGGTCGTCTCGTTCCTGACCCACACGGACTTCGACGAGCCTCGCCGGGCCTTCGCAGAGGCCTATCGCGTGCTTCGGCCGGGGGGACGCTTCGTCTACCTCGGGGTCCACCCGTGCTTCGGCTCACCGTTTGTCGCACGCGGGCGTGCCGCCGACATCGACGGGATTGTTGCGGTCGTTCTGCCCGGGTACGCGCAGGCGGGCTGGCGCCCGGTTCCCGCCGAGTCGAGTGACGGCGTGACAGCGCACGTCGGCATCAACCATCAGCCACTCGCCGACTTCTTGAACGCCGTCCTCGGAGCCGGGTTCGCGCTGGCCGAAGTCCATGAGCCGGGGGCCGCCGATCCACCCATCTTCTTCGCCTTCGCCGCGACGAAATAGGCGCAAGACGTTTCTGCTCGAACATGCCGCGGCCTAGTCTGCGTCAACCGGTGTCACGCGTCGTTCTGTTTGTTGCGCGCGCGCCGTGCGGGGAGAACGCGGTACTTGAGGATCAGCCCAAATCCGGCGATCGAGAAGAGGGTGCCCACCGAGGGGGAACCGCTCACGTAGATGATCCCGCCGAGCAGGATGAGCAGCGCACCGATGACCGTGCCCGCAGTGGGAGTCTGGAGCCGCTGGAGCAACGCGACGGCGACTCTACTCGTAATCCGAGGCTGCGTCAGCCGGCGAGCTTGCGCCACACGAGCTTGCCGACCTGGGCGCCGACGCTGCGGCCCGCTTTGACGTCGCCCGGCAGCTCGGTGCCGCGATCGACGCCCTGTGTCGCCGCCCGGGCTGCCGGTCCTGCGAACGATCGGCCCGTGAACGCGGTGAGCACCTCGTCCGCCGCGTAGGCGAACGCGCTGTCGCCGGAGGCCCAGCCGGGCGACGGGGGCGTCGGCGCGAGCGGGCTCCAGCGCACGCCGGGCACCCAGCGGCCGTTGCGCAGGACGAGCTGCCGGCCGTGGACGCGCTCGATCAGCCCGGAGACGAGCGGCAGCTGGTTGTTGAAGGCGAGGTACCGGATCATCGAGATCGGCCGCGGCGACTGGTAGGTGCGCTTGGCACCCCAGGCAGAGACGGCTGCGTCGTTGAGTGCGGCGTTCAGGGCGAGATCGAGCCGGACGTCGTGTGCGAGGCGCGCGCCTGCTCCTCCGCCGGCGGGCAGTGTCGCAGCGATTCGGTTCCAGCCGAGTGGCGAAGCGTCGACCGCCGTCCGCGCGCCCGGTTGTGACGCTGCGCGGATTGCGGCGACCGCGGCCTGCTTGTACGCGGCACTCGAAGGATCGCCGAGGTTCGGCGGGCCGGGGTGGACGCGCGACGCGAACGTGCGCACGCGGCCCCACTGTGAGTTCTCGAATGTCTGGATGTCCGACGGCACCGACCCCCCGCCCTGGGCGGGCTTCTGCGAGAGCGCCAGCGGCTGCCAGAACGTCGGGTCGTGCACCGTCGAGACGGCGTTCTCGACCACGAGCGGCTCGTTCACCGGCGTGTAGCTCGGGTCGGCGTAGTGGAGAGCTTCGTTCGAGCCGTCGTCCCGCCCGGCGGCGACCGCCGCGGCACCGATGCGGTTGCCGAGCTCCGCCGCCGAGCCGCCCGCCGCGCGCGTGAAGTCGGGCGAGAGGCAGAGCCCGCGGAGCCGCTCGGTGAGGAGCGGGAAGGTCCGGTCGAGATTCGCCCCGTACGACACGCGCCACACGAGCAGCCGGTAGGCGGCGTAGCTGATCGCTGTCTCGCGGCTCTGCTGTCCGCCGGTCGCGTGCCAGGCCTGCGAGATCGCCGTCGAGAGGTCGAGGAGATCGCGGGCCTGGACCGGCTCGGACACGCCGGCCAGCCGGAGCACCTCGACGGCCTCGTCGTTCCAGAGCCGCGCGACCGAACGGCCGTGCCGGGATACGGGCGTGCAGTTCGCCACGGCAGGCCTCGCAGCCGTCGTGGCGGCGACCTTGACGGGCGGCGGCGATGCGATGCGCACGACGCGGTTCGCGGCAACGTTGCGCTGGAAGCTCCGGCCGCCCCACGGGTAGCGCACGGCGACCGACCGGACCGAGGTCGTCGAGCCGAGACCGAAGTGGACGCGCTGGTCCTCGGACGAGAGATAGCTGCCTCCCGCCTGCACCATCTGCGTCAAGCGCCGACCGTCCGGGAGCACGACGGTGACGACGGCTCCCGGCGCGAACCGGGACAGCTGCACATCGAGCCAGTGGCCGCCGGGGCCCGACGGGTGCAGGAGCACGAGCTTGCCGCCGATCGTGTTGATCGCGACATCCATCCGTCCGTCGTTGGCGACATCCGCCGCCGCGGCACCGCGCCCGTTCAGGCGCACGCCCTTCGCCGCGATCACGCCTTTGGCGTCCCCGAACGTCGTTGCTCCTCCGACCGGTGCCAGGACGCGCACGGCTTCCGCATCGGCGGAGAGATTCGTCACCGGGATCGCGCCCGCGGTCAGCAACAGGTCGGGCGTGCCGGAGTTCGCAAAGTCGACCCACGTCGTGCCCCAGCCGGCGAACCCGGTCCCGAGCGCCGGGTCGAACCGTGGCCGAACACTGGCAAACGCGCCGCTCGCGGTCTGGACGTACGCGGCGGAGGGCTCGTTGCGCGAGTTGGTCACGAAGAGACCGAGGCGCCCGCCCGACGTGACGTTCGTCGCCACGCCCATTCCGGCGAACGGGTCGGCGACGCCGGCGGCGGCCGCCCGCTCCTCGAAGCGGAAGCCGAGGCCGGCTGGATCGGCGCTCGCGCCGCCCGGCCACGGGACGTTGACGTAGAGCTGGTTCGGATCCTCGTCGTTCGCGACGTAGATGTCCGGGCGCCCGTCGCCGTTGACGTCGGTGAACGTCGCGCCGAGCCCGTGGGAGAAGGTGGACGTCTCGAGGCCCGCCTGGGCGCCGACTTCTTTGAAGCGTCCCGCCCCTTCGTTCAGGTAGAGCAGGTCACGGACGCCGGCCACGTTCGTCGGGAAGCCGGCGAGGGAGTTCTGCACCGGTTGGTTCAGATCGGAGTAGCCGGCGACGAAGAGATCCGGGCGCCCGTCGCCGTTCACGTCCGCGACGGCGATGCCGGTGTACCAACCGTTCGCCGGGAGCCGCTCGCTGGTGAACGTCCCGTGGCCCGTGTTCCAGAGCACGTCGACGCCGCTGGTCGTCGTCACGACGAGGTCGGTGTGGCCGTCGCCGTTCAGATCCGCGGCGGCGCAGCCGTCACCCTGGACGGGCAGATCGGCGTGTGTGGCGGTGCTGACATCCTTGAACGTGCCGTCGGTGTTCTCGAACAGGGCGGAGCGGGGGAGACCGCCGTTCGCTGCCCACTGCGGGGCGTCCGCGCTCGAGTACGAGTTGACGACGAACAGGTCCTGCCAGCCGTCGTTGTTGTAGTCGAGCCAGCAGAGGCCGCCGCCCATCATTGCCTTCGTGTCGTTCGACATGCCGTAGTGGAAGGCGCCCTGCTGGAAGTCGAGCCCGAGAGACGGCGCGAGGTCGGTCAGCCGCAGGCCCGCGAGGGCGGTGCTCTCGGGGCCGCCCGCTGCGACCTGCGTCGGCGCCGTCACGGCGAGCGTCCAGTGGCCGTTCACCCCCTGGTGCAGCTGGTAGGTCTGGCCGGCAAGCTGTGCGACCGCGACCGGCGGGCTCTGGCCGCGGCCCGGCGCCAGGTGGAGCGTCAACCGGTCGGCGGCCGTCGCATGGACGGTCGACAGGAGGTCGTGCGCGATCAGCTGCGCCGTGTGGAGATCGAGCCGGGTCTGCACGCCCTGGGACGCCTGGATCGTGATCGGCGGCAGCGTGCCGGGGGGCAGCGGACGGAACCCCGCGCTCGCCTTGGTGCTCGAGAAGACGATCATGCCGGCGAACGCAGCGAGCACGACCGGAGTCGCCAGGAGCAGGAGCCGCCGGTCGGCCCGGATCGGCCAGCGGCGCAGAATCGGGATCGCCAGGCACACGACCGCGAGCGATGAGAGCAGTGCCACCTTGCTCGCGAACTCGGTCGTGGCCGGGGCGATCATCAGCGATGCGAGCAGCCCGAGGGACACCGCGTAGACGATCCGGTGCCTCGGCGAGCGCGGTGCCGTCTTCGGGTCGGTGATCATGAAGAAGAGGAACACGAGCACCTCGGGCGACGTGACGAGCACGAGCCAGAAGTGGAAGCCGGTGATCGGGCCGAGGTGCCAACGGGCGAGCATCGTGTGCCCCGTGAGCGCGAGGACGCCGATTCCGGCGGCGAACGTGACCCAGAAGACGATCGCAAGCCACAGGAGCTTGAGGCGCGAGAGGATCAGGAATCCGCCCGCCAGGATGACCGCCAGGGCGAGGAGGAGCCAGACCGACATCGGGCCCCACCAGAAGTCGAGTGGGTTGGCCTTGCCGCGGCCGAGGATCAGGAAGCAGAGAACGAGCCCGATGTTCGACGGGTTGAAGATGTGGTTGCCGCGCCACTTGATCAGGTACTTGGAGAGCAGGGCGACGGCCGCCGTGCCGGCAAAGATCCACCAGCCCTTCATGCTCCACCAGTCGCCGTGCCGTGTGCCCGGGACGCGCAGGATGAACGCGACGCCGTTGCCGGTCAGAAGCGCGCTCGCCGGCCACATCAGCACGTGCTGCTTGTGCATGGTGATGGCCACCTCGAGCACGGCGCAGGTCACGAGCGCCACGAGGATCTGTGCGATCGACAGCTGGAAATGGAAGCCGATCTGGCCGATCACCTGGAGCGAGATGATCGTGGCGGCGAGGTGCAGCCGCGGGTCGCTCAGCTTGGGGAGGACGACGGGGTACGGCGTGCCCCGAATCACGACCGCACTCATCCCGTCGAATCGTAGCCCGCGCCTGCGAGTGTTTACGATTAAGCGATGCGGCTCGAACGCGCTCTAAGCATCGTCGACTTCGTCGTCTCGACGGCTTCGGGGCCGGTCTCGGTCTTCGTCGCCGACGGCCACGGCGAGCTCGTCGCGGCCGCGACCATGGACGGAGCCGCGCCCGACACACGCCTGAACGCGCAGAGGAAGGCCTATACGGCCGCGCGCAGCGACGCTCGGACGACTCGCGAGCTCGCCGCCAAGGCCAAGGACGACCCCGTGGAACGCGCGAGCTTCGATCCGTTCTTCACGTTCTTCCTCGGCGGCGTGGCGGTCTTCGACGGCGCCGAGCGCGTCGGAGCCGTCGGCGTCAGCGGCCTGCCCGGCGAGGTCGACGAGCAGTTGGCGCTCGCGGCTATCGAACGATCCGCGGATCGGTGAACACGTCGGTCTCGTCGCGGCTCCGCGTCGAGAACTCCGATACCACTGCGCCGTCAGCTCCGGCCTCGAACCAATGCAGTGTGTCGGGCGGGATCGTCCACTGCTCGCCGGGCCGAAGCACGATCTCGTCCTCGCCCGCGACGTGCAGCCGCACGAGGCCGTGGCGGCAGCGGAACGTCTCCTCCTTGCCAGGATCGTTCTCGACCGGGGGATGGCGGTGCTCGGGGCATGTCTGGTGGGGGAACAGGACGAGCTCCTTCGCGCAGACGCGCTCCGTGTTCACGTAGACGACGATCTGCAGCCCCGTCTCCTCGAGCCGGCCGAGACCGAAGTCGGCCACCTCGATCGCAGCGCTTTCGGCGGCGGTGAGGACGATCCCGGCGTCGGCGAGCATCGCCGCCGCCCGCTCCCGCGCCTCGGCGTCCGTCACAACGAGACGGGACCGCCGCCCGTCGCCGACTCGTGCAGCGCCTCGAGCGTGCGCGCCTGCCCGAGCGCGTCCGCACGCGACAGCAGCAGCTCGCTCTCGCCGCGGATCGCAGCGCTGACGTTCTCCAGTTCCAGCTGGTAGGAGTCTTCGCGTTCGATGTCGATGCGCTCGACTCCGCCGTCGCGGCGAAGCTCGATCGTCGGCACGTTGCAGTGCCACGGATCGTCGAGGAAAAGCGAGCCATCGCTCCCGATCACCTCGAGCTCGTCCTGATTCGGGAGCGCAGTGCCGCAGTGGAAGCTCGCGAGCACCTCGTCCGGGAAGCGGAGCGTCCCCGCGAAGACCCAGTCGGTGCCGGACGGTCCGAACCACGCCTCGCCATAGGCCAGCTCTGGCTCGCCTCCGAGCAGGCGCGAGCCGCTCACGTTGTAACAGCCGACGTCCATCAGCGCGCCCCCTTCGACGTCGGTCTGCAGGCGGATGTTGTCGTGGTCGTAGAGCGAGTAGCTGAACACGGAGCGGATGAGGCGGAGCTGCCCGATTGCGCCGTCGGCGACGAGCTCCTGTACGCGCTTCGTCTGCGGATTGTGCCGGTACATGAACGCCTCGCTGAGGTGGAGGCCGGTGCGGTCTGCCGTGTCGAACGCGGCGGTCACTTCTTCCGGGTGGCGCGAGAGCGGTTTCTCGCAGAGCACGTGCTTGCCGGCCTCGAGGGCGCGCATCGACCAGTCGCAGTGCATCGTGTTGGGCAGCGAGATGTACACCGCCTCGATCTCAGGATCGGCGAGCAGGTCGTCGTATGTTCCGAATGCACGCGGGATGTCCCACTCTTTCGCGTACTCGTCGGCGCGTTTCTGGTCGCGGCTCGCGACGGCGACGAGCTCGACCTGGCCGGACGCGCGCGCGCCGGGAATCACCTTCCGGTTGATGTCGGCCGTCGAGATGATTCCCCACTTCACGGGTTTCGTCATGTGCGTACTATCGCCGAATGGAAGAGATCGGCGTCGGCATGCTCGGCTATGCGTTCATGGGCAAGGCCCACTCGAACGCGTTCAAGAAGATCGCCTACATGACGTGGCCGCCGCCGCTCATGCCGAAGCTCGTCGGCATCGCCGGGCGCGATACCGGAGCCGTCGGAGAAGCCGCCGAACGGTACGGCTACGACTACGCGACCGGCGACTGGCGCGAGCTTGTCGCCGACGACCGGATCGGGCTCTTCGACAACGGTGGCCCGAACTCGCTGCACGCCGAGCCGACGGTCGCCGCTGCCGAGTCCGGCAAGCACGTGATCTGCGAGAAGCCGCTCGGACGCGACGCGGCGGAGAGCTTCGACATCTGGCAGCGGGTTGCCGCAACCGGCGTCAAGCATCTGTGCGCCTTCAACTACCGCTTCGTGCCTGCCGTGCGCCTGGCCCGCGAGCTGATCGACGCGGGCGAGCTGGGGGAGATCCGCCATTTCCGTGGGCGCTATCTCCAGGACTGGGCCGACGACGCAACGCTCGACACGTGGCGGTTCCATCCGGACGAGGCAGGCTCGGGCGCGCTCGGCGATATCGGCACACACGTGATCGACCTCGGCCGGTTCCTGAACGGCGAGATCACCTCCGTTTCGGGATTCGTCAAGACATTCGTTGCCGGCCGTTCGGTCGACGATGCGCTGGAAGCCGCCGTCGAGTTCGAGAACGGCTCGATCGGCACCATCGAGGGAACGCGCCTGGCGCTCGGCCGCCGCAACGCGTTCCAGTGGGAGATCAACGGCTCGAAGGGCTCGCTCGCGTTCGACATGGAAAGGCTGAACGAGCTGCAGGTGTTTCGCGCCGACGGCGACCGTGCGCGCGGCTTCAAGACCGTGCTCGTGTCGGAGACGAACCATCCGTTCTGGGAGCACTGGTGGCCGCCGGGCCACATCATCGGCTGGGGCGACACGTTCGTCCACGAGCTCCACCACATGCTGAAGGCGATCGCAGACGACACCGACGTCGCTCCGTACGGTGCGACGTTCGAGGACGGGTACCGCGCGTCCGAAGTGGGCGATGCGATCCTGCGCTCGAGCGAGACCGGCGAGCGCGTGCGCATGTCTTATCGAACCTGAGGAACTCGTGAATCTGGTTCGCCTGCGGCGAATCAGATTCAGTCCGTATTGACGAACCTGATTCGGCGCAGCCGAACCAGGTTCGCGAGTTTCGAGCTGCCTCAGCCTCTCAATCGGAGAGGACGAGCGTCGCCTTGCCGCCGCGATGGGCGAATGCGTCTTCGAAACGGTCGAGCGGGACGCGCAGGCCGACGAACTGCTCGAGCTCGTCCGGCCAGCGCTTGCGCGCACGGTCGAGATCGGCGACGGCGGCGAGCCAGTCCTCGCGGGCCGCGTTGACGCTGCCGAAGAGGACGCGGTTCTCGAGGATCGCGTCGAGCGCCAGGGTGCGCCCTTCGAGCGCGACTCGCTGCACGCGTGGATCGATGCCGAGCAGGCAGGCGACGCCGCTTCGCCGCAGGAGCCCGAGCGCGTCGGCCATCAACTGGGCGTCACCGGCTGCCTCGACGACCAGGTCGAACCCGCCCAGCTCCTGCAGCGGCGTCGCCGGCAGCGGGACGTACTGCGCACCGGCTGCGGTCACGAGATCGTGCGAGGGCTCGAGCGACGCCGTCCAGACCTCGACGCCGGAGAGACGCAACAGATACGTCGCGAGCGTCCCGACGGCGCCCGCGCCGAGCACCAGCGCGCGCTGGAGCTCCCACGGCTGCCGGTTGCCGATCGCGCGCGCGTGCCGCAGGGCGCGCTCGCAGATCGACGCCGGCTCGGCGAGGACACCGAGCCGGCCGAGCGACGGTGGAATCGGGACGAGCTGGCCGGGATCCTCGACGACGAGCTCGCTCGCGAACCCGTTCAGCCGGGTGATCCCGCGCTCGACATAGTCGCCCGTCAGGCACGAATCGGGGAAGCCCTCCGAGCAGGCGAGACAGTGCCGGCAGGAACGCCGCACGGTTGCCGTGACGAGGTCGCCGCGCGTGAAGCCATGGCCGTCGCGCTCGACCAGGCCGAGCAGCTCGTGACCGAGCACGAGCTCAGCTCCGTCGTCCGGTGCGATGCCGAAGAGCCCGTGCGAGATCTCGCGGTCCGTGCCGCAGACGCCGACCTCGAGCACGCGGAGGAGCACGCCGTCCCCGTCCGCCTCCGGCACGGCGGCAACGCGCGTCGATCCGGCGACGCCCGGCTGGGTGACGAGGGCCTGCACGCCTCCAATCGTCGCATGCTCAGCGTTCCCGAAGGACTGCGCCTTCGGAGGCCGAGCCGACGAGCAGCCGGTAGCGCGCGAACACGCCGTGGTCGTACGGGAGCGGCGGAGGCTGCCACGACGCGAACCGCGCTTCGATCTCGGCAGGTTCGAGCTCGAGCGTGAGCGTCCCGGCGTCGACGTCGATCGCGATCGAATCGCCGTCTCGCACGATCGCAAGCGGCCCACCGCGGGCGGCCTCCGGCGCGACGTGGCCGACCATCAGCCCGCGAGTCGCGCCCGAGAAGCGACCGTCGGTGACGAGCGCGACGGACTCGCCGAGCCCGGCCCCGACGACGGACGCGGTCACGCCCAGCATCTCCCGCATGCCCGGGCCGCCCGCGGGGCCTTCGTACCGCACGACGAGCACCTCGCCTTCCTGAACCACGCCGTTGCGAACCGCGGTCGTGCACGTCTCTTCGCTGTCGAAGACACGTGCGGGGCCGCGCTGGCGGCGGCGCACCGATCCGGACGCCTTCACGAGGCTTCCCTCCGGCGCCAGATTGCCGCGCAGGGCGTGCAGCGCGCCCGTCGCCTTGAACGGATGCTCGAACGGGAAGACGACCTCACCGTCCGGCGTCGGCGCATCCTGCGTGGCCTCCGCCAGCGTTCCGCCCGTGACCGCCGGCGCCTCGCCGTCGAACAGCCCACCGCGCACGAGCTCGCCGATCACGGAGGCGGTCCCGCCGGCCCGGTGCAGGTCCTCGGCGGCGTAGCTGCCCGAGGGGGCGAGGCTCGCGATCACCGGCGTGCCGGCTCCGATCTCGGCCAACTCGTCGAGCGTCAGCGGCACGCCTGCCTCGCGGGCGATCGCGAGCAGGTGCAGGATCCCATTCGTCGAGCCGCCGGTCGCGGCGATCCCCGTCATCGCGTTCAGCAGCGCCCGACGGTCGAGGAACGTGCGCGAGGTCGCCGGCAGCGACGCTGCGAGGATGCCGGCGCGCTCGGCCGCCTCGCCCTTCGCTTCGAGCTCGTCTGCGGGGATCAAGCCGTCGCCCAGCACGGTGAGGCCGAGGCAGTCGAGCGCCACGGCCATCGTGTTGGCCGTGAAGTGGCCCGCGCACGTTCCCGCACCGGGACAGGCGAACCGTTCCAGCTCGTCGAGCTCCGCTCGCGGGATCAGGCCCCGTTCCTCCGCGCCGACCGCCTCCCACACCGTCTGGATCGTCACCTCGCGGCCGTGCAGCCGTCCAGCGCGCATCGGCCCGCTGTAGAGGACGACGGCAGGCTTGTCGACGCGGGCGAGCGCCATCAGCGCGGCGGGAACCGTCTTGTCGCAGCCGACGAGGCAGACCAGCGCGTCGAAATCGTGCGCGTGCACCATCAGCTCGATCGAGTCCGCGATCACCTCACGCGAGATCAGCGAGGCGCGCATGCCCGGCGTCGCTTGCGACTGGTTGTCCGAGACCGCGATCGTGTTGAACTCGAGCGCGACGCCTCCGGCGGCCGTGACGCCGTCGCTCACCCGGGCGGCGAGCTCGCGCTGGTTCAGGTTGCACGGCATCGTCCCGGTCCAGGTCGAGGCGACGCCCACGATCGGGCCGTCGAGCCGGGCTGGATCGATGCCCATGGCGCGGAAGTGCGCGCGTGCGCCGGCCCGCTCGGCGCCGGCGGCGAGGCCCTGCCGTGCACGCCGCCGCAGCGCGTCGTCGCTCACGGCCGGCTCAACGCTTCTTGCCGGGGTTGAGCAGGCCCTTCGGGTCGAAGACCTCCTTGAGCCGACGATGCAGGTCGTACCCGGTCGCACCGAGCTGGCGCTCGAGCTGCCCGCGCTTCAACCAGCCGATGCCGTGTTCGCCGGTGACGGTGCCGCCGAGTCGCAGCGCCAGGTCGAAGAGCTCGTGGCAGGCAGCATCGGCCCGTCGCTCCTCTTCGGCATCGCCGGCCGAGAAGAGGAACGTCGAGTGGATGTTGCCGTCGCCTGCATGACCGAACGAGAGCGAGGGCACGCCGTGCCGCTCGCCGATCGCAAGCGTCTCGCGTTCGACGTCGCGCAGCCGGTCGAGCGGGACTGCGATGTCCTCGCTGTACGCACCGCCGCGCTGCGCCAGGATCGCGAAGCCGACGCCGCCCCGCCAACGCCACAGTTCGGCGACCTCGGACGGCTCGTCGGGAGCGTGCACGGCGACCGCGTCGTCGGCGAGCGTCTCCGCGAGCTCGGCGGCGACGCGGCGAGCCTCGCTTGCTGCGCCGTCGGCCTCGGTGATCACCATGAAGGAGCCGCCGTCGGGGATCCCGAACGGATAGGTGTCGCCCGAGTACGCCAGCGTGACGGCGTCCAGGTACTCGACGGCGGCAGGAACGATCCCGGAGCCGAGCACGCGCTCGATCGCGCTGATGCCCGCCTCGGAGTCGCGGTACAAGCCGATCACGGGCAGTTCGAGCTCCGGCGCGGGGATCAGCCGCAGCCACGCGGCGGTGACGAGGCCCAATGTTCCCTCGGAGCCGACGAGCAGGCTCTTCACGTCGTACCCCGCGACGTCTTTGCGGATCGGCCCGCCGATGTGCACGATCTCGCCGGGCGGGATCACCGCCTCGAGCCCGGTCACCCAGTGCCCTGTCACGCCGTATTTGAAGGCGTGGGGGCCACCCGCGTTGCAGGCGATGTTGCCGCCGATCTGCGAGATCTCGGCCGCGCCCGGGTCGGGGGGGAAACGCAGGCCGCTCTCGCGTGCGAGCCGCTGCACGTCTCCCGTCGTGACGCCCGCCTCGACGTGCATGCGCCAGAGCAGCGGATCGAACTGGCGGACCTTGTTCAGACGCTCGAAACCGAGCACGACGCCGCCCTCGACCGGGATCGCCCCGCCTGCGAGCCCGGTGCCGCCGCCGCGGGCGGTCAGCGGGACGTCATGCTCGTAGCACCAGCGCATGACCGCTGCGACCTCTTCGGTTGTGTCAGGAAGCACAACCGCGTCGGCGGTTCCCTGGACGCCGCGGCCCATCAGATCGGCGAGATAGCGACCCTGCGGCTGGTGCAGCGACTCGGGCGAGACAACCTCTGCGAGCTCCACGTGCGCGAGCGTACCCTGTGGGGGCAGGTCAATCGAACCCTCCGAGGAGATGTATGAAGCTCGTTGCACTCGCGGTCCTCGTTGCTGCTCTCGTCGTGCCGTCGGCCCTCGCGGGCACGCCGACGTTGAACGGCGCCGTCGGGCCCGGATTCACGATCAAGCTCACGCAGGCAGGCAACAAGGTCACGAAGCTCAAGGCCGGCACCTACGTGTTCAAGATCGCGGACAAATCGACGATCCACAACTTCCACCTGACCGGCCCCGGTGTGAACAAGAAGACCACCGTCGGCGGGCAGGGAACCAGCACGTGGAAGCTGACGCTGAAGAAGGGCGTCTACAAGTTCGTGTGCGACCCCCACGCATCGTTCATGAAGGGCTCGTTCGTCGTCAGCTGATCTGGCTGAAGCGGTCATGTCCTGGGGACAGCCCCCGGGACATGACCGCTCGGGCTAGAGCGAGGTGAGCGGGAGCTCTTCGACGCCGTCGCGGGCGATGCGCCACGCGCGCAGCTCGTCGCGCTTGAGGCCGTAGATCAGGAACGGCCGGCCGGACCACAGGCCCGCCAGCTCGCGGTCGGTCCTCGAAGGGATCGGCTCGGTCTCGGGATGCGAGTGGAAGACGGCCAGCTCGTAGCCCTCGTCCTCGAGGAACCAGAGCGCCGGGTCGATCTCGAGCTCGTAGCGGTACGGCGAGGCGAGCACGTTTCTGCCGCGCTCGTAGCGCTCGGCGACTCCGTCGCGAAAGACGAGCAGACCGCAGCACTCGTTCGGCGCCTCTTCGGCGGCGTGAGCGCTCAGCTCGTCGCGAATCGCAGCCGGGACTACCACCAGAGCACCGCCTCGTCGATCTCGTCGCCGCTCCAGAACGGCGCCGAGAGATATTTCCAGCCGCCGTCGGCCAGTACAGCGACGACGACCGAGCCCTCGGGCAGCTCGTCCGCGATGCGCCGCGCCACGTGCACGACCGCCCCGGCCGAGACGCCGGCGAACAGGCCTTCTCGCTCGAGCAGCACGCGAACCGCGGCGGCGGCTTCCGTGTTCGACACGAGCAGCTTGCGGTCGAGTTGGTCGACGTCGAGCACCGGCGGCACGTATCCGTCCTCCAGCGAGCGCAGGCCCATCACGGGGTCGCCGGGCAGCGGCTCGGCTGCGACGACCTGCACGTCCGGGAACGCCTCGCGCAGACGCGCACCGGTGCCCATGAGCGTGCCGCCCGTGCCGAGGCCTGCGACGAGCGCGTCGACGCGCGGCAGGTCGCGGGCGATCTCGAGGCCCGTGCCCTCGTAGTGCGCCCGCGGGTTCGCCTCGTTCGCGTACTGGAACAGCATCACGTAGCGATCGTCCCGGGCGGCGATCTCCTGCGCCAGCCGCACCGCGCCGTTCGAGCCTTCGTGGCCGGGCGAGTCGATGATCGTGGCGCCGTACAGCTCGAGCAGGACACGCCGCTCCGGCGTTGCGTTGGACGGCATGACGCACGTCAGCTTCAGTCCCTTCAGCTTGGCAACGAGCGCGAGCGAGATGCCGGTGTTGCCGCTCGTCGGCTCGAGCAGCTCCTGTCCGGGCTCCAGGTCGGCGGCCTCGACCATCGCGAGCGCGACGCGGTCCTTGATCGAGCCGGTCGGGTTCTGTCCTTCGAGCTTCGCGTAGATCGTTCGCCCCGGCGGCGAGAGCGCCCGGAGCTCGACCAGCGGGGTGTTCCCGATCAGGTCGAGCAGCGAGTCGTCAGCATACCACGGCCGCCCGCCATGGCGGGCAGAAGAATCACCGTCGAGCTGTCGCGGACGGGCGTGTCGAGGCCGTCGCGTGTTCGCACGTCCTCGCCGTCGACGTAGACGTTCACGAACGACTGGATCTCCCCGTCGCCGTAGACCCGCGAGCCGAGCGCCGGGATCCGGCGGACGAGATCCTCGAGCAGTTCGCGCACGGTCGAGCCCGAGGCCTCCACTTCGCGCGCCCCGCCAGCTTCGCGTCCGACAACGCTCATACCCGCTCCGCGCCGGCAAAGCCGCACCTCGCTCCAGGCTCGTCCAGCCTACGCCTCACCTTGCGCAGAACTCGACGTAGTCGATGTACTCGGTGATCGTCGGGTGCTCGCCGCAGACGGGGCAGTCGGCGCGACGCTCGATCTTCACCTCGGTGAACTCCGTCGCGAGCGCGTCGAGCAGCAGCAGCCGGCCGACGAGCGGCTCGCCGATCTGCGCGGCCAGCTTGATCGCTTCGTTCGTCTGCAGCGTGCCGATGATCCCGGGCAGCACACCCAGCACGCCGCCCTCGGCGCACGACGGCGCGAGCTCCGGCGGCGGAGGCTCGGGGAAGAGGCAGCGGTAGCAGGGTCCCACGTGGGGCTCGAACACCGTGACCTGGCCCTCGAAGCGATAGATCGAGCCGTGCACAACGGGGATGCCCCGCCAGACTGACGCGTCGTTGACCAGATATCGCGTCGGGAAGTTGTCGGCCCCGTCGACGATGATGTCCCAGCCGTCGTCGAGGATGCGGTCGATGTTCTCCGACGTCAGGCGCTCGCGGTACGTGACGACGTCGACGTCGGGGTTGAGCGCGGCGATCGCGCGCTTGGCCGAGTCGACCTTCGGCGTGCCGAGGGTGTCGAGCGAGTGTGCGATCTGGCGCTGCAGGTTCGTCTCGTCGACGATGTCCGCGTCGACGATCCCCAGCGTTCCGATGCCTGCGGCGGCGAGATAGAGCGACGCGGGGGAGCCGAGGCCGCCTGCACCGATCAACAGGATCTTCGAGTCGAGCAGTCGCAGTTGACCCTCTTCACCGATCTCGGGAATCAGGAGGTGACGTGAGTAGCGCGTGCGCTTCTCCGGCGACAGCGTGCGCGGCATGACGATCTCGAGCCCGTTTCGCTTCCAGTCCGTGAACCCGCCGGCGAGCGAGTAGACGTTCTCGTAGCCGAGCTCCGCCAGGGTCTTGGCCGCGAATGCGGACCGGTTCGCAGCAGCGCAGTAGATGATCACGGGCTGCGTCTTGTCGGAGGCGACGCCTTCGATCCGGCTCTCGAGGTTGCCGCGCGGCACGTGCACGGCTCCCGGCAGGTGTCCCTCCTGCCATTCCTCGGTCTCGCGCACGTCGACCCAGACTGCTCCGGGCGTCGAGAGGGCGGTTTGGGCGTCGATCTCGGAGATCTCGCCCTTGGTCTGCTGGAGCAATTCGCGATAGGTCGGCATGGCTACATAAACGGTAGCGGGACCTTCCGTATTTCCAGCTACGTTGCGCGCGATGTCGGCGGCGAAACGCGTGCGGCTGCTCGTTGCGGCGATCGCCGTCGTGGTGGCCGCGGCGGTCGCCGGGATCGTCCTCGCGACCCGGCAGGATCCGCCCCAGCCGACGGCCCAGTGCAAGCAGCGCCCGGTGCCGCTGATCGTGCCGGGAGTGCCCTCGGCCAACGTCGCCGCCGTTCGCGCGGCGTTCGCGCACGGTCCGAAGACGGCTGCGCAGATCCTCGAGCCGATCTCCCAGCGGGCTCCCAAGGACCCGGTCGTGCAGTTCAACTTCGGCACCGCGCTTTTCTGCGCCGGCTACGGCGTCGACGCCGCGCAGGCCTACCGGCAGGCGAAGAAGGCCGGCTACGACACGTACTACGAGATGCGCGCCGACGAGATCCTCCACCTGCAGTACTTCCAGCCGGAGGACGGCCTCTATCCGATCTTCGAGCCGCAGCACCCGAATCCGCTCCTGATCCAGGGGGTGCTCATGCAGCGCCGGGGGAAGGAGCACTCCGCCGAGCGGCTCTACGCGCGGGCCGCTCGCCTCGAGCCCGGCAACGACGAAGCCCAGGTTGCCGCAGCGGTCGGCCGCTTCGACGAAGACGATCTCTCCGCGTCGTTCTCGCGGCTCGGCCCGCTCGTCGAGCGTTTTCCGCACAGTCAGTCCGTGCGCTACCACCTCGGCCTGCTGCTCGCCTGGACCGGGCAACGCGAACAGGCGATCAAGGAGTTCCGGCTTGCACAGGCTTTGAATCCGACAAGTACACTTGGCAAGCAATCGGCCGCGTTCCTGAACGGCCTAACCGGGGGTGGGTCCAGTACGACGAAGAAATGAGCCGAGCGGCCTATGGCGTCCGTCCGGTTCTCTTGCGACAGTTCCGCATCCGTTCAGGGAATGCTCGGTCACCGAGGGGGATGAGTGGGCAAGGACACGATCGACGTTGAGGAGACCGGCTTCGAGGAAGAAACCGAAGTCGAGGTCGTCGTCGACGTGGTCTCCGACGAAGAGGTGACGCCGCTCGACGCAGCGGAAGACGCGCAGGCCGACTTCTACGCTGCGCAAGCCGAGGAGATCGAAGAGCAGCCGGACCTCGAGTTCTCGGCCGATTCGCTGCAGCTCTTCCTCAAGGATGTCGGCAAGGTCGATCTGCTCACCGCCGCGCAGGAGGTCGAGCTCGCGAAGCGCATCGAGCGCGGCGACCATCGCGCGAAGCAGGAGATGGTCGAGGCGAACCTGCGGCTCGTCGTGTCGATCGCCAAGCGCTACCGCAACCAGGGGCTGCCGTTCCTCGACCTGATCCAGGAGGGGACGATCGGTCTCGTGCGCGCGGCGGAGAAGTTCGACTGGCGCAAGGGCTACAAGTTCTCGACCTACGCGACCTGGTGGATTCGCCAGGCGGTCGCCCGGGCGCTGGCCGACAAGGCGCGGACGATCCGCATGCCGGTCCACGTCGTCGAGAAGCTGAACAAGATCATGCGAACGGAACGGAAGTTGCGCGCAGAGCGGGGCCGGGAGCCGTCGAACGAGGAGATTGCGGCCGATCTCGAGATGACGGTCGAGGAGGTCGAGTCGATTCGGCGCACCTCGCAGACCCCTGTCTCGCTCGAGAAGCCGGTGGGCGACGAGGAGGAGTCGGAGTTCGGCCAGTTCCTCGAGGACGAGCACACGCCGCCGCCCGACGAGGCGGCCGACACAGCCTTCCGCGCCGCGGCGCTGACGAAGTGCCTCGCCGCGCTCAGCTATCGCGAGCGCCGCGTGCTCGAGCTCCGCTACGGCCTGAACGGCGAACAGCCGTGCACTCTCGACGAGGTCGGGCGCGCGTTTCAGGTGACCCGTGAGCGGATTCGCCAGATCGAGAACCAGGGCCTGAAGAAGCTCCGTGCTCTGGCGGACTCGCAGAAGCTTCGCGACGTCGCCTAGCGCGCATCACTCCTCGCCGGCGCCGCCGGCTCGATACCACGTCGTCGTCGACGTGCGCCGGAAGCCTGAACCCGTGTAGAGGGCGCCCGCGATGTCGGTCGAGTAGCCGACCTTCAACCTGGTCGCACCGCGCTGCGCCAGGCGGTCGAGGCCGGCTGTGAGCATCGCGCGTGCCAGGCCGCGCCGCTGATACTCGTCGTTGACGCGCATCGGTTCGAGGAGACCGACCCTCGTCACCGGGTCGAACCAGTACAGCGAGTAGCCCGCGACGGCGCCGTCGGGCGCTTCGACGGCGAGATCGAGCGCGGGGTCGTAGAGCGAGCACTGCCGCAGCCGGTCCTCGACGGCGTCGCCGTTGCGCCCGCGCATCGGGTGCGGCGTCCCCCGGTGCTGCCCTTCGATCGGTGAGCACGAAGCCCTCGGCGGGCGGCGTCACCGGCGGCCGGTCGCGGGCGTCCAGCCACGCGATCGCCGACGGCTCACCTGCGACGAAGCCGGCGGCGCGAAGAAACGCGACGAGATCGGGGTCGTCGTCGCGGGCAGGCACCTCGACTGGATCCGGGCGGAGGCGCGCGGCCCGCTCGACCGTGCGCTGCCACAGGGCCTGCGGCTCGATAGGCGCACCGGGGACGAGGAGCGAATCGCACTGCCAGGCGCCGCGAAACTCCGTTGCGAGCACAGCCGCCGACGGGCCCGTCGGCATCCGTCCAGAAGAACTGCTCGGCCTCGTCCGAGCGCCGCGCGGTGCGCCACCACCACTGCACGTCGGCCGCCTCCCAGAGCCCGACGTCACCGTCGGCGAGCCGGGCGCGCTGCAGCAGGCTCGTCGCGGCCTCCACCGCTGCGAGGCCTGACAGGCGCACCTCGGTGAGCACCACGCCGGCCGTCACTCCGCCGCGGGCGGCAGCCGGGTCTGCGCTCTGACCTGGTCGATGATCTCGACGTAGGAGCCCTGGACCTTCGGCGGCACCCGCCAGACGTCGACCGTTCCGAACAAGCCGAGCACGCGGACGCGGACCGCAGGTGCATTCGCGGCCGGTGCGTCCCGGCCCCAGTCGCGGCGGTGGCCGACGAACGTGAACCCGCCGACGTCTGCGTCGACGCCTTCCGGGACGTACACGTCGGTGTTCCCGAAGAAGGCGAACACGCGCACGGTCGTCACCGGGTTCTCGATCGCGGCCTCGCGCAGGTCGAGGTCGACGTCGGCGAACAAGCTGAAGGCGAAGCACCGTCTGGGCAGGCGGAGCCGCCCGCGGCGGACGACGTGCGCCAGGATCGCTGCGGTGAAACGGCTCGGCTTGCGCAACACGCCCGCCGTGCCAGGCGTCGTCTCCGGTAGGTCCTCGTTGACGCGGACCAGTTCTTGTCCGGTGCGCGCGCCGTAGGCGGCGCCGACACGCTCGGTGAACTCCTCGAGCGTGAGCCGGCCCGCGAGCAGGTGCTCCCGGAGCACGGCGACCGCCTGCTCGCGCTCGGCATCGGAGATGCGAAGCGAAAGCTCGTCCATCGGCCGGACGCTACACCCGTCCGCCGCACGTCGCGACCGCGCGGTAGCCTCTGCCGCGCATGGAGTGGTTCGACGAGCTCGCGGAGTTCCTGCGCATTCCTTCGATCAGCGCGGACTCCGCGCACGCCGCCGACGTCGTGCGAGCCGCCGAGTGGGTTGCGTCCTTCATCCGCGACGCGGGCGGTGCCTGCGAGGTGATCGACTGGCACGGACAGCCGCTCGCGATCGGCGAGCTGCGCGCTTCGAACGGCCCCGAGAGCGCGCCGACGGTGATCTGCTACGGGCACTTCGACGTGCAGCCTCCGGACCCGCTCGAGCTGTGGGAGAGCGACCCGTTCGAACCGGAGATCCGCGGTGACTATCTGTACGGCCGCGGCACGGTCGACGACAAGGGCCAGCTCTACATGCTGCTCGCCGCGGCGCGTGAGCTCGCGCGCGCAGGTGAGCTGCCGGTGAACGTGCGCTTCTGCTGCGACGGCGAGGAGGAGACCGGCGGGCACTCGATCGTCGAGTTCCTCGAGGCCGACGAACGCGGGGCCGACGCGGCGATCATCTTCGACAGCGGCATGATTGGCCGCGACGTTCCAGCCTTCAACGTCGCGACGCGCGGCATGGCGTACTTCCACGTCACCGTGCGAACGGGTGAGCGCGATCTCCACTCGGGAGTCTACGGCGGCGCGGCCCTGAACGCCGCGCACGCGTTGATCAAGACGCTTGGTGGCCTGATCGCCCACGACGGCACCCTCGCCGACGACCTGCGCGTCGGACGGGCTGTCCCCACCGAGGAGGAGCTTGCAGGCTGGGCGCAACTGCCGCCCGGCAAGGACGAGCTCTCCGACCAGGGCGCGCGGCCGAAGGACGCGGCGGCGGCGGCGGACTTCTACCTGCGAACGTTCGCCGAGCCGGCGATCGACGTGAACGGGATCGCGACGGGCTCGCCGTTGCTGCAGAAGACGGTGCTGCCGGTCGAGGCGGTCGCGAACGTCTCGATCCGTCTGGCCCCGGGGCAGCAGGTGGCGGAGGTGGCGCCCGTGGTGGAACGGCTGCTCCGTGAGAGCGCTCCCGCCGGCGCCGATGTCGAGGTCGAGCTGTGGTCGTCGGCGCCGCCCGGGCTCGTTTCGCCCGACTCGAGGGTGATCCAGCTCGGCCTCGACGCATTCGAGCAGGCACTCGGCCGCCGCCCGGCGCTGATCCGCTCCGGCGGGACCCTGCCGATCGTGCCGGCGCTCACCGACAAGGGCATCGACACCGTGATCACGGGCTTCGGCCTGCCCGACTCGCAGATCCACTCGCCGAACGAGCGCCTCGTCGCGGAGTACGTCCCGGCCGGGATCCGCGCTGCACGTGAGCTGCTGCTCGCGTTCGCGCAGCTGACCCCCGGTTCCTGACGCGTTGGTGGGTGTGCCCGGCCGGAGGGGGCATGAGAATACGACCCCGGAAGGCCGGGTGCGCCCGCCGACGCGAGCGGACGACGGAGGCCGGCTCCGCCGGCCGGGAGTCGTCAGCGGTCAGGGGCCGGGGTGATCGATCTGCATAGCCACGTTCTCCCGGGTCTCGACGACGGCGCTGAGGACCTCGACGAGGCGCTCGCGATCTGCCGGGACGCGTTCGCCGACGGCATCTCCGTGCTCGCGGCGACGCCGCACGTGCGCCACGACTACCCGACGACTCCCGAGCAGATGGAAGCAGCGTTGGCCGAGGTGCAGGCGGCGGTCGGTGACACGCTCCGGCTCGTCCCGGGCGGCGAGCTCGATCTTGCGGAGCTCGACCGGCCCCACGACGAGCTGCTCCGGTTCGCGCTCGCCGGCAACCCCGGCTACCTGCTGGTCGAGACGCCGTACTTCGGCTGGCCGCTCGACATCGGCGACCGCCTCTTCCGGCTCCGGGCGGCCGGCATCACTCCGGTGCTCGCGCATCCCGAGCGAAACGGCGAGGTTCAATACCGGCCGGAGCTGCTCGAGCCGCTGGTGGCGAGCGGCGTGCTCGTGCAGTTGACCGCCGGCGCCGTCGACGGCAGCCTGGGCCGCTCTTCACGGGCGTCGGCGTTCGAGTTGCTCGAGCGCGGCCTCGCGCATCTGATCGCCAGTGACGGCCACGTGCCCTCGATCCGGCAGATCGGGATGAGCGCCGCGGCGGCGGCGCTCCGCAACGAGGCGCTCGCCCGCTGGCTGACGGCTGAGGTGCCGGGGGCGATCGTCGACGGCAAGCCGTTGCCGCCGCGGCCGGGGCAATCCCGGCCGGGGCGGCAACGACTCTTCGGACGCTAGGAGACAGTCAGTTCTGGGTCATCGGGTCGCCGGGCTCGTGGTCGCCCACGTGCGCAGCGGCGATCGCCTCGACCTGCTGGAGCGTCGCGGCGCGAGCAGCGCGGACGCGGATCGTGATCCGGTCGCCGGACTTCAGCTGCGACGGATCGATCACCGTCGGCACCTTCCCCTGCCAGAGCAGGAAGATCGTCCCGGTGCCATAGGTGAACGTCTGGTCGAGCGACTGCCCGAGCATCGAGCGCAGCCCGCGCCAGTTGCCGCCCGTGACGTGCAGGGCGATGTGGCCGCCCGCCTGGCCGCCGGCCACGGTGCCGACGTAGAGGAACAGCGCGCGGCCGGTGCCGCCCGAGTTGTTGCCGTGGTCGCCGACGAGCGCGGCTGGTTTTGCCACGAGATCGGCGAGAGACGACCCGTGCTTGGCCCGGATCGAGACCTGGACGCTGTCGCCGGCCTTGAGATCGCCGATCGAGATGACATGGGGGACGCCGGCCGTCCAGCCGAGGAACTCGGTCTTGGAATCGGTCGCGAACGTCTCGTTCTGGCTCTGGCCGATCAGGGCCTTGAGCGCCGCGTGGTTGCCGCCCTCGACCTGAACCTGGACCGAGTTGGCGCTCGTGGCGAGCAGTTCGCCGCGGAACTGGAAGAGCTGGCCCTTGCCGCCGCCGGACGCGCCGGCTGCGACAACGGCGCAGGCGAGCGCGGCGAGGGCGATGGATCCGATCAGACGATGCCTCATGGTCGTTCCTCCTGGTGTGCAAGTGGACGAGTGTGCAAGCGGACGACCTGACCATTGCCTCGAAGCGGCAGCTGAAGATCTCGTGTGCGTAAGGCGCACGCAAAACCGATTCGAACCTGGTTCGGCGAAGCCGAACCAGGTTCGCGAGTTTCGACCTGCCGGCGCGTTCAGAAACTCGTGAATCTGGTTCGCTGACGCGAATCAGATTCAGCTCTGGGCGCCTACCAGGGCGGCGGGTTGTGAACCCAGCGGCCGGCCACCATGGTGGCGACGACTTGCGCATCGAGGTCCTCCCACGGGTCGCGGTCGAGGACGACGAGATCCGCATAGCGGCCCGGGAGCAGCGTGCCGCGGCGCCGCTCGTCACGCGCGAGCCACGCGGGTGCAACGCACGTCGCGTGGAACGCCTCAGCGACGGTCAGCGCCTGCTCGGGATGCCAGGCGGGCCGCTTGTCGATCGTGCGGCGCACGCCGGCTCTGATCCCCGCGAGCGGGTCGAGCTCCTCGATCGGCGCGTCGCTGCCGTTCACGACGACCGCGCCGGAGTGGAGCAGCGAGCGGAACGCGTAGGCCGTATCGGTCTTGCCGGCCCAGTACTCGTCGGCGAGATCGCGATCGGAGGGTGCGTGCGAGAACTGCACCGAACTGGCGACGCCGAGCTCCGCGAAGCGACCGAGATCCTCGGGCGCGAGCAGCTGGGCATGCTCGATGCGCTGCCGTAGCCCGAGCGGGCCCCAGACATCCCTGGTCTGCTCGAACGCGTCGAGCGCCTCACGGTTCGCGCGGTCACCGATCGCATGGACCGCGACCGGGAAACCCGCGGCGGCTCCGCGGCGCACGATCTCGGCGAGCTCGTCGCCGCTCGTGATCTGTACGCCGCTGCCGTCGAGCATCCAGGCGGTCCGGGAACCGAGCGTGCCGTCCATGAAGACCTTCAGGTAGCCGAGCTTCACCTTTGAACTGCCGAACCCGGAGCGCAGGCCGACGGAGACTGCTGCGTCGAGTGCGTCGTGGGGGATCGACTGCCACACGCGCAGAGTCAGCTGGCCGCGCTCGTCCAGCTGCTGCCACAGTCGCAGTGCCCCGAGCCAGCCGTCCTTGTCGTGCACGGCGGTGACGCCGCGCGAGTTCGCGAGGCGCACGCCGGCACGCATCGCGTCGAGATAGTCGGCGTCCGGGGCGATCATGTGCCGCTCCTTGAAGCGCCATGCGGCTTCTTCGCGCAGGATTCCCGTCGGCTCGCCGTGCTCGTCGCGCTCGACGACGCCGCCGTCGACGTCGAGGTCGCCCTGCGCGAGCTCGAGCGCGGCGGAGTTGAGCCAGAGGGAGTGGTAGTCCTTTGCGATCAACCCCGCCGGAACCTCGGCGGTGATCGCGTCGAGGTCGTGGCGCGTCGGGTCGCGCTGCGGCTGCCAGTCGCCGCTGCGCCAGCCGTAGCCGCGCAGCCACCGGCCCGGCTGCACTTCGACTCCTCGTATCCGCTGGAGCGCCTCGTCGAGTGTCGTGCAGCCGGCGAGGTTGACCTCGGTCTGTGCAAGTGCCCACGTCGGGAAGTGAACGTGCGAATCAGTGAAGCCCGGCACGACGACGAGCCCGCCGAGGTCGGTCACGTCGGGCGACGCGAGCGCCGTCTCGTGCACGCCGACGCCGCCCGCGACGAGCTCGCCGGCGATCGCGATCGCGCGCTGCGTCGGCACCTGAGGATCGAGTGTGCGAATGAGCCCGTTCGCGAGGATCATCGGTGGCCAGTATCTACCCGAACTACACTTCTTCCCCGAATGAGCGCCCTGGATCCTCTTTCCGTCGAGCAGCGTGAGATTCGTGACCTGGTGCGGACGATCGCGCGGGAGCAGGTGGCGCCGCGCGCGGCGGAGATCGACAAGTCGGCCGAGTTTCCGTGGGATGTGGTGGAGGCGTTCCGCGACAACGGCCTCTTCGGCGTGCTCTACGACGAGGAGTTCGGCGGGATCGGCGAGAGCTCGTTGCTGGCCTTGGTGGTGATCGAAGAGCTGTCGAAGGTGTGTGCGACGAGCGGGTTGATCGTTGCGGTCCAGGAGCTCGGGTCGCTGGGGATCAAGCTGGCGGGCACCCCGGAACAGAAGCAACAGTTCCTGCCGAGGCTTGCTTCGGGTGAGTGGTTGGCGGCCTATGCACTGACGGAAGCGGGATCGGGCTCGGACAGCGCGGCGATGGGAACCACGGCCGTGCGTGAGGGCGACGGCTACGTGTTGAACGGGGGGAAGCGGTTCATCACCAATGCCGGGGTCGCTTCGTTGTATGTCGTGTTCGCGAAGACGGATCCGCAGCAGGGCCACAGCGGCATCTCCGCGTTCGTCGTCGAGGCCGGTTCACCGGGGTTCGAGGTGGGCAGGATCGAACCGAAGATGGGGATCAAGGGGTCGACGACGGGCGAGTTGTTCTTCGACGACTGCCGGGTACCGGTGGAGAATCTGCTCGGCGAGGAGGGGGAGGGGTTCAAGCTCGCGATGCGGATCCTCGACCGCTCACGGCCGGGCATCGGCGCTCAGGGCTTGGGCCTCGCGCAAGGAGCGACGGACTACGCGGTCGAGTACGCGCGCAGCCGCGAGACGATGGGCCGGCCGATCGGCCGGCACCAGCTGATCGCCGGGATGCTGGCCGATATGGAGACCAGGTGCGAGGCCGCGAGAGGGCTGCTCTACAAGGTCGGCCGGATGATCGACGAGGGCGATACCGGGCCGGAGCTGACCAAGCTCTCGGCGATGGCCAAGCTCTACTGCACGGACACCGCGATGGATGTGACCACCGACGCGGTGCAGGTGCTCGGCGGCTACGGCTACATCCAGGAGTACCCGGTCGAGCGGATGATGCGCGACGCCAAGATCACCCAGATCTACGAAGGCACCAACCAGATTCAGCGGCTCGTGATCGCCCGCGAGATGCTCAAGGAGAACCGAACCTTCCTGCTCGCCGGCTTTGACTGATCGTCGCGAACTGAGCTTCGACCGCGTCGCCGACGAGTACGAGCGGACGCGGCCGAGCTACCCGGCCGAGCTGCTCGAGCAGCTACCGCTCGGCGAGGACGCCGCCGTGCTCGATCTCGGTGCCGGCACCGGCAAGCTGACCCGTGTCCTGGCCGGGCGTTTCGGCGACGTCACGGCAGTGGAGCCGCTCGCCAACATGCGCAAGATGCTCGAGCGGGTGGTGCCGGACGTCGTCACGCTGCAGGGATCGGCCGAGCGGATTCCGCTCGACGACGAGTCGGTCGACGGCGTCTTCGCGGCGCAGGCGTTCCACTGGTTCGACAAGCCCGTCGCGTTGCCTGAGATCGCGCGGGTGCTTCGCGCAGGCGGCCTCTTCGCCATCGTCTGGAACGAGGGCGACGACGATCGTCCCGACCCGCGGCCGAGCGAGTTCGTGCACGAGGTCCAACTGCTCCACGACGCTGCGTTGCGGCGTTGGGAGAACGAGCCGGATTGGGAGGACCTGCTGCGCGGCAGCCGTCTCTTCGACGACGTGCACGACCGGACATTCGTCACCCACGACCACGTGCTCGACCGCGCAGGCATCCTCGACAACCTTCGCTCCGTGAGCTGGATCGCGAGCCGCGACGATGGCGAGGCCGTCATCGCGCGACTCGGAGCGCTGTTGCCGGACGCCACCTACGCAATCCCGAACCGCGCAAACCTGATCTGGGCGAGGAAGCGGTGAGGGTCAGCCTCTCGTCGGCCGATCGCGTCCTCTTCCCCGACGACGGGGTCACGAAGGGCGACCTGTTCGCCTACTACGAGGCGATCGCGGACGCGATCATCCCGCATCTGCGCGACCGCCCGTTCACGATGAAAAGGTGGCGCGAGGGCCTCGACGGCGAGGCGTTCTTCCAGAAGCAGGCGCCGAAGGGCATACCCGATTGGATCCCGACACGCGAGTTCCGCACGTGGCCGCGTGGCGGCAAGGGAGAGTCGCGCCTGGTCGACTTTCCGCTCGTCAACTCGGGCGACGCGCTTCTCTGGATGGTGCAGATGCACTGCATCGACATGAACGCCTGGTACTCACGGGTCGACCGGCCGGAGCGCCCGGACTGGGTGCTCTTCGATCTCGATCCACCGGAACAGCCCGACGCCTTTCAGCTGTGCGTGCGCGTGGCGCACTACGTGCACGGTGCGCTCGAGGAGCTCGGTCTCGAATCCTTCGTGAAGACGAGCGGCGCCGATGGGATTCACATTCTCGTCCCGATCGCCCGACGCTCGTCCTACGAGGAGACCTACGAGTTCGCCGAGCTGCTCTCGCGCAAGCTCGAGGCGCAACATCCCGGTGAGGTCACGACGGAGTGGCTGAAACGCAAGCGCGCCGGGGTCCTCGTCGACCACCGGCAGAACGGATGGGGAAAGACGATCGCGTCCGCGTACTCGGTTCGGCCGAAGCCCGGGGCCCCGGTCTCCACACCGCTTCGCTGGGAGGAGCTGACGGAGGCTGTGCAGCCGCGCGACTTCTCGATGCAGGTCGCGCTCGACCGGGTTGCGAAGCACGGCGATCTGTTCGAGCCGGTGTTGCACGGAAAGCAGGCACTGGGGCCTGCGCTGCAGGAGCTCCGCTGACCGCCTGGGGGCGGGCTACGAGCTCCAGCCGGCTTTCGTGTCCCCCGCCCGGACCTTGGCCTTGTAGGCGCGCTTCGCGGCCTGGTAGTCGGCGAGCGATTCGGGGGAGGTGACGTCACCGAGCGTCGGGTGGTTCGGCGCAAGCCCCTTGGCCGCGTCGACGTCGAACTGCTTGGCGAGCACTGCCGCGAGCGACTTGATCTTCATCTCGCCGAAGCCGGGGAGCGCACCGATACGCCGCTTCAGGTCCGCACTGTCACTCGCCTCGGTCCAGATGCGCGACGCGTCGCCCCCGTAGTCCTCGGACACGACCGCCGCCAGATCGCGCACGCGGTCGGCCATCGCGCCCGGGAAGCGGTGGATGGCGGGCTTCTCGGCGAACAGCGGACGGAGGTCGACCGCGGCCAGCTGCTTCGGTTCGAGCGTTCCTGCCCGCTGCTTCAGCACGTAGGGGCCTGCGAACGCCTTCGGCACGCTCACCTGCTGGTCGATCGCGAAGCCCACCAGCAGTGCGAACGGATCAGTCGCGAGCAGCCTGCACGCCTCCGGATCGTCGGTGAAGAACAGGGCGTCGGGCACGCCGTCGATCTTATCGATCCGCGGATCGGTGCTACTTGTGCACGCCCATCGCGATCGTGCCGAGGTAGCCGGCGCCGCTCTTTGCCAGGCGAAGCATTCCGTACTTGCCCCCGTTCACGTAGACGGAATCGCGTGCGTTCGGCGTATCGGGATTGCCTCGGGTTGCGTACGGCGCATGCTTGTAGACGGCCTCGGTGAGGGCGTCGGGGAAGAAGAGCTGCCCCGTGTGCACGACGTTGCCGCCGACGTGCACCTTGACGTGGATGTGCACGGCGCGTCCCTGATACCAGCCCGGGTAGATCGTCGTGAACACTGCGACGCCGCTCGCGTCGGTCTTCTGGATCCCGCGCAGGAACGTTCGGCTGGCGGCTCCCGCACCGAAGCCGGAATAGTTGCCGGCGGCGTCCGCGTGCCAGATGTCCACGACGGCGCCGCGCAGCGGTCTGCAGGTCGACGCGCTCAACACCCGGAGATGGAGCACGAGCAGCGCCCCCGGGTGTCCCTCGCGGATGTCCCGACGCACCTTCTCGCCCGCGATGTAGTACGGGCCTTCCGTCAGTTCCGGCGTCAGCACGCAGGCGACGGCGCCGGTCTCGACTGCGCGGTTTCCCGCTGCGCGGGCCGGTTCGCTCGCAAGTGCGTTGCCGCCCGCCGCCACCACCATGAGGCCGCCGATCCGTGCGAGGGATCCGCGCCGTGTGACTGATTCATCGAAGCTCATGTGCTCGACGCTAACCAGGCGACCTGTGGGTTTCCTAGGAGATGGGTGTGGGGCACCGGTGAGCCGGGTGGAGGGTCAAGAGTAGGCTCCAGGGATGGACCCGCTGAGCGTGTTCTCGCCGGCGACACGGGCCTGGTTCGAGCAGGCCTTCGCCGCGCCGACGCCCGCGCAGATGCAGGGCTGGCCTGCGATCGCGAGCGGCGAGCACGTCCTGATCCAGGCACCGACCGGCTCCGGGAAGACGCTGACCGCGTTCCTCTGGGCGATCGATCGCCTGAACAGCACGCCCGGCGCAGGGCTGCGCCTGCTCTACGTCTCGCCGCTGAAGGCACTGAACTACGACATCGAGCGCAACCTGCGCGGCCCACTCGCAGGTCTCGAGTCGAGGTTGAGGGTTGGTGTCCGGACCGGCGATACCCCCCAGAAGGAACGCCGCGAGCTCCAGAAGGAGCCGCCGGACATCCTCATCACGACGCCCGAGTCGCTCTACCTGATGCTCACCTCGCAGGCGCGCGAATCGCTGCGCGGCGTCGAGACGCTGATCGTCGACGAGGTGCACGCAATCGCAGGCTCGAAGCGCGGTGCCCATCTCGCACTGTCGGTCGAGCGTCTGCAAGCGCTCGCCGAGAGCCCGATCCAGCGGATCGGCCTCTCGGCGACCCAGCGGCCGATCGAGGAGATCGGCCGGTTCGTCAGCGGGGGGAGGCCGATCAGGATCGTGGACGCAGGGCACGCGGAAGGATCTCGATCTCGAGGTGGTCGTGCCGGTCGAGGACATGCGCGAGCTCGCGTCGACCGCTTCCCTCTCGCAGCCGGTGCCGGCCGACGGCCAGGAGATGGACAGCGGCACCGAGCACGGCGCGCACTCGATCTGGCCGTCGATCTATCCGGAGGTGCTGCGGCTCGTCGAGGAGCATCGCTCGACGATCGTCTTCGTCAACAATCGCCGCCTGGCCGAGCGGCTCGCGCTGCGGCTGAACGAGCTCGCGGAGAAGGAGATTGCCCGCGCTCACCACGGCTCGCTGGCCCGCGAGCAGCGCGTCCTCGTCGAGGAGGATCTCAAGGCTGGGCGGATTCCCTGCCTCGTCGCCACATCGAGCCTCGAGCTCGGCATCGACATGGGCGCCGTCGACCTGGTGATCCAGGTGGAGTCGCCCAAGTCGGTCGCCCGCGGCCTGCAGCGGATCGGACGCGCGGGACACGAGCTCGGGGCGACGTCGAAGGGGCGGATCTTCCCGAAGTTCCGCGCCGATCTGCTCGAGTCGGCGGTGGTCGCACGCGCGATGCGCGAGGGTGAGATCGAGGAGACGCGGATACCGCGGAACCCGCTGGATGTCCTCGCGCAGCAGGTCGTCGCGATCTCCGCGGACGCAGAGATCTCGGTCGACGACCTGCATCTGCTCGTGACTCGTGCGTATCCCTTCAAGGATCTCTCGCGGCAACAGCTGGAGAACGTCCTCGACATGCTCGCGGGCCGCTACCCGTCCGACGAGTTCGCCGAGCTGCGGCCGCGCATCGTCTGGGATCGGACGGGCGGGGTGATTCGTGCGCGTGACGGGGCCAGGCGGCTCGCAGTCACGAATGCCGGCACGATCCCCGATCGCGGCCTCTTCGGCGTCTTCCTCGTCGACGGCGGCGGCCGGGTCGGTGAGCTCGACGAGGAGATGGTCTACGAGGCGCGCGCGGGACAGACGTTCCTGCTCGGCGCGTCCACCTGGCGGATCGAGGAGATCACGCGCGACCGCGTGCTCGTCTCGCCTGCGCCGGGATTGCCGGGCGCTGTTCCGTTCTGGAAAGGGGAGGGCATCGGGCGACCCTACGAGCTCGGCCAGAAGATCGGCGCCGCATCGCGCGAGTTGTCGGCACTCACGGATCAGCAGGCGGCGACGCGGCTCCGCGGTGAGTTCCATCTCGACGAGCGGGCCGCGAACAACCTGCTCACGTTCCTGCGCGAGCAGGAGCGCGCATCCGGGGTCGTGCCCTCCGACCGCACGCTCGTGATCGAGCGCTTCCGCGACGAGATCGGCGACTGGCGCGTCTGCATTCTCTCTCCGTTCGGAAGCCGTGTGCATGCTCCCTGGGCGATGGCGATCGCCGCGCGGCTGCGGGAGGCGCATGGGATCGAAGCTCAGTCGATCTGGTCCGACGACGGCATTGCGCTGCATTTCCCCGAATCGGATGCGCCGCCTCCCACCGAGGACCTGCTGATCGATCCCGGCGAGATCGAAGACCTCGTCGTCGCCGAGGTCGGAGACACCGCGCTCTTCGGTGCGCGTTTCCGCGAGAACGCGGGCCGCTCGCTGCTGATCCCGCGGAGGCGTCCGGGCGAGCGCACGCCGCTCTGGCAGCAACGTCTGAAGGCCCAGTCGCTCCTGCAGGTCGCGCGGAAGTACGGCAGCTTCCCGGTGATCCTGGAGACCTACCGCGAATGTCTCCAGGACGTCTTCGACCTGCCGGCGCTGCGCGGGCTGCTCCAGGGACTGAAGACACGCGAGCTCGACCTGGTCGAGGTGGAGACCCAGAGCGCATCACCGTACTCGGCGTCGCTGCTCTTCGACTACATCGCGACCTACATGTACGAGGACGACACGCCACCGGCCGAGCGGCGTGCTCAGGCGCTCTCGCTCGACCGCGACCTGCTGCGCGAGCTGCTGGGGCAGGAAGAGCTGCGCGACCTGCTCGACGCGGACGCGGTCGACGAGGTCGAGCGCCAGCTGCGCGGCGAGCCGAGGACGCCCGACCAGCTGCACGACAAATTGCGCCTCCGGGGTGATCTGCGCACGGAGGAGTACGACGCCGCCCTCGCGGAACCGCTGCTCGCGGAGCGGCGCGCCCTCGTCGTGCGCATCGCCGGCGATGAGCGGCTGATCGCCGTCGAGGACGCCGGCCGCTATCGCGACGCACTCGGGGTGATGCCGCCGTCGGGTCTCCCCGACGTGTTCCTCGAAGGCGGCCCTGAGTCGCTGCGCCAACTCGTGCTGCGCTACGCGAAGGGGCACGGCCCGTTCACGACCGGCGAGGCGAACGAGCGCTTCGGGCGTGACGTGGGAGATGTGCTGGTCGAGCTCGAGCGGGCGGAACAGCTTGTTCGCGGCGAGCTGCGGCCGGGAGGCGTCGAGCGCGAGTGGTGCGACCCCGAGGTGCTGCGACGGTTGCGGCGCGCCTCGCTTGCTGCCCTGCGCCGCGAGGTGGAACCGGTCGACCAGGAGGCGCTCGGGCGGTTCCTGCCCTCGTGGCACGGTATCGATCGGCGCGCTTCGCTTCGCGAAGCGCTCGTACCGCTCCAAGCCTTGCCGCTGCCCGTTGCGCTCTGGGAGTCGGAGGTCCTGCCGCGGCGTGTTCCCGGGTACCGGCCGGAGCACCTCGACGCGCTCACGGCGAGCGGCGAGGTCGTCTGGGTCGGAGCGGGGCAGGACCGGGCCGCGCTCTACTTCCGCGAGGACGCGGCGGCGCTCGGTCCGGTGCCGGCCGCGGCGAGGCCGGAAGGAGCGGAGCACGACCTCATTCGAGCTGCTCTCGCAGGCGCGCTCTTCTGGGACGAGCTGCTGATCGAAACCGACCTCGCGGACACGGTCGCGTTGCCCGCCCTCTGGGATCTCGTCTGGGCCGGCGAGGTGACGAACGACGCCTGGACGCCGCTCCGTGCGGCGCGCCGCTTCGGCTCGCCGAGGCCCGAGCGCAGGCCGCGCCGATTCTCGCGGCGCCGCGTCGAGGGGCAGACTGCCACGGCGGGCCGGTGGTCGCGCACCGAGCGTCTCTTCGGCGGCGCGCCGGATCGCCGAGCGCTCGCCGAGCTGCTGCTCGAGCGGCAAGGCATCGTCACGCGCGACGGCGTGCGAGCCGAGGGCATTCCCGGCGGCTACGGCGCCGTGTACGCGGAACTGCGGGCACTCGAGACGCTCGGGCTGTGCCGTCGAGGCTATTTCGTCGAGGGGCTCGGCGGGGCGCAGTTCGCGCTCGGCGGCGCGGTCGAGCGTCTGCGCGAGCTTCGCGACCGGGAACAGGACGGCGGCGCACTGGTCCTGGCCGCGGCCGACCCGGCGCAGCCCTACGGCGCCGCGCTGCCGTGGCCGCGTCGCGCGGGAGCGCGCGCGGCCCGGGTCGCCGGCGCCTATCTCGTCTCGCTCGGCGGCGAGCCGGTGCTGTACGTCGAGCGGGGAGGCCGTTCGCTCGTGCCGCTGCGGGACCCGGAGGAGGCATGGCTGCGCCCCGCACTCGCCGCGCTCGTCGCACACGTCAGAGCCGGCGGAGCCAAGCGGCTCGCCGTGGAGCGCTTCGACGGGGAGCCGATCGTCGAGACGGATGCGATGCAGTTGCTCGTGGAGGCCGGGTTCCTCGCCGGACCGCGGCGCGCCGTGCTACGCGCGTAGCGCCGACACGATCGAGGCTGCCGATCGCGCCTCGGCGCGAGGGAACTCGGTGCCCGCCCAGAGGTTGATGCGCTGCGAGTCGCCGGCGGCCCGGGCAGCGGCGCGGAGCGGGGCGGTCAGATGCTGGATGTGGGGATACGCGCTGGGTGCGCCCGGATGCAAGCGCATGAACTCGTTCACGATTCCGCGCGCCCGGCGGCCGGTGAAGGCGCGGGTCATCGCCGTCGCGCCGCCGGCCGCGACCGCCTGCCGGTGTGGCGCCGAGGTCGCCGCCTCGGGACAGAGCAGGAAGGCGGTCCCCGCCTGTACCGCCGTCGCGCCGGCGCTCAGGGCTGCAGCGGTGTGCGTCGCGTCTGCGATCCCGCCCGCCGCGACCAACGGCACTGAGACGTCGATGCTCGAGAGCAGCGCCAGCAACCCGAGATCCGGCCCGTCGTCGTCGCTCCACGAGCCGCGGTGGCCACCGGCCTCCGCCCCCTGGGCGATCAGGACGTCGGCGCCGGCCGTGCACGCGGCCCGTGCCTCGGACGCACTCGTGACTGTCGCCCACACCTCGCCACCCGCCTTGTGCACGCGCTCGATCAGGTCCGGCGGCGGACGGGAGAAGGTCGTCGAAACGACCGGGACCCGCAGGGCCACGACCACGTCGAGCTTTGCGGCGAAGTCATCGTCGTCGAAGCGCGGCTCCCCGAGTGCGACGCCGTAGCGCTCGGCCTCACCGGCGAGCAGGACGGCGTAGTCCGCGATCGCGCTGTCGTCGACGGGCTCTTCCTGGAGCACGAAGAGGTTGACCCCGAACGGCCTGTCGGTCAGGGCCCGTGTCCGGAGAATGTGCTCGGCAAGGGCGCCGCTGCTCAGGTACCCGGCGGCCACGAAGCCCAGGCCGCCGGCGTTCGAAACGGCCGCGGCGAGCTCCGGGGTCGAGGGGCCGCCGGCGAGCGGCGCCTGAACGACCCGCCCGTCGAGGTCGATCACTCGGCGAGCCGTCCGAGCACGAGCCCGAACAACGCGTGACGCAGAGTCGCTTGTGCGAACGCGCGGCCGCCGAACACCCGCTCGAGCCCCGGCTCGCCGCGGGCCGGGTGGTAACGGTCGACCAGCGCTCCGAGTGGGAACAGCAGCACGTGCTCGGTGAGCGCGAGGCGGAGCGCCAGTTGCCGTGGCGGCAGCGACGTGCGGCGGCGTGCGAGGTCGAACGCGAACCCGAAGGCGGCGCCGTTTGCTGCGTGCAGTGCGACACCCGCGATCGGCCAGGCCCGCGAGCGGGTCGCGAGCTTGCCGAGCAGCGCGACGTCGGTGTAGTCGTTCGCGAGGACCTGTCGGTCGATCCGCTCCGCCGCCGCCCAGACGAGGGCCGCCGCGGCTCCGGCTGCGGTTGAGCGGGCGCGACTCACCTCGCCACTGTGCCAGCCGTTACGGTGGCGGCCGTGCCCGAAGGGGACACGATCCACCGTGCGGCGAAGCGCCTTCAGGTGCTGGTCGGCCAGCGGATCGCAGCGGAGTCGCCGCATCCACGGGCCCGCGCCGGGCGCGTGGCCGAGCGGATCGACGGCCACGTGCTCGAGGCGGTCGAGGCGCATGGCAAGAATCTGATCTTCCGCTTCGACGGCGGAGTCGTGCTTCGCTCCCACCTGCGTCTGTCCGGCCGTTGGACCGTGGCACCGGCCGGCGGCCGACGGACCGGCAAGCCGTGGCTCGTCCTGCGCGGAGACCGAGCCGAAGGCGTGCTCTGGAACGGGCCGGTGCTCGAGCTCCACGCACGGGCGATCGCGCGGCTCGGCCCGGACATCCTCGAGCGGCCGCCGCGGCTCGAGGCGATGCTCGCGCGGATGCGCGCGCCGACCAGACGCTCTGGTTCGGCGAGGCGCTGCTCGACCAGTCGCTCGTCGCCGGCATCGGGAACATGTGGCTCGCCGAGGCGCTGTGGCGCGCCGAGCTGTCGCCGTGGCGCCGGCTGCGTGACGTGCCGGAGGCGGATCGTCGCCGTGCGCTCGAGGCGGCGGCCGACCTGATGCGCGCATCGGTCGACGGCGCCCGCCTTGGCGGCCACCAGGTCTATCGCCGCGTCGGGCGGCCGTGCCCGCGCTGCGGTGCGCGCATTCGCTCGTGGGGCCAGGGCGACGACAACCGCATGGCCTACTGGTGCCCGGCGTGCCAGGCAGGAGACGACCCGCCGCGCGTGTAACTCCAGGACGTGCCTCGCGCCCCGCACCTCTACGAGTCGCTGCGTGCCTTCTGCCTCGCGGCGTTCGCGGCCGAGCGCGGTGCGCAGATCCCGTTCGCGTTCGAGGAGCACGCGACCCGGGAGGGGCCGTCGCTCTACGAGTACCGCCCGCTCGTGCGCAGCTTCGTCGAGGAGCAGGCACCGACACTCCGCCGCCTGCCGGACGCGCGCAACGCGATCGACGATCTGAAGCGGGAGCCCGCGGCGGCGATCTTCGCACGGGCCCACTCGGGCCTCGGCGACAACGGGAGACGAGGCGCTCTTTCGCTCGATTCTCATCCCGATGCTGACCTGGACCGCAGAGCGCAGCGGCGGTTTCGACTGGCACGACGACGCCTTCGACGCCGCGTACGCCGATCTGGAGCAGACGCTGTTCGGCAGTGCGCGCACCTACGTCGCGCTCGCGCCGGTGATCGGGCTCTCGGCCGGGAACGACGCCGACCTCGGGGGCGGCATCACGCTGCGCCCGATCGTGCCGGGTGAGATCTCGCAGCTGTGGCCCGAGGCGCAGGGGCTGTTGCCGGCCGAGTTCGGACGCGACACCGACCGGATGCTCGTGCTGGAGCTGCGGCGCGACCTGGAGCCCGAGGAGTCGGACCCCCCGGATGCGGCGGCCGAGCTCGCCGATGCGATCACGGCTCTGCGACTCGCGACGGCGGGCGCGATCGCGGCCGGGCCTGTCGTCTTCGAACGGCTCGACTTCAGGCCGCTGCGCATCTCGCCTCTGCTGCCGATCGCAGCCACACAACCGCGCGGCGAAGGGACTCGTCTCGACAAGGCGCGCGCCGGACTGGCGGCCGAGCTGCGTGAGCGGCTGACGCTCGCCGACACCGACCGTGAGCTCGGCGAGGCGCTCGACCGCTGGGAGCTGTCGCTCTTCTCGGAAGAGCCGTTCCGCTCGGCGCAGATCCGCGAAGGCCTCGTCTGCCTGCTCGGCGGAGACGGTGGGGTGTGGGCAGCCACCATGCGCGCCGCTGTGCTCCTGACGGAGAAGGGACGCGAGCGGGAGGATCTGCTCGTCACGCTCCGGGCCGACCGGCTCGGCCGCGACGCGAGGGACGCGGTTCGGCGGGCGCTCGTCGAGACCCTCCTCCGCGGGAGCAGGGACGAGCTCGTGCTCGCCCTGGACGACACGCTGCTCGGGATCCGGCCACGGCCGGCGTCCGTGCTCCGCGTCGCGTAGGCACCCCTCTTTTTCCAAAGCCGGCACAGACACGTCACGGGCGCCAGGCTACGGTCGCCGTATGGACGAGCAGAGTCATCTGGCGGCGGGGGTGCTGGCCCGGCTCGAGCGGATCGAGGCGCTGCGGGCGGCGGGGCCTGCGAGCGAGTTGCTGGCCGAGTTGCGGGCGCTCGTGCCCGAGGCCGAGGAGTGGGCGAGGGTGGAGGGCGACGCCCGGGCCGGCGCCGCGGTGGCGAAACTTCGCGTGGAGACGAAGGAATGAGCTGAACCAACCCGAAATGGCGCTTCACATGGGTCTCGCGCGCCTCCTTCCGCGTCCCAACGTTCGCCCTGCGAGCGTGCCTTCGCGTGGCGAAACGCAGGTGATCGCCCTCGCGAACCAGAAGGGCGGCGTTGCGAAGACGACGACGACCCTGAACCTGGGCGTCGCCTTCGCCGAGCAGGGCTACAAGGTGCTGCTGGTCGACCTCGACCCGCAAGGGAACCTGACCATGTCGCAGGGCCTGAACCCGGACACGATCGAGACCTCGATGTTCGATGTCCTGGTCCACCGCCTGCCGATCACCGAGGTGATCCAGACGGTCGAGGTGGACATCGCCGTCTCGTCGATCGACCTCGCCGGCGCCGACATGGCGCTGTCGAGCCAGATCGGCCGCGAGCGCGCGCTCGAGAAGGCGCTGGCGCCGATCAGAGACGACTACGACTTCATCATGATCGACACGCCGCCGTCGCTCGGGCTGCTGACGATCAACGCATTCGTCGCGGCCACGGGCGTCGTCGTCCCCGTCCAGACCGAATACCTCTCACTGCGCGGGCTCGTGCAGCTCGAGAACACGCTCGCGATGGTGCGGGAGAACCTCAACCCGAAGGTCGAGATCATCGGCATCGTGCCGACGATGTTCGACAAGCGCATCACGCATTCCCGTGAAGCCGACGAGATCCTGCGCGAGAGTTTCGGCGATCTCGTCTACAACACCCGCATTCGAAAGACCGTGCGTTTCGCCGAGGCGCCGGTCAAGGGAGCTATCCGTTCTCGCCTACGAACCGTCGGGCGATGCGGCTCGGATGTACCGTGACCTTGCGAAGGAGGTGCTCAGTGGCCAGAAATCGCGCCAGCATGCGTGAAGGGCCGCTTGCCGACCTCTTCCGGGCAACGGAAGCGGCGCAGCGGCAGTCGAAGACCGAACAGGGTGAGCAGCAGCAGCTCCCGACGGAGCCGCCGGTCACTCCGGCGCCCGTGCTCGAGGAGCCCGAGCCCGTCTCGCCCGAGCCGACGCCGATCCGTGCGGTCGCACCGGCGCCCGAGCCGGACACCGGCCCCGAGCCGAGCTCCGCGGAGCACCGTTCGCTCGCACGCTGGCTCGACCCGCTTCCCGAGCAGCCTGCGCGACTCGAGCGGGCCCGCGACAGCGCGTCGTACCTCGCGGTCATCCGCGTCGTCGGCGTCGGCGGAGCCGGCCTCAACGCGGTCGACCGGATGATCGACGCCGGGATCAACCAGGTCGACTTCATCGCAGTGAACACGGACATCCAGCAGCTGCAGATGAGCGATGCCTCGACCAAGATCCACATCGGCAGCGAGATCACCGAGGGCCTCGGCTCCGGTGCGGACCCTGAGATCGGGCGCCGCGCCGCGGAGGACGGCTACGACGCGATCAAGCGTGCCTTGCGCGGATCCGACATGGTGTTCGTCACGGCCGGCGAGGGTGGCGGCACCGGCTCGGGCGCAGCGCCCGTCGTCGCGCGGATCTCGCGCGAGCTCGGCGCGCTGACGGTCGGGATCGTGACGCTCCCCTTCAAGTTCGAGGGGACGCGCCGCAGGAAGCAGGCCGCCGACGGGCTGCAGGCGCTGCGCGAGGCGTGCGACACGCTGATCGTGGTGCCCAACGATCGCCTGCTCGAGGTGCTCGACAAGTCGACCTCGATGCTCGACGCATTCCGGATCGCGGACGATGTGCTCCGCCACGGCGTTCAGGGCATTTGCGACCTGATCACCAATCCGGGCCTGATCAACCTCGACTTCGCCGACGTCCGCACGATCATGGCCGACTCCGGGTCGGCGCTGATGGGCATCGGTTACGCGACAGGTGAGAACCGTGCGAAGGAAGCGGCGGAGCGTGCGCTGCGCAGTCCGTTGATCGAGACCGAGATCACCGGCGCGCGCGGCATTCTGCTCTCGATCGCGGGCGGCGACGATCTGACGCTCTACGAGGTCAACGAGGCGGCGGAGGCTGTGCGGGAAGCCGCGACCGACGACACGAACATCATCTTCGGCGCGACCATCGACGACCGGCTCGAAGGACAGATGTGGATCACCGTCGTCGCGACCGGAATCGGCGGCCGGTCGGCCTCCCTCGAAACGCGGAACGTTCGTGACGGCTGCGTCAGCCGGGTTCGGCGAGGTGCTCGAGCCGCCGTCCTTCCTGCGCGAGCCCTAACTCGGAGGCTTCCCTAGAACGCGAGGAAGACGGCCAGGCCGACTCCGCCTGCGAGCGCGACCGATGCGCCGACCGTTGCAACGCGCAACGTCCACCGGCGGACAGCCGACCGCGAGCCCGCAAGGTAGAGCGCTCCGAGAATGCCGGCGGCGACGCTGACGAACGTTTCGACCGCCTGGATCGCGAAGCCGACGCCCAGTGCCTCATTCATGCCGATGCCACGGCTCGCGAGCGCGACCGCGACTGCGCCGCTGCCGATGCCGATCGAGCCAGGGGTGACGGGGAAGGCGGAAGCGACGTCGAGCGCCGGGAGGATCAGGAGCGCGGCGAGCACCGGGTGCGGGATGTCGAGCGCGGCCGCGATCGCCATGGTCGCTGCGAGGCGCGCGAGCACCATTCCGGCGGTCCACCCGAGCACCGTCAAGAGCGCGCGCGGAGAACGCTCGAGCGCGACGAGGCCGGAGAGCATCTGGGCGATCCGCGGGTGGCGGCGGAGGCGGCCCGACAGAGCGGCCGCCACGGCGAGCACGGCGACGATGCCGCAGAGCACGAACACGGGCCACAGCGGCAGCGCGCCGGTCGCGGAGGCGGCCACCAGCAGCGCCGCGAGCATCAGCGAGCGTGCGGCTGCCAGCGCGGCGTAGACACCGCCGGCCGTCCAGATCCGTCCGGGTGCGTCGATCGCCTTCGAGAAGAGCGCGATCTTCACGGCGTCTCCGAGCTTGGCGGGCGCAAACGAGTTGACCATCGCTCCGACGCCGAGGCTCGCGGCCGCCCGCTTCGGGCAGACCCGGCCGCCGGCGGCGCTCAGCGCGGCCCGCCACGCGCCGACGGTGCAGGCGAATGCCGCCACGAACCCGAGTGCCGCGACCAGAAGCCAGTGCCGCTCGGCGCCGCGCAACGACTCGAAAGCCGAGGCGACATGCGCGCCGAGCAGCTGCGGCGACGAGGCCACGCCCAGAACGAGGACGAGGGCCGCCGCGGAGATGAGGAGTTTCCGGCGGGAAAGGATCATGACAGGGGCCTTCGATGTATGGACCCCAAAGGATCGCGGCGAGTTAGTGCGGAAACGGTGAAGATTCGGAGAGGAATGCCCAACACGTTGTCGTCATCGGCCGTCAGCGGCCTTTCATGAGGGGTGCTGTTGCCGCGGGCCACCCGCTGACCGCCGCCGCGGGCGCCCGGGTGCTCGAGGAAGGCGGGAACGCGGTCGACGCCTGTGTCGCCGCTGCGTTCGCGGCCTGGGTGACCGAGAGCCCGCTGACCGGCCCGGGGGCCGGGGGCTTCGCGCTCGTCGTCCCGTCCGACGGGCGGCCGGCGCGGGTGGCGGACTTCTTCGTCTCGACGCCCGGGATCGGCAGCCCGGCTCGGAGCGAAGCGGAGATGCACGCGATCGACGTCGCCTTCGGGGGCGACAGCGAGACCACGCAGGTCTTCCGGATCGGCGAGGCCTCCTGTGCCGTGCCCGGCGCCACGGCCGGTCTCGAGGCCGTGCACCGCGCCTACGGCCGACTGCCGTGGCCGATCCTGCTCGAGCCCGCGATCGAGCTGTCCCGGAGCGGTGTTGAGGTCTCGCGGCCCCAGGCGCACCTCCACGCGATCCTCGACCTGATCCTGCGGCACACCGACGAAGGCCGGCGCGTGTACAGCCGCCCGGACGGATCGCGGCTGGGGCCGGGCGACACGCTGCGGCTGCCCGATCTCGGCGCCACGTTCGAGCAGATCGCCGCCGAAGGAGCGGCGGCGATCTATCGCGGGGAGCTCGCGCGATCGATCGCGCGCACGGTGGGCGAGGGCGGAGGCGGTGATCACCGAACATGACCTGGCGGACTACCGCGTCGCCTGGCGCCGCCCGGTGCGCGTCGGCTACCTCGGGCACGAGGTGATCTCCAATCCGCCGCCGTCGTCGGGCGGGATCCTGATCGCCTACGGCCTGGGGCTGCTCGCCCGCGCAGGGCACGGCGAAGCTGGAAGCGTCGAGTCGATCACATCCCTCGTTGAGGTGATGCGCGAGCAGACCCGCGTTCGCGCCGAAGGCTTCACGACCGGCCTGCACCGGGGCGGGCTCGCCCGCCGGCTCCTGTCCGGTGAGGGGATCGCACGTGGCCTCGCGCGAATGGAGGCCGGCGCGCCGGGGCTCGTCGAGCCCGCACCGGCCGGGACGACCCATGTGTCGGTCATCGATTCCGAGGGCACGGCCGCGTCGCTCTCGTCGTCAACCGGCTCCGGTTCGGGCGTGATCGTCCCCGGCACCGGCATCCAGCTGAACAACATGCTCGGCGAGTACGACCTGGTCGCAGGCGGCCCGACCGCGCCCGGCCGGCGGTTGACGAGCATGATGGCCCCGACGGTCGTGGTGGGCGCCGACGGGCGGCCGCGCCTCGTGGTCGGGAGCGCGGGGTCGGTGCGGTTGCGCGGGGCGATCATGCAGGTGATCGCACACGTCGTCGCCGGAGGCCTGGACGTCGGCCGCGGCGATCGACCACCCGCGTGTGCACCTCGACGAGCCGCACGTGCACTGCGAAGGCGGCTTCGATCCGGCCGTGCTCGATCGCGTGGAGTCGCTCGGATACGACGTCGTGCGCTGGCGCAGGCGCAACCTCTTCTTCGGCGGGACGAACGCGGTCGAGCAGAAGGACGGCTCGCTCGCCGCCGCAGGCGACGCGCGCCGGGGCGGAGCCGGGATCGTGACCGCCGGCCGACCCTGATTCGGCGCCGGGTCAGACGTCGGGATCGATCGGCGTGACCTTGCCGTTCCGCCCGGCGCGCTCCCGCAGGAGCTGCTCTGCCTGCAGAGCCTCGAGCGCCGTTTCGAGCACCTCGACGAGCCGGGCCATGCGGCGGCGCGGTGAGGTCATCGCGAGTATCTCCTGCTTGGGGTCGACCCCGAAGTCGACGCGCGCCGACAGCTCCCAGTCGAAGGTCGGGGAAGACGGATCGGGAACATCGACGTCGCTGTCTGCGAGTGCGGCCAGGTCGCCGAACAGCTCGAGCGCATGTTCGACGTCCGCCTCGTCGGCCGGGTCGTCCTCGTCTTCGAGCTGCTCCACGATCCCGGTCGTGAAGGCGCGGCCTGTCGTCAGCTCGACCAGCCGGAACCGCTCGCCGCCCTCGACGATGATGTTCATCCGGCCGTCCTCGAGCACCTCGAGCACGTCTGCGACACGAGCGCGCGTCCCCACCTCGTGCACCGCGCCGTCGCCTGTCGAGAGCGCGAGCCCGAACTCCGTGTCCGTTGCGGTGCACTCGTCGATCAGCTCCCGGTAACGCGGTTCGAAGATGTGCAACGGGATCCGCTCGGTCGGAACGAGCACGATCGGAAGCGGGAAGAGACCGAGCTCCGGCATTCCTGCAGCCTAGGCACTCCCGAGGGGTGCGCGTGTGGAAGCCCTCTGCCGGCAACCCGTCCCGGCCGGCAACTCGGAGGTGCTCGGGTAGGGTCCCGCAACGTGACGAGCGGGTTCGAGAGCTTCGACGACGCCTTCTTCCGGCCCAGCGTCAACGGGCTGACGCCGTACCAGCCGGGGAAGCCCGTCGAGGACGTGCAGCGCGAGCTCGGCCTCGACCGGGTGATCAAGCTGGCATCGAACGAGGGGCCGTTCGGCCCGTTCCCGTCGGCGCTCGACGCACTCGACAGCACCGCCCGCGACCTGAACCGGTACCCGGACGGCGGCAGCTACCGCTTGCACGAGGCGCTCGCCGCCCGGCACGGCGTCGCGAGCGACGAGATCAGCGTCGGGGCCGGGGCGGACGGGTGCATCGACATGATCAGCCAGGCGATCCTCGACCCGGGCGATCGCATCGTCTGCGGCTGGCCGTCGTTCCCGAGCTACGTCATCTACGCGCGCAAGCAGGGTGCCGAGACGACGCTCGTCCCGCTGGTCGACCATCGCTACGAGCTCGGTGCTCTGCTCGAGGCGATCGACCCGCGCACGAAGCTCGTCTACATCTGCCACCCGAACAATCCGACCGGGACGATGAACACCGCCGACCAGCTCGATGAGTACTTCGAACGCGTGCCGAGCCACGTGCTCACCGTCGTCGACCAGGCGTACTTCGAGTACATCGACCGGCCGGACTACCCGGACGCCGTCGAGCGCTATCTGAAGGCGGGACATCGCGTGGCGGTCCTGCGGACCTTCTCGAAGATCTACGGGCTGGCCGGGCTGCGGGTCGGCTACGCGGTCGCTCCACCCCTCGTTTGCGCAGCGATGGCGAAGGTGCGACGGCCGTTCGACCTGACGACGTCGGGGCAGGCCGCGGCGATCGCAAGCATCGGCGACGGCGCAGAGCTTGCGCGCCGGCGGGCGGTCAACACGGCCGGCCTCGCTCAATTGCAAGCGGCGCTGGCCGAGCACGGGCTCGAGCCTGTGCCGTCGGTCGGAAACTTCCTCTACGTCGACGTGGGCAGCGACGCCGGCGCGCTCTTCGACCGGCTGTTGCACGAGGGGATCATCGTCCGGCCGCTCGCGGGCTTCGGCTCGCCGACGGCGATTCGGATCTCGGTCGGCACCCCGGAGGAGCTCGACCTGTTCGCAGCAGCACTCGGACGGGCGCTGGCCCGGGCGTGAGCGGCGGCGCGGCCGGCCGGTTCTCGCTCAGCCGGCACATGCCGGCGCTCCGTTACGACAACTTCCGGCTGCTCTTCTTCGCAACGCTCGGCTCCGGCGTCGGCACGTGGATGGCCACGATCGCCCTCACCCTCGACATCGAGCAGCGCACCGATTCGGCGTGGTGGGTGAGCGCTCTGTTCATCGTCACCTTCCTGCCGTCGGTGATCGTCGGCCTGGTCGCAGGCCCGCTGGTCGACCTGCTCTCGCGCAAGCGGCTCGTCGTCACCGCAGACGTCGTGCGGCTCGCGGTGTTCTGCGCGCTGCCGCTCGTCGGCACACCGATCGCGATCATCCTGCTCGCCGCGGTCGCGGGAACCGCCAACTCGTTCTTCCGGCCGGCTGTCCTGGCCGGTGTGCCGAATCTCGTCTCGGAGCAGGATCTCGCGGGCGCGACGTCGCTCTTGCAGGCGACCGACTGGCTGGCGACCGCTGTCGGACCGATCCTCGGCGGGGCGATCGTCGCCTGGACGAGCCCGGATGTCGTCTACTGGATCAACGCCGTCACCTTCCTGTTCTCGGCGCTGCTCCTCTTGCGGATACCCGCCAGGTTCCTGCAGAGCGAGCAGGGCATCACCCGTGGCCGCTGGCGCGATCTCAGGGACGGGCTCACCACCTTCCGGCAGTCCCGTCCGCTCCAGATCGTGCTCGTTGCGTTCGGGTTGACGATGTTGGCGTCCGGTCTCGTCAACGTTTCCGAGATCTTCCTGGCCACACGCTCCCTCCACGCGGGCGCCCTGGGCTACGGCCTGCTCTGGACGGCCAGCGGCGCCGGCCTCGTCGTCGGAAGTCTGATCATGGGAACGATCGTCGGCCGGCGCAGGCCCCTGCGCGTCTACCCGCTCGGATTCGTCCCGTGGGCGGCCGGGATCACGGGCGCTGCCGTCGCGCCGAACGTCTGGGTCGCGGCGCTCGCGATGGCGGTCGCCGGGTTCGGCAACGGAGTGACGTTCCCGATGACGGTGCTGATCATTCAGGAGCACACGATCGACCGGTTGCGCGGTCGGGCCTTCACCCTCGTCATCAGCGCGCACAACGCGCTGCTCGGGCTCGCCATGGTTGCCGCCGGGGCGCTGACCAGCGCCATCGGTGCTCGGTGGACGTTCGCGGTTGCGGGTGTGCTCATCGTGACCGGCGGTCTGACGGCTTTCCTGCTCGCACGCGGTGTCAGGTCGCGCGCTGCTCTGCCCCGCGAGTTGGCTGCGTAGCATCCCCGGCGTGAGCGAGCGGCGCAACTGGACGCGCGAGCGTCTCGTGGAAGCGGTGCTGGCGGGCGACCGGCGTGCGCTCGCGCGCGCGATCACGCTCGTCGAGAACGGCGACCCGCTCGCGTACGAGGTGGTCGGCGATCTCTATCCGAAGACGGGCCACGCGTTCGCCGTCGGGTTGACAGGTCCGCCCGGCGTCGGCAAGTCGAGTCTGGCGTCTGCGCTGATTCGCGAGGTGCGCGCCGAGGAACAGACCGTCGGCGTGATCTCGGTCGACCCGTCGAGCCCGTTCACACAGGGCGCACTGCTCGGCGACCGGATCAGGCTCACCGACCATTTCCTCGACCCCGACGTCTTCATCCGGTCGATGGGCACCCGTGGGCATCTCGGCGGGCTCGCCGAGACGACCCTGCAGACGCTGCTCGTGCTCGATGCGGCGGGGAAGGACATCGTCTTCCTCGAGACGGTCGGAACCGGCCAGAGCGAGGTCGGCGTCCTGTCGATCGCCGACACCGTCGTGCTGGCGTTGATGCCCGGGTCGGGCGATTCGATCCAGGCGCTGAAGGCCGGGATCATGGAGATCCCGGACATCATCGCGATCAACAAGATGGATCACCCGATGGCGAAGACCATGCTGAACGAGGTGCGGCAGGTGCTGGCCCTCGGCCCGCACGAAGGCTGGCGGCCCCCCATCGTGCTCACCGAGGCCATGCGTGGCGAGGGCGTCGAGACTCTCTGGGAGAAGATCAAGGAGCATCGCGCCTGGCTCGAGGCGGAAGGGCAGCTCGATGTGCGCCGGCGGCGCAACCTCGCATCCGAGGTCTTCCAGGTTGCGTCGAATCGTGCGCGTCGTCACATCGAGCGTGCGGTCCAGGACGACGCGCAGCTACGAAGGCTGCTCGACGAGGTCCAGGCGCGCCGGCTCGACCCGCTGACCGCGGTTCGTGAAATCCTCCAGAAGGTGTTCCACGTTGGCGACACGGACAGCCCCGACACTCCCTGATCTCGAAGCTGCGCGTGAGCGCATCGCCGGCCATGCGCGGGCAACGCCGGTCTACGGGTCGAGCACGCTCTCGCGACGCGCCGGCCGCCGAGTCTGGCTGAAGGCGGAGAACCTGCAGCGCACGGGCTCGTTCAAGATCCGCGGCGCGGTCAACAAGCTGACGGGGCTCGGCAGCGCCGAACGGGCGGCAGGCGTCGTCGCGGCCAGCGCCGGCAACCATGGTCAGGCGGTCGCCTGGGCCGCCCGCGAGCTCGGCATCCGGGCCACGGTCTTCATGCCGCAGGACGCGCCGATGGCGAAGGTCGACGCGACGCGCAACTACGGGGCCGAGACCGTGCTGGCCGGCGCGATGTTCGACGATGCGCTAGCCGAGGCGATGGCGCGCGCCGAGGAGGCCGGCGCGACGTTCGTGCACGCGTTCGAGGACGAGGCCGTGATCGCAGGGCAGGGCACGCTCGGTCTCGAGCTCGCCGAGCAGTTGCCCGAGGCGGAGACGTTCGTCCTGCCGATCGGCGGTGGCGGGCTGGCGGCAGGGATCGCGATCGCATTGCGGTCGCTCCGGCCGGGCGTCCGCCTCGTCGGTGTGCAGGCCGGCCGGGAGGGTCAGGGAACGATCGCCGACGGCATCGCTGTCAAGCATCCCGGCGAGCTGACGATGTCGATCCTCGACGAGCTGCTCGACGAGGTCGTCCACGTCGACGACGAGGAGATCGCCGAGGCGATCACGTTGCTGCTCGAACGCTCCAAGCTCGTCGTCGAGGGCGCGGGCGCCGCGTCGGTGGCGGCACTGCTCCGAGGGAACGTCGGTGGCACCGGTGGGGTGTGCGCGCTCCTCTCCGGCGGCAATATCGACGCCACCCTGCTCATGTCGGTGGTGCGGCACGGTCTTGCGCGCGCCGGACGCTATCTCGTCCTGCGCACGAGCGTCCCCGACCATCCGGGCGAGCTGCTGAAGCTGCTGCAGCTCGTCGCCGAGCAACGGGCCAACATCGTCGAGATCAACCACCGGCGCGAGGGAATGGGCATCGGCCTCGTCCGGACCGCTGTCGAGTTGACGCTGGTCACCCGCGACGAGGAGCACTGCGTCGAGCTCTGCAGCGCACTCGCGGCGGCAGGCTACGAGTTCGAGCGCCTCAGGTAGCCGCCGCGGCGTTCAGTCGGTATCTAGACCCCGAGCTGCTCCGAGGCGAGCGCCGTGCCCTCGACCCGGGCGCGAATCTTCTCGAAGGCGGTTTCACGACCCGTCGAGCCGTCGTCCGCGAACGGTGAGAAACCGCAGTCGTCGGTCGTCCCGAGCTGAGCGACCGGGATGTGCTTCGCGGCGAGTAGGACGCGTTCGGCGCACCTGCTGCGGCGTTTCGACCTCCGGATCGATCGGGTCGGTGACGCCGACGAACACGCGCTGGCCGGGCCGGAGGCTCTCAGAAATGGCCTCGAGCACCGCTTCGGGGTCGACCTCGCCCGCGAGCTCGAGGTAGAACGCGCCCGCGTGGAGCTCGAAGAGCGTCGGCAGCAGCGCCGTATAGTCGACGTCGGCGCTGTGCGTCGAGTCGTGGTCGCCGCCCGGGCACGAATGAACGCCGATGCGGTGGCTGCGCACGTCGGCAGGGAACCGGTCGAGCACCTGGTTGTTCAGCTCGACGAAGCTGCGGAGCAGATCTCCGGAAGGGTCGAGCTTGAGCGAGAGCCGCGCCTCCGTGAAGTCGATCTGGACGTTGTAGGCACCGGCGTCGAGGCAGCGACGAATGTCGGCCTCGGCCTCGTCGACGAGATCAGCCAGAAATTCCTCACGCGCGTACCCGTCGATGCCCTCGGCCGGGTAGAGCAGGCTCACCGCGGACGCGGAGATCACCGCCTGCTTCACCGGACGCGTTGCCACCTGCTGCGCAGCGACCAGATACGAATCGGCATACGCGGCATAGCGGAACGGCCCGGACGTCAAGACCGGAAGCTGACGCGTGTGTCCATCCGCGAATGGGATCACGACGCCGTCTCCGGCGAGTGTCTCGAGGCCGGCGATCGGATAGGTCACGAAGCTCGGCTTGCGTTGCTCGCCGTCGGTGATCACCGGTGACCCGGTCGCCTCGAGCTCGCTGACGGTACTGCGGACCGCCTGAGCGAACAGTGCGGCCAGCTCGGTGTCGGAGATGCTTCCCTCCGCAGCTCTCTGCATCCCCGCAACGAGCTCCGCCGGGCGCGGGATGCTTCCGATCGGTTCGGTTGGAATTGTCATTGCGCCACGCTGCCAGGCGCGCGGAGCAGAGTCAACTAGCCGCCGCCGCAGCGGCGGAACGACACGGTGTCGGTGAAGTCGGCGGTCCCGCCGTCGGCGACGGCGCGCACGTCGAAGCCGTCGCGTTGCAGCAGGGAAGCGGCGATCGCTGCACGTTGGCCGCTCTCGCACACCGTCACCACCGGCTTCGAGCGCTCGAGCGCGCCGCAGCCGAGCTTGCGGATGAGCCGGTAGGGGATGTTGCGGGAGCCGGGGATGTAGCCGTCGTCGCGCTCGGTCGTCTCACGCACGTCGACGAGCTGCACATCCGCGGTCTCGAGCAGCCGCTTCAGCTCGGCGACGTCAACCGTGGCGAGCGTCTCGGTCGCATGAGGTGACAGGACGTAGCCCGCAAGCTCGAGCCTGCCGATCGCCCACAGCCCCCACGCAGCCTCGATCGCCTCTTCGCGAGAGCGCGCGTGGAGCACCACCGGTTCGTCCGCGACGAGCACGAACCCTGCTTTCGTTCCGAACGACGAGCCGCTGAACGGAACACTGATGGAGCCCGGCACGTGCCCGGCGGCGTGGTCGGCGAACGGCCGAACGTCGAGCACCGTCGCAGCGCCTGCTTGCGCGAGCTCGATGGGATCGTCGGGCCGGCTCACCCACGGCCCTTGGTTGAGGGACACGACGACCGCGGTCGTCGGGGGCCGCGGCGTCGACACCGACGCCGACACGAGCACGAACTCCTGCACGTCGCGGAACGAGAGCGCAGCGTTCGTCTCACGCTCGTGTGCGATCGTCGACGAGCGTTCGCTGCTCATGTTTCCGCCGCAGAGCGAGCCGGCGACGTGTCCGGGGTAGACCTCGACCGCGTCGCCGAGCGCCGTCAGCTTGGCGAGCGAGGCGAAGAGATCCTGGGCCCCTTCCCGCGCGGCCACCGCGAGGTCGGGGCGTGCCGCATCGCCGACAAAGAGAGAATCCCCGGTCAACGCGATCTGGTCGTCGACCACGAATGCGCAGTGCTCGGGACGATGGCCCGGGGTGTGCACGACGCGGACCCGCACCGCTCCGACCTCCAGCACCTGTCCGTCGGCCAGCGGCTCGAACGGGTACGCCGGCTCGGCGAGCGAGTGGATCGCCACCGGCACGCCGTGCTCGAGCGCCAGGCGTCCGTGGCCCGACAGGTGGTCGGCGTGAGTGTGCGTCTCGAGCGTCCGCTCGATGCGCACGCCGGCTGCCAGGGCTGCCTCCAGGTACTGCTCGATCCGTAGGGCCGGGTCGACGAGGATGGCGACTCCCGCCTCGGGGTCGCCGACCAGGTACGAGGCGCACCCGAGATCGTCGTCCACGAACTGCCGAAAGAGCAGCACGGCTCCCGAGGTTAACTCACGGGGGCGGCGGTCGCAGCCAGACGTACAGGGCGACGAACATCGCCACCAGAGCCAGTGCGGCCCCGATCACCGCAACGACCAGCGCGGCTTTGCCGAGCGAACGCGCCCCGTTGTCACGCGGGCGCGTGGGCGACCACCTGGATGCCGACGCGGTAGGTGAGCGAGGATCCGGTCCGGTCGGCGACGAGCACGTTGAACAGCACCGTGCCCGCCTGCAGCGGGGCGGTGCCGCGGATCCCGAAGCGCGCGTACTGGCGCAGCGGGATATTGCCGCCCTTCCACGTGAGGGTCTGGCCCGAGCGCGACTGCGTCCAGCCGGCGACTGCCTCGCCGTCGTCGAGCACGAAGGCGGCTGGGGCCGCGATGGTGACCTGGTCGATCCCCGATGGGTCTGCAGCGTTCGGCACCGAAAAGACGAGGTCGACGAGCGCGCCGGCGCGCACCGTGTCGGGGTTGATCGAGAGATGTGCCGCGGCAGGCGCGGCGAGCAGGAGCGCCCCGGCGAGGCTAGAGACCGAGATGGCGAGCGATGACCATCCGCTGAACCTCATTCGTCCCCTCGCCGATCTCCAGGATCTTCTGGTCGCGGTAGAGCCGCGAGATCGCGTATTCGTCCATGAAGCCGTAGCCGCCGTGGATCTGGAGCGCCCAGTTCGCGGCGCGATGTGAGAGCTCCCCGGAGAAGAGCTTGGCCATCGCGGCGGTCTTGCCGAAGTCGCGGCCCTGATCCTTCTCCCAGGCGGCCTTCCAGACGAGATCGCGGGCAGCCTCGATCTCGGTCGCCATGTCGACGAGCATCGCCTGCACCGACTGGAACTTCGCGATCGGGCGGCCGAACTGCTCGCGCTCGAGCGCGTAGGTCGAGGCGAGGTCGTAGCAGCCCTGTGCGAGGCCCACACCCATCGCGGCGACAGAGATGCGTCCGCCGTCGAGGATCTCCATGAACTGACGGAAACCCTCGCCGCGCGGGCCGAGCAGGTTCTCCGCCGGGACCCGGGCACCCTGAAACGAGAGCTCGCGGGTGTCGGAGGCGCGCCAGCCGAGCTTCTGCATCGGCTCGGAGATGATGTAGCCGTCGGTGCCGTTGGGGACGATGATGTTCGAGATCTCGCCCTCGCCGGTGACCGCGGTGATCGTCACGCAAGCCGTGATGTCGGTGCCGGCGTTGGTGATGAAGATCTTCGACCCGTCGACGACCCACTCTCCGCCGTCGAGCTCTGCCGTGGTACGCGTTGCACCCGCGTCCGACCCGGCGTTTGCCTCGGTCAGCCCGAATGCGGCCAGCGCCTTCCCCGAGGCGAGGTCGGGGAGCCATTGACGCCGCTGTGCCTCGGTGCCGAAGTAGTAGATGGGGAGCGTGCCGAGCGAGTGGTGCGCTGCGACGGTGATTGCGACCGACGAGTCGATGCGCGTGAGCTCCTCGATCGCGATCGCGTACGACAGCGTGTCGGTGCCGCCGCCGCCGTAGGACTCCGGGATCGTCATGCCCATCAGTCCGAGCTCCGCCATTTCGTCGACGAGCTCGTACGGAAACCGTTTCTCACGGTCGAGCTCTTCGGCGACCGGCGCGATCTTCTCCAACGCGAACTGTCGAACCGTGTCGCGCACCAACTTGTGTTCGCGCTCGACGTCGAAGTTCACGCCGGCGCCCTCAGCTCGGCACGCATCGGGGGGCGATGGTACCGAGGAGCAAGGGGCTGCGTGTCGAAACCCCCTTTCGTGGCATGAGAGAACGCTGGCAACAGCCGATTGGCCTGGTGAGAATGATGTATGCGGCGCGTGATAGGCGGGCGGTGACGCACACGGTGGAGACGCTGACCGAGGAGATCGGGCGGATCGTCGCCGAGCGGCAGGAACTGCGTGCGACCGGCGCCGGCCAGTCCGAGCTCGAGGAGAACCGCCGCCGTCTGGCCGCTGCGCAGAGCAGGCTCTCGGACCTCCTGATCGAGCGCTACCTGCCGCAGGCGGGCGCGGCCTAGTCACGCGCTCCGGTAGGTTGACTGGCGAGTCAACCTACGACCGAAGGAGCGATGCAGCAGTGGCAGCCAAGGAATTCTTCGACACCCTCGCGTCGCGCGCGGACGCTTCGAAGCTCGCGGGGATGACGAACTCGTATCTGTTCGAGATCGACGGCGAGGGCACGTGGCTCGTCAATGTGGCCGACGGCGCGATCGCCGTGACCGAGGGTGAGGGCACCGCAGACGCGACGATCGAGACGTCCGCCGAGACGTTCGAGAAGATCATCAGCGGCGAACAGAATCCGACCACGGCGTACATGACCGGCAAGTTGAAGATCAAGGGCGACATCGGCGCAGCCATGAAGCTCCAGAAGATCTTCTAGTCCGCGAGCTCCACGAGCACTGCGCCGCCAACGACGCGATCGCCTTCTCGCACATGCACGGCGCGCACCGTCGCGTCGTAGGGCGAGACGAGAGGCGTTTCCATTTTCATCGCCTCCAGCACGACGAGTGGGTCGCGGGCCTTGACGACCGACCCCGCCTCGACGTTCACCGTGATCACGGTGCCGGGCATCGGGGCCACGATCGTGCTCGACTCCTCCGCCGGTCTTGGCGCGTGCGCAGGAGCGTCGACGTCCGGCGGTGGCAGCGGCGTCGGACCGGGGAGGTTGAGCCGGAACGCTCCGCGCCAGGCGGGGTCGGGCACGGTGGCCGAAGGAGCTGACAGGGGCGGGTGCTCGACGAGGAACGCGGTCGTGGCGGCCCCTGCGCGCAACACCGGATGTGCGACGAGCCAGCGCAGGAACGGGAGGTTGGTCGTCACTCCGCTGACCTCTGTCTCGGCGAGCGCGCCGGCGAGGCGGTCGAACGCCTCGCCCCGTGTGGCGCCGCTCGCGATCAGCTTCGCGATCATCGGGTCGTAGCCGGTGCCGATCTCGTCGCCTTCGGCAACGCCTGCGTCCACACGGATCGATGCCGGAAGCCGCAGCACCTCGACTCGGCCCGCCTGCGGCAGGAAGGTCCGTGGGTCCTCGGCGTAGAGACGCACCTCGACCGCTGCTCCGTGCGATTCGGGCTGCAGGTCGAGGTGTTCGCCACGTGCGATGCGCAGCTGCCATTGCACGAGGTCGATCCCGGTGACGGCCTCTGTGACGGGATGCTCGACCTGGATACGCCCGTTGAGCTCGAGGAAGAAGAACTCTCGTCCCTCGACCACGAACTCGGCCGTCCCCGCGCCGACGTAGCCGATCGCGCGTGCGAAGCGGACCGCGGCGTCGCTCAGTTGCTCGCGCAGGCGCCGGTCGAGGCCCGGTGGCGGCGATTCCTCGAGCACCTTCTGGTGACGGCGCTGCACCGAGCAGTCACGTTCACCCAGCGCCAGCACCGTGCCGTGGGTGTCGGCGAGCAGCTGAACTTCGATGTGCCGCGGGCGTTCGAGGTAGCGCTCGAGGTAGATGCGGTCGTCGCCGAAGGCCGACTGCGCCTCGCGTCGCGCCGCCGCGACCGCGTCGGCGAGCTCGCCGGTCCTGCGCACGACGCGCATCCCGCGCCCGCCGCCGCCCGCGGCCGCCTTGACGATCAGCGGCGGCTCGCCCGTCTCCGGGATCGTGGGCACTCCCGCGCCCGCCGCGATCTGCTTCGCGGCGAGCTTGTCGCCGCCGGCGCGCAGGGCCTCCGGCGGCGGCCCGATCCAGGTCAGCCCGGCCGCCGAGACGATCTCTGCGAAGGTGGCGTTCTCGGCGAGGAAGCCGTAGCCCGGATGAATCGCGTCTGCCCCCACTTGCTTCGCGGCGCGTACGTGCTCCGCGGGATCGAGGTAGGAGGTGATCTCGACGACCTCGTCGGCGGAGCGCGCGTGCAGCGACCCGGTGTCGTCGGCTGCGGCGACGGCGACGGCGCCGAGGCCGAGGTCGCGTGCGGCGCGGAACACGCGTAGCGCGATCTCTCCACGATTCGCGACGAGCACCTTCTGCACGCGCTGACCCTAGCCGTCTTTGCGCACGCGCCACAGCGCTGCGAAGGTGAGCGCGCAGACCGCCGAAAGCGCAAGGTAGGGGACGGCGTCGCGGGTTGTGCGGGCGAGTGCGGCGCCTCCTGCTGCGCCGAGCGCCTGCCCTGGCGCCCAGGCGAGGTTGACGAGCGCGAACGTGTAGCCGTGATCGAGCCCTCGCTCCTCCGAGAGGTTGGTGAGCAGCGCCATGCCGGGGGTGAAGAGCGCCCCGAATGCAAGGCCGCCGCAGATGACGACGAAGCCGAGCACGTACGGATTGTCCGGCCACGGATAGATTGCGGCAACGATGATCGATGCTGCAAGCCCGATGCGAATCGGGTAGAGCGGTCCGCGCCGGTCGGAGAGCCGCCCGACAACGATGTTGTTCGCCACCTCGAATGTGCCCGTGACGAAGAAGACTGCCCCGATCGCGACCGACCCGAATCCGAGCGCCGAGAGCCGCAAAGGCGCGAGCACCGATACCGCGCCGAAGAGCAACGCGGGGAGCACGACGAACCAGAACGCACCGAGCACGCGTGGATCCTGGAAGGCGCGACCCAACATGCGCAGGGCCTGTGGCGCCTCGGGACGCGCCGACGGCGTCGCCGCAGCCCACGCGACGAGCCCGAGGGACGCGACCCCCACGGCGCCGAAGGTCCAACCCGTGCCGGCGACCGACGCGATGCCGCCGAGCACCGGGCCGAACAGTGCGCCGCCGACGGCGGCTGCGAACGCGGTGCCGATGAGACTGCCGCGCCTCCCCGCCGGGGACGCGGCGACGAGCCACGCGAGCGCGCCGGTCCAGGAGAAGGCGCTTGCGAGCCCCTGCAGGAAACGCGCGACGTCGAGCTGCCACGGATCGGTCGCGATCCCGAAGAGCACGGTGCACAAAGCGACCGCCGTGAGCCCAATCACTACTGTGGGCTTAACTCCGGCGCGCGTGGCGACGATACCGCTCGGGATGGCGCCGACGAATGCCCCGGCCGGGTACGCGGCCGCCAGCACCCCTGCGCCGGCCTTGCCGAGGCCGAGTGTTTCGGCATACCGCGGCAGCAGCGGTGTCAGCGCAGCGAAGAAGAGCGTGTCGAAGAAGACGATCGCGCTTGTCAGAAGCAGGAGCCTGCGCACGCGGTTACTCTGCCGATCCGGGATGAGGGTCTGGTTGGTGGCACTTGCCGTCCTTGCGTTCCCAGGGCTCGCGCACGGTGGCACGGTGTTCCTGCTCGACGGCAGAGGGTGGGGTCACGGTGTCGGCATGAGCCAGTGGGGCGCAGAGGGCTACGCGCGTCATGGTTTCGGCTACCGCCGGATTCTCGCGCACTACTACCCGCAGACCCAGATCGCGTCGACGGCCCCGAGCGATGTGCGGGTTTTGCTGCAGGAGAACCAGTCGATGTTGCGCGTCGGCTCGTCCGCACCGTTTCTCGTCATCGATGCGCGGGGCGAGAAGGTGCATCTGAGCCCGCGCACGGTGGTCGTGCGCCGCGGCTTCAAGCAGCTCGTCTTTCCGCTCCGCTTCGAGCCCGGCGTCCAGCCTCTGCGGCTCGGCGGTGCCGGCTACCGCGGCGCGATCGTGGTGAAGGCGAAACCCGGCGGCTTGATGGCGGTCAACGTCCTGCCGCTCGATCGCTACCTCCGCGGCGTCGTGCCCTGGGAGGTGCCGGTCGGCTGGCACACGCAGACGTACGAGGCGCAGGCGGTGGCGGCCCGTTCGTACACGCTCGCGATGCTCAAGCCGGGCGAGGATTTCGATCTGTACCCGGACGACCGGTCTCAGATGTACGGCGGCATCAAAGCCGAGCGCACGGAGACGAACCTTGCGATCGGCGCGACCGCCGGGCAGGTGCTCGAGTTCGGCGGCACGATCATCCCGGCGTACTACTTTTCGTCGTCGGGCGGCCGGACCTCGTCGATCCACGACGCCTGGCCGCAGATGCAGCAGGTGCCGTACCTCGTGTCGGTCGCCGATCCCTATGACTACCTCTCGCCACACCACGTGTGGCCGACAGCTGTGCTGACGCCTGCCCAGGTTGCTGCGGCGCTTCAGGTCACCGGTGTGCGCGATCTGCGCGTCGTGCACAACTCGTCGGGCCGCGCAGAGGCGGTACGGGCGCTCACCGCGAGCGGGTGGAAGCAGTTCCCCGGACAGGTGATCCGCACAAGGTTCAAGCTGGGGTCGACCGACTTCGACATCCACGCGATGACCCTCGACGATCTGCCGGGCCGCCTCGTCTACGGCAACCACGTTCGGGTTCAGGGCTGGGTTCGCGGGCTCGGCAAGGCACGGCTGCAGGAGTTGACCGCGGCAGGCTGGCAGACGGTGCGACACCTACAGCCCGCGCCTTCAGGGCACTTCGTAGTGTCGCTTCCCGCGCTGCGCTCCACCGAGCTTCGGCTTGCGTACAACGGCGTTGCAGGGGATGCCGTGTCGATGCAGGTTGTGCCGCGCGTGTCGTTGAGCACGCGCGACGGCGATCTTCATGCGCTCGTCTCTCCCTCGCTTCCGATGCAGGTCCAGCGGCTGACGAACAGCCGCTGGCGTCTCGTCGCGAGCTCGCGCGGCGTCTTCAACCGCAGCCTGCGGCCCGGCAGCTACCGGGTCGAGGTCTCGGGTGGGGCGTCGTACGCGTCGACGGTCACGCGCCCGGTCGCGGTCCGCACGCAGTCGACGGGCCACTAGCCCTCACTCGTTCCTTCTGGCCATGGCCGGGGTCTGACCCCGAGCCGTGTCCCTCGGGGCGGATCCGAGCTCTGAAGCGCGGGTGCCGCGGATCAATGCGTCGCTCGTTCACTGGGTCAGGCAGCGTTCGAAGCGTCTCGAACAGACACGGCCGGGGTCTGACCCCGCCGTCGCGAGCCCGTTGCGCGCGGCGTGTGCAGAGGCGCCGGCGCGGCGGGACGCGGGCGCTACTCGCCCGCCCAGCCGGGCGGGCGCTTCTCGAGGAATGCCCGCAGGCCCTCCTGGCCCTCGGCGCTCGTGCGGTGAGCGGCGATGCGCTCCGCGGTCTCCGCCGCCGAGAGTGGGGCACGGGCGAGCGCTTTGGCCGCTCGCGCTGCCCCGGGGCCGGCCGAGCGAAGCTCGCCCAGCACGCGCTCGGCAGCCGCCTCGAGGTCGGCCGCAACCTCGTGCACGAGGCCGATGCGCAGCGCTACCTCGGCGGAGAAGCGCTCCCCGGTGACGAAGTAGCGTCGCGCGGCCGCCGGCCCGATCTTCGCCAGGGCAAACGGTGAGATGACCGCCGGGATGATCCCGAGCTTGACCTCGCTGAAGGCGAACTGCGCTTCGGGCTCGGCGACGACAACATCGCAGCAAGCGACCAATCCGCACCCTCCGCCGAGTGCATGACCCTGCACGAGCGCGACGACCGGCGCAGCGCAACCGTCGATCGCGTCGAGCAGCGCACGCAGGCGGAGGGCGTCCGCGACATTCTCCTCGAGGCTGAGATCCACCGACGAGCGCATCCACTCGACGTCTGCGCCGGCCGAGAACGAGGGGCCGTCACCCGTGAGCAGCACCGCACGCACATCGGGCCCGATACCGGCGAACGCGCCGGTCAGATCCTCGATCAGCCCCGCATCGAACGCGTTTCGGCGTTCGGGCCGCGCCATCGCAATGCCGAGCAGCGAACCGTCCCGTTCGACGCGCACGGCGCTCATTCGAACGCGAGCCCGAGCCGCGTGAGCTCTGTCGCGACCGAGACGGACGCCTCGAGGTCGAAGACCTCCACGACGTCCGGCTCCTTGCCGATCAACGCACGAGCACGCGACGGCAGCTCCTGCTCCGACGCCTCCCGCGACTCGAACACGTAGACCGCGCCCCAGCGCTCGGTCACCTCGTCCGAGAACCACGCCTTGAAGAGGAGGCCCGGCACGCGCTCGTACGCATCCACCGCTTCATCCTGGAGGTAGCGCCGCAACTCGCCGATCGAGCTCAGCGAGTCCGCGAGGTTCCACAGAACGATCCGGACTAGAACGGCCCGTGCGCCTCGTAGCTGCCGCGGCGGGCACCGACCGCGACCATGGCGAATCCTTCGGGGCCGGCGACCGGTTGACGCGTCGTCTCCGGATCGAACCGAAAGATCATCGGCGCGGTGAACGGCACTTCGTCGCCGTCGATCCGGTAGATCCCGCTGCCGCGGACGATCACGTTGACCTCTTCCTGTCCGGTGTCCACCTCGTCGTGCTCGACGCCCTCCATGTTCGGGCCGATCTCGAACCAGTTGACCCCGAAGGCCTGCACGTCGAGCTCGCGGCGGAGGAACTTGACCATGCCACCCCGTCCGGCGCCCTCGACGTCGTCGATCTTCAGCATCGAGTAACCCATGGTGAGACCCTAACCTCGCACCTCGGTCACATGCGGAAGATGCCGAACTGTGTTTCCGGGATGGGTGCGTTCAGTGCGGCGCTGATCCCGAGTGCCAGGACGCGGCGGGTGTCGAGCGGGTCGATGATGCCGTCGTCCCAGAGCCGGGCGGTCGAGTAGTAGGGATTGCCCTCGAGCTCGTACTTGATGCGGATCTCGTCCGGATCGGCGTCGCCGACCATCGTCAGGACGGTCGCGGCCTGCTCGCCGCCCATCACGGATATACGGGCGTTCGGCCACATCCAGAGCTGGCGTGGGGAGTAGGCCCGGCCGCACATGCCGTAGTTGCCGGCGCCGAACGACCCGCCGATGACGACGGTGAACTTCGGCACCTCGGCGCAGGCGACGGCCGTCACGAGCTTCGCGCCGTCGCGGGCGATCCCGCCCGCTTCGTACTCCTTACCGACCATGAAGCCGGTGATGTTCTGCAGAAAGACGAGCGGCACCCGCCGTTTGCACGCCAGCTCGATGAAGTGCGCGCCCTTCTGCCCGCTCTCGGCGAACAACACGCCGTTGTTGGCGAGGATCCCGACCGGGTAGCCCTCGATGTGCGCCCAGCCGCAGACGAGCGTCTCACCGTAGAGCGTCTTGAACTCGTCGAAGCGCGAGCCGTCGACGATCCGTGCGATCACCTCGCGCGCGTCCATCTGCGTGCGGTGGTCATCCGGGATCAGCCCGTACAGGTCGGACGGGTCGACCACCGGCGCTTCAGTGGGCAGCCGCCGCCAGGGGGCCTCCGGCTTGCGCCCGTGCGTGTTGGCGACGATCCGGCGGGCGATCGCGAGCGCGTGCTCGTCCGACGTCGCGTAGTGGTCGGCGACCCCGGAGTGACGGGCGTGCACGTCTGCGCCGCCGAGCTCCTCGGCCGTCACCTCCTGGCCGGTCGCCGCCTGCACGAGCGGCGGCCCCCCGATGAAGATCGTCCCGGTCCCGCGCACGATCACCGTCTCGTCGCTCATCGCCGGCACGTAGGCGCCGCCGGCGGTGCACGAGCCCATCACGACCGCGATCTGTGGAATCCCCTTCGCCGACATCCGCGCCTGGTTGAAGAAGATGCGCCCGAAGTGCTCGCGATCGGGAAACACCTCCGCCTGCAACGGCAGGAACGCCCCGCCCGAGTCGACCAGATAGAGGCAGGGCAGGTGGTTCTGCTCCGCCACCTCCTGCGCCCGCAGATGCTTCTTGACCGTCAACGGGAAGTACGACCCGCCCTTCACCGTCGCGTCGTTCGCGACGATCACACACTCCCGGCCCTCGACCACCCCGATACCGGTCACGATCCCCGCCGAGGGCGCCTGCCCGTCGTAGATCTCCCACGCGGCAAGCGCATTCAGCTCCAGGAACGCCGTCCCCGGATCGACCAGCCTGTCGATCCGCTCCCGGGCGAGCAGCTTCCCGCGCCCCCGGTGACGCTCCACCGCCCGCTCACCGCCACCCGCAGCCACCAGCGCCGAACGGGAGCGCACCTCCTCCACCAGCGTCTCCATCCTCCCCCGCCGGCGGGCGAAATCATCCGTATGCTCGACTCGGCTCTGGAGGAGCGCCACCCGGGGAGCCTAACTCCCTGCTCCGTGTGCGGGTTTCCACGGAGCCGACGGATGTGTGGCTCGGGCATGCTGTGCGCGTGGACCGGTCGCGTATGTATCTGCTCGCCGCCGCTGCGGTCGGCGCGATCGCTGTCGTCGTCGTCCTCATCGTCGTCGCCACGGGCGGCTCGTCAGGAGCGTCCGCGAGCGCGGACACGACCGCGACCGGGACGACGGCCACGCCGACCGGACTGTCGCTGGCGGGGATCCCGCAACACGGCGACACGCTCGGGCGCGCCGCTGCGCCGGTCACGATCCAGGTCTTCGAGGACCCGCAGTGCCCGTATTGCAGGGAGTGGAATCTCGGCACGCTGCCAACGGTCGTGAGGGACTATGTCCGCACCGGCAAGGTCAAGCTCGTGTATCGCGGCATCAACATCATCGGCCCGAACTCCGAAAACGGCCTGCGCGCCAACTACGCGGCCGGGGAGCAGAACAAGCTGTGGCAGATGTCCGACGAGCTCTACGCCCGTCAGGGGGAAGAGAACAGCGGCTGGATCAACGACGCGACGATCGCGAGCGCCGCGAAGGCGGCGGGCGTCAACGTCGACTCGCTCTCCGCGGCTTCCTCGACCGCTCGGGTCACCAAGATGTGGAAGAACGCCGACACGGCGGCGACGCAATACGCCGTTGCCGGCACGCCTACCTTCATCGTTCAGGCTCCCCCGGCGCTCCCGACGCAGTTGCAGCTCTCCGCACTCGATCCGGCCTCGTTCGCGGCGGCGCTCGATCCGCTGTTGCAGTGAGGCTGCGCGCCTCGATCGCCGCAGCCGCCCTCGTCGGCGCGGCGATCGCGGCCTATCTCACCTACGTCCATTACTCGCACACGGCACCGATCTGCGTGAACAGCGGCTGCGAGACCGTGCAGAAATCGAAGTACGCGGAGCTCGGGGGCGTGCCGGTCGCTCTGCTGGGGCTGATCGCCTACCTCGCGATCGTCGCGACGACCGCGGTTCGCGGGACCGCCGCGGCGTTCATCGGCGTCCTGATCTCGTTCGCAGGTGTTGCATTCAGCGGCTATCTCCTCTGGGCCCAGCTCGACCCGATCGGAGCGATCTGCCAGTGGTGCCTCGGCAACGACGTCATGATCTCGATCGTCGCCGTGCTGTGTGTGGTGCGGCTGCTGACCGAGCCTGGCCCGCGCACGGATACGTAGTTCCCCGCACCATCGGCACGGCCCTCGGCGAATGGAGTCTCGACCCGCCTCTGCGACAATGACTGCGTGATTGCGATCGCCGACCGGGAGGACGTCGTCCTACGGGACGGTTCCACGCTACGCCTGCGTCCCACCAACACCGCCGACGAGCAGAAGCTGCTCGAGTTCTTCGAGCGTTTGACGCCTGAGAGCCGCTACCTGCGCTTTCAGGGCGCGATCCGCGTCGACTCCAACCTGATCGCGTCGTTTCTGCGCAGTGACGGCGACGAGAGCATGTCGCTGATCGGTGAGCTGGTCGATGCCGACGGCACCGTGCGCGTGATCGCGCTCGGGACCTGGATTCGGCTCCGCGATCCGTCTCGCGCCGAGGTCGCCTTCGTCGTCGCCGATGAGTTCCAGCGTCGCGGGATCGCGAGCCGCCTGCTCGAGCGGCTCGCCGCGCGCGCCCGTGCTGCCGGGATCGATCGTTTCGTGGCTCAGGTCCTCCCCGAGAACGCGGCCATGCTGCACGTCTTCGGCGACACCGGTTTCGAAGTTCGCCGCCGCTACGTGGGCGGTGTCGTCGAGGTCGAGTTCGCCCTCAAGACGTCCGCCAAGGTGCTCGACCGCATCGCCGAGCGTGACCATTCAGCCGTCTCGGCGTCCCTCGAATCCTTCTTCAAGCCGGGCTCCGTGGCCGTGATCGGTGCCTCTGCCCGGCGGGGCACGATCGGCGGGGAGCTCTTCCGCAACGTCATCGCCGCCGACTTCTCGGGCGCCGCCTATCCGGTCAACCAGAAGGGCGACCCGGTCGGCGGTGTGCCGGGTTATCGCTCGATCGAGGAGATACCGGCCCCTGTCGACCTGGCGATCGTCTGCGTGCCGGGAGAGCAGGTCCTCGCTGCGGCCGAGTCGGCTCTGCACGCCGGCGTCCGTGCGGTCTGTGTGATCTCGGCGGGCTTCGCCGAGACCGGATCCGAGGGGCTCGAGCGCCAGGCGCAGCTGCTCGCACTCGTCCGGCGCTACGGCGCCCGCCTGATCGGCCCGAACTGCCTCGGCGTGGCATCGGCGGCGTGCCGTCTGAACGCAACGTTCGCGCGCAGCGCCTTCCCAGCCGGCCGCACGGCGTTCTCGTCCCAGAGCGGCGCGCTCGGGCTGGCGCTGCTCGAGCAGGCCGACGCGCGGGGACTCGGACTGTCGGCGTTCGTTTCGATCGGGAACAAGGCCGACGTCTCGTCGAACGACCTGCTCGAGTACTGGGAGGATGATCCCGAGACGGACGTCGTCCTGCTCTACCTCGAATCCTTCGGCAATCCACGCAAGTTTGCGCGAGTCGCAGGCCGGGTTGCCCGCTCGAAACCGATCCTCGCGATGCGCAGCGGCACGAGCAGCGCCGGCGCGCGCGCAGCGGCATCGCACACCGCCGCCCTGGCCGGCTCCGACGCCGTCGTCGACGCGCTCTTCCGCGAAGCCGGTGTGCTGCGCGCGTCGACGTTGCAGGAGCTGCTCGACACCGCCGTGCTGCTCACCTCGCTGCCGGCGCCCGCAGGCAACCGCGTCGCGGTCCTCACGAACGCCGGCGGTCTCGGCATCCTCTGTGCCGACGCCTGCGAGGCGCACGGCCTCGTGCTGCCGGAACTGACGCCGGAGACCCGGGCGCTGCTGATCGAGCGCATTCCGAAGGAAGCGAGCGTCGCGAACCCGGTCGACCTGCTCGGATCGGCCAATGCCGCCACGTACGAGCGCACGATCGGTCCGATCCTCGCCGACCCGAACATCGACGCGGTGATCGCTCTGTTCGTACCGCCGGTGGTCGAAGGCCCGCGGGCCGTCGAGGAGCTGCTCGCGCGCTACGCCAAGGAATCCGACAAGCCGCTGCTCTCGGTCGTGATGAGCGCCGACGGGTCCGCGCACGGCGGCTTCGAATATCCCGAGTCGGCTGCACACGCCCTCGGCCTGGCCGCGAGACGCGCAGCGTGGCTGAGGCGGCCCGCCGGCACGACACCCGAGGTCGACGTCGACCTCGCCGCGGCGCGCGCGATCGTCGAGGCCGCCGGCGAAGGCTGGCTCGAAGCCGACGCTGCCCACCGGCTCCTGGCTGCCTACGGCATCCCGCTCGTCGGCGAGCGCCGCGCGGAGACGCCCGACGAGGCAGCCGCGGTCGCAGCAGAGCTAGGGCTGCCCGCCGTCGTCAAGACGGCGGCGGCGGGCGCACACAAGACGGAATCCGGAGGCGTCGCCCTCGACCTGCGCACCGTCGACGAGGTCCGCGAGGCGGCCGCTCGGATGGGCGGACCGGTGATCGTCCAGCAGTTCCTCACCGAGGGCGCGGAGCTCCTCGCCGGGATCGTGCAGGACCCCGTGTTCGGGCCGCTCGTCGCGTTTGGTCCGGGCGGCGTGCTCGCCGAGCTGATCGGCTCCGCGAACTTCGCCCTCGCACCTCTCACCGACGTCGATGCCGCCGAACTGCTCGGCACCGGCAAGGCCGCGAAGCTCGTCGACGGCTGGCGCGGAGCCCCGGCCGCCGACAGGACGGCGCTCGCGGACCTCCTGCACCGCCTCTCGCGGCTCGCGGTCGACCTGCCGGAGGTGACCGAGCTCGACCTGAACCCGGTGCTCGCAGGTCCCGACGGGTGCGTCGCGGTCGACATGCGGGTGCGGATCGGCCGGGCGGCGCCGGCGGCTTCACCGAAGACCTGGTGAATTCTGCGACGATTGCCCGGTGGAGACCGAGCAGTCAAGCAGGCTCCGCGCCCTCTTGGAGACCGGGCTCGCAATCAGCTCGGAGCTTTCACTCGACGGGGTCCTCCAGCGCATTGTCGAAGCGGCGGCCCTCGTCACCGGTGCTCAGTACGCCGCCCTCGGCGTCATCGACCCGACCGGCACGAGCCTCGAGCGGTTCGTCACGCACGGCATCGACGACGACACTCGCGCGGTCATCGGCGACCTGCCTCGCGGGCGCGGCATCCTCGGAGCGTTGATCACCGACGCCCGGACGCTGCGCCTCCACGATCTGACGGAGGACCCACGCTCCGTCGGCTTTCCGCCGGGCCACCCACCGATGCGGACGTTCCTCGGTACCCCGATCGTGCTGCGCGGCGTCGCCTTCGGGAACCTCTACCTGACCGAGAAGGACGGTGGAGCGGACTTCGACGAGGAGGACGAGGAGCTCGTGACGCTCCTTTCGGCGCAGGCGGCCGTCGCGATCGAGAATGCGCGTCTCTACGAGTCCGCGACCGCCTGGTCGAGGCAGCTCGAGTCGCTGCAGGAGATCAGCGCCGCGCTTGCCGGCGAGCTCGAGCTGCCACGCCTCCTGCAGCTCGTCGTCGAGCGGCTGCGCGAGTTGATTCACGCGCGCGTCGTTGCGATTGCCTTGCCAACTTCGGACGGCCTGCGGATCGAGGCGATCGCTTCCGAGCAGCCGAACGAATTGCTGCACGATGTGATCCCCTACGAGACGAAGGTCGGAGGGGTGCTCAAACGCGCCCGCAGCGAGCGGGTCGACGCGGTGCTCGACGATCCCGAGATCGTTCAGGAGGTGGCGCGCCACTTCGATGCGACGACGGGCCTCTACGTTCCTTTGCTGATCCGGGACGTCTCGATCGGGGTCGCTTTCGCACACGATCGCGAGGGTCGCGACCCGCGTTTCACGAGCGCCGACCTGCGGCTGGCAGAGCACTTTGCACAGCGTGCTGCGGTCGCCGTCGACCTCTCACGCCGTGTCCAGCGTGATTCGCTGCGGCGCGTGATCGAGGGTCAGGAGATCGAACGGCGGCGGCTCGCGCGTGAGCTGCACGACGAGACGGGCCAGGCGCTGACGTCGGTCCTGCTCGGGCTCAAGACGGTTGAGAACGCGGACGACAAGCCCGCGGCGCTCGCGCAGTTGCGCGAGCTCGTCGTGGCGACGCTGCAGAACGTCCGCCGTCTCGCCGTCGAGCTGCGCCCGAAGGCCCTCGACGACTTCGGCCTCGTTCCGGCGCTCGAGCGGCTGGTCGAGACCTTCGTGGAGGCGACCGGGATCCACGTCGACTTCGAGTCGCAGCTCGGCGAAGAGCGTTTGCCGTCCGAGGTGGAGACCACCCTGTACCGGATCGTGCAGGAGTCGTTGACCAACATCGCCAAGCACGCGGGCGCGAGGCGCGTCAGCGTGCTGCTCGTGCGGCGGGCCGGGTCCGCCAGCGCGCTCGTCGAGGACGACGGGCACGGATTCGACGCAGGGGATGAGCTGCGGGGCGGCATCGGCCTGTCCGGGATGCGCGAGCGCCTCGCACTGCTGGACGGCCGGCTGACGATCGAGTCGACGCGCGGTTCCGGGACGAGCCTGGTCGCGGAGGTGCCGCTCTCGTGATTCGCATCGTCGTCGTCGACGACCACGCAGTCGTTCGTTCGGGCCTCAGGCTGCTCCTCGAGGCCGAGCAGGACATGCAGGTGGTCGGTGATGCCGGAAACGCGCGCGACGCGGTGTTCGAGGTTCGTGCCGGCAAGCCCGACGTGGTCCTGCTCGACGTCGTCATGCCCGACGAAAGCGGCATCGAGGTGCTGCCGAAGCTGCTGCACGAGGCCCCGTCGGCGAAGGTGCTGATGCTCTCGATGCAGGACGACCCGAGCTACGTTCGCGAGGCGTTCGCGGCGGGCGCGAGCGGCTACGTCCTGAAAGAGGCTGCCGATGCGGAGGTGGTGGCGGCGATCCGCGAGGTGGCGGGTGGGAACCACTACGTCCACCCGGCGCTCGGCGCGCGGATGGTTGCCGCGGATGCCGCGGCCCAGCAGGCTGCCGACTCCGATCCGCTCTCCGATCGCGAGCGTGAGGTGCTGCGCCTCCTGGCGCTCGGCCACACGAACCAGGAGATCGCGAAGCAGCTCTTCATCTCGGTGCGAACGGCCGAGACCCACAGGGCCCACATCATGCGCAAGCTCCAGCTTTCGACACGGGCCGAGCTCGTTCGCTACGCGATCGAGCACGGGCAGCTCGAACCACCCTCCTAGAGGCTTACCGGCCGCGGAACTTCCGGGCGAAGCCGTCGAGATCGAGCGGTCCGTCACCGAGGGGGCGCACGTAGATCGGCTCCTCGTCGCGGAGCTCGAGCACGACAGTCAGCCCCCCAGCCACCGTCTCGGTCTTCGTGCTGCCGACGTGAACCTCACGGATCGCCGTGTGGGGGATCGACAGCGAGACGTCGATTCCGGTGGCCTCCTCGCGGCCGGCCAGCCGGACGCCGTGCTCCGTGACGGTGACGTAGCCGACGTAGTGCCGTTGGGCATGCTGTCGACGCCACGCCACTTGCCTGGTGTCGAGAACGCCGAGCATCACGTGACCCCTTTCCTGATCGAAGAAACAGAGGCGGGCCGCCTACGGGCGGCCCGCCTCCGGAGATGCGCAGGTGTTACGCGGCGGGGACGGCTTTCGTTCCCGCCGCCTCCGGCTTGCGCTTGCCGAGGGGCTCGGTGCCCGGCTCGCGGCCGCGGAGTGATCCGAAGAGCACGAGGACTCCGAAGCCGATGCCGGTGAGGAGGAACGCGACGCCGGTGATGATCCCGAAGAGCGCGACGTTCTCGGCGAGGAAGCTCGCGTTGAGCGCCGTGGAAAGCGCCGTCTCGGTCACCCACGTGTTGCGGGCGGCGTTGTCGAGCGGCTGCCCGTTCGCTCCCTTGGTCGCTTTGGTCGCGTCATTCGTCCCCTTGCCGTCGGCGGACGCGTAGCGCGGCATCTGCGAATACGTCAACCCACCGCTGGCCTCGAGCGCATGGATTCTCATGTACTCCGCGAAGTCACGGGCGAGTGCGCCGGTGGTGATCGCCTTGCCGGCGATGTTCGCCGTCGGCAGCTTGATCGTTGCGGGCAAGCCCGCCGCCTTGGCCTCGGCTGCGATGCCGGCCTTGGTCATGTCGGGCGTGCCGACGATCTGCTCCGCCCTGAGGCTGTCGCGGACCGTGTTGCGGCCGTTGACGCCGAGTGCGATTGCGGCGACGCCGAAGACGATCAGCACGACCGTTGCGATGGCGCCTCCGATCTCCAGGTACTTGCGCATCTCCAACTCCTTTTCGCTCTGGGCCCGGTGTTCGGTCGGCCCTTTTCAGGCACTTTGAGCCTGCGGGCTTCTCCCGCCATCCGGCTTCGTGCGGAACCGCGCTGCGGAAAAGCCACATGCCTCAGCTTGAGACCGTTGAAGGCGAACGCGCTAGGGGCCAGTGAGATCGCGGCGGCGGAACGCCCAGAGGCTCGCGATCGACGCGACGGCCGCGATCGCAACGATCGCCGCCGCGGGGCCGGCCCGAAACGCCTGCGCCGGCACGTAGGCGAAGTGCTGGAACGGGCTCAGGTCGAGCAGGAACCGCGGGGCTCCGAGCAGCCCGCCGACCAGCTGCCAGAGAAAGGCAACGGTCACGAGCCCGTAGGCGACCGTGGTCGTCGAGCGGGGAGCGACCGCGAAGACGAGCGCCGCGAGACCGAGGAAGAGCAGCGCGACGGGCAGGCAGTTGGCGCCTGCTTCGAGCAGCCGAGGCAGTGCGACGTTGGCGGATTGGGCCGCTGCGCCCGCCCATGCGCAGATCCCGGCGACAAACGCCAGGACGATGGAACCGGCGGTCGCGAGGAGCAAGCGGCCGGCCAGGTATCTGCGCCGGTCGACGGGGAAGCCGAGGATGGTGTCGAGTCGCTGCTCGGCCTCGTCACGGCGCAGAGCTGCGATCTGGGAGCAGGCGAACAGGCTGATCGCGAGCACGAAGAGCAGGAAGTAGAAACCGAGCGCACCGCGGGGCGTGGTGATCGACGAGACCCCCAGCTTGTTCAGCTGCTCGTTGAAGGTTTGCCGGGAGGTTCGCCGCCGTGAAGCTCGTCGAGAGGACGCCGACCACCGTTGCGAAGATCCCCAACGCGACGGCCCAGACGATGATGCCGACGAGCTCCTCACGAAGTGCCAGCGCCGTCGGGGACGAGAGGAGCCACAGGCGTGGCTCTGCGCGGTCTCGGGCCGGCAGCAGCCCGGTCCCGATATCGCGCCGGCCTGCCATCAGACCCGCAGCGATGAGCATCGCCGCGCCCGCCACGAGGGGCAGCGCGAGGACCCCGGGGCGCGGCTCGGCAAACGCGCGTGCCTCCTCGCTCCAGCCGAACGGGGTCGCCCAGCGGGCCCAGCCGAGCGAGGTCGAGGTGTCACCGATCACCCGCAGCAGGTACGCGAGCACGAGCGATCCCGTCGCGATCTCGAGCGCGATTCGGCGGGTGGGCGCGAGCTGAGAGGCAAGAGCCCCGACCCCTGCAAAGACGACGACCGGCGAGACGATCGCTGCCGCGAGGAACGCCGAGCCGCCGGGTTCGAGACGGGTCAGCGCAAAGCTTGCGAAGAGTGCGAGCCAGAGGACGACCGCTCCGGCTGCGATGGCGGCGAGCGCGCCGAGGTAGGCAGAGCCGCGGCTGACGTGCCCCGCAAGCAGGAGCTCCTTGCGACCCGAGTCCTCCTCGGCGCGCAACGCACGGACGGCGGCAAGGAGGCCGTAGACACCCGCCACGATCGCGCCGATCCCACCCACGCGCCACGCGACGTAGCCGCCGACACTCAGGAGATCGTGCGGCGAGCCGTAGAAGAGCTCGACCGCCCTGTTCGCACCGAAACTGCGGGCGAAGTCCATCCTTGCCGCGACTGTCGGATAGCTTCGCCGGTAGCCGATGACGTTCGCGGCGGCGACGAACACGAAGAGAGCTGCGAACGATCCAGTGCGCACTCGCGCGTCGGCAAACGAACGCCGAGCGATCGCTCCGGTTGGAGTCACCGTCCTCCGACCGCGTCGTAGTGATGGAGAAAGATCTCCTCGAGTGATTGCTCCCGGCTCGTCAGGGCGATCACGTCGAGGCCGGCGAGCGCGGCGAGCAGGGGCTTCGGGCTGCCGCTGACGTCGAGCCGCAATGCGTTGGGCGCCGAGTCCACGACCTGCACTCCGGGAATGGTCGCCAGGTCCGGAGGAGGTCCGGCGAACGTGACCTCGACCGTCTGCGACGTCAGGTGCCGGAGCTGCGCGAGTGTGCCCTCGTCGACCAGGCGTCCCTCACGGAGGATGCCGACTCGGTCGCAGAGGGCTTCCACCTCACTGAGGATGTGCGACGAAAGGAACACGGTCTGGCCGTGCTCCTTCGCCTCGAGCACGGTCTGGCGGAACGCGACCTCCATCAGAGGATCCAGGCCGCTCGTCGGCTCGTCGAGGATCAGCAGGTCGGCGCGGCTCGCGAATGCGGCGACGAGCTGCACCTTCTGCCTGTTGCCCTTCGACAGCGCCCGGACCTTCTTGTCCGTGTCGAGTTGGAACCGTTCGACGAGCAGGTCGCGGTAGGCGACGTCGGTGGAGCCGTGCAATCGTTCCAAGAACGCGAACGTCTCGGTGCTCGTCAGCGCAGGCCATAGAGAGGGCTCGCCGGCGACGTATGCGACGTGCCGGTGCGCAGCAACCGGCTGGCGCCATGCGTCGAGGCCGAACAGCTCGGCGCGCCCCGCGGTCGGCCTGTGCAGGCCGAGCAGGAGGCGGATGGTCGTCGTCTTGCCGGATCCGTTCGGGCCGAGGTAGCCGTAGATCTCGCCTCGCTCGATCGTCAGATCGAGAGCATCGAGAGCGAGTGTGCTCCCGTACCTCTTCGTCAGCCCCTCGGCCCGGATCGCACGCATCAGCCTGATCTTCGCGGATCAGGCTGTGCCGGGCGGCTTGCGCCTTCGTCGCGTCACGTCGCGTGGCTTCCACTCGAGTCGCTTCTTCGAGAGGCCGCCGAGCAGCATCAGGAGCGACGCGAGGATCAGTCCGAGCGCGTTCGTTGCTGCAGGGCTCATGCCCGAAGTGTTGCGCCCGCTCTGCAGTCCCGCAATCGGCAATGGCCCCGGAGGGGCTGCGGGAAAACCCGGCTGCGGAGGACCTGCGACGCGTGCAGCCTTGGCTCGAGGCGCAGGATTGGCGGCTTGCGGCGCGAAGATAATTGGCTGCGCGCGCGGCGGTCACGGCCGTCGACGGACCGGCGCCTGTGAGACACTGCCCGGCGACGGAAAGGGGGTTTCCATGATTCGAGCCAAGTGGCGGGTGGTCACGCTGGGGGCCATCGCCTGCATCCCGGTAGCGCTCTTCACGACACTCGGCGCCGCGGACGGCGCCACAGGGCCGGCGCAGATCCGGATCACCGACATCCAGGTGACATATCGCGTGATCCATCCCGCGAACGGGGGCGCCGCAGGCGCGATCGAGACGATCACGCAGCAGCTCTACAACCCCAGCATCTCGCAGAAGTCGATCGGTCGAAGCGTCATCGCCTGCACGTTCGTCGACGCTCGAAACCGAACGTGCGCGGCGACGTATGTCCTCCCCAAGGGCTCGCTGGTCGCCACGGGCGCGCTCCAGTCGAGGCTCTTCTATGAGATCCCGATCGTCGGCGGCACCGGGCTCTACGACAATGCTCGCGGCACGCTCACCGTGACGGCAACGCACCTTCGGCCGCGGCATGAGGTGCTCCTTTTCCGGCTGGTCGGGTGACGGACGAGCCAGGTGATGACCGTCCACGCGTGCTCGTCGTCGATGACGAGGCGCCGCTGCGCGAGTTGCTCGTCGTGACGCTCGGCGACGCATTCCGATGCGAGGAGGTCTCCGATGGCGAAACGGCGCTCGACCGCCTGCGCGAGTCGCCGCCGGACCTCGTCTTCCTCGACGTGATGCTGCCAGGCCTCGGCGGGATCGACGTGCTGCGCGAGATCCGAGCCGATCCTGCTCTGCGCGACGTGGGGGTGGTCGTCGTCTCCGCCTGGCAGGCGCAGGAGAACATCGACGACGCCCTCGAGAACGGCGCCGACAGCTTTCTACCCAAGCCGTTTCGCGTCGAGGATGTGGTGTCGATCGCCGAAGAGCTGGTGGGGCGGCGTCGGTGAGGCGTCTATCGCTGGTTCAGCGGGTCGGTCTGTTTGCCGCCTGCGTCGCCGCGCTCGTCGGCGTCCTCTTCGTCGCCGCCCTGTTCGCGATCCTGTCGCTCCGGCAGGCCGAGTCGCGTGAATCACGGTCGAAGGACGTCACGGTCGCGGCGCTGCGTGTCAGAACGCGCACCTCCGACCTCGAGTCGGCGCTTCGCGGCTACGTGCTGTCGGCGAACCCGCGCTTCGTCGGCATCTTTCACCAGACGCGGGCCGGTGCGCCCGGCGACCTCGCAAATCTGCTCAGGCTCGTTCAGGACGATCCGCCGCGGCGCGCGCTCGCGAACGGCGTGGCGAGCGAGCTGCACGACTACCTGATCGATTACGCGGACAACGTGTTCCTGATCGCGTCGGTCTCGCGCGGCGCCGCGGCAGGGCCCGCTGCCGGCAGCGAGGCGAAACGGCGGATCGGGCAGATCAACGGCACCCTGGACCAGCTGCTTGCGGCGGAGGATCAGCGGGCCCAGCAGGCGTCGGCGCACGCGCGAAAAGTCGTCGACACGGCGGTTGGAGTGGGGATCGCTGCGATCATCGTCTCGTCCGCGCTCGTGCTGCTGTTCGGCGCCTGGGTCGCGAGCGGCGTGGCGCGGCCGGTACGCCGGGTCGCGGAGGGGGCCGCGGAGGTTGCCGGCGGCGACTTGACGGTGCGCCTCGAGCCGGGCGGCACCGCCGAGGTCGGCACGCTCGTGACGGCCTTCAACTCGATGACGCGCTCACTCGAGCTCGGGCGACACGAGCTCATCCTCCAGAACGAGCAGCTCCGAGAGGGCGAGCGTCACAAGCGCGACCTGATCAGCATGGTCTCGCACGAGCTGCGCACACCGCTCGCCGCGGTGCTCGGATTCACCGCGCTCCTGCTCGAGCGGGACTTTCCCCCGGATGAGCAGCGGCGCTATCTGGAGATCATCGACGCTCAGGCTCGCCGGCTTGCCGCGCTCGCCGGCGACTTCCTCGACGTGGAGCTCCTGGCCGGTGGGGACCTCACGATCGTGCGCACCCCGTTCGACCTCGTCGACCTCGTGCACGAGCAGACAGAGCTCTTCTTCCTGCAACCGGCGAGCCACCAGTTGGTGCTCGAGACGCCCACGGAGCCACTCGTCGTCGACGGGGACCGGGACCGGCTTTCGCAGGTTGTCGGCAACCTGCTCTCGAACGCGATCAAGTATTCGCCACAGGAAGGCGAGGTGAGGGTCTCGGTGCGCGCCGATGGACCGAATGCCATCGTCGCCGTCTCCGACGACGGCATCGGCATCAGTCCAGAGGACGCCCAGCGCGTGTTCGAGAAGTTCTTCCGGGCCCCCGACGCCGCCGGCACCGTGGGCGGCACCGGGCTCGGCCTCGCGGTCGCGCGGGACATCGTCACCTCACATCAGGGAACGCTCGAGGTCGAGTCGACTCCCGGCGCAGGCTCGACGTTCGTGGTCAGGCTGCCGCTCGGCGTCCAGCAGCCGGCCGCTGCGTCCCTGAACCAGTGAACGAGATCTGCAGGCACGAAACCGCAGCTCTACCGGGATTCACGGCTCTTCGTCCGTCGAGAGTCGCGGCAGGGTGCGTGGGAGCCCGAACCGCGGAAACGCGCTGCTGTCCGCGAACCACGTGATCCCGGAGATCGCATCGCCTTCGAGGGTCAGTACGAGCAGCGCCAGGGCACGCGCGTTCGGGCTGGCCGAGCAAATCGGCTGACAATGGCACAGGCCGGCGCCCGAGAGCTTCGCGAGTCAGGTACCTGGTACCTGCGGTACCAGGTACCGATTCTTCGAACCGCCTGCGCCAGATCGTTCTAGAGTGCCGCCGTGCTGAGGGGCCGCTGCGCGTGCAATGCCGTCGCGTTCGAGGTCTCGGACGAGTTCGTCGTCGCGTACAACTGCCACTGCTCGAACTGCCGCGCAGCGACAGGCTCGGCGTTCCTGCCCTGGGGCGAAATCGAGGCCGAGAAGCTGCGGGTGACCAAAGGTGAGGACTCGTTGATAGTGGTTGGCGATGCCCAGGGCCCTCACGAGAGGCGTTGCAGGGAGTGCTTCTCGCTGCTCTATTGGACGGGGTACGAAGGCAAGATCCGTGTGCCCTACGGGTCATTGATCGACGAGCCGGCGCTCAAACCGACGGCGCACATGTTCGTCGGCTCGAAAGCTCCTTGGTATGAGATCCTCGACGACCTCCCCCAGCACGACGGATCTGCGTGGTCGTGACGCTGATCCTGAAACAGGAAACCCCGCCTGAGCGGGGCTCCCTCCGAGCAGGGGCGACAGGACTCGAACCTGCAACCCCCGGTTTTGGAGACCCGGCTGTTTTGGCTTACCTGCTCGCTCTGACGGCCTGCGCGCCAGTTTGCGCGCCAGTCGGGAGCGAAACGACCTTGCCGGAGGCCGCCCCGACCAGGTACAGGTCGAGCTTCTGGGCGTCGTCGGCGAGCTGGCCGGGGAGCGCGTGCCGGTACCGGTCGGAGATCGCCTCGAGCGAGTGGCCGAGATAGCGGGCGCTGCGGGTTTCGCTGACGCCGGCGGCGTCGAGGTAGCTGCCGTAACTGTGCCGCGCCTCGTGCAACGTCACCCGGTCGAGCTTGGCGTCCTTCCATGCCTGGTCGGCGACGTCGGCGAGGTGGGTCGGCGTGAACGGCCTGGTGGGGGTGCGGCCGAACAGCAGCTCGTCGCCCTTCCGCTTCGTTCGTTTGCTGTGTGCTTCGAGGATCGCGGCCAGGGTGGCGGGCAGCGGCACCACACGGACGCCCGCGCGCGACTTGGGGTCGATCTGGCCGGTGTAGTCGTCCCAGGAGTGCTCGACGCTGATCCGGTCCGCCTGCACGTCTGAGACCCTCAGGGCGCGCAGCTCGCCGCGACGCAGGCCGCCGTAGAACGCGGTCGCCCAGACGGCCCGGTCGTCGTCGGGGAGAGCAGCGAGCAGCCTGGCCGCGTCGGACGGTTGCACGACCCGTTCGCGCCGTCCGCCCGTCTTGGGAAGCGCGAGGTTCACGGTCGGGTCGACGGTCGTCAACTCGTGCTGGTCTGCCCAGCGGTAGAACGACTGCAACGCAACAACCACGTTGCGGACCTTCTGGCCGGACAGTCCTTTCCCGTTCAACCGTTCGACGAGCCCTTGCACGTCGCGGCGGCGGAGATCGTCGACGAGGATCGCGCCGAAGTCGTGGAGGAAGTACCGGTCGGCGTCGGCCCGGTAGCCGCGCAAAGTGGAGTCCTTGTACGGGCGGCCGAACCGGGACAGGATCTCGCCGGCCTCGGCGCCCTTCAGCCACTTCGCCCAGCCGTCCTCCAACTTCACCCGCGACGACGCACGCAACGTGCCCCGTTTCACCTCGCCGCCCGCGTCCTGCCGCCACTGCTTCGCCGCGCTGATCGTCGGGAACGTCTTACGGATCTTCTTGCCGCGGATCTTCTCGCCGGTCTCCGGGTCGATCGTCTCCGCACGCTTGTCCCACGTCCACGCCTGGAACGTCGGCTTGCAGGTGCAGTTGGTGTCGCCCTCGCACGAGCGAGCGTGACGAACAACGATCCCTGGACTACTCTTCGCCTTACGCATCGGACTCAACCTCCGGTCGTCACGCCCTCGGCCGTTTGCGCGGTGCGGGGGCTCTTTTGCGTCTGTCACCTTCCACCGTACGCTGATTGGCTACAGGTGTCAACTGGCGCGCACGCCGATGGTCGCGCTAAGATCGGCAGCGGAGGAATGGCGTCTGTGGCGGACGCTCATTGCACAGAAACGGCCCGCTATGCATCCGGCGGGCCGTTCTGCGTTCCCGTGCCGACCGATCGACCCCGTAGAGTTTGGGCTGCAATGTTCACGCCACTAAACGCCAGGCCACCAAGTTGGATGAACAGCGCGTAGCCGCCGGCCACCCGCCGCTCGTCCGTACGACGCAGGCGCAACTTCTCGTTGCCGCGTTCGCGTTGATGCTCGCGCGCCGAATCCGCGCCTCGGAGGTTGACGCTGAACTCGAGCGGCTTGATCGCGAACAAGTAGCCGACCGCGTTCGTGGTGGTTTGCCCTCGGTGCCGCGCAAGTTTGCGCTCAACGGGTACCTCCGGCGTGTCACCCGCACATGCACGCGACGCCCGCAGGCTCGCGGACACGCACCGCGCACAAGCAGCCGTCGCAGCGCCGCACGCGCCGCAGCTTCGCACGGCCCGCCCGGTCGATCTCGATCTAGCGACGACGACCCGCACCCATCTGATCTAGGGATCGGCTCGACGAGGTTCTGGCGGTGAGCGACCGATCCCAACACGGATCAGATCGAGGTTTTGCCGCTCGACGCTTTGTTTTCGGGTGAAGCGTGGCCTGGCGCCGGGTGGAGGCGAACTGTGCCAGCGAGGAAGCGTGGAGCACGCCGTTTTCTAGGTCCGCAGGAGTCGGGCAGGCATCGCCGACGATGGTCTGCCGGCGGGGCCGGATGCGCACTTTGGGGCTTCGTCAGACGGTTGTGAACTGGCGCACGACTGGCGCGCGGTCACGCAACGCCGCATCGGTGCAGGGCTTAGAAGTAGCTACCGGTTATAGAAACCTGTGGTGTAGAATCTCGAGGGCTATGGCAGCCACCGAAACGGAAGCGATGGGGAAGCGTGTCCCGACCGTTCGTGAGAACGCTGTCGAAGCTGGCCGTGCCGGTGGGCTCGCCTCCGGTGCTGCCCGCAGGCAGAGACGGAACGCCCATTGGCTCGATGTGCTCGAGCAGGCGATCGCGGCGGAGCCGGAGCGGGTCGCTCGGAGCATCCTGCGCGGCGGGAACGCGGCTGCTACGGCGGCTGCGTTGAAGCTGGTGCTGGAACATCAGGAGTCGAAGGTGCGGCACCTGCAGGATCTCGACAAGCGCACGTCCCAGCTCGACGCGTTGGTCTGCGACTTGTTGGACGACGTCGCGGCCGAGGAGCGCAGGAAGGCGCAGCTCCTGGCCGAGAACGCCGCGCTGATGCAGGAGCGTCGCGAGCTCGAGCGTCTCCGTGACGAGCTACGCCAGACGGTCGCGGCCGAAGCTGATGCGGCCGGCTTCGACCTGGTCGACGATGACAAGCCGGAAGCGTGACGGCGTTGCGGTTGCGCCGCAGACGGGATCCTGACCGGGTCACGGCAGCTGTCGGCTCGCCGGTGGTGCTCGAGCCTGTCGTTGTGGCGCCGACACGGGAGCGTCGGACACGGGCGGAGATCGCGAACGACCGGATCGTGGCGGAGCAGGCTGAGGTGGCGGAGGGCGCTCGGCATGCGGAGCGGCTGCAGGCTGAGGCGCGGGAACGGTGGGAGGCTGGCAGGCCGCGTGACCCGGTCGGTGTCGATCACAGGCGGTTCGTGTCCTGAAGGCCAATAGACGGATGGTTGTGACGCGGCCAGTAACCCCAGCGGCCGAACCCAGCGGTTCAGGCGTAAGGACACTGGCCCAGTCCAGCGGCATGGCCGGCGACTGGCGGTACTAGCCCGGCGGGAAGGGGACGAGTACTTGGAGGGCTTGCGCCGTCTCGGGCCAGCGCAGGGTCTCCGATGCTGTCCGAGAGTCGCACCAGCGGTGGGCGTCGTGCTCCCAATCGAGGGTTGGCTCCCAGTCGTCCGGGGCCTCGGCCCGGAAGCAAGTCACCGCCACCTGGGCCACCGATGGGTCGTACAAGTTCCGACGCTCTGCAGGTTCTTCGTTCAGCGGGTAGGCGTACTCGACCCCTACGGCGCCTGCGATCATTTCTGCGATCAGCCCGGTTTCTTCGCGCAGCTCGCGCGCGGCCGCCTCGCGTGGTGATTCGCCCGTCTCAACGCCGCCCGCGACGACGTGCCAGTAGCCTCCCTGCGGTGGCGAGCGGTGCACGAGAAGAACCTCGGTTGCACCCCGGCGCGTCACAAAAACCGCCACCTCTGAGCCTGTCCGCATCGCCGTGAATGTAATCCGGATCAGCGTGCGAACGTCGTCCTCGGAGCAGCCGAGCTCCGCGGAAACCTCGCGAACCGTGAGGGGGCTGCCCACTCCATGGACGGAGTATCGCCGGTGGCAGCGACGTTGAGTTCTGAACCGCCGAGGTTCTGGCGTCGTTCCGGAACACTGGCGCTGGCCAGCTCCGGCATGTCGTTTGACTCCCGGGTTCTAGGCTTGGGGCCGTGGCGCAGAGGCGCGCAGAGAAGAGCGCGGTCGTCTTCGCGGCGGGGCCGGTGCTCGTCGTTGTTGCGCTGAAGTGCGCGCTGGAACTTGCGGTGGCGGGACGGTACGGCTGGCACCGCGATGAGTTGTACTACGCGGTCGCCGGGTTGCATCTTCAGGGCGGCTACGTCGAGTTCCCGCCGGCGACGGCGTTGCTTGCGGCGCTGGCTCGAGAGCTGTTCGGCTGGTCGCTGGTCGGCCTGCGCGCTTTCACGATTCTTGCGAGCGCGGGGACGGTGTTGGTCGGTGCCCTTGTGGCCCGCGAGCTCGGGGCGTCGCGCCGTGCGCAGACGCTTGCTGCCGTGATGATCGGGTTCGGGCCGGCGATGCTCGCGACCAACCTGCTCTTCCAGCCGGTCGCGCTCGACCAGCTGACGACGATGGTCGTTCTCTGGCTCGCGCTGCGGCTCGCCCTCGGCCGCGGCTCTTGGCCCCTGCTCGGGCTTGCCGTCGGGATCGGACTCGAGACGAAGTACACGCTTGCCGTCGTCCTCGTCCTGCTGATCGCGACGTTCCTTGTCTGGCGCCGCGACCTCCTCAGCACGCGGGGCTTTCCGCTGGCGGTGGCCGATCGCGGCCGTCCTGCTCGTTCCGAATCTCGTCTGGCAGGCGGGGCACGGCTGGACGAGCGTGCACTGGTTCCTCAACCCGCCGCCGAGCGGCAGCGACGAGACGCGGCCGGTGTTCATCGCGAACGTGATTCTGCTCACGGGGGCGGCAGTTCCGGTCGCCGTCGCGGGCATCGTGTCACTCGTCCGCGATCGCGTGCTGCGGCCGTTCGGCTGGACGATTGTCGGCACGGTCGTCGCGTACTTCGTCCTCGGAGGCAAGTCCTACTACGCCCTGCCGGTGCTGCTGTTCGCGCTCGCCGCGGGTGCGATCCCGCTCGACCACTGGGCGACACGTCGCCGTCTCTACCTGGCCGGCGCCGTGTTCGTGACGGTCGGTCTTGCCGTCCTGCCGATCTCGCTGCCGGTGCTGCCGTTGCACACGGCCGTCCGACACGGAGTCGTCAAAGCACGCGGCGACTACCAGTCGGAGGTCGGCTGGCCCGCCTACGTGCGCCTGGTCGAGCGGCACGCGGCGGGCGTCGACGTGATCGTGGCCGACAACTACGGCGAGGCGGGAGCACTCGAGCTGTTCGGAAGCGGGCTGCCACCGGTCGCGTCGGCTGACGTGACGATGCGCTACTGGCGCCCACAGGTGACGGGGCGGCGGGCGCTCCTGGTCGGCTACTCCCGGCGCGCCGCCGTCTTCTGCAGCGGCTATCGCGTCGTCGCCCACATCTCCACAGCGGACGACAGCGACGAGGGCGGCGAGCCGATCGCGCACTGCACACTGCACGGCACCCTCGCGGACGTCTGGCAGAGCATCGCCGCGACGCAGGACTAACCGCTGTCGGTTTCGCCACCCCGGGACTAAGCCGCCACCGCCTCGCTCTGGCGTCATTTCCGAACTCAATGTCATTCTCGTCGGGCGGCAGCGTCCGGGGGCTGGCGCAGACTCGGACGGCGGCGGCTGACTCGATTCCGAATGTCGTCCCGTAAATGGTCTGACCATCCAGCGTTGTGTCGCCGCCGCCGACCGAGACCGTCGAGCGTGACCTGATAGGAGCGTGGCTTTCGCCTCGATTGAGGTCTGTCCGCTCGCCGGTCGCCCCCAACGGCTATTGGAGGCGGGCTTGATGATCGTGATCGGAGTGGACGTACACAAGCGAACGGTGACTGCGGTAGCGGTTGACGAGGCCGGGCGGATGCTCGATGAGCGCACAGTTGCTGTTGGCAGCGACGAGCTGATCGGCTGGGCCTCGGCGCTCGATGCGGAGCGGCTGTGGGCGATCGAGGACTGCCGGCTGCTGACGCCGTGGCTTGAGCGGCAGCTGCTCGGGCTGGGTGAGGAGTTGGTGCGGGTCTCGCCGAAGCTGACGGTGCCGGAACGGCGCTCCGGCAGGACGCGCGGGAAGTCGGACCCGATCGACGCGCTCGCGGTCGCCCGGGTCGCTTTGCGCGAACCGGGCCTGCCGCGGCCGCAGCCAGGAGAGCAGGTACACCGCGAGATCAAGCTGCTGGTCGATCATCGCGATGATCTCGTCGACGAACGACGGCGGATCCAGCAGCGGTTGCGCTGGCACCTGCACGAGCTCGACCCGACCCTGATCGTCCCGTTGCGGAGACTCGACCGGGCAAGTCACCTCGATCGCGTCGGTCGCTGGCTCGCACGGCGGGAGCAGGACGTCCAGGTGCGGATCGCACGCGAGCTTGTCGCCCGCTGCCGCTCGCTCTCTCGGGCGATCACCGAGCTCGACCAGGAACTCGAACAGCGGACGGCTGCGGTCGCGCCGGCGCTGCTCGAGCTGCCCGGCTGCGGCAGCATCACCGCCGCGAAGCTGCTGGCCGAGATCGGCCCGATCAGCCGCTTCAAAACAGACGCACAACTCGCCCGCCACAGCGGCGTCGCACCGCTCGAGGCAAGCTCAGGCAAAAGCCAGAGGCACCGGCTCGACCGCGGCGGCAACCGACAACTCAACGCCGCCCTCTACCGGATCGCGATCACGCAGTCGCGCTACCACCCCGCCGCACGCACCTACCTCGAACGCAAACAACAAGAAGGCAAAAGCAAACGCGAAGCGATCCGCTGCCTCAAACGACTCCTCGCACGCGCCGTCTTCAACACCCTCAAGAACGAGCCACTATTGACATAGGAGCAACGCTGGCACATGCCAGCACGCGGCGCACCCCTTCCGCCCGCCCGCTGCGGGACGCGAGGCACGATACGACGATGCACACGTCACGAATTCGGCCCGCGGTGGCTGCGGCTGTGTCGTCTGCGTGCGAGCTTGGTCTGAGCGTTGATGATGCGAGCGTCCTCCAGAACTCGAACCGGCTCGCAGTGCGGCTCCTGCCGTGTGATGTGCTTGTTCGCGTCGCGGCCTCGGTTCGACGGAATCATGAAGGTGCAGCGTTCGAAGTCGAGATGGCACGGCAGCTCGAGGAGGCCGACTGCCCGATCGCTGTGCTCGAGCCTCGCGTGGAGCGTCGCGTTCATGTACGTGACGGCTTCGCGATCACATATTGGACGTACTACGAGCCCTTGCCTGCGGCCGACACCACGTCGGCCGAGTACGCGCAGACGCTCGAACGCCTGCATGCAGGCATGCGGCAGCTCGATGCGCCTGCACCACACTTCACGGATCGAGTCGAAGAAGCGCAATCGATCGTCCGAGACCGTTCGCAGAGTCCGGAGCTCATCGACGCAGATCGGGAGCTCCTGACCCACTCGTTGCGCAGCCTTCGCCGGGCCGTCGTCGACCGCGGCGCGGACGAGCAGCTGTTGCACGGCGAACCGCACGCCGGCAACCTGCTCAAGACGACGGGCGGCCTGCGGTTCATCGACCTCGAGACGTGTTGCTACGGGCCAGTCGAGTTCGACATCGCCCATGCGCCCAACGAGGTTGGCGATCACTACGCACCCGCCGATCCACTCCTGCTTCGCGACTGCCGGATCCTCATGCTTGCGATGATCGCCGCGTGGCGAGCGGATCGGGACGATGACTTCCCGAACGGGCGCGCGGAGCGTGATGCGCTGCTAAGCACGATCAGAGAAGCAAGTCGACTCAACGGTCATACGTGAACGCTCGCGCAGGCGAGGGTCAGTTGACTGCGAGTCGATCCGAGCCTGTACTTCGAGGCTATGATCGGTGCGTGGCGGCTCTAAGGCGCTGAGAGTTGGTCTTCCTCAGGAGCGCACTGGCTGTTGGTCGTTCGCTCGCGAGCGCCTGGGGTAATCGTGTTGTCGGGTTGTCTCTTGTCGGTTTGTTCGCGCTCTTCGTCGCGACGGTTGCCAGCGGCGGTCCCGGATCCGGGGCGAGACCGGGCGCGAAGGTGAATTTCCTCGCACGTTGTACCGTCGACCACTCGGCTATGGACGACCCGATCGTCCACTTCGGTCATCCCGGTGCGTCGCATGACCATACGTTCTTCGGGATTCGCGGCGTGACGGCGTATTCGACGGTGCGCACAGTACGGGGGCACGCGACGACGTGTACGCGTAAGTCAGACACTGGCGCGTACTGGGTGCCGACGCTGTATCGAAGTGGGCGGACAGTGACAGACGCTCAGGCTGTCGCGTACTACACCCTGCGCGAGCGCACGCCCGTGCGGGCCTATCCGCATGGGCTGAAAATCGTGGCCGGAGACGCCACCGCAACGTCTCCCCAGCCGTTGCACGTCACCTGGTGGACATGCGCCACGCCCGGAGCCGTCAAGATGTCGTCCTCGATCCCGGCGGCATGCGCAGCGAACGACTCGTTGACCGGTTTCTTGCGCCGTGGTGGAGCCGCGCCGGTAACAGGTATCCAACTTCACGTGCGCTTCCCGGACTGTTGGGACGGCGTCCACCTCGACAGCCCCGATCACCACTCGCATATGGCCTACAGCGTCGACGGGAGCTGTCCGCGCGGGCATCCCGTTCTCTTGCCGTCGTTGATCCTGATCGTCACCTATCCGACCGTGACACACGGGAAAGGCGTGACACTGGCATCGGGCGGCCAATACAGCGGCCACGCGGATTTCTTCAACACCTGGAACCAGAAGGCTTTGCAGCAAATCGTCGACGCCTGTCGTGACGGCATCTCGCACTGCGGCCGCCACTAGCACAAGCCAGCGTCAGGGTGCACTCCGGAGCACTGGGCCCAGGCGAGGAAACACGCCTTTCCCTGTGCCGGATTAATACGAGCGTTGTAGGATTCGGGCCGTGCACGAGGTTGCGCCAGGTGTGTGGCACTGGCAGGCGTTACATCCAGAGTGGGACGACAGCGGATGGCCGCAGATCGTCTCGTCCTATGCGATCGACGACGGAGAACGTCTGCTGCTGTTCGATCCGATCGCACCGCCGGACGAGCTCCTGACGCGCGGGGACGCGCGAGAGCTTGTGGTCGTGTTGACGAACCCGTGGCACGAGCGCGACACGCGCGTCCTCGTCGAGAAGCACAACCCACCCGTGTTCTTCACGGATCCCGAAGGCAGTCCTGATGTCGCCTGGCTGCTCTCGGGGGAAACCGGCGAGCCGCATCCCTACGCGGCCGACGGTGCTCTCCCAGCCGGCGTCGACGCGGCGTTTCCGGGCCGCCAATCAAACGACCTGGTGCTGTGGATCGCGAGCCGACGAGCGGTGGTCGCTGGCGACACGCTCGTTGACTTCGGCCGCGGGCTCGAGATTCATGAGCCGTGGCTCTGGACGACGACACACGAGCAGGTCGTCGGCCAGCTGCGCCCGCTGTTGGACTTGCCGGTGGAGCACGTGCTCGCGACGCACGGTGGCCCGCATGACCGCGCCGCACTCGAACGCGTGCTCGCCTGACCGCGCCCTTCGAAGGACATTGCGCAACGCTGGTCCAGGCGAGTCTCGCCCAGAGCGAAGCGCGGATGCGCCGGGATAGGAGTTGTATTTTCCGGCAGTGGTTGAGGCCTGTCACGCAGGAGCAGGCAAGGAAAGCTTGCAGTCCGAGAACACTTTGCTGATGCAGGAGCGTCGCGAGCTCGAGCGTCTCGTGGGCGAGATGCGTGCCGAGATCGACGCTGCCGGCTCACCCGTGATCGACGATGACGAGCCGGGAGGTGACGGCGATGCGGTTGGGTCGGAGACGTCAGCCGACTGCGCCAGTGTCCAGGAAGTGACCCCCGACGGGCTCAGCGTTCTGCGGCGATATCGGTCGCCAACTCTGTAGCGTGAGCAGCCTGTGACTGTCGGACCCGATCGGCCGATTCGGCTCGAGCCGGTCGTTCGTGCTGAGGTCACGATCGTCGTCGACAACTTCGTTGACGTGTTGATGGCCGGCTCCGACGGCGTCCGCAGGTACCTCGCCACCGACTTCGGCGACCGCGACCAGCTCATCGCAGAGCATGGCTTCTCTGCGCTGATCACAGTCGAGTGGCACGGCCGCCGGAGTTCGGTCCTCTACGACGGCGGTCTGACGCCGACAGCACTTGGCCGCAACCTGGATGTCCTGCAGGTCCCGGTCAGAGACCTGCGCGCGCTCGTCATCTCGCACGGGCACGCAGACCATCACGGCGGGCTTGAAGCCCTTTTCCGGCGGCATGGTCGGCGGCGCCTCCCGCTTGTCATCCACCCCGAGGCCTGGAGGGAACGCAAGATCGTCTTCCCGACCGGAACCGAGCTGCAGCTTCCGCCGCCGAGCCGGCGCGACCTCGAAGCCGAGGGGGTCGAGGTGATCGACGAGTCTGGACAGACGCTGCTTCTCGACTCGACCGTCCTCGTCTCCGGGCAGGTGGAGCGGCTAACCGCGTTCGAGCAGGGCTTCCCGATCCACTACGCGCACTCGGAGGCTGGTTGGGAACCCGATCCGATGATCTGGGATGACCAGAACCTGATCGTCAACGTCAAGGACAAGGGCCTCGTCATCGTCTCTGGCTGCTCGCATGCAGGAGCCGTGAACGTGCTGCGCAACGCGCAGCGGCTTACCGGCGAGGAGCGCGTCGCCGGCTTCATCGGCGGCCTTCACCTCACCGGTGGGATCTTCGAGCCGATCATCGCGCCGACAGTCGACGCCTTCGTCGCCGCGGGGATAGGCCGTCTCCTACCGGCCCACTGCACCGGCTGGAAAGCCGTTCATCAGTTCGCGCGTGCGCTCCCCGACGCCTTCGTGCAACCTGCGGTCGGAACCGTCGTTACGTTCTAAGGAGAGCATCACGGCGACTGGAGCGCTCGCGATTCCACACTCGCGGGTAGCCGCACTCTGTCGGCAGTCCGCTCCGCTGGGCCAGCGTTCCGCAATGACCCTCGAGCGGTGGCTCCGTTGCTCTGGGAGACTGCTGCGATGGCAGAGGCGCCGGTTCGGATGAGCAAGAACGGTCTCGTTGTAGACGGCGAGGGTTGGTTCGTCATCAACGCGCGTGAGTCGCGTTGGAAGGACGAAGGCGCTCTGGGTTCGTACTGCACCTTCGAGGGCAAGCGGCGGTTCCCGCACTTCGGGATCAACATCAGCGTGTTCGAACCAGGGGAGCAGATCGGGATGTACCACCGCGAAAACGCACAGGAGGCGTTCCTCGTGCTCGCGGGCGAGTGCACGTTGATCGTCGAGGGCCAGGAGCGTCCGCTGGTCGAGTGGGACTTCTTCTACTGCGACCCCGAAACCGAGCACATCATCGTGGCAGCGGGCGAGCAGTCTGCGATCGTGCTCGCAGTGGGCGCGCGCGGGCGCGGAGTGGGCGGTGGTATCGTCTACACGGTCTGCAAGGCAGCCGCACGGTACGGAGCGAGCGTGGCTGCGTGAGACTACCGATCCGGCCATCGCCTACGCAAAGGTGTGGGCGAAGCTCCCACGCTCCCGGTTCGTCAAATACCGCAGAGGCTGGATACCCGGCGACTAGTCACCCGTCGCCCTGGGCCAGTGTTCAGCCCGTCGACGCGCGCGTCCGGGAAGGCGTGAAACCAGCTGCCGAAGAACTCCGCGCAGGCCGCCTTTCCCTCGCCTCGCATCCCGCCCGGCGTCTCGAAGACGACATCGTTGGCGAGCACTTCCGCGAACCCGTCGATGTCGTGCAGGCTGGGGATCAGGCCGGCAAGCGGACGCAAGCCCGGTACCAGTCTCTTCGCCCGGACGTATCACTGGAAAGACACCCAAACGCGGGGTCATCCTCTCGCCCAGTCACAAGCAAAGAGCACTGCCACCAACCTGACAACAGCCCCAGGACGGGGCTCATACACAGTTACAGTCCTGACGCCTGAGCGTCCGGCCGGTGGCGATCCGAACGCAGTTCACGAGCCGCCTCTTCGTGGTCTACGTTTGACGTGTCATCTCGACCGTTCGAGGGCCCGTTTTGTTCGAGCAACTGGAGGTGGGCAGCTATGGAGCCAAGCACTCAGTCGACCGGCGGGCCGGAGTATCCGGTGCAGTTTTCTGTCGAGTATCCCGACCGCGAGCTGAACCGGCTGACGACCGCCTTCCGAGTGATCGTCGCGATCCCGATCCTGATCGTCGCGGCCACCGTCGGCACGGCACCTCGGCGGCGGGCGAGCAAGGGCTGGAGCATCGCGGCGCGGCACCGGCGGGATCCTGTTTCTCGCCCCGCTCCTGATGATCCTGTTCCGGCAGAAGTACCCGCGTTGGTGGTTCGACTGGAACCTCGAGCTGCTCAGGTTCTCGAACCGGGTCGGCCGTCTACCTCGCCCTGATGGACGACCGCTACCCGTCCACCGACGAGCAGCAGTCGGTCACGCTCGACTTCCCGTACCCGGACGCCAAGCAGGACCTGAACCGCTGGCTTCCGCTCGTCAAGTGGCTGCTCGCGATCCCGCACTACATCGTGCTCGTCTTCCTCTGGCTCGCCGCCGTCGTCGTGGTGATCATCGCATGGTTCGCGATCCTCTTCACCGGCCGCTACCCACGCGGCCTCTTCGACTTCGTGGTCGGCGTGTTCCGCTGGACAAACCGAGTCGTCGGCTACGCCGTTCACCCTCGTCACCGACGAGTACCCGCCGTTCCGCCTCAACCCCTGAAACGCGGCGGAGCGGGGCCGGCGAGGCTGATCTCGAGGACTCCGCGACCAGCGAGGTCTTCGCTTCATCGGCTTTCGGACTCGATCTCCGCTCCGCGCAAGTCCAGGTCGAGATCGGGAAACGCACTGATCGCCAGCGTGCGTCGGGGCAGCCGGAGACGGCCGCGACGCACGAGATGACCGAAGGCTGCAACGCTTAGCCGCATTCTCGGCCGACTTGTCCCGCGAGGCCAGCTCGGGCAAGCCTTCACGCACTCGCGCCAGTTCCGCACCGACCCGTGCTCCACGCGGCCCGACTCGCTCCGAGAACTCATCGAGCGTCAACCGTCCATCTAGCGGGCCGTCGCGCAGCGCCGCGACCGCCTGTTCCCGGTCGGAAGCCGAGACACGCCTCAGCCGCTCATCGACCCCGAAGACGCTAAAGCATCTCGCAGTGAACCACACCATCCCGCTCGGCTGGGCCAGCGTTCGCGAAGATTCCTTGAGCGGAGGCGGGTCGGCGTCTGCGATTCGAACTGCTTCAGGCGTCTGGATGGCGTGTCGGCCAGGTCGCATGCGGAGGAGCCTTGACCTCGATCCATCGTGTGTCGACGACCGCCTTGATCTGGTGGGCAACACCCGTAGGGTGCAGCACCGCGTCCCCTGGCCCAAGATCCCGCGTCTCCTCTCCGACCGTCGCCCGGATGCGCCCGGAGATCACATAGACGAAGCTCTCGTGATCATGGGCATGGGGCGGCGCCTCGAATCCGGCCGGAGCGCTCATCTCAACAAGCACGGCGCTTTCGCCCCAAAGAAGCTCGCGAACCTTGACTACGACAGGCAACGGGTGACCCTCGAGCCGCTGCATCTCGATCACCGGTGCGTCTGCGCCGTGCATGAACGGTGAGCGCTGCAACTTGATTCAAACTCTCGTCTCGTTCGAAATCGACTGCGGTCGCGACTCAATGAACCCTGACGAGGCGTGAGAGCGGTCGCCTGAGCCAGTGATGCTGGAATGTCCCCGACCGAGTCGTCTTCGTGCCACCTTGGCGCTGTCCTATCCGGTGACGGCTGCTCCGGCAGCGGCTCCCGCAGCACCGCTTGCGTCTTCGGCGAGTCCGCGAACTACGAACGCGGCAAAAAGCAGCAGTCCGGGTTCAACGGCCGCCGGATCGTCGAGACGAACTCTAACCGGCCGGTCCCCCCAACCCTTCCCCTCCAAGGTTGCCAACTCGTTGTCACCACAGGCGAGCGCGCATCGCTCTCGCCACTGACTGGAAGGGCGCAAGGCTAACTCCCGGCCAGCCCAGACCAGCGTGCCGCCACGCCGCACGGCACGCGGCTCGAAGGACCCCACAGTCGTGCCCGAAGTGTCCGTCGCTTCGATGTCCCGCGACCAGAGACGAGGCCGGGCGATCCGCCACCTCTCTCCATTTGCTGCCGCGATCGCCGAACGCGACGCGATGCCCCCGAAACGCAACGTCCCAACCCCCGACAACGTAAAGAGGCGACGCTCACCAACGACACGTGTCAGCTCAAGGTCGATCACCACCGAAACACGCTACACGTCCGGACAGAGATCGATCCCAGCGTCGTCAACACGCACGAAGTAGAAATGACCCGCAGGCGTGCGCCAATACTTCGGATCAGCCGCACTCGTTCATCCTGCTCCAGTCGCACTCACTTCATTGAATTGGGGCGCCACACCCATACGACGCGGCGGCGAGCCAGCCGGTCTCGACGGGAAAACGGACGGAACCGGACAGTGCGCAAACCAGCGGCTTGTACCGGCGGCCCCATTGCCATCGCATGACTTCGGTCGAAGGCTGATCGTGTCCCCGTCGCTTGCAGTCGCCCGGAGGTCGCGCGTTCCAGGGATCGGAACGGCGGCCTGCGGCGAGCAAACGATCAACATCGACGCGCAAACCGAACAGGTGTCGCGACAGCGATTCGTGCTCTAGGGTCGGCGGCCCCAGGCCGCGACGGTGAGCGGGAGCATGAAGTTCGCGGCGGGATCCTCGAGGATCGCGACAGCCTCGTTGAGCTCGATTTCGCTGGCCCGATGGCCGCTCACCAAGGGGGCGCGGAGCTTTTCGATCGTGAGGCGCAGGAAGTCTGCAGCAGGGGGGGTCCCGCCCGCCACGATCGCACAGCGACCCTCTGCCTGTACGTCCTTCAGGCCCGCTGCCAGGAGGTCGTCGACGAGCCGTCGACCGTACTGGGTGTCGATCGGGCATGTCGCCTCGAGGTAGCGCATCGCCGCGATCACGACGTGACGTAGTGCCGATGACTCGGGCGTTTCGAAAATCGTGACCCAGTCGGGTTCCTCGTCCAACAGCACGCCACCCGGTCGCAGCGCTGCAACCATGCGTCGGAGTGCGAGGAGCTTGTTAGGAAGCCATTCGACGAGATACCGGGCGTGTATGAGATCGAAGTCGCCCGGAAGGTCTTCTGCCGTGAGGTCGTGCCGCAACACCTGCAAGGTCGGATACTCCGCCGCCCTCAGCTCGAGGAAGTCGGTCTCGAGATCTGTCGCTACGACGATTCCGTCGGGCGCAACCTGCTCAGCGAGCCAACACGCGATAGCGCCTCCGCCGGCCCCGATCTCCAAGCACCGAAACGCCGGCCGGACTCCTAGGCGCAGAAGATGCTCGCGAGTTCCGGCGTCGAGCGCGATCTCGAGACCCCGCAGCCGGACGCGTTCCTCGTCCCAACCATGCTCGTAGACGTAACCGGTCACTGACAACAGAAGTCTCTCACGGCAACGAACTACGAACGACCGCACGAGTCGACGGCAGCCTGGAGGAGGCCCGGCCGACCTCGCCGCCGTCGCCAACCGCGTCGAGCGCGTCGTCGCCGAAGCCGACCCACAGAATCAAAGGCGCGCCTCTCCGTCTTCTGATCGAGGATCTCCGCATGAACGGCCGGAAGGAGATCCTCCCGACCCACCGCGTGACCACGCACGCGGTCCGCCGAATGTCGGCCATGGGCCGTTCCAGAAACTCCTAGGCAGGGCCACGGGAGCGTTGCCGCCCTAGTACCACGATGTCCCGTACTGCTGGTACGCGCTTCGAGCTGTTGCACCTCTTGGTCTGTCAGTTCGAGGCCGAGTGCGTCGATTGCTTCTGTTAGGTGGTTCGGTTTGGTTGCGCCGACGATTGGCGCCTCGGGCCTCTACTGCCTCCACGCTGCTACGTGAGCCTCTACCGCCCTGGGCTAGCACGACCAGGCTTCGGGTTGGACCGTCGCTGCGATCTGTGCTTCCGACTGTTAGCGGAGCTGTGGCCTCCAGGGAGAGGGCGGTCGCTGTGGAGCAAGTAACACATCTGATACTCAACTCGCTCGAGGATCGCGTCGCCGTCGAGCGCGGCATCGATCTGCAGGTGCAGCACGTACGTCCCGTCCTCGTACAGAATAACCGGAACGAGCTTTGTCTTCTCGAGGCCAATCCGCCAGCGACTCAGGTTTTCATAAGCGACTCCGGACAGGAATGCCGTGCCGGCTTGGAGTAGATCCTCGTTCTTCTCGAAAATGTTGCGCCAGACGTCCTTCGGATAGACGCCGTCTGCGCCGAGGATCCTCTCAGGCAACGCAACGTCGATCCGTTGGTGTGCAAGCGGGTGCGCCATGAAGTCCTCGTTGACCTTGATCCCACCAGAGTAGACGAGCCGGTTCGCCTCACCTGGGCCTACGGTTGGAATCACCACGCGCCCCGGCGGAAATACATCTTCGGGGACGTATTCGCGACGCGCCTCTGGGGACTGGTCAGGCACAATCCCGCTCACCGAAGCTCACCCCTCAGCGTTTGCTTGACGCTCACTTGACACCGCCAGCCCTGACGCGCCAGTCAACGCCCGTCACATGAGGGGCGGACTCGTGAAGCATCAGTGGGAATTCTGGCCCGCCGTCGCGCTCGACCACGAGCATCGCAACGTTCACCCCATCCGCATTGGGAAGCCAGAGGCCTCGCATCGAAACGCTGACGTAGGTCTCGGTTTCGAACTGAACACCCTTGATGGTGTAGTCGAATTCGAGGTCGCCCTTGTTCAATCGGATCCCGTTGGCTCGAACCCGTTTGCAAGCCTAGTCTCGGGATGCTTCGGTGCTGTCCCACTGGCGAGGCCGCCGCCACCCATCGGGGCTCCCGGATCCGTGGGGGCCGATGTGAACTCTCCGCCCACCTTCCCCGCGCGCGAATGCGTACTCCGTGAAGGCTGGAGGTCTGTGGGAGTCGCAATACCCAGGGAGACCCGGATCGTGCCGGAGATCGAGCCGACCTTCAGACGGGTATGCACCGTCACGTAATACGAAACTCCGGGAGCCAACCTCCTCGCCGTGCACGGTGATCTTACTCACCAGCACGAGCTTGCCGCCGGCGACCTCGAGTCTCACATGGTCTGTCACAAAGCGACTGTCTGAGTCGTCGTTGCCGATGTTGGCGAGTCCGGTGACCGCGGTGTAGCTCGGAAAGGGATCGCCGAACCACGGACCAAGCGTCACTCTCATGTCATCGATCTCGTCGTCTTCCTCCTCGGATGAGTCGAGTTCCGGAATGGCGATGCCGCTGAAAACCATCAAATGGTCGTCGTCACCCCCGCCAAGGGGGACGTCCAGATGGCATACGCTTTCGACCCCCTTCGGAGGGATGGTGGATGCGTCCAACTCATGTGCCACGCTAGCCTCCTGACTCTGCCGGTGACCCCGCTTTAACCTCCGACCGGAACCCTCTGGTAGGTCTGGATCAACCTTGTGAGGTCGATCCAGACCTACTCCCGAACCTTCTCGGCGATCAGCCGAAAAAACGGCCCGTTACTTGTGGGAAAGGATGTTCACCTGGAAGCCCATCCGGATGAACGTTGCGTCGTCGTTCCGTACGACTACGCGCGCGTTCACCTCGACGTGTCCATTTGCGTCGACTACGGAGTCGACCGTGTCGACGCCCCAGCCGATCGTTTCTCCATCGGTGCTCTGGATCGTTGCTGGGAACGCCACAACAACCGAATCGTCGAAACTGCCAACATTTAGCGGTGCCAGGTTGCTCCCGGTGCCTTCCTCGGGCACCAGGAAGGTCACATTGTCGCGATGCCAATCATCGCCCGTGCCATTGAAGTTGATGAGTGCAACGCCGCAGACGATAAAGAGCCGATTCGCATTGCCAGGCCCGTTGACGCCAACCTCCAAGACCTCGACGTTGTCGAAAGAAGCCGGACTGAACGTCATTTCAGAACCTCCCTCTCCGGAGCTCGAAGTGGCCGTCATAGTGCGGAGAACACCGCAACGACAGGAGGCCCACGAACGCGGGCCATGCCAATCTCAAAGTCCAGCGGCATAGCCCGTCGGCTAACACTTTCAGCCGTCTTCGTAGCCGCAGCAACCGTGTAGCTGACGCACATTCGTGCCTCGCTTCGTTGCTTCGAAACGTCCTACACCGTCCCTCTCTGGAAGTCAAGCAAGCAGCGGGGTTGACAAGACGGGAGGTAGAGCGAGCGGCCGGCGCTGATCCCGGCGTCGTGGCACTACCTGATCAAGCAGGTGCTCGGGAGCGATGCTCGAGCAGCTACGCGTAGAAGCTCCATCCGGCGGGGAGCGTGCCGACATCCTCTTCGAGCTTGCTTCGGTAATCCGAGCCGACCGCATGACCGAGGTCGAGCTCTGCGACGAGGCTCTTGCCGAGGCCGCGGGCGACGACGTACGTGCTGCCCGGATCTGGCCCGCCGTAGCTACGTCCGTTGCTCGCCGCCGACCTTGGTGCGGTGCTCTCCGACGGACGAGCAGCGTTTGAGAAGGCAGAGCGAGTTGGCGATCCGGCCCTGCTCGCCGTAGCGATCGCGCGACTGGGGCAGGCGGAGACGTACGCGGCCGACATCACCCCGGGCCGCTGGAGCGGGGCGCGGAGATCGAGGAGCGCCTCGGGCTTCGGTGCGACCGACTACCGGTTGAGTCGGCCGAGCCGACCACCGAACTGCCCGAAGTGATCCTCGTTCAACGCAGCCCGGCTGTATCTCGCCTGCACTGGTCGGTGGGCGCGTTAGTGCGTCCCACCGACCAGTGACGAGTTCAACTGAGTTCCGGTTCAGGCGGCGAGCCGCTTCTTCGCCTTCTGAACAGACGGGAGTGCGGACTTGGGCTTCGCAGGGACGCGCGCACGCACGTCGACCGATGCCTGCTTCGGCCCAATGGTGATCTCCTCGCCCGTTGCGGGGTTTCTGCCCTTGCGTGCCTTGGTCGCGGGCTTCACGCGCACGGTGAGCTGCACGAGGTCGCCGATCTTGACCTTCTCGGCGTTTCCGATCTCGCCGAGTACGGATCTCCGAGCGCCTGGATCGCGCCCTTGGCCTGGGCGCGCGAGAGACCAGACCGTTCGGCCACCGCGTCCGTCAGCTGCGTTTGAGTGAGAGGCATTGCTTGCTCCTTTGCGTTGAGTGCTGCGGGATTCAATCGGCCTCTGCGGACGGACAAACGCGGAAAGCGTCGCTCGGCCGCACGGCCAGCCGCTGTTCTTGGGAGAGTGCGAGCTCTTCACTCCACGCCAAGGCCCCAGTACCGCCCGTTCGCTTGATGTCGAAGTGACAACGAAGTCCCTGCAAATGGGGGTTCGTGCTTTTCCGGTCGCTTCGACGAGGGAAACGTATTGGGCGGTCGAGTTGAGGTCAAGTGCCGAGAGAAAATGTAAGGGCCGGGACGCGACACGCGTCAGCCACCCCCGGCCTCACAAGACGCCCAGTGACCAACGGTTCTCCCCAGACAGATGGTCAATGAGTTGAGGCGCTTTTCCCCACCGGTCGCCCCGACTACTTGTGACCTTAGTTGCGAATTGGGAGGTGGACGTAAAAGCTCGGTAATGCTGGACCTTTGCCCTGTGGGGTGCGTTAACTCGGCTTAGCCGTCAGCAGCTCCCGCGCCTGCACCGACGGCTTACGCCCGGCTTCCGAGAGCTTTGGCGGCCGCCTCGTCTTTCCTGCGTTTGATGGCGCATCCCGGCCGGCGCGAGCTCCGCCAGTTCGAGCGGATCGCCGCTCGCCAGCTTCAATCGCTGGTGCCAACTGTCTACAGGCGGTTTCGCCTCCCCACACAACGTCTGCTGCACCCGCTGCGCGTCCACTTCGCTGGCCACCGGGCGCAGCCGCTCACGCGCCTGCTCGATCGGCACGTTACCCAGAGGCCGTGCCCTGAAATTCGGTCAGCCCGTACAGCGGGATCACTCGTCGGGGTAGTTCTGGCGCCAGTACGCCTCGGCAAAGTCGAGGACCTTGGCTAGATTCTTCCCCCGGAGCCCTCGTTTCGTGTCGATGCTGAAGCCTTGTCGGGCCGGATGCGTCTCAGGCGAGGTCGGGTGGTAACTAACGACGAAGAAGCCGGGACTGGTTTCTTGAGCGCGGATCGTCACGTCCGGGAGCTCGCGGGTCTCTTCGGGAGCGTCCATTGGTGGAGTGCTACTCGGCCCGACCGGCGCGGTCAAGCGCAACCGCCGAGAGTCACTCTGATTGTCCGTTCGAGAACGGCTCCGACGGAAGCGAACAGACGACGCCGCCAAGGGTGGACAGTCGCCCGACGGTGGACGGCCGTCATTTGGAGGTTGAGACTGGAGGTTAAAGCCGCCAACGCCGACCAACCGTCCGACCCGGCGGCCTTCGAACGGGAGATCCTGAGAAGCAGCACAAGCGGGAGTAGTCCCATTTGCGACCTTCCCCGGGAGCAACGCTGAGTCAGACCTCTAGAGCCGTCGCCGCTTCGTCGAACTGATCCTCGCGCACGTAAATGACGTAGCCGAACAACCCCTGGCCGTCAGTCACGCCGGAGGACGCGTAGACATCCACGTGCGCCTTCGCGAGGCGCTCGTGAATGCTCGCGAACGCGCCGAGTTCGTCGTCGCCCTGAACGAGCAGCGCATGGTGCGGGCCGTCGAGCGTGAGCCCGACAAGGGCTGCCTCCGCCGCCAGCTTCTTCGGCTCCTCGGGAAAGAGCGTGAACTGCGCCAAGGCCGGCCCAGCAGGCACCGCAGTGAAAGCGAGCAGATTGACACCGCGGTCGGCGAGGTCGGACAGGACGCGATACGCCGCACCCATTTCATCATGGACGTTCGCGGAGAAGTACTCGGCTCTGAGGACTCGAAAAGCCATCGCGTCTGGCGCTTAGCGTAGAGGCCGCGCGAGTGAGCCACATGCGGGAATGCCCTGAGGCCAGCACCTAGCTCTACAGCTTCGTCTCCGTAAATCGACTTCGGTCCTTAAGAAGAAGTGACGCGCGGCAGCAACATTCTCAACATGGGTTCGGGAGCACCGATGCTGCACGGCGTTGAGCCCGCCCTGCCGAGGCCATCCTCGTCAGCGGTGACGAGATGGAGGTGCCGATGGCCGGACGCGACTCGGCTGCTTGTTCACGGCTCCACTCCAAGTTTCGGTGGTTCGGGTGCACGAGGACGAAAGGCGCAACGCCGAATGTCCGACCGGCGGCGACCATCGCGCTAGAGCTTGAGGGTTGCGCGCGGGCGCGCGAAGAGCTGATGCAGCTTGGTCATCGTTATCGCTATCGCACTACCCAACCACTATCGGCAGAAGGACTGTCCGACTCAAGCGCAGCTGCCGCAAACCGCCTAGAGTCGTAGCGCCGTCCGGCCCCGGGAAGGTGGCTGTTGACGGCGCAAGGCCATCCGAGAGCGATCTTCAAACGTGCGATCGAGCGCGGCAACCTGCTCATCGCCGGAACAACGCTTCGAGAGCTCGACCGTGTCGCTCTCGGTCGAGACTCATTAGATTTGGGTTTCGCAGTTGCTGAAGGTGTCGTTGCCGGGTCCGCCGATGCAGACGTCGGTTCCTGGTCCGCCTTTGAGCGTGTCGTCGCCTCCGCCTCCGAGGATGCAGTCGTTGCCCTGGCCACCGTTCATGGTGTCGGCGTTTGCGGTTCCGAGGAGGAGATCGTTGCCAGCGGTTCCGGTGACGCCGATGACGAGAGTGGTGAGGGTGATGCCGGCGCAGCTCGCCGGTTTGAGGGTGTCAGCGGTGATCGCCACCGAGTACCTGGTTGCGTTGGTCGCGGGGACGGCATTACCGCCGGCCAGAACTGACCCGGAACCGATGAGCGCCAGCACGACGGCGAGAGCCAAGACGACTCTGAACGCGAACGGCATCTCTCACATCCCTTCGGCTGTTTCCTTTGCGCGTGCCGCGTTGAGACCAAAGGCGATCACGATGAGCACCGCGAGCCCCGCCATCGCTGCAGGTGTCCTCAGCGCGGTGACGAGCTGTCCTGCTTGGCCGAGCTGGTATCCGGACTGTTTGCCGATCAGGTCGCTGCGGGTTGGCTGTTCGGGGTCGGTCCAGCTGTTGTTGTCGCCCTTGAACGTGTAGCGGTCGTGGCTGATCTTGACGATGCGGTGGAGTACGACCCGGTGCAGCAAGGCGCTCTTGTAGGCGACGACGTCGCCGACGCGGTAGCGGTTTGAGGCTCGGATGAGCACGATGTCGTTGCGGTGGAAGTGCGGAATCATGCTTGTCCCGTCGACGATCGCGACGGAGGTTGTCCCGCCCAGAGAAGGCGGAGCGAGAAACCACCAGCCTGCGACTGCGACCGAAGCCAGGAGGACAGAAGCCGCAACGTTTCGGGGCGCCACCCGGCGAGAGCTCGTAGGCTCAGGCCGGGTCGCGCGGTCGGCGCTGCCCCGAAGGGCGAACGCGTTCATTACTGAGTAGCTACGACAGTCAGCTGGGTTGCTGCTGCAACCGTCGCCTGGGGGACGGTGGTGTTGCAGGTGACCGCTCCCGCGACGTTGCCGCAGGTGTACCAAGTCCCAGCGGCAGCAAGCTGCGCTTTGACCGTGGTCGCGGTGGTCGGAGCGATCGTAAAGGTCAGCGAGTCGAGGTTGGTCGGGGTCGCCGCATTGAGCCCGTAGGCAACGTTACTGACGGTGTAGCCGCTGATCGCCCCAGAGCCCGCGCCGGCAGTCGTGGCCGGAACGGTGTTCGCCGCAGCGAACGCATAGACGCTGGAACCGACCGCGATCGCGGCCGCCAAGACGATGATGAGTCGCAGACGCGACAAACGGAAGCGAGACACGGCGACACTCCTTATCGATTACGGAAAGAGGGACGCCAAAGAGTCGATCGATCACGACATCGACCCCATTTGGGCAACGGAGACCACCCCAAAGGGGTATTTCCCGTGTCGACCGACGATCCGGGGCCGGTGTGCGGTCGGGAGCGCCGAGCCTCTTCACATCGAGGCCGCTCAGCCGTGGCGCACGTTCCTGGCATAGCCTCTGGCCGTGGACGTCGCGTCGGAGATTCGGGAATCGGCCAGTTCGAGGCTGGTTCTGGTGCTGATCGCGGCCGCGATGTTGTCGGCTTGGCGCTCTTCGTAAAGCTGCGCGATAAGAGGCCGGGCGGGGCGGCGATTCGAACGCCGCGGCGCTGACGCCTCCCGGCAAGGTTCAAGCTACGCGGGCAGACGTGCTAGACGCTCGTTCGACCAGGTCCGAGAAGGGCCGCGTATGCGGCCTCGTGTCCGGCACGGTTCAAGTCCGCGAGTGTGCACCGAGTGGTGCACCGGCTGTCCCCTGGAAACGTTCAGGGCGACCCTGACACATGGTTTTAAGCCAATTGTGTGTGTCGGAGCCGCCCTTGAAGGCCCATACGGGATTCGAACCAGCCGCAATTGAGTCGGCGGTACTGCCTCGGGCCGGTAGAGCACCTGCGTCGTTAAACCGGCTACCTGGTCTCGAAACAATCGGCAAGTAATCACGAGCCCGCCTCCAACTCGCCGTATAGCAGCTCAACAGCCTCGCCCTCGACCACGTCGCCGAGCCGCACTCCCAGCACCACCGCCGCATCGAGCGCACCGGCCTCAACGAGAACGCGGGCCACGTCGGAGAGCGAGGCGCTCCTGTCCTCGACCTGCAACGGGCCGCCAGCCCTGCCGGTCAACTCAACCCGCGCGACGTTATCGCGGTACAGATCCGGCCGCCGCGCCTTCAACGCCAGAACGATCGCCGGCGTGTCGAAACGATGCACCCGCCGAATCACGTTGCCGTCCCCGTCGTAGGTGACCTCGTCGTACCCCAGCGCCCGACGACGCAACTCATCCTCGAGCACGTCCGTCCCCTGCTCCCACGCATCCAACCACGCGGTCGCAAAATCCCCGTCCTCCGACCGGAGCTCGTACATGCGCTGACGGGCGATCCCCGCCTTCTTCGCGGCGTGCGTGATCGAGAAGCCGTCTTTTAGGGCCTCGAGGAACGCGTTGCGTTTCCTCGCGCTGATCGGCCGCCGTCCCCGCTGTGAAGGCGTAGGAGCGATCACGAACACCCGACCCGCCGTGGCGCACACCTGGCGCGCACCCGCATGGGCACATGGCAAACAGGCGTGTCCTCAGTCTCCCAGGCTGAGACGCTCACCGAAGATCCTCCCGCTCGCCAAGCGTCCTTGCCGACTCACGCTCAAGCCACGCCTCGAGCTCGCGCACGCTCACCAGCTTCTTCGCCCCGCGGCGGACCCAGCGCAGCTCGCTGGCGATGTGATCGCGGAAGAAGTCGTCCGAAACGCCAAGCGCGGCCGGCGCCTCCATCGCGGTCAGAGCAAGCCTCGGAACGCTCCCGCGCGTATACGACGTCCGCTCCGTCCAAGCGCCGTCTCCTACAACTACTGCTGACAGGCCAGCCCGACACGTTGTGCGCGCAGCCCGGCCCGCCTCGAGCAGTAGAGGCAGACCGGGCGCGCCGCGTCCTGGCACGGGGATCGACGCCCGCGCCAAGCCTGTCATCGGACAGCGTCCCGCCGACCGTATAGGTCATCGGCTGACCGTTCGACGTGACCCGCAACCGGAAGAAGCGGGGTAGCGCGTCCTGCACCACCTGGTTCGCGACCGCGGTCACCGCCGGCGCCACCCAGGCTGATGTTCGCACCTTGTTCGCACGTCTGTAGTCAAGGGCGACAACGAAGAAAGTCCTAAGCCAGCTCGTCGACGCTTTGGGTGACGGCCTCGGAAGTAGAGGCTAGCCACACCGAAGGCGGGGGCGAGCTTCGTTTCCACGCGCGTGTCCGGGTGCGAGTCTGAATCGGTACCCCGACACCCCGTGAGAGGACTCGAAATGACTACGACACAGTTGGAGAACCTGTCAGGCCGGGCCGGCCGCTGGAGCGCCGAGCACATGCTGCGCTTCTGGCGCTTCGTGGTTGACCGGCCCCTCGTCTGAGACGACAGGACGGCCGTCTTCGTTCCGCGAGGGCGGCCGTCTGGTGCTCAGCGCAGTGGCAGCTCTGCCTTTACGACGGTTCCGGCTCCGACTGGGCTCTGGAGCTCGAGCCGTCCGCCGAGCGCTTCGACGCGGTCGGCGAGCCCGCGGATTCCCGAGCCGTCGGCCAGGTTCGCGCCGCCGCCGCCGTTGTCGCGGATCTCGACGGTGACCGTGTCGTCGCTCGTCGAGAGCTCGACTCGGGCCTCGGATGCGGCGGCGTGCTTCGCCGCGTTGGTGAGGCTCTCGGCGACGACGTAGTAGATGGCTGCTTCGATCGCTGCGGGGAGTCGTTCGTGCGGGACGCCGTTGATCTCGACCTTGAACGGGGCGCGCGTCGCGATCGACTGGAGCGCGGGTGCGAGGCCGCGGTCGGTGAGGATCGCGGGGTGGAGCCCGCGCGCGAGCTCGCGGAGCTCTTCGAGCGCGAGCTTGAGGTCTTCGCCGACGCCGTCGAGCATCGCTTCCGCGGCCGCCGGGTCGTCGCGCAGGGATTCCTGGGCCATGCGCAGGTGCAGGGCGAGGGTGACGAGGCGTTGCTGGGCGCCGTCGTGGAGGTTGCGCTCGAGTCGCCGCCGCTCGGTGTCGGCGGCGTCCACGATCCGCGCCCGCGAGTCTCTGGTCTCCTCGAGCTGGGCGCGCAGCTCGGCGAGGAGCCGCTCGTTGTCGAGCGCGAGACCGGCGGCGCTGGAGACTGCGTCGAGCAGGGCGGGGTCCTCGCCGAGCGCAACGTCGTGGACGAGCGCCGCGACTTTCTGGCCGCGGCGCTCGAGGATCGTGACCGCTCGAGTTGCAGTCGGAACGACATTGACCTGGTTCCCGTCGACATCCACGTACTCCTGGGAGGCCGGGATCCAGTAGCCGAGCTCGAGCGAGGGGTCTCTCAAGGCGCGGGCGAGCGCGTCTCGAAGCCGTCCTTGCTCGGGACTGTTGCCCAGCTCGACCACGAGCTCGCTGATTCCGACCCGCGCGAGGCGCGCCTGGAACAGACCGAAGAGATAGGCGATCGGCACGGTGGCAAGAGCCACGCGCTCGGCCGACTGGAGGCTCGTGGTGATCCCGGCGGACGCTTGGTCCGCGATCAGCATCGCCGCGAGCAGCGCGGTCGTCACACCGCCGGTCACGAGGATCGGTGCGAGCGCTCGCCGCAGCAGCGGCGAGGCGGACTGCCAGCGCCGAACGAGAACGCTCGCGACCCCGGCTGCGATCGCGACGCCGCCCAGCCGTATCCCGTTCATGAGCGCGCTATGCACGCCCATGTCGTCACGCACGAAGAGGAGATTCCTCGGGCAAGGGCAACCGCCGACGTGCTCGATGCCCATGAACATGAGCATCACCATCTGAACCGCGATCGCATTGACGTACGCCGCTGCGACGAGAAAGCGCTCCAGCCCTGAATGGAGCCGACCGTCGGGAAAGGCGAGGACGAGATGCGCCAGCGCGGCCGCCGCAACCGGGCTCAGGGCAAGGCCGACCGTGAACGGCAACGAGCGGTTCGCCGCGACAAGCGTGCCGGCGAAGAGCGCGAACCCGATGCCGATCATGAGCGCTCCCGTCAGCCGTTCGGGGCGGCCGCGCCAAGCGACAAGGCCTGCGCCCACGAACGAGACAGCCGCCAGAATCGTGAGCGCCGCAAAAGCGGTGCTGTCGTCACGCACCTGCCCTCTCTGAATCCCAACCACACCGAACGTCGCGCACGCGGCTGCAGCGACGCCAATCGCAACGCCGATCAGGCGGGCTCGGGCTTCCCCACCAGCCGCTGTGAGCCCTGTCGCAGTCACGGCGACTCGTGCAGCTGACCGCTACTGAAAGGTCGATCGCGGAGACCTTCATCCGTGATCCTCTGAAGTCGATCTGCACGTCATTACGCTAGCGGCGGCCGCGACGAAAAAGAGTCGGGCTAGCTACACCACGCATCGCAGCCCCGGCTGGCACGATCAGCCAATGGCTCGTCGCGTTCTGATCATCGATGACAACAGCGCCTTCCGCACGGCGGCGCGACGGCTGCTCGAGAGAGCCGGCTTCGTCGTCGTGGCCGAAGCCGGAACCAGCGCGAGTGGCATCCGGGAGGCGAAGACACACAGCCCTGACCTGGCGATCGTGGACGTGCAGTTGCCGGACTTCGACGGGTTCGAGGTCGCCGAGCGGCTTTCCGAGCTCGACGTTCCGCCCCGGGTGATCCTCACCTCGAGCCTCGACGGCGCCGACTTCGGCGCGCTCGTCGCCGGCAGCTCCGCGCTCGGCTTCATTCCGAAGGCCGAGCTCTCCGCTTCGCTGATCACTGCGTTGCTCGCTCAGACGGGCTGATTCCGCGGCTCGGGGTCTCGGACGGTTTTGCGCGAAACTGCCCAGCATCGACGTCAAGCACCCAGATCAGCAGCGAGGCGAAGAGGCGCACATCCGCGTCGTCCTCGCCGACGACTCGGTGCTCCTGCGCGAGGGGATCGCGCGGCTGCTCGAGGACTCGGGATTCGAGATCGTCGGTCAGAGCGGCACCGCAGAGGATCTGCTGCTGAAAGTCCGCTCGTACAGCCCCGATATCGCGATCGTCGACATCAGGATGCCGCCGACGCAGACCGACGAGGGACTACGCGCAGCGAAGGAGATCCGCGACAAGCACCCGGAGACGGCCGTGCTCGTTCTCTCCCAGTACGTCGAGGAGGGCTACGCGCTCGAGCTCCTGCAGGACAGCGCGGAAGGAGTCGGCTACCTGCTCAAGGACCGGGTCTACGACCTGGCCGACTTCGTCGCCGCGGTCAAGCGGGTCGCCGGGGGCGGCTCCGCGCTCGATCCCAGCGTGGTCTCGCAGCTGGTCGGCCGGCGACGAAGCGACGATCCACTCGACCAGCTGACCCCTCGCGAGCGGGAAGTGCTCGAGTTGATGGCCGAGGGGCTGTCGAACTCCGCGATCGCGGCACGGATCTTCTTGACCGAACGCGGCGTCGAGAAGCACGTCACGAGCATCTTCCAGAAGCTCCGGCTCCCCGTCGCCGCCGACACCCACCGGCGCGTGCTCGCCGTCGTCGCCTTCCTGCAGTCCTGACCCGAGCCGGCGGCTCGAAGGTGTAGCCAGCCACACACAAGCCGCGAACCAGCCTCATTTCGGCGTGGCCGCCTGGGTGCGAACTTGAGCCGTACCCCGAGACCCCTAGAGAAGGAGCCGGAAATGAAGGCACGGAGCACTCATACGAGCGACAAGGCCAGGATGCTCTGGGCCTTCGCAATCACCTCGATCGCGCTCTTCATGACGACGCTCGACAACCTCGTCGTGACGACCGCGCTGCCCGTGATCCGTCATGACCTGCACGCGAGCCTGGCCGGGCTCGAGTGGACGGTGAACGCGTACACCCTCACCTTCGCCGTCCTGCTCCTCACCGGCGCCGCGCTCGGTGACCGCTTCGGCCGCCGGCGGCTCTTCGCGATCGGGCTTGCGATCTTCACCGGCGGCTCCGCCCTGGCCGCGCTCGCCGGGTCAGCGAACGAGCTGATCGCGGCCCGCGCGATCCAGGGGCTCGGCGGCGCGATCGTGCTGCCGCTCACGCTGACGATCCTCTCGGCCGCCGTGCCGCCGAATCGCCGCGGTCTCGCGCTCGGCGCCTGGGGCGGCATCGGCGGCCTCGCCGTCGCGCTCGGCCCGCTCGTCGGCGGCGCGATCGTGCAAGGCATCTCCTGGCAGTGGATCTTCTGGCTGAACGTTCCCTTCGGGCTCGTCCTGATCCCGCTCGCGCTGCGGCAAGCTGCAGGAGACGCACGGCTCGAACAGCCGGCTCGACCTGCCCGGCCTCGCCCTCTCGGCCGCCGGCCTGCTCGCGATCGTCTGGGGTCTCGTTCGCGGCAACGACGCCGGCTGGACGTCGGTCGAGGTCGTCTCCGCCCTGCTCGCCGGCGCGGTCGTCCTCGCACTGTTCGTCCTCTGGGAGCTCCGCGCGACAGCGCCGATGCTGCCGATGCGCTTCTTCCGCAACCGCACCTTCACCGCAGCGAACGTCGCCTCGCTGTTCATGTTCTTCGGGATGTTCGGCTCGATCTTCCTGCTCGCCCAGTACTTCCAGACCGTGCAGGGCTCCTCGCCGCTTCAGTCCGGGCCTTCGGATCCTGCCCTGGACGGCGATGCCGATCCTGATCGCCCCGATCGCCGGACTGCTCTCCGACCGGATCGGCGGCCGCCCGATCATGGCCACCGGCCTCGCCCTCCAGGCGACCGGCCTCGCCTGGATCGGAGCCATCCTGACGACGACGCTGCCCTACTCGAGCATCGTCATTCCCTTCGCCCTCTCCGGCATCGGGATGGCGATGTACTTCGCGCCCGTCGCCAACGTCGTCCTCTCCTCGGTCAAGCCCGACGAAGAGGGCCAGGCATCGGGCGCCAACAACGCGATCCGCGAGCTCGGCGGCGTCTTCGGCGTCGCAGTGCTGGCCGCAGTCTTCTCCCACTACGGCGGCTACCAGACCCCCGACAGCTTCGTCCACGGCGTCACCCCGGCGCTCTACCTCGGCGCCGCGCTCGTCGCCATCGGCGCCGCAGCAGCGCTGTTCATCCCGCGGCGTCGCCAGCCGCTCGGCCGAGGCACCGCAGATCGGGCGCAGCGGCCGCGCGACTCGTCGGGTCTCGCTCGCGGTCGGTGTTGTCGTGATCAGCGTGATCGTTGCGTCGACCACGGCGTCGGCCACCACCACAGCGAGCACGCGCCAGGCAGCGGGCGAGCCCGTGCTCGTCATCCCGGCGCCGACCGGGGCGTACCCGGTGGGCACCCGCTCGATCGAGCTCGTCGACCGGTCTCGACGCGAGCCCGGCACGAACGGTCGAAAGCCCCGCTCGCTCGTCATCCAGCTCTGGTACCCGCAGGGCACCCGGGAACGGGAAGCGGGAGCCGTACATGCCGCCCAAGGTCGCGGCATTCATCGCCGGCGAGCGGAGGTCTGCCCGCCTCCATCTTCACGCGCCTCAAGCTGGCAGCCATCTCCAACGCCGTGCCGCTGTCGCCGCGCCGGCGGCTGGCCCGTCGTCCTGTTCTCGACCGGCTACGGAATCGAACGGCAGCTCTACACCGGCCTCGTCGAAGACCTCGCCAGCCACGGCTACGTGGTCGTCGCGATCGACCACCCACACGACGCCAACATCGTCGCCTTCCCCGACGGCCACACCGTCTCGATCGGGAAGGTCGGCGAGAGCAACAACGCCATCTCGGACGCGTTGACCGTCCGCATCGCCGACACCCGATACGTGCTCGACGCGCTGACGCGTCTCGACCGCGACAGCCGAACAGGCGCGTTCTTCGGAATGCTCGACCTCGACCACATCGGGATGTTCGGCCACTCCCTCGGAGGCGCCACAGCGGCGGCGACGATGCTCACCGACCGCAGGATCGATGCCGGCCTCGACATGGACGGCTTCCTCTTCGGCAAGGTCGCCACCACCGGCCTCAAGAAGCCGTTCATGCTCTTCGCCGCCGACCCAGGATTCCGGCACCAGCCGAACCTGGCCCAGTTCTGGAGCCACCTGACGCGGACCCCGCTACGCAGTCGACTTCGCAGGCGCCGCCCACCTCGCGTTCACCGACCTCGTCTTTCTCGTACCCCAGTTGGCCGGCACGCGCGAAGCGGCCGCGCAAGCTCGCCTCCGACCCCTGGTCGGCACGATCAACCCGACGGTCGCGTACGCAGCCGAGCGCGCCTACGTCCTCGCGTTCTTCGACCGGAGCGCTGAGAGGCAAAGGCCCTGTACCGACCCGCATCGGCTCCTTCCCGGGCGTGCGGGTCGCCGGTCGCTAACGCCGCGAACGTCAAAGAGATGACCGCACCTCGACCGAAGAGAAAGGGATTGTCATGGACGACATGCGCTACGACGTCGCCGTAGTCGGCGCCGGACAGGCGGGGCTTGCGATCGGCCGTGCGCTGGCCGAACAGGAGAAGCGGTTCGTGATCCTCGAAGCGGCGGACTCCGTCGGGTCCGCGTGGCGGAATCGCTGGGACTCGCTCGTCCTGTTCACGCCGCGCCGGTACGACGCGCTGCCGGGGCTCGCGTTCCCCGGCGACCCGGACGGGTACCCGACCCGTGACGAGGTCGCTGCCTACCTCGAGCGGTACGCGGAGCAGTTCGAGCTGCCGATCGAGCTCTCGACGCCGGTGCGCTCGCTGAGCAAGGACGCGGACGGTTTCGTGCTCGACGCGAACGGCAGCGCGATTCGCGCCGACGCGGTGGTCGTCGCGACCGGGCCATTCCAGGCGCCGATCGTGCCGGCCTTCGCCGGCGGCCTCGCAGCCGAGGTCTTCCAGACGCACAGCGCCGGCTACCGGCGACCGGCGGACCTGCCCGAAGGACGCGTGCTCGTCGTGGGCGGCGGCAACACCGGCTTCCAGATCGCGAAGGAGCTGGCCGGCAGCCGCGAGGTTCACCTCGCGATCGGCTCCCGCCAGACCCCCTTGCCGCAGCGCCTGCTCGGCCGCGACCTCTTCTGGTGGCTGACGAAGCTCGGGCTGCTCTCGAAGACCGTCGACTCGCGGATCGGCCGGCGCGCGCGGGGCCGCGACACCCTGATCGGGTCGAGCCCGCGCGATGTGAAGCGCCACGGCGTCGTGGTGCGGCCGCGCGCTGTCGGCGCGGACGGTCGCACGGTCCGCTTCGCCGACGGCAGCGAGCTCGAGGTCGACGCGGTGATCTGGGCGACGGGCTACCGGCCGACCACTCGTGGATCGAGCTGCCCGATCCACGGCGACGACGGTCGTCTGCGTCATCGCCGCGGCGTCAGCGACGTTCCGGGCCTCTACTTCCTCGGGCTCTCCTGGCAGCACACGCGCGGCTCCGCGCTGCTCGGCTTCGTCGCCGACGACGCGGCGTTCATCGCGGGCCAGCTCGACGGCGACCGCGAACCGTCAGCCCGGAGAAGCACCGATCCCGCCCCGCAGACAGCGAGCGCTACCGAAGGAGCCTTCTAGCCATGAAGCACCACGAGCATCACCACGACCACGACGCCACCGAGGCGACCGCCGACCTTCCCGACCGACACCGCCGGCCTCCCGCAGGCGGCGCCGACCCAGGTGGTGGAGCTCGCCGACGGCGACACCTTCGAGCTGCGGATCGCGCCGGTCGCGAAGCGGATCGGCGACGACACCGTGCGGATGATCGCCTACAACGGCTCCATCCCCGGCCCGACGCTGCGCGTGCGCCAGGGCTCGGAGCTCGTCGTGGACGTCGTCAACGAGGGCGACCTCGAGGCGACCGTCCACTGGCACGGGCTGCGCCTGGAGAACCGCTACGACGGCACGCACGAGACGCAGGCGCCGATCCCGGTCGGCGGCCGGTTCTCCTACCGGATCTCGTTCCCCGATCCCGGGCGCCTACTGGTACCACCCGCACATCCGCGAGGACTACGGCCAGGAGCTCGGCCAGTACGGCAACATCCTCGTCGACCCGGCCGAGCCCGACTACTGGCCGCCGGCGCACCGCGAGCTGCTCCTGACCCTCGACGACGTCTTCATCGAGGGCGGCCAGATCGCTCCGTTCAGCCCGACGAGACGACGTTCGCGGCGATGGGCCGCTACGGCAACGTCATGCTCGTCGCCGGCGAAACGGCGCCCTCATTCGCCGTCCAGCAGGGCGAGGTCGTCCGCCTCTACCTGACGAACACGGCCAACACGCGCGTCTTCAACGTCGCACTGCCGGGCGCGCGCATGAAGCTCGTGGGCGGCGACAGCGGCCGGGTCGAGCGCGAGGAGTTCGTCGAGTCGGTCGTGCTCGCACCGTCGGAGCGCGTCGTCGTGGACGTGCTGTTCGAAGAGCCGGGACGGACGGCGCTCGAGCACCGAACGCCCGAGCGCACCTACACGCTCGCCACGATCGACGTCGCCGCGGAGCCGGCCACGCCGTCGCTCGCAGACGAGTTCGCGGTGCTGCGCGTGAACCCGGAATGGTCGGCCGAACGGCGACGGCTCGAGGCCTACGTCGACGCGCCGCCCGGACAAGACGCTCGCGTTCGTCGCGGAGATGGACATGGGCGCGCCCGAGGGCGACGTCGTCTACGTCTGCCCGATGCACCCCGAGGTCGTCGGCGAGGAGTCCGACCGCTGTCCCAAGTGCGGCATGAAGCTCGTCGCAGTCGCGGCCCCGGTGACGTACGTCTGCCCGATGCACCCCGAGGTCGTGAGCGAGCAGCCCGACCGCTGCCCGAAGTGCGGCATGAAGCTGGTCGACGCGTCGCTCGTCACGGCGTCGAGTCACGAGCACCAGACCATGAGCACCACGGCCACGGCACGGAGCACGAGCACGGGGAGCACGCGCACGATGCTCATGCCGCGCACGAGGAGTCGCCCGCGAACGAGCACGATCACGCACACCACGCCACCACGACCACGACGCGGGCGGGATCGAGTGGGAGGACGACATGCTCGAGCTCAACCGCCGGACGACGCCCGCGAACATGCGCTGGATGCTCGTCGACCGCGACACCGGCGCGGCCAACCACGACATCGAGTGGCAGTTCACCGTCGGCGACCGCGTGAAGCTGCGGCTCGTCAACGAGATGGACTCGGACCATCCGATGCACCACCCGTTCCACGTTCACGGCGCGGGCCGCTTCGTCGTCCTCGCCCGCAACGGCGTGCCCGAGGCGAACTACGTCTGGAAGGACACCGTCCTCGTCCGCACCGGCGAGACGGTCGACATCCTGCTCGACGTGACGAACCCCGGTCGCTGGATGGCGCACTGCCACATCGCCGAGCACCACGAGAGCGGGATGATGTTCAGCTTCGACGTCGCGCCCGCCGCCTCGGGCTCATCGTGAACATCGACCCGAGCGCAGCCCCGATCGGAACGACCCCGCCACACGCCGGCCCAACCAAGGCACGGTCGTCCGGTCAACGAATGCTGGCGATCGTCCAGAACGAGTACGGAACGGCCGATGTGTTGCATGTGGCCGAGATCGACCTGCCGGTGATCGCGGCTGGCGAAGTGCTGGTGCAGGTCCGCGCCGCCGGTCTCGACCGCGGCACCTGGCACCTGATGACCGGCCTGCCCTACGCGGCGCGATTGGTCGCCGGCCTGCGCGCACCGAAGAACGCTGTTCCCGGTCTCGACGTCGCCGGAGTCGTAGTCGCCGTCGGCAGTCAAGTCACGCGCTTCAAGCCCGGTGACGAGGTGTTCGGGATCAGCAAGGGCTCGTTTGCCGAGTTCGCCGCAGCGCGTGAGGACAAGCTGGCGCTCAAACCCGCAAAGCTCAGCTTCGAGCAGGCCGCCGCCGTACCTGTCTCGGGGATGACCGCGCTCCGCGGACTCTGCGACGTCGGTCGCCTGGAGGCAGGCCAGAAGGTGCTGATCGTCGGCGCCTCGGGCGGTGTCGGCACCTACGCCGTGCAGATCGCCAAGGCGATCGGAGCAGAAGTCACCGGTGTCTGCAGCAGACTGAAACTCGAGCTCGTGCGCTCGATCGGCGCCGACCATGTAATCGACTACGGCCAAGACGACTTCGCCACGGGCGAGAAGCGCTACGACCTGATCCTCGACATCGGCGGCAACACGGCGCTCCCACGGCTCCGACGGGCGCTCACCCCGAAGGGCACGCTCGTCATCGCCGGCGGCGAAGACGGAGGCCGCTGGATTGGCCTGGACCGTCAACTGCGCGCGCTCGCCCTGTCGCCGTTCGTCGGCCAGCGGCTCACCACCTTCGGCCCCAAAGAGCACTACACCGTCCTCGAACGCCTCACAGAACTGATCGAGAACGGCCAGCTGATCCCGGTGATCGAGCAGACCTATCCGCTCAATGACGTGCCCAATGCCATGCAACACCTGGCCGCCGGCCGCGCACGCGGCAAGCTCGTCATCGTCATCAGCCCAACGACGACAACAACCAGCCAGCCACAGAGCGAGGACTAATCCAACTGTCGCCGTTCCTAGCTCGGACTCGTCGACGTCGGCGCAGACGCCGAACTCGACATCATCGAGGCGGGGACGCCTCTCGCCGAGTTCTACCGCCTGAGCATGGCCGCGATCGGCCCGCCAGCAGTAGAAGCCGGTGCCGTGACCATCGAACAAGCGACCGCCCTAGTCGAGCGCCCCGCCAGGCCTGACTTCCTGGCTCGTGGCTTCGCCCACATCGGCTTCTGGGGACGAAGCCCAGCAATCAAGTAGCCACTCGCAAAATCATCGCCCCGCCCCGAGGAGACTCACTTGCGCCAGCGTCCTTACGCCTGAACCGCTGGGATTAGGCGGGGATTGGTCGTGGCAAGCACGGGTTTTGGACTTCAGAACACGAATCGCCGGCGATCGAGTCCGACCGGCTCACGCGGGCGGCCAGCCTCCCACTCCTGCCTCGCTTCGGCCTCTAGCCGCTCGGCAACGCGTTGACCTTCGGCGACCGCTGCCTGCTCCTGTTCGATCCGGTCGTTCGCGATCTCCGCCCGTGTCTGTCGCTTCCGCCTCGCCGCCACGACGACACGCTCCGGCATGACCGGCTGGTCGAACAACAGCACGGGGACGCCAGGGTCACGCAGTCGGCGCCAAGCCACCGTCGTCACCTCCGTCATCGACCCACTCGAGGTTGTGCTCCCCGGCCTCCGCCGCGATCGCCTCACACAGCTCCCGACGCTGCGCCTGTAGTTCCGCGACCTCGGCCTGAAGGCGGTCTTTGTGCGCCTGCTCCAGCTCAAACCCCAGAGCGAATGGCCTGGCATTGGTGCTTTCCCCAGGCGATCGCCCCGGCCATGTCAAGGTGTTCGATGCGATCGTCCAAGTACCCGGGCAGAACTTTGGGGCGTCCGGGAATGCAACCATTGCAACGGGACTCAAAAGCGGAACGTTCACCGTGGCAGGCGGCCCGCCGCCTGGGCACTTGACCGGCACGTGGACCTGCAGCTAGCCGACACGACGACACCCGCTGCGCGAGCGTCCTCCCGCCCAGACGTGTGAGGTCGGGGTGGCGATCCGAACGCCGCGAGACTTGCCCTTCGGGTAATTTCTGCCCGCCTTCAGTCTCGTGCGCAAGCGTTGGCGGCACAGTAAACAGAGGGATGTCGGGTCGGACCGCGGCCAGTCCTACCGACACCCTCGCCTGCGTCGGTCAGGAAAGAACTCGCCACTTGCGTACGGGCCGGGTGGCGATCCGAACGCCCGGGCGCTGACACCAACCGAGCCCGACTCGTGTCGTCGAGAGCCGGGAACGGGGAAGGCCCGCCGGGGGCGGGCCTTCCCTGAAAACGTTCGGTCCGCGCGGCTGGGGTTAGCCGCCGTGCGTTCCGGCCTAGTAGTAGGAGACGGCGTTCACGGTGAACGTACCGTCGTGGTTGTCCGTCACTATGGCCGTCCAACTCGTCGCTGCGGGGTCAGGGCCGTTGGGGTCGAGGCTGAAGAAGTAGTCGGAAAACCAAGTGAAATGGCTGCTGATCGGCGGGAAGTTGCCCACCGGGTTACCGGTGTATGTCCCAGCCACCCAGCCTGTCGTGTCGCCGCTAATCAGGCACGTCTCGCTCTCCAGCGTCTTCTGGCTGTTGACGACCCGAGCACCGGAGCACGTAAACAGCGCACCCGGGTCTGTGCGGTATGAGTAACTGACCTTGAACGGTGTGGCCTTCCCGTTACTCGCCGTCCCGGTTGCCACCGCCGTGATGCTGAACACGGCGACCACTAGGGCCACCGCCGTGATGAATCGCTTCATGGTCCTCCCGCAGTTGTGGGGAGCAGACCGCCCGCTCCCATCTACAGATCAGCGAGGAAGAAGACGCTGGCGTCGAAAGGCCCAACAAAGACCCGCCCGTCCGCCACGTCAACGCGAACAGCTCGCCGGATGACCCTAACAGGATCTGGTAACGGCTGGGTCAGACGGGGCGACCGGGCCGGACGGCGATCCGAACGCCGCGGCGCCGACACCTTCGCGACTTCACCCTCAGCCGTGGTCACGTAACTGACATAGCCTCTGGGTGTGGACGTTGCGTCAGAGATCGGGGAATCGGCCAGTTCGTGGCTTGTTCTGCTGCTCATCGCGGCTGCGGTTTGTGTTGCCGGCTTGGCGCTCTTCGTGAAGCTGCGGGATGACAGGCGGGGCCGGGCGGCGATCCGGACGCCGGGGCGCTGATCGCGCTATCCCTAGCTCGCTCGTTCAGGTCACAGGGTCTTTGCAAGCTGCTCTGCATCGAACCTCGATTACCGAGCTTTTACATTCAGTTCCCACTTTGCGACTAAAGTTACAAGTAGTCGGGGCGACCGGTGGGAAAGCGCCTCTGACTTGTCCGGCCCCCCTTGGTTTGGTCCATTCGGTGTGTGGTGGTGGCTGATTTTGAGAGCCCGAATGGAGGTGTCGATGCGCGCGAAGCGCTACAGCGTGGAGCAGATCGTGGCCAAGCTGCGAGAGGCCGAGAAGCTCCAGGCGCAGGGGCTGACGATCCCGCAGACGCTGTAAGCGGCTGGGGATCAGCGAGCAGACGTTCTACCGCTGGCGGATCAAGTACGGCGCGCTGAAGGAGGACGAGGCGCAGCGGCTGAAGGCGCTGGAGCAGGAGAACAGCCGCTTGAAGAAGATCGTCGCCGAGCAGGC
>CAVZYP010000004.1:0-482076 GCA_963779535.1 uncultured Thermoleophilia bacterium | reverse complement strand
TGTTCAACGCGAGACCGTCAGCCGCCTCGAGCACCGCCAGCCAGCGCGGCTCGGCGTTCTTGCGCAGGCGGCTCAGATGGGGTCGGAGCAGTTCCAGTGGCGTGCGATCACGCTCGCTGAAGTCGCGTTGGCCTCGGACGAAATAGAGCTCGCGCTCGCCTTCCTTCGGGGCGTCGAGCCAGACATGGAGGTGGTGGATCGGACGACTTCCGCCACTCCTCAATCTGGAATGATGACACCGCCTCCTTGAACACGAACATGTCGCGATCTAGAATCGGTCGGAAGGGGGTTGGTCCTGCGGCAGCCGGTTTTGTGGGGGAGTCGGCGATCTCCTAGGAGACACGGCCCAGCCCCGAATCTCGCGATCGTTGGGGATCGAGATGCGGTTATCAGGTCGCTTGCGCCCTTTCGGACGTGGAGCTGTTGCGCCGAGCGCGAGGATGATGAACCCGATCGCGGCGAGGATGAGCGCTGATGCCGACGACGAGGCTGAACAGTGACAGCTGTGTTGCCATGTAGCTCGTGTTGAGCGCCCGGTTGATCCCAGTTCGCTCTCGAGTACACCCGGGACGATGAAGTCAGATTGATCAACAACGAAACCTGGTCATCCCCTCGCCGCTGATCACCTTCGTGGGGTTGTCGCCGCCGGGAGCGGTTTGGAACGGCCGGCCAACTGGCTTATCCTTGCCTACGGTCTTGCGGTCGATCGTCGCGATAGGAGTGATCTCCCTGGTGTGCGCCTTGGCGGGTGCGGCCCATGCCGGTAAACCAATAACGTGGATAACCGGACTGAAGCCGGATGGCTGGGGACAGACCACGTCATGGGCGCAGGCGGAACTGAGGCGGCAGTACCCAGGCATCAACCCGACCTCCGTCAAGTGTGCGGGGATCTTGCTGCCCGGTTATCCCCCGTGGCTATCGAGTTCGCTCGTCGGTCTGAGCCGCAACTGGGACAAGCTTTATTGCACAGGCCGGACGCGGTCGTCGCCGCAGTCGGCTTTCTCGCTCGTTTTCGACCAAAAGAGCCGCTTGGCCTGGATCATCTACCGGCTGCGGGGCAGCTCGCTCACCGAGTTACGAACACCGGGTCCGTAAAGGAGAACGGCCACCCACACGCGATCAACCCGTCGGAGTCACGAGCGTCCCATCGACCTCGCGGGAGAGGCCGTCGCCGCCGGCACGATCATGTTCGTCCCTAGCAACTCAGACTGGTGCTGCGTGTAGCTGTCGCTCTGTGGATGCTCTAGCCTCGGCTGGTCTTGGGCTGCCCGCAGTCCGGACGGCTGGACCGAGGTGCAGGGCCGACTGGGCGTTCCGCTAGGACAGATCACATTCAGGGCGAGCATGATGTGGCGATGGCCGATGAGTCAGCCACCCGAAACATGGATGAGATCTTGCTCGAGGTCGTGTACCTGGAGCGTCGGGCCCGCGAGCTCAAACGGCGCCACGAGCGAGTCATCGAAGCTGCCGCATGGTTCCCCAACGTCGTCAACGGGCGGCAGGAACGCGAACTCGCGGCCAAACGAGCGGCCGTTGACATTCGCGTCGCCGAGTTGGAGCAGACGCTCCGACACCTACGCATTGACCAGGATCTGCCGCCTTTGGCCGGCTGACTTCCATCGCCTTCTCCACCACCACAGCGACTGCCGTCCGGGAGTCCGATACGCGCGATCGACTCCACGGGGGAGGCCCTGCCGCTGCTCCACCAGCCGGCCTGGTCGTCGAGCTCGGCCACGACGACTAGCGTTCAGCCAGATGCCCTCTCCACGTCTAGAAGTCGCGCACCGGCATGGTTCGCACGTCCATCGTCATCCGTATGGCGGCGCGCACCGGCATGTGCTTTGGCCGCAGAAGTCGGGCGTGCTCGCGGAGGATGCCACCCATGCCCACGGGCACGGGCACAGGCACGGGCACGGGCACGGGCCGGCCTGCCGGGCACTGGGCACGGTCTGGTCGACCGCTCGATCGTTCGCTCGCGTGAGGGGATCAAGGCGGTCGCGATCAGCCTGGGTGTGCTTGGTACGGCAGCGGTCGCGCAGCTTCTGATCTTTGTGTTGACGGGTTCGGTCGCGCTGTTCGCTGATCTGGTCCACAACTTCGGTGATGCGCTGACGGCCGTGCCGCTCGCGATCGCGTTCTTTTTGCGCAGCTTTCGGGTCGAGAAGATCGCCGGGCTATTCGTGGTGTTGGCGATCTTCGTCTCGGCGTGCGTGGCGCTCTACGCAACGATCGTTCGTTTCGTTCACCCTCAGCACTTGACGCATCTGTGGGTTCTCGCAGCGGCCGGGGTGATCGGGTTTGTAGGAAACGAGATCGCGGCGCGGGTGCGGCTGCGCGCGGGCGAACGGCTCGCGAGCCCTGCGCTTGTTGCGGACGGAAACCATGCACGTGCGGACGGGTTCGTTTCGCTCGCTGTGGTCGCCAGCGCGCTCCTCGTTGCGCTCGGTTTCGAGCGCGGCGACCCGATCATCGGCCTTGTCATCACGGTTGTCATCCTGCAGATCACCTGGCAGTCGTGGCGAACCGTGTCGACGACCGAGCCCGGCGAAATGCACGAGCACTAGCTCCGCAATGGCCGGCGTGAGCGTCAAGGCGTTGAGAGTCGGTCTGTTGTGGCGGTTGGAGTGGGATCGTCCGCGGCCGGGTGCGCCGGTCGTCGAGACGTGCAGGCTTCACGGCGTGTTCGAAGCGTTTGCCGCGCTTGGTATCGCTGCCGAACCGGTCATCTACTCGGACGACGAGATGGAGAGCGTGCGGGAGCAGCTTCTGAAGCTGGACGGCGTGCTCGTCTGGGTCAACCCGATCGAGCAGGGCCTCGACCGTTCCAAGCTCGACTCGCTGCTGCGACGAGGTCGCTGCGGCTGGTGTCTGGGTGAGCGCCCACCCGGACGTGATCTCGAAGATGGCAACCAAGAAGGTGCTGGTCGACACCCGCGACATGAGCTGGGGGACCGACACTTGCCTCTACCGGTCAGCCGCCGAACTTCGCGAACAGCTCCCCATCACGACTGAGCGACGGGGGCGCTCGCGTCCTGAAGCAGCAACGTGGGCATGGGCGGGCAGGGCGTCTGGAAGGTCGAGCTCGACCGGCCTGACGACGATCCTCTGGTGCGGTCCAACAGGCCACCCGCGACAGCTCAGTAGAGCGGCTGCGGCTAAGTGAGTTCCTGCTCCGCTGTGAACCGTATTTCGCAGACGGAGGAGTGATCGTCGAGCAGCCCTTCCAGCAGCGGATCGCCGAGGGGATGATCCGCGCCTACCTGACCCACAACGAAGTCGTCGGGTTCGCCCACCAGTACCCAGCCGGACTCCGCCCCGCAAGCGCCGGTGCGCCGGCGCCGGGAAAGACCTTCGAGCTCCCGACCGCGACCGCTTTCAGCCGCCTGCGCACCCTGATCGAGTCGAAGTGGATGCCAGAGATGCAACAGCTCCTCGGCATCGACACCCACACCCTGCCGGTCATCTGGGACGCCGACTTCCTCTACGGGCCGAAGACCACCTCAGGCGACGACACATTCGTCCTCTGCGAGATCAACGCGAGCTCGACCTTCGCCTTCCCCGAGCACGCAATGCCCACAGTCGCCCAGACCGCAGCACGCCGGATCGAAGAGCACCGCATCGGACACGAACGGTCACGAAGGCGAGTCCCGCCCGCGTGAAGGCCTTCGCAAGGGAGGCGATCGCCACCCGCACGATCCTCCTCATTCGCTGGCTGCAGCGACAGATGAAGCCCGCGCTGCGGTCGCGGCCGCCGGTGACGCACGGCAACGGTTGGCGTTGGTGGTGTGTGGCCAACACGATCCAGAGATCGAACTCGCGCACGCTCTGGCGGTTCGTCGAGCTCATTGCGTGCGAGAAGGAGGTCTCAATAAACGGCCGAAGGGCCGTCCTCGAGGGTTCGAGCCCCTGCGCCCGCTTGGCTCTGCGGAACGAGAAACGGCCCTTCTCGGGCCGTTTCTCTTGCCCGAGAAGGGCTTGTCTACAAACGGAGCGGCTCACGCGCCTCCGCCGGTGCAGTCGGGGACGTTCAGTTCGAGTTCGAGGCGCGCTGCTGTCGACTTCAGCGCGTCTGGTGCATGGATGAGCTTTTCGAGCCGTTTCGGGAGAGTGGCTCGTTGTGCTGGTGTGTGAGCGGCGTCGATGGTGTCGTAGATGCGTACCCAGGTTGTCGCGTAGAGCGCCGCGAGTCGGCGTTGTGAGTCGATCCAACGGCTGTTGCTGTTCTGGAGCTCGGGTGGGACGGAAACGGCGGTGACGTGGTCGAGGCGTCGCGCGGTCGAGGCTCGGATGTCGGCTGCGATCGAGAGCGCGTCGGACCGTGTGCCCATCTGGTGTGCATGGTCGAAGAGGAGCGCTCCGACACAGACCTGCGTGACGGCTGCGGAATAAGCGGCGGCTGGGGAGTCGCCGGTTGTTCCGAGCGACTCGCCCTGTGTCGGGGCTGCGCGGCCTGATGTCGCGGCGGCACTCGCCGGGAGCGAGGCCAGCGCGGCCGCCGCGAGTGCGGTGCCGCCGACGATCCGTAGAATCGTGAGCCGTCGCCTGCCTCCGCCGGTTGGGCCTGCTGCGGGATTGACCATTGCTCCTCCTTCGAGCTCGCGGTTGTGTCACAAAAGGGACAGGTGTCGAGACGAGACGCTAGGGGCGAAACGGAGCGCGCACATCGGCGGACCTGCGCAGATTGGCAAGCCGCGCTGCCCATCTTTGGTGCGGGCGCCGCGCGGCCGGTTACCTCGTGCGAAGCTCCGAGAATGTCTTACTTCAGGCATGTCCTCGGCACCGACCAGTGCGCGGTCGTGCTACGTGGGCACCGGGAGCCGCTGTTGATTCGCGGCCCGGGGTCGGTCCGGACGTTCAACAGATGGAGACGGGTAAGCGTTGTGGATCTGAGCCCGTTCGTCGTGGTTGTAGTCGATGCGAAGGTGACCGCGAACGACGGCGTCGCAGTGAGAGCAAGCGCAGAGGTCGAGGGGAAGGTCATCGACCCAGTCGCGGCGGCTTTGAAAGTTGTCGACTACAAGGACGCGACAAGACAGATTGCGCAGACGGCTATGCGTGCTGTTGTGATGGAGCGACCCTCGAGCGAGTTGCGAGAGGCAGGGCCGGAGCTTCGGTCGGTCGTCGCTGACACGGTCACGGATGCGGTTAGTAGCTGGGGCCTTGTCGTGTCGCTGCTGAGCTTCGACGTCGCGCCGATCTGACTCCAGACCGGGCTCAGTGGCGGTCTACCACTGGGTGCGCCAAGCGGGGACAACGCAATCTGAACCAAATCCTCTGAATCGAGGCCGTCTGCGCGCGGCAGGGTTCCACGGTGAGTCGGTTCGCAATTCGGACGAGGTCGGGTGGGCCGGGCCGAGGATCGTTGTGAGAATGTTCCGGCAGCCGGCCGGCTCGAAGGTGCCGCCTCGGATCACGGTTGTCTTCTGGATCATCAAGATCTTGACGACAGCGATGGGCGAGGCCGTCTCCGACTACCTCGTCCACGGCTACAACCCGTACGCGGCTGTGTTCGCCGGTTTCGTCGGGTTTGTGATCGCGATGCTGATCCAGTACCACGCGAGGGTTTACGTCCCGTGGATCTACTGGCTGGCGGTGCTCATGGTCGCCGTGTTCGGAACGATGGCGGCGGACGTCCTGCACGTGGAGTTCGGGGTGCCGTACGTCGCCTCGACGGTTTTCTTCGCGGTCGCGCTGGTCGTCATCTTCGGGACGTGGTCGCGAGTCGAGGGAACGCTGTCGATCCACAGCATCACCACCCTGCGTCGCGAGACGTTCTATTGGCTCGCCGTCCTCGCGACGTTTGCCATGGGGACGGCCGCCGGCGATCTCGCGGCCTATACCGCGAAGCTCGGTTTTCTCTCGGCAGGACTCCTCTTCGCCGGTCTCTTTCTCCTGCCGGCGATCGCCTGGCGTTTTTTCAATCTCAACTCGGTGCTGGCGTTCTGGATCGCCTACGTCCTGACCCGGCCCCTGGGCGCATCGTTCGCGGACTGGATGGGCAAGTCAAAAACGGCCGGCGGCCTCGGGATCGGGGACGGAGTTGTGGCGCTCGTGCTCTTCGTCCTGATCGCAACCCTCGTCACTTGGATCACCATTCGTGCCGAGGAGCCGGCAGGCGTCCAGCCGACCGATCCGCTCCTGGACGCGGCCTCGTAGCCCGGCGAGGATGTCAGGGCTCCTTGACATTCAATGTAAGGCATAGTTTACAGGGCAATGTCGAGTTCGCAGATTCTCCTACTGGGCGCGATCGCGGGCGCCACGATCTTTCTCGGCCTGCCGGTCGGCAGGCTGCGCGGGCTTTCACCCGCGGCGCGGGTCGGGTTGAGCGCACTCGCGACCGGCATCCTGATCTTCCTGCTCTGGGATGTGCTCACCGGGGCCGTCGACCCGATCGAGAGCGCGCTCAACGAGCGCCACTGGGGGCAGTTCACGTGGCTCGCAGCGCTCGGCCTGGCCGGCTTCACACTTGGGCTGATGTCGCTCGTCTACTACGCGGAATGGCTGAAGCGGCGGGCGCACACCCGCGCCACTTCGTTCGTTGGTCCCGGGGCGGCCGCGATCGACGAGTACGCGCATCGTCGCTGGCTCGACCGGATGACCCCCGGATCGCAGCTCGCGCTCCTGATCGCGATCGGCATTGGCGTGCACAACTTCGGAGAAGGACTCGCCATCGGCCAGGCAGCGAGCGCGGGGGAGATCAGCTTGGCCGTCGTCCTGATCGTCGGCTTTGGCTTGCACAACGCGACGGAGGGCTTCGGCATCTGCGGCCCGATGAGCGCCGAGGGAACACGACCCTCCTGGCGCTACCTCCTCCTACTCGGCCTGATCGGCGGCGCGCCAACGTTCTTCGGGACCCTGATCGGACAAGCGTGGACGAGCGACGCCCTCTCCGTCGTGTTCTTCGCCGTGGCCGCCGGATCCATCCTCTATGTCGTGCAGGAGCTCTTCGCGGTCAACCGTCGCTACGGCCACACAACACTCGTCATGTGGCTCGTTCTCGCAGGGATCGCGCTTGGATTCGCAACCGACTTCGTCGTTACCGCCGCCGGCGTCTAGGCCCGGACCTGAACCAGCTCGTAACCGAGTCTTCACCTCGTCGACCCGAACGTCGTGGCTAGGTTCGGTTCATCGACGTGGGCCTGTTGGGGGGTTGGCGTCGTCAGCGGAGCCGGGGATGGCGGTGATTGCCCTCCTGCTGTCCCTGGGCTTCGCACCTGCGCTCACGAGTGCGAATACGAGGCGGGCAGCGCCACGAGCTTGCAATTGGCCGAAATCGACTCAGTATCCGTAAGCGGCACGATTCTGCTTCGCTCCGCCGCTGGAGCTGACGGCTGACTCGCCGCGGTTGGGCTGCCCGGATGACCTCCGGGCAGTTCGGCCACGCGCCGCCGCGGCTCAGGAAAGCCACTCGGGCTCGAATCCCCACTCGGGGAAATGTTCACGTAGCACGGGCATGACCTCTTCCCAATGGCTGACGTCGAGCAGTGTCGGCTGGATCAGCTCGGCCTTCTCTCCCAGCTTCGTCGCGTAGCCCCAACGCAGACCGAAGCACGCCCGTGAACGTCGGCTGACCAGCGCGTCCGGGCTGGCCGTGAGGAAGGAGTCAGCGACGAAACGGACATCGCTCTCGGTCGATGCCGGAGCATCGAACAGAGTGGGGCAGCGCCCGAACGACACGAACGGCACGCCGAGCGCCTGCAGTTGAGGCGGCACATCGACCCAGACGTGAGTTCCTGCCGGCGCCTTCTCGCCTCCCGGAACGAGCGACGTGCTCGACTCCGCTACCTGGATCCGCACGACCTGGATCCACCCCATCACCGCGCCATAGCCCTCGACCGGAGTCGAGATGTCGACCTCGAGCACGGGGAGCCCCTTCGCAAGGCTCGACGGCCACGGAAGCTCGAGTAACCCGTAGCCCCAGCGTTCCGGATCCTCGTTCTCTCGGTACCTGACCGCTGCGTTGCTGTCGCGGCCGCGAAACGAAAACGAATGCGTGGTCTCCATCAGCGTGACCCTACTCGTCGTTCGCGTGACAAGCATCGGCCGTTCTCAAGCAACGCGGCGGCGGTCCCTGACGAGGTAGGCGACGATCAGTGCTGCCGGGAAGAAGAACAGGCTGAAGATGAAGAAGAGGAAGAAGCTGTGGCCTTTGCGGGCGGCAACCCGAGCGGGCCAGAACGCAATCAGCACCCAGATGATGAAGAACAGCACCCCACCCAGCCACCAGCCGCTCATCGAGGCAACGAGCATCAAGGACCTCCGTCCGTGGCGGTCGCCGATCGAGAAACGTTGCGACCTTCAGCGTGACCCTGAACCTTGCCGGCAGGATGCACGTCACCTCTTCTGGATGATCGCTGATTCCCGCGGCTCACAGCACCCGCTGCGTGCCGGGCTACGAAGCCCGTTCGCAGTCGTCTACGATCGCCGCGGTGGCTGACAGCGTGCACGACAGCGGCGATTCAACGAGCACGTCCGCGCCAGACGCCGACGCCGCGCCGGGATCGCGCGGAATCGAGCGGCCCCTGCTCCTCGGGCTGGTCGTCGCTCTGCTCGTGCAAGCGGTGTTCGTCTTCTCGTATGTCGGCGCCCTCCATTCGCCGACGCCTCACCGGGTTGCGCTCGGTGTAGTCGGCTCGCCGGCGATGCCGGCCGCTGTCGGGAGAAGCTTCTCCTTGAAGACGGTTCCATACCCGAGCCAGGCAGCTGCGTTGCACGCGATCGACGAACGGAAGGTCGTCGGCGCGCTCGTCGTGAGCCCGGCGGGAGCGAAGCTCTTCGTCGTTCCTGCTGCAGGCCCGAGTGCCGCAGCTGCTCTCGGCGCCGCATTCGGGGCAGCGGCCGTGGCCTTTCACCAGAAGATCGAGATCGTTCAGGTTCATCCCCTGCCGAAGGGAGATGCCGCCGGCATCGTCTCGTTCCTGCTCACGATGGCGCTGGTCGTCGGCGGCTACCTCTCAGCGACGATGGCGATGGCCTTCGGCGGGCTGTCGACACCGCGTGGGCGCGCGGCAGCGCTCAGCGTCGTGGCCGTGCTGGGCGCGCTCGTCACCGCAACGATCGCCGGGCCGGTCCTCGGCGCGATCCCCACGTCGAAGTTCCTCGTGCTCTGGGCGCTGTTCATCCTGGTGATGGCGGCGGTCGCACTCGCGACCGCGGCCCTCCAGACCCTGCTCGGTCCGCCGGGGACGCTCGTCGTCGTCGTCGTGTTCGTGATCTTCGGGGCACCGGCCGCAGGCGGCTCGGTGCCTGCGGCGTTCCTGCCCGGCTTCTGGCGCACGATCGGCCCCTATCTGCCCGCCGGCGCCGGAACGACCGCCGTCCGAAACACCCTCTACTTCGACGGCAATGCCATCACGCACGCTCTGGTCGTCCTGACCGCGTATCTCCTCGTCGGCGCAGCTGTCATGGTCACCGCCCGCAAACGTGGGTCGGCGAGCGCGCCGGATGCAGAGGCAGAGGCCGAGGCCGCAGGCGCAGCCGCGGCGTCGGCCGCCGTGATGTAGTGAGATGACGACGTCTGGAACCAGCGGCGCTCGGACTCCCGAGCCGGCCGCTCGCGGGCCTGTGGCGGATCGCACGACGTCGTTGTTGCTCGTCTTCGTGCTCGTGTCGTTCTCGGCGAACTCTCTGATCACTCGTCATGTCGTCTCGGCGGATCTGCTCGACGCCGGCCTGCTCTCGGCCGTGCGGTTCGTGGCCGGAGCAATCGCCCTGGTAGCGATCGCGGTCGCGCGGCGGGAGCGAATCGTGGTCGGTCGCGCCAACCTCCGCCCGGCGCTTTGGCTCGGTGTCTACGCCGTTTGCATCTCCTACGGCTACCGTCACATCGGTGCCGCTGCCGGCACCTTCGTCTTCTACGCGACGGTGCTGTTCACGCTCGTCATGTGGGACGTCCTGCACGGCGACTCGATCCCGTTCCGTCGTGCGGTCGGCGCGGCGATCTCGCTGGCCGGGATCGCTGTCCTCGCCAGCGGGTCGATCCAGAGCGTGACGGTGCTCGGCGTGCTGCTGCTGGCCGTGACCGGAGCGGCGTGGGGCCTCTATACCGCCGCCGGCCGCACGCGAAGCGACCCGCGAGTGGCCACCACCGGCCACTTCGTGGTGCTCGCGGCGGTCCTGGCCGTCCCGGCGCTGGTTGGGGCCGTCGGCGGGTTGCATGTCACCGCCGCCGGGATGGCCTGGGCGATCGCGATGGGCGCGGGCACGACGGCGCTCGCATACGTCGCCTGGTACGCCTGCCAGCGGTCGCTCTCCGGCACGACCGCCGGCGCCGTGCAGCTGGTCATCCCGGTCCTCACAGCCGTTGGCGCCGCGCTCCTCCTCGGTGAACAGCTGACCGCCCGACTGGGCGTCTGTGCCGCGCTCGTCGTGGCCGGGACGTGGCTCGGCCGTCCGTCGGGAGCGGCAGCCGACGGGATCGAGTCGCGGCCCGGAACCTCCGGCGCCTCTTCGGACGTGGAGACGGTCTGAGACTGCCACGGCAACGTGGCGAGATCACCCAATAGGGACGACGACTGCCGGCGTCATGGCACCTAGGGTCGACCGAGATGACCGGAAAGCGTCACTGGACGCTCATCAGCTCCCATGGGGCCGTGCTGATCGAGGTTGCACGGGACCCGGATCTGCCGGTGCGCGAGATCGCCGGGCGGGTCGGACTCACGGATCGTCACGCCTACCGCATGTTGGCCGACCTCTGTGATGAGGGTTATCTCGTTCGCGAACGGGTCGGTACACGGAACCGCTATCGAGTCGACCCGAACCGGCCGATGCGCCACGCGACCGTGGCCGACCGTCGGGTCGGTGAGCTGCTCCTCGCGCTCGCCGGCACCGAACGATCCGGCCGGTAACGGCGGCTGACCGTGGATTCGTCGTCCTTCGACGTCTACGCGATCCTCGACATCTTTCTGCTCCTGCTGATCGGCGTCGGACCGAAGATCGCGCTCGTGCCGTTAGTCGAGCTCACGAAACGCCGCGAAGCAGCAGCAGTGAGCGTCCCGTCAGGCTGACGGCACCGGACGGATCAACGTCGGCGCCCGCAGTGCCGGGCTCCGCGGTGTCGACCTCGATGCGCCAGCCGAGGGCGAGCAGCGGTCCCGGAACGCGAAAAACCAGCGGCTCCCACCAGGCATTCAGCATCACCAGGAATGGATCGTCGGGCGAGCCGCTCACACCGGTGTCGCCGCCCAGTGCCATCGTCACCGCCCGCGCATAGGACGCAGACCAGTCCTGGTCGGTCATCGCGCCGCCGTCGGGGCGGTACCAGTCGAGGTCGTCGCGCTCCGAGGCATGGGCCGGTTTGCCGAGCAGGAACTGGCGGCGCCGAAAGACCGGGTGCTCCGCGCGCAGGCGGCAGAGGCGGGCCGTGAAGTCGACCAGATCGGTGTTCTGCTCGGCAGCGGCCCAGTCGAACCAGGTGAGCTCGTCGTCGTGGCAATAGGCGTTGTTGTTGCCACGCTGACTGCGCGCGAACTCGTCGCCGCCGAGGAGCAGCGGCACTCCCTCGGACAGGAGGAGCGTGGCGATGAAGTTTCGCCGCTGGCGCGCGCGGAGCTCGAGCACGGCCGGGTCGTCGGTCGGGCCTTCCACACCGCAGTTCCAGCTGCGGTTGTCGTCGGTGCCGTCGCGATTGTCCTCGCCGTTCGATTCGTTGTGCTTGCCGTCGTAGCTGACGAGGTCTGCAAGCGTGAACCCGTCGTGCACCGTCACGATGTTCACCGAGGCGGCCGGGCGCCGGCCGCCGTGCCCGTAGAGGTCGCGCGAGCCGCTGAGGCGCGTCGCGAAATCGGGCAGCGTTCCCGGCGTCGAGCGCCAGAAGTCACGCACCGTGTCGCGGTACTTGCCGTTCCACTCGCTCCAGCCGGCGGGGAACCCACCGAGGTCGTAGGCGCCGATGTCCCACGGCTCGGCGATCAGCTTCACCTGAGAGAGGACCGGATCCTGGCCGACCGTCTCCAGGAAGGCGGCCGAGGGGTCGAAGTCGCTCGCTCCGCGCCCGAGACTGGCGGCCAGGTCGAAGCGAAAGCCGTCCACGTGCATCTCCTGCACCCAGTAACGCAGCGCATCCAGGACGAGGCGCAGCGCCTGCTGCTGGACCACGTTCACCGTGTTGCCGCAGCCGGTGTCGTCGACGTACCGCGAGCGGTCTTCCTGGAGGCGGTAGTAGGCGGCGTTGTCGATGCCGCGAAAGCACAACGTGGGGCCCCACTGGTCGCCCTCGGCCGTGTGGTTGAAGACGACGTCGAGGATCACCTCGAGGCCGGCGCCGTGCAACGCCCGCACCATGCGGCGAAACTCGTCCACCTGTCCGCCGCCGTCGTCCGACGCGTAGCCGTTGTGCGGGGCGAAGTAGCCGATCGACTGGTAGCCCCAGTAGTTGCGCAGTCCGCGTTGCACCAGCTGCGCGTCGTGGACGAACTGGTGCACCGGCAGGAGCTCGACCGCGGTGACGCCGAGGCGTTGCAGGTGAGCCAGCGCGGCGGGATGCGCGAGGCCGGCGTAGGTGCCGCGAAGTTCGCCGGGCACGCCGGGGTGCAGCTTGGTGAAGCCCTTGACGTGGACCTCGTAGAAGACCGAGTCGGCCATCTGCCGTCCGGGCGGCGCGTCGCCGTCCCAGTCGAAGTCCGGGGCGACGACGACGGAGCGCGGCACGTAGGGCGCCGAGTCGCGCGCGTCCGCGAGATTCGGATCGCCGGAGGCGTGGCCGTAGACGGCGGGGTGCCACTGCACCTCGCCCGCGATCGCACGTGCGTACGGGTCGAGCAGGAGCTTGGCCGGGTTGCAGCGGGTGCCCGCGGCCGGGCTCCATGGGCCGTGCACGCGATAGCCGTAGCGCTGCCCCGGTTGCACGTCGCGCAGGTAGCCCTGCCACACGTACCCCTCCTCCTGCTGGAGACCGAAACGTGTCTCGACGCCTCCGTCGTCGAAGAGGCAGAGCTCGACCTGCTCCGCGACGCTGCTGAACAGTGCGAAGCTGGCTCCGCGGCCGTCGTAGCGGACGCCGAGCGGTGCTGCGGTGGCAGGCTCGAGCACGCGGCGTGAGGGTAGACCGCCGCAAGCGGATCACCATCACCCGATGGGGATGAAGGCACCGCGCGCGGATCGAGGCAGACTGGGTCGTCGTGTCGGCCCACCCTGCGAGTGCGAAGACCCCCGAACATCGACGACTCGAGGAAGCCCGCACCGGTGAGGTTGCGTGGAAGTCGTGGGGGCCGTATCTGAGCGAGCGGCAATGGGCGACCGTGCGGGAGGACCAGAGCGCCGACGGGGACGCCTGGAACTCGTTCCCTCACGATCACGCCCGCTCGCGCGCCTACCGGTGGGGTGAGGACGGGATCGCCGGCATCTGCGACGACCGCCAGCGGCTCTGTCTGGCGCTGGCGTTGTGGAACGGGGCCGACCCGATCCTCAAGGAGCGCATGTTCGGCCTGAACAACCAGGAGGGCAACCACGGCGAGGACGTCAAGGAGTACTGGTTCTACCTCGACAGCACGCCGACCCACTCGTACCTGAAGTGCCAGTACAAGTACCCGCAGCGGGCGTTCCCGTATGACGATCTGGTGTCCACCAATGCTCGTCGCGGCAAGTTGGACATGGAGTACGAGCTGATGGACACCGGCATCTTCGACGATGACCGCTACTTCGACGTGATCGTCGAGTACGCCAAGGCCACGCACGACGACATCGTCATGCGCGTCACCGCGCACAACCGCGGGCCGGATCCGGCGACCCTGCACCTTCTGCCGACGCTGTGGTTCCGCAACACGTGGTCGTGGGGGGACGACGTCGAGAAGCCGGTGCTCGGGGCGGTGGACGACGCTCCGGGGATCGCCGCTCTGCGGGCCTCTCATCCGGAGCTCGGCGAGTGGCTGCTGCGCGCCGATGCAGAGGCGGAGCTCCTCTTCTGCGAGAACGAGACCAATACCGAGCGCCTGTTCGGCACACCCAACACCTCGGCGTACGTCAAGGATGCGATCGGCCGGTGTCGTGGTCGGGGGCGAAGCAGACGCGGTCAACCCTGGACGGACGGGCACCAAGGCGGCCGCACTGCACGTGCTGACCATCGGCGCCGGTGAGAGTGCGAGCATCCGACTGCGCCTGACGGCCACGGGCGATGCGCGGCGGCCGAGACCCAGACAGGAAGCGCCGCTTGGCCCGGATCTCGATCGCGTGCTCGAAGCGCGACGTCGCGAGGCGGACGAGTTCTACGCGACGGTGATCCCTGGGTCGCTGCCCCGCGACGAGACGATGGTGATGCGCCAGGCGCTCGCGGGACTGCTGTGGGGCAAGCAGTACTACGAGTACAACGTCCACCGGTGGCTGCGGGATCACGGCGTCAACCCGTGGGATGCCAACGCACCGGCCAGCTCGGTGCGCAACGTCCCGTGGTTCCACATGGTCGCGGCGGACGTCATCTCGATGCCCGACAAATGGGAGTACCCCTGGTTCGCCGCCTGGGACCTCGCATTCCACTGCGCACCTTTGTCGCTCGTCGACGTCGACTTCGCCAAGCAGCAGGTGGAGCTGCTGCTCACCACGCGGTACCTCCATCCGAACGGTCAGGTCCCGGCGTACGAATGGAACTTCAGCGACGTCAATCCGCCCGTGACCGCCTGGGCGGCGCTGTACGTGTACGAGCGCGAGGCGGAGATCAGAGGGGCCGGCGACGCTGCGTTCCTCGCCCGGGTGTTCGAGCGGCTGCTCACGAACTTCACCTGGTGGGTCAACCGCAAGGACCCTGACGACAGGAACCTCTTCCAGGGAGGCTTCCTCGGCCTGGACAACATCGGCATCTTCGACCGGTCGGCGCCTTTGCCGGGCGGCGGCACGCTCGAGCAGGCAGACGGGACGGCGTGGATGGCGCTCTACTGCCAGTGGATGCTCCAGATCGCCGCGGAGCTGGCGAAGACCAATCCCGTCTACCGGGACATCGCGCTCAAGTTCATCGCCCATTTCGAGTGGATCTCGATCGCGATGAACCCCCCGGACGGCGACACCGAACTGTGGGACGACGAGGACGGCTTCTACTACGACGTGATGCGCATGCCCGACGGTGCCGCGATCCAGTTGAAGGTCCGTTCGCTCGTCGGTCTTCTCCCGCTGTGCGCAGCGACGGTGTTCGAGCCCGACCTGATCGACGGTTATCCCGGAGCTCGAGGAGCGAACCGCGGAGTTCGTGCGCCTGTTCTCCGACTCCGTGCCGTCGCTGGCTCATCGCCCGGGACGGAGCCCCGAGGGCCGGGCGATCATGTCGCTCGTCGACGAATCGCGGTTACGCCGGATCCTCGCGGTCATGCTCGACGAGGACGAGTTCCTCGGTCCGCACGGCATCCGCGCGATCTCGCGCCGCCATCTCGAGCAGCCATGCGTCTTCGAATGGGAGGGGCAGGAGCACGACGTCCACTACCTCCCGGCCGAATCCGATACGGCCATGTTCGGCGGCAACTCCAACTGGCGCGGCCCCGTCTGGTTCCCGATCAACGTGGTCATCCTGCGTGGCCTTCTCCAGCTTCACCGTTTCTACGGCGACCGGCTGAAGGTGGAATGCCCGACGGGGTCGGGTCGCGAGTTGAACCTGCACGAGGTTGCGACCGAGATCAGCAGGCGTCTGACGTCGACGTTCACCAACGACGCCCTGGGCCGCCGCCCCGTCTTCGGCGGGATCGACAAGTTTCAGAACGATCCGCACTGGCACGACCTGCTGCTCTTCCACGAGTACTTCCACGGCGACAACGGCGCCGGGCTCGGTGCGAGCCACCAGACGGGCTGGACCGGCATCGTCGCCCTGCTCTTCCTGCAGGGGCTGACGGTAGCCTGACGCCCGTGGGGTCAGGAACGCGCAGGGTCGTCGTCACCGGCCTCGGCATGGTGAGCCCGATCGGCAACACGGTCGAGGACTCGTGGACCGCGCTGCTCGCCGGAGCGTCGGGGGCAGGTCCGATCACCCGGTTCGACGCGAGCGGCTATTCGACGCGCTTCGCCTGTGAAGTGAAGGACCTGGACGTCGACGCGTTCATCGACCGGAAATCGACGCGGCGAATGGACCGCTGCACACAGCTCGTGCTCGCGGCCGCCCGTCAGGCCGAGGCGGACTCGGGGCTGGCGGTTGGGCGCGTGGCCGAGCGCGCCGGCGCCGCGATCGCGACGGCGATCGGCGGCGTGAGCTCGTTCGAGGAGTGCGTCCTCCAGATCGAGCGGCGAGGCCCGGAGCGCGTGAGCCCGTTCTCGATCGTGCAGACGCTGCCGAATCTCGCCGCAGGCTGGGTCTCGATCGAGCTCGGCACGCGCGGGCCGCTCGTCTCGGAGTGCACCGCGTGCGCCGCGTCCAACATGGCGCTCGGCGACGGCCTGGATGCGATCCGCCTCGACCGGGCCGACGTGATGTTCTGCGGCGGCACCGAGGCGCCGATCACACCGGTGGGACTCGCGGGTTTCGGAGCGATGCGCGCGCTGTCGGTGCGAAACGACGATCCCGTGGCTGCGTCTCGCCCGTTCGACGCCGGGCGTGACGGATTCGTGATCGCCGAGGGTGCCGCGGTCGTGGTGCTCGAGGAGCTGTCACATGCACAGGCGCGTGGAGCGAACATCTATGCGGAAGTCGTCGGGTACGGCATCTCGTCCGACGCGAACCATGTCTCGGATCCCGACCCGAGCGGTGAGAACCCGGCGCGGGCATTGCGGATGGCCTTTGCCGATGCGGGCATCACGGCGGAGGACGTCGGCTACGTGAACGCGCACGGCACCTCCACGCCGGCCGGCGACGCGGGCGAGAGCCGCGTCTTGAAACTGGCGCTCGGCGAGGAGAAGGCCCACCGCACACCGATCTCTTCGACCAAGGGGGCAACGGGTCACACCCTCGGCGCCGCCGGGGCCGTCGAGGCCGTGTTCACGATCCTCGCACTGCGTCACGGGATCCTGCCGCCGACCCTCAACCAGACCGATCCCGATCCGGACTGCGACCTGGACTATGTCGCGAACACCGCTCGAACACAGCAGGTCGAGGTCGCGCTGTCGAACTCGTTCGGGTTCGGCGGGCACAACACCGCAGTCGTCTTTCGACGCTGGGCGGCCTGAGCCGCAGCGCAGCTCAGGCGAGGAGGCCGGCCACTCCCTTGATGATCAGGGCAACGCCGATCACGGTGGCCGCGGTCACACCGGCCCGGCGGCCGTTCCGGGCGAGCCACCCCTTGAGCCGCTCGACGGCTGCGGGTGTCCAGTTCGGGGCGAACGTGTAGGCGAGCAGCGGTATTTCGAGCAGCAGCAGCATGACGATTGCGACTGCCACGACGGTGACCACGATCGAAACGTTGCTGAGGTTCAGCTTGGCGATCGTCGTCAGGCAGGCGAGATAGGACCCTCCGGGGAAGCTGAGCAGGATGCCGACGACGAACGTGTCTCGGGCCGAGCCCTTGCTCAAGGTCTGCTGCCAGCGTGGAGTTTTCTTCGGTTCGTCGGCGTGCGCGTTCCGGCGGCGCTCCTTGCGCTGTGTCATGCGACCCGTTCCGACGACGAAGGCGATCAGGAGCGCGAGCGCACCGAGGACGATGTCGATGCTGGGGCTGATCGTGCGCTTCGTCGTTCCGAGCGTGCCCGAGTCGCTCAGCCAGAACACGATCGCGAGGCCGAGCGTGATGCTCGTCGTGTACGCACCGAGGAGATAGCCGAGCAGAAGTCGTTTCGGCCGCGGCATGAGCAGCATCACCGTCGTGGCCGTCAGCAGCACCGGGTTCACCGCCGCGAGCAGCGCGAAGCCGAAGACCCTGCTCAAACGGATGCCGGTTGATGAGTCAAGGTTGTGAACATCTCATGCCGCGCTGGGATCGCGTCATCTCTTTGGGGTGATCCGGCCGCTCGTCATACCTTGTGAGCCGCGACTTCGAGTCCGACGATGAGCAGCCCGGCGGCCGGAAGGGTGACCACCATGACCCAGCGAAGGGCACCAGTCGCTCCGGCCAGGTGGGCGGTGACGAGGCCGGCGGCGAACAGGACGGCGACGCCGAGGCCCTGGGCGATGACGAGGCCGGTCGCGACCGACCAGGAACCGATCGCTGCCGGCAGCATCACGAGGGCTCCGGGGAGCCCGGTCGCCAGGATCATCCATGAGCGCAGCAACTCGTGGACCTCGTGGGAGCGCTCCGGTTCAGGATCACGCCTGCTGCGGGCTCTGACCACGCGCCACATCGTGTGGGAGAGCCAGGCGGCGAACGACACGACGAGCAGCACGGCGGCCGCCTGCTGGGCGTGCAGCGTCCGTGCTTCGAGCGCCAGCCCGCCGACGGCGGCCAGCACCGCAATCGTCCCGTAGACGACGAAGCTGACCATGTCCGCCAGCTGCCGGCGGGCCTGCTCTTCCATCACCGAACCCTCGCTTGTCGACGGCGTTTGCTCCCGGTCGTTCACCCGGTCGGGATGATGCCCGGCTGATCGACGAAGATCATTCTGCCCGGGCGACCTCGGGAGGAGCCTGTGAGCACCGTGGCGGACAAGGCATCCAATTGAGCTTTCTGCTGGCAAACGCCCTGACGCTCTCGCGGTGGCAGTTCGCGACGACGACGCTGTACCACTTCACGTTCGTGCCGCTGACGCTCGGTCTGGCGCCGCTGCTCGCGATCATGCAGACGCTCTACTACCGGACGCACGATGAGAAGTGGAACCGGCTGGTGCGGTTCTTCGCGGTGTTGTTCCTGATCAACTTTGCGATCGGGGCGGCGACCGGGCTCGTGCAGGAGTTCGAGTTCGGGATGAACTGGTCGTCGTTCTCGAAGTACGTCGGCGATGTGTTCGGCGCGCCGCTCGCGATCGAGGGGCTCGGGGCGTTCATGCTCGAGTCGACGTTCATCGGCCTGTGGGTCTTCGGCCGCGAGCACCTGTCGCCGAGGGTGCACCTCGCGACGATCTACCTGGTCTGGCTCGGCACCTGGCTCTCGGCGTACTTCATCATCGTCGCGAACTCGTGGATGCAGCATCCGGTCGGCTACCAGATCAACAAGTCGACGGGCACGGCGCAGGCGAACGACATCGCGACGATCATGTTCCAGAAGTTCGCGCTCTTCGCCTACGTGCACGTGATCCTGGCCGGCTGCCTGACGGGCGGCTTCGTCGTGCTCGGCGTCTCCGCCTGGCATCTGCGCCGGGGCCGCAACGTCGAGGTCTTCCGGGCGGCGGCGAAGCTGGCGATCCTGCTCCTGATCCCGCTGGCCGCGGTCCAGCTCTGGTGGGGCAACGCGTTCGGGATCGCAGACGACGAACGCGCAGCCGATGAAGATCGCCGCGACCGAGGCGCTCTGGAACACGGAGCAGCCGGCGTCGTTCTCGATCTTCCAGATCGGCGGCTTCACGAAGAGCGACCAGACGCCGTCGCTTCTCGATCGAGATCCCGGGGCTGCTCTCCTACCTGGCGACCGGGTCCTTCCACGGCAAGGTCGTCGGTCTGAACCAGAACCAGGAGAAGCGAGGTCGCGCAGCACGGGCCGGGGAACTACATGCCGCAGGTCGAGCTCGCCTACTGGTGCATGCGCGTGATGGCCTACCTCGGCGGGCTGATGCTGCTGCTCGCGCTCTGGGGCGGCTGGCTGCTGTGGCGCAAGAAGCTCGAGCGGGCGAAGTGGTTCCAGCGGACCGCGATGGGCGCGATCGTGGTCCCGTTCCTCGCCTGCTTCGCCGGCTGGATCCTGACCGAGACCGGTCGCCAGCCCTGGATCGTCTACGGGCCTCCAGAAGACCGCCGACGCGGTCTCGCCGACCTCGACGACGACGAAGGTCGCGTTCAGCCTCGGGGTGTTCCTGGCGCTCTACACGGCGCTCGCGATCGTCGACTTCTGGCTGATGCGCCGCTACGCGCGGCTCGATCCGCCTGAGACCGGCGGCGACGCGGAAGGAGCGGCGCCGGTCGCCGGCGCCCAGCTACTGATGCAGACCACCTGGTTCTGGATCCTCTGCGTGCTCTGGTCGCTGTACTTCGTGACCGAGGGCTTCGACTTCGGCGTCGGCATGCTGCTGCCGGTGCTCGGCCGCAGCGAGGACGACCGGCGGACGATGATCCAGTCGATCGGCCCGGTCTGGGACGGCAACGAGGTCTGGCTGATCATCGCCGGCGCCGCCACCTTCGCGGCCTTCCCGGTCTGGTACGCGACGATGTTCTCGGGCTTCTACGTCGCGCTGCTGCTCCTGCTCGTCCTCCTGATCACGCGGATCGTCTCGTTCGAATGGCGCGGCAAGGCCGAAAGCCCAGCGCTGGCGCAGCCGTCTGGACGTGGGTGAACGCGATCGCCTCGGTCGGCATCCCGCTGATCTGGGGCATCGCGTTCTCGAGCCTGCTGCACGGCGTCCCCGATCTCGTCGGACGCAGGAGTTCACCGGCACGTTCTGGGATCTCTTCACGCCGTACACCGTCGTCGCGGGCGTCGCGTTCGTGCTGCTCTTCGCGCTCCACGGCGCCGTCTACCTCGCGCTGCGCACGAGCGGTGACCTGCGCGCCCGCGCCGAGCGGCTCGGCGGCGCGGCTCGCGGTCCCGGCCGCGCTCGTCGGCGCCGTCTTCCTCGTCTGGACGCTCGATCGTCGGCATCGACAAGAACGACAAGAACGTCTTCCCGGGCATCGTCGTCGTCGTCCTGGCCGCCGCGGCCGCGCGTCGCCGCGGTCGTGCTCACGCGCCGGCGGCGCGAGGGTCTCGCATTCGTCGCCACCGCCGCGACGATCGTCCTCGCGGTCGTCACGCTCTTCACCGAGCTCTATCCGCGCGTGATGGTCTCGTCGACCGAGCTTCGCCGACAGCCTCACCACGACGAACTCGTCGTCGGGCCACTACACGCTGGTCGTGATCAGCATCTTCACGCTCGTCCTGCTGCCCGTCATCCTGCTCTACCAGAGCTGGACCTACCACGTCTTCCGCGCCCGACTCGGCCAGGTGACGACCGGCGTCGAGCCCCGTCGAGTTGCTGGCTCGACGCCCGGACTGACCCTCTACCGCTCGGTCAGGCCGCGCACCATCGTCTCGAGCCGATCGAGCCGCTCGTCGAGACCGTCGAAGCGCCGCTCGACTTCCGCCTCTCTCTGTTCCTCCGCCCGCGTCGTGTCCGCGTCTTGCAGGTGCGTGGCGCGGGCGACGAAGGTGGAGGTGATCGCGGCGGTGACGATCGCGACCAGCGCAATCGCCTCGAGCATGACGAACGCCGCGACGATGCGTCCGGCAACCGCCTTCGGCGTGACATCGCCGTAGCCGACGGTCGTCACCGTCTGGATCGCCCACCACATGCCGATGAAGATGTTCGGGTACTCCTTGTGGTCGAGCACGCGCATGAGGAGGCCGCTCGCGATGACGATCAGCCCCGTCGACGTGACGATGACGCTGGCGGCGACTCGCACCGACACCGGCTTCCGCAGGAAGCGCTGCATCTGCCGCTCGAACAGGATGACCCGGGCCATACCGACGACGATCTACCGTCCGCGTGCGGCCAGGGTCATCCGTTTCGGATGATTAAAGGAACCGGCCGCTGATGCCGAATCGAACACGCATGGATCCACTCTCGAACCTTGTTCTCGGCGCCTGCCTGGGCGTCTTGATCGTCATGGCGTTCTGGTCGCTTGCGAGCCTGCTCGATGCTCTTCGGCAGCAGCCGGCGTTTCGGCGGAGAAATGATCTCGGTGCGGCGGCGGGCCTGGTGCCCCGTTCGCCTCGAGAGGCTGCTCCGCGCGGCGCGCCCGGCCCTTGAACCGCCGCAAGCCGTAGACCGCCGCGAACGGCGCCCACCACGGGGTCGACAGGATGCGGAGGATCAGGAACATCGGGCGTGCTCGACCACCCGATCAGAATGCCCTCCCCGCTGTGGCCGACTACTGGCCTTTCGGCGCATTTGTGCTCGCCGTCCGTCTGGCGCGCAACCGGGGCGCAGGCGGCTAAACCATGATCGGGGTGGCGCAGACGGTTCGATCCGTGCTTGCTGCCGCCCTCCGGGGGCAGTCGGTGGGGCCGCAGGGGAGGGCGGCCCCGCCGAGTGCCTCGCGGCTGTTGCCGGGAATGCTCAGAAGTGCCGACGGAGCTGCTCGGCCGTCCGCTCGAGCGCCTCGGGCAGCACCTTCACATCACCGAGGACCGGCATGAAGCTCGTGTCGCCGTTCCAGCGCGGCACGACGTGCATGTGCACGTGCTCCTCGATCCCCGCTCCCGCCGCGCGGCCGAGATTCCAGCCGACGTTGAACCCGTGAGGCGCGTACGCCGCTCGCAGCGCCCCGATGCCGCGCGCGCCGAGGTCGTGGATCTCCAGCACCTCGTCGGGGGTCAGGTCACCGAACTCGCCGACGTGCCGCCCGGGGGCGACGAGCAGGTGACCCGACGAATACGGGAACTTGTTCAGCACGAGCAACGCGAGCCTTGCCCCTGTGGACGAGCAGCTCGGGCTCCGGTTCGCAGAAAATGCAGCGGTCGAGCTCGTCGGCGTGCTGGACGTACTCGAGGCGCCAAGGCGCCCACAACGGCTTCGGCATCGCCCGGAGATTACTTGGCCGCGTCGCGGTTACAGCCAGCGTTTCAGGCGGAAGAACGCCAGCATGCCCGCCAGGGCGATGAGGATTCCGATGAAGACCACCCAGAACGCCCACACAGTGTTGAAGCCTGGGAAGTCGAGATTCATCCCGAAGAAGCCCGTGATCAGCGTCAGCGGCAGCAGAACGACGGAGAAGACGGTCAGGATGCGCAGCACGTCGTTCTGGCGATGCGAGATCACCGACTCGTTCGTCGACTCGAGCGCCTCGACGACCTCCTTGTAGTTGTCGAGGATGTCCCAGATGCGCTCCGTTGCATCGACGATGTCGTCGAAGTAGAGGTCGAGCTCCTCCGGCAGGAAGCGTTCGACGTGCCGCTCCAGCAGCCGCAGGGTCGACCGCTCCGGCTTCACGATCTTCCGATAGCTGATGATCTCCTGCTTGGCGTTCGAGATGTCGCGGACGACCGCTTCCGAACGCCCTTCGAACACGTCGTCCTCGAGCGAGTCGAGCTTGTGCCCGATCTTGTCCAGGATCGGGAAGCAGTAGTCGAACAGGTCGTCGAGCACCTCGTAGAGCAGCCGGCCGGAGCCTTTCGGGAACAGCTGCTCGCGGAAGCTCTCATCTTCCTCGCAGCGGCGGAACAGCCGCGTGACCGGCCGCAACTCGACGGTCGGCAGGGTGACGAGATAGTCCGGCCCGATGAAGAAATCGAGCTCGGCCGCGTTCAGTCTCTGGACAACGCGGTCGTAGACCGGGAAGTGCAGGACGCCGAAGAGATACCCCTCCTCGGCGTAGTCGTCGATCTTCGGCCGCTGGCGCTTCGAGAGCACATCCTCGACGTCGAGCGGATGCCAGCCGAACCGGCTCGCGAGCAGGCCGACATGGAGCGAGTCCGCCGCATCGAGATGGATCCAGGTGAGCCCGGCGGCGTTGAGCTCAGCGGGCGCGCGACGGCTCGGCCGTCGCGGCGACCACGGTGTCCCGCGTGCGAGTGCGCCGGATGCGAGGCAGGCTCGGCATCGGTACTGAGTGGATCCTCGATGACGGGAATCAGTGGCATATGGCAATTCTAGCGGTGGTTCCGGTCCAAATCGCGTATTTGGGGAGAGAGGACTCCGTCGGCGTGTCCCGTAGGCCGCTGATGCGCCGACGGCGATTCCTCAAGGAACGACGGCTGCAGGGATGTCGTCGGCGCAAACCTCTCACACCTCGAGCCTCGTGCCCAGGCGGGCGCGGCGGCGCTCTGCCACCCTCCTCAGAGATGGCTGTGCCAGCCGGTGCCCGTGAAGTTGTCGTACGGCAGGAGGCCGCCGGGAGCACGGATGAAGGCGGGCGCCGCGCCGGAGAACGTCCAATCGTACGAGGGCTCGGAGACGCCGTCCGCGCTGTAGTCCTCGGCTGCGGTCGAGAACGTCGTCGGCGCCTCGTCGAGCTGAACGGTCGCAGCGATCTTCCCGTCGACCGCGAGCGCCCACCCGACGCTCGATCCGGACAGCAGGAACGTGTGCGTGGAGGGGACGGCGACATTGGCGAGACGAATCAGCCGGTAGCCGGCCGAGGTCTGCCACTCTGCGTAGAGGAAGGCTGACCCCGTATCCGGCCCCCCCGGTGAGGCCCCGCGCCAGATCCCACCTTGCAGCCAGCCGAGCGCGGCGCAACCGTCGGAGCTCTTCCCATACGCCACCGCCACATAGGCGATTGCGTGGTCTCCGTCGGCGGGATACGTCGGGAGCTGGTTGATCGTCACCGTCACGCCGACGGTCGACGTCGTCATCGGCTGGTTGACGTAGCTGTAGCGATAACTGTTCGGCCCTTGCCCGCAGGGCGGCGGCGACGGCGGGGGCGTCGTCGTGGTCGTCGGAGTCGTCGTCGTGGTCGGTGCTGTGGTGGTCGTCGGTGACGTCGTCGTGGTCGGCGGCGGCGTGGGGGTGGTCGCGGTCGTGGTCGCCGGAGGTGTGACCGTCACCGTCGGTGGTGGCGCAGGGACGGCCGGGCGGCGAACGACCTCGCAGTCGCGGGCAACGCGGTCCAAGCGGTCTGCGATCACCACGTCGTGGCCTGCTCCGCAGGTGATCGTGTCGCGGCCCGGGCCGCCGTCGATGCGGTCGTTGCCGGGGCCGCCGGAGATCCGGTCGTTGCCCGCACCGCCGTAGAGCGTGTCGTTCCCCGCGCCGCCGTAGAGGATGTCGTTGCCGGCGCCGCCGTAGGCGCGATCGTTTCCGGCCCGGGCGAAGATGATGTCGGTGCCGCTCGTCCCGTACAGGACGTCGGTCCGCGCGGTGCCGGTGATCCGCGTCGCTCCTCCACCGGCGGTGAAGCCGAGCCCGAGCGCGGCCGCAATCAGGGCCGCCAGAGAGGCTGCAAGCAAGCTTCGAAGCCGTGGCCCAGGACGCGCGATCAAGCCCACCTCCCCTTTCGCGAAGAATAGACCCCGATCCGGATCGTCGATACCGGCGGAACGAATTTGCTCTTGCGCCCGCGGCGATTTCGTTTCTTAATGAGGCGGGGGATCGTTCAGCTTGATCAAAGTGAGACTCTCATCCAGGGGGGAACGCGTCGGCACGGTGACGCTCGACGCCAACGGCGTCGCCGTCGGCGACACCGGGTATGCGCAAGCGCTGATCGCCGAGACGGGCGTGATGGAGCCCGGCCCCGTCCCGCTGCGGCCGACCGACGGCGAGCGGTACCTGCGGGCAATGCCCGCAAGCTTCAACAACGACTATTTCTGGGCGACGTTCTACGACGGCGACAGGGTGATCAAACAACCGTGGCTGGTCTCGAACGGCGGCAGCGTGCCCGACTCGCAGCCCGCGATGTCATAGGCCCTGAATAGCCCAACCAGGCGGGCCGGGTCTGTCAGCGCCGCGGCGTTCGGATCTCCCGGCCCGCAGTTGGTCTGAACGTCACCACACGGTCAGTGGTTTGACCATTTGAAACGCGGGTACAGCGCAGCATGAGCAGGTTGGTTGTGCCGTGAGGACATTGCCGCCTGCGGACGTGATGGCCACAGACACGGGGAGTAGCGAACAACGTCGGCACGGACGGGTTCCGTTCGGAGTTGGCGACGGCTCCCTCGCGTCTGACAACGCGGAGGTCCGCAGATGAGAGCACTACGACGTCTAGGCCTCGCCGGCGCGATTGTCCTTGCGATCGCCACGCTGGTGAGTGCAGGCAACGCCATTGTGAACGTGCCGAAGACGCACGCCGCCTCGAATCTGCCGCTGTGCGTGCAGCGTCCACAGATGTGCACCGAGCTGACCGATCCGTGGACGTGGAACGGCTACCAGTACACCTCCGGTCACGACGAGCCGTCGGCCCTCTTCTACTCGACGGTTCCGGGCTCGGGCAATTCGAACCAATACGCGCTGACGCTGCCGACCGACCCGGTCGCCGCGCCTCTGCAGGACGGCACCGGCAGCACCTGGAACTTCCAGCTCCACCCGGCCTTCTGGTTCGGCATGGCCATGTGCGACGACCAGGACGCGCCCAATCCGGGTGTTGCCTGTCCTGCCGACAGCGACAAGAACATCTTCAAGAGCACCAACCCGCAGTCGGCCGACTACCTCGGCCTGACGCCGGGCAGCGCCTTCATGGAGATGCAGTTCTATCCGCCCGGTTGGGGCCCGGTCAGCTGCACCGACGCCAACGGGAACCAGGACGGCAAGTGGTGCGCGGCGATGACGATCGACAGCGTCCAGTCGAACTCGAACACCGGCGTCGCGAACAACGCCGCCTGTAACAGCCTCCTGGGGCCGGAGCCGGTCAACTACGCGATCGTCACGAAGAGCGGCGTCCCGGTGGTGCCCGCCCGACCTGACACCGGCTTCGGAAATCAGGCGGTGGTGACCCCCGACACGCTGGAGTTCAACAACGGCGACACGCTGTCCGTGGACATGCACGACACCGCCGCCGGCTTCCAGGTCGTCATCCACGACCTGACGACCGGGCGAGAGCGGCTCGATGACCGCCAGCGTCGCCAACGGGTTCGGGCATGCGCTCTTCGAGCCGACCGCGTCGTCGTGCACGCTGGTCAACTACGCCTTCCATCCGATGTTCAGCACGTCGACTCCCGAGACGCGCGTGCTGTGGGCGGCGCACTCGTACAACGTCGCCTTCTCGGATGAGATCGGCCACTTCGAGTACTGCAACGCGATCACCTCCGTTCGGCGGCAGCTGCAAGGCGGCCAGCTTCCCCGACGCCACCGATCCCGACCCGTGACAGCGACGACTCGGCGCTGCTTCCCCTACCCGATGGTCAACCCGGCGGGAGCGATTCTGATCCGCTCGTTGACCGGATGCCTAGCAACGGACAACGACTTCGATGGGCCCGAGTACCACGACGGCACCTGGCCGGGCAGCCCTGGTGCGGTCGCAAGCAACGTCTCGACGCCCATCCAGTTCAGCAGCCCGCTCTTCACCGGACCGGGTAACAGCGGCCTTCGCAATTACCAGCAGGTGGCGTTCGAGACCGACCTCCCGCGCATCGAGGGAACGGACTTCTCCGAGACCAACAACTGCCAGCGGCACGTGAGCAATCCGGCCGATCCGAGTCCTGGTTCGGGCTGCGTGAATCCGCCGCTCGGCCGGGCGGCGTCTCGACCTTCTATCCGATCTTCAGTACGACCACCGCCGCGGACGGTTCGTGCATCTGGCAAGAAGGCGGCGCCAACATCCCGGGTACGACCAACACCTTCGGGGGAACCTCCACCGCCGAGTACGGTGGCCTCCTGTTGTCGAACTATCCGGCGGCCGGGTTCACCGTCACCCAGCGGTACAACAACTTCCACAACACACTCGGCTCCAATCCCTGCCCGGCACCCGGCGGGAAAGGAGGTTGATCTCTTAGCGCGCTTATGGGGCGGCCCGCAGTGGCGGGCCGCCCCGCGGTTGTGGAATGCACTTCGCACCGCTCGCTCCAATGTTTGCGAGCAGCGCTTGGCTGGAAGGGGCCTTTCGTGAGTCATCGAACTGCGCTCGTCGCCACCGTGCTCCTACTCGGAGTAGGTGTCGGGACTGCCGCCGCCGTCCAACCGCCGAGCCCGACGCCACCGAACGATCCGCTCCCGGGCAGTTGCGACCTGATCGAGGTCCACCCGGCGGCCTGCCTGGTCTACGTCGTCTCGTGCGCCCCCGGCGCACACGACCCGGTCGTCTGCAACACCGTCCGAGTGAGCGGGCCTGCACAGTCGGATGTCCGAGTCCTCAGGCTCGCGCTGTCTCGCCACTACAGCGCGATCTCGCTTCTCTGCAAGACCGCGACGAGGCGCGCGATCACGTGCAGCGCGCTTGCCAAGACGATGACCGCAGTTCCAGGCAGCCGCACGGTCACCCTTCGGCTCCCCCAGAGCTTCGCGGCGGTACGTGTCGCCTGCCGCACGAAGACGCCGCTCGGTTTCTCCTGCAAGCTCGTCGACTGATCCGGCGGGCGTCTACGACGTCCAGTCTGCGACGAGAGATCGCGCGACGCGACTAAGACGAGAGAGCCGGGTCGCCCCGGCTCTCCGATCGCCTCTAACCGCGACCCTGCACGGGATCCTCACGGGGTGACGCGAGAGTCAAGTTCGATGGAGGTACGCACCGACTGGACCCGCCCGCGCAGATGTGCGCCCATCTCAGCGTAAGAACGCTCGCCCAGTCGAAGATCGCGCTGCTAATACCACGATGGCCCGGATTGCCGGTACGGCGCTTCGAGTTCGTGCACCTCCTCGTCTGTGAGTTCGAGGCTGATTGCGTCGACTGCCTCTGCCAGGTGGTTCGGCTTGGTTGCGCCGACGATCGGCGCTGAGACGAGTGGGTTGCGCAGCACCCAGGCCAGTGCGATCTGGGCCATGCTGACGCCACGTGCTTCGGCGAGTTTCTGGACGGCGTCGATCACTGGTTCGTCGTAGGGGGAGTCGAACGCTTTGACGACCTTGTCGGTGTCGGACCGGTGACTCTGCTCGCCGGCGGGACGGGCAAGGCGGCCTTTCCCGTTCGGGGAGTACGGCATGAGGCCGACCCCCATGTCGCCGCACATCGCCATCAACTCGGGCTCGTCGTGTCGGCGGAGCAGGTTGTACTGATTCTGCATGGACACAAATCGGGTCCACCCGCCGAGATCAGCGGCGTGCTGGAGCTTTGCGAACTGCCACGCATACATCGATGACGCGCCGATATAGCGCACCTTTCCCGCCCGGATGATGTCGTGCAACGCTTCCATCGTCTCCTCGACCGGCGTGTCCGGGTCGAAGCGATGGATCTGGTAGAGGTCGATGTAGTCCGTTCCAAGCCGGGCGAGGGACGCATCGACTTGTTCGAGGATTGCGTTCCGGGACAGGCCTTCTCCACCGGGGCCGTCGTGCATCCATCCCCGCACCTTCGTCGCGAGCACGATGTCCTCACGGCGGGAGTAGCGCCTGATGGCGCGGCCGACGACCTCTTCGGAAGTCCCGAGTTGGTAGACGTTCGCGGTGTCCCAGAACGTCACGCCGAGCTCGACTGCCTGCTGGAAGAACGGTTGTGCCAGATCCTCGGTCAACGCCCACAGGTGGGCAGTTGGGGTGGTTGGATCGCCGTAGCTCATGCAGCCGAGAGCGAGGCGGCTCACCTTCAACCCGGTGCTGCCCAAGCGGGTGTATTCCATCGTCACCTTCCTTGGCTGATCGTATGACGGGACGGCTTCGTGCCCCCGACGAAGCTCGGACGGTTCTACACCAAGAAGCGCAGACAATCACTAGGCCAAGCGAGGCTGGTGGTTCCAGGTGCCGTCGATCGAGTCGTGACTGACTCGACCACGTTGTGGTTGCTCTCTTCGAGAATCGGTCACAACAACCAAGACATCGCGATCGACTCGCCCTCATCCTTACTCGGAGGCGAAGCTTTGCCTGGACGGATCTATAACGCCTACGTTCGGCTACCTCCGAGACCGGCTCGAACGTGTGGAACACCACGCTGCTGGTCGGCTGCCGTTCGAAGTAGCCGTCAGGCGTCCTTCGCGAACGCTGCCCAGGCGACACTCACGACGGAGGAAGCGGCAGTTCTGCCAGCTGCACGAGCGACGGCGCGAGCAGGGCAATACTCAGACCGATCAGGCCGTAGCGGACGCTCCGGTAGGGGAAGTGTGTCGAGATGCCAACCAAGAAGAGGACGCTGGCCAGCACCACCGTGAGGCGGACGTACTTGTCGGCGGTCGAGCCGTCCGTCTCACCGCGGTGAAAGTTCGCCTTGGCTCGCTCGTCGAGGAACCGAGCCTGGTCCGCACCGGGCCGCTTGTACTGCGGCATGTACGTCGGCCCTCGCGGCGCTTCGGGGTTCGTGTCTGGATTGGTCGCTCGCCACGCGTCGAAGGCGACCTTGAAGTCGGGCCGGAACCTGCGTTCGGCCAGCCGCATGGCGGTCTTGTCGCCCGCGATGAAGGCGGAGAACCAGTTCCTCGAAGGTGGACGAGTCGTAGCTGCGCAGCTTGAAGGCGTCGGCGTCTGCCCGGCCCGACTCGATCCGAAGGCTCGAAGCCGTCGCGATCTCCGTGCGCGACTCGGTCGCCCACTTGGCGGCCGCGTATCCCGACCACGCCGCTAGCAGCGCCACGACCGAGAGCGGGACGGCCTCGGTGATCGAGATGAGCTGGTCGCGCCGCTCGTGCGCGTCGGCGTGCTTCGCGTGCTCGCCGATCTCTTTCGCGACCTCGCTCGCCGAAAGCCCCTCCGCCAGGGAGGGAGCCTAACGCCCGGACGTTCAGCAGCTCAGCCGCTCGGAGCAACGCTGGTACCGCCAGGAATCAGACAGCCCTGCAAATCGTGTACTTAGTTGAATGGAGGTACGCACCGGGGCACGCACCGAGCGGACAGGCCCGCGCAAGTCCGACACCTCAGGTGTGTGTGACGACGCTCGTCCCGGCCACCGCCTAGTAGGTGGAGACTCAGCGGACGCTGATCGCGAGCTTGCCGCGGACGTGTTCGGTGGCGAGAGCTTGGAGCGCGTCGGTGGCGCGGTCGAGATCGAAGGTGTCGTGGATATGCACCTGCAGCGTGCCGTCGTCGAGCAGAGCCGCGAGGCGGCGGAGGTTGTCCTCGCTTGGTACTGCCATCACGTTTGTGCGCTCGACCCTTCTCCGGCTGCGCCGTTGGACGAGGCGACGCGGCCACCGTCCCTCAGCGCGCCGTCGAACGCCCCCGGCGTGTAGGAGACGAGATCGAGCAGTGCGTCGACGCCGTCAGGGTGACGGTCGCGGACGGCGGCGACGATGTCGCCGTCACGGTCGAGGGTCTCGGTGACGCCGAGCTTGCGCAGGTAGTCGGCGTCCTCCGGCGAGCGCCGGAGCGATGACCGTGGCACCGGCGCGGTCGGCGAGCTGCACGGCGAAACTGCCGACGCCGCCTGTCGCGCCGACGATCAGGATCGTGTCTCCCTCCGACAGCGCGAGCGCGTCGATGGCCGCGAGTGCGGCAATGCCAGCGAGTGGGGCGGCACCCGCCGTCGCGAGGTCGAGCGAGGCGGGTTTCGGCGCGACCTGCATCCCTGGAGTGACCGCGATCAACTCGGCCCAGCCTCCTTCGTGGACGGTGGGATTTGCGTGCAAGAGGAAGCCGAAGACCTCGTCGCCCACTACATACCCCTCGACGTCCACGCCGACTGCTTCGACGGTGCCTGCGTAGTCACGACCGAGGATGACCGGAAAGTCGTGACCGATCATTTCCCGCAGCATCCCCGCCGCGATCGCGTTATCGACGGGGTTGACCGAAGACGCCCGCACCCGTACAACGAGCCCGTCTGCTGCAGCTGTCGGATCGGGCAGGTCGTCGCGCACGGCAGGAGTCGCGTCGAAGGAATCGAGTGTGACGGCTCTCATCGGGGTCTCCTCTGTTTGGGCCGGCTGGTCGCGATCAAGCGTATCGGGCAAGGAAGGCGCGGTTCGCAATCGCGATCGTTCAACACAGCTAAGAAAGACGGGACCGTGGTACGCACCAAGCGGACACGCTCGAGCAGCATGTCCGACACCAAGCGTGCGGTGGTCAACGCGGTCGGAGAGACCAACGACCTGCTTGTTGTCGAACTCGACATAACGAGTCCCGTCGGCCGATGCGGCCGTCCGAGCGGTTCTCGATCGGTTTGGCCGCATTGATGTGCTGGTCAACAACGCGGGCAACTTCTTTGCCGGGCTCTTTGAGGAACTGTCGCCGGAGCAGTTCGAGGCGCAGTTGACTACGAACCTTCTTGGCCCGTTGAACGTGACCCGTGCCGTCCTTCCTGTCATGCGACAGCAACGCTCGGGCCACATCGTCACGATGTTCTCGACCCCAGCTTAACGAAGCCAAATTGGCTCTACGCCGAGGATCAAAGTGCGCCCGGCAGGAATCGAACCTGCGACCTCTCGCTCCGGAGGCGAGCGCTCTATCCCCTGAGCTACGGGCGCGTTGCCTTACTGCGAGCCAATCTAGCAGCGAGCTGGAAGGCTCCTCCACCACTTTGGCAGGCATTGCCAAAACCGCGATTGACGACACCGAAGCCCTAATGCGCGGAGAACTAGCAACGCTGTAGCGCCTCCTGTGTGATTTGGAAGTTGGGGGCGGATACGAGAGGTGATGTGCGGTCGGTCTCCCTTCGCCCAATAACGACGGCGGGCAGAAGCTTGACGGCTGCGGCCGAGTCTGCTCCCCCACGACCCCAACGGGGCAGCTCGGTTTGCCAGGCGTAGCTGTCTTGTCGGGTTGGTCGCCCCGAGGCGTCCGTTTCTCACCGTGAAGGCAACACACCCTCTTTAGGACTATCCCCAAGTCGCTTGACCGTGCCGAGAATGGTCTTGCCGGCTCAACCTCTGATCAGGACCGGCACATCGCTTCACCGCGGACGATGCCCGCCGAATCTCTTGGCGGGTTTCGTCTTTCTGGAGAAGCGTTCGATTGGCCGTGGACATCGGTTCGTGCGTAGTAGCGTCGCTACCAACGACCGAACGGGAGGAGCACCGGTGAACGAGCAGTCCACAGAGGCCTCTGAGAAAGAGATTGAGGATCTCGAGGTCACGGGTCAGGAAGCCGCCGAGCAGGTCAAGGGAGGCGAGCGTCCAACCGGCACCGACACAACAGGATCCGGCTCGGTGGTTGGGCCTTACCGCACGCTGAGCCGGCCTTGGCCAGCCTTCCGGGCACTACCGGAGCTTCCGCAGTCCTTCTTGTTCCGCCCGCCTGCACGCGCGAGGGCAAAAGCCTCGTCCCTCGAGCAGGTTGCACGCCGCTCTTGCGCGGGTACTGCGGTTCCAGCGCGTGCGACTGGGAGTGGGGAGCAGTCGCCCTGCGCTTGCGAGGGCCGGGTGGCGCGTCTCATTCCCCGGCCCTCGCACTTGCAGTTGCCCTCACTGCGACTGACTGAAAGCCTTGTGTTCATGCTGCCCGAAATCGAGCACCACCTATGCGGGGCTCAAGGCTGACCGGCCTGGCCTCGGAGACATCTATGAGCATCAGCTCGAGTACGAAGCTGAGACGGGGGACCGTCCCTGGCTCGAGGGCTTCTACAGACGGCTGGAGGCTCGGGTGCAGAAGAACTGGCGCGACCAGGTTGCGGGGTCGTGTGCTCTTGAGTTGAAGATCAAACGGAATAGAATCGAGCCGTGAAGCGAGTCTTGGCCATCGCGGCCGTCGTGGTGATAGTCCTCGTCGCCTGGCTCGTCCTGCTGGCCTAGGGCGGCGTCTACAGGACCGACACCAGGCGTCGATCCGATCGTCGGATTCCCGGCGAGACAAGTCGGTTCCAGGGGAGTAGGCTCGCGCTTTCCTCTCTCCAGAAAGGAGAAGCGTCGTGCAGTATCTGATCGTCGGACAGCACCCGCCCGACCTCTGCCCGTCTGCGAATGAGACGGTTCGGAAACTCTCCGCGGAGGGCGCGGGTCAGATACCCGAGTTGGCTGAGAAGCTAGGCGTAAAACTCCTCGCGACCTACGTACCGATGAATAACCACATGGTGTTCGCGGCCGTCGAAGCCGACGACATGGACTCGGTGCGAGAGTTTGCGTTCCAGTCGAGACTTGGTCAGTGGAACACGCTCGAGCTGTACCAGGTCTCGACGCTGGAGGAAGCTCTGACGAAGGTCACGGAACTGCCCACGATCTACAGCTAGGCCGCCGGTTGCGGCGGTCGGTTAGTGCTGTGGGTTCGCGCCTGCCGCCCGACCGAGGGGCGGCAGGCGCGGATCCTCCTCGTGATGGTGTCCAGACGATTACACTTCTTCGAGAGTCGGAGGAGCATGGTGTTGACCGCCAAGCGGATTGCTGTTGGGGTCGCCGCGATAGGAGCGGCGGGTGCGATCTGGGTCGGGGCGGCGGGTTCATCCAGCCGTTCGGCGTATGAGCCTGTTCTCAGCGCGTCGGACTTCGTGTCGGTGATCAACAACCGGTACTTCCCTCTTCCCGTGGGTCGGGTCTGGGTTTACAAAGGCGTCAAGGACGGTCAAACCCAGATCGACACGGTGAGGGTCCTCGCGCAAATGAAGGTGGTTGCCGAAGGAATCCGTGCCCGCGTTGTGAGCGACGTCGCTACGCACGGTTCCAAGGTGCTCGAAAAGACCTTCGATTGGTACGCCCAGGACAAGCAGGGCAACGTGTGGTACCTCGGCGAAGACACGACGGCCTACCTTCCGAACGGAACGAAAGACAAATCCGGGTCCTGGGAATCAGGGGTCGATGACGGCGAGCCTGGCTTGATCATGAAGGCGGCCCCGAAGGTTCCCGATGCGTACCGCCAGGAGTATTTGGCCGGCCAGGCGGAAGACACAGCCTGGATCGTCGGCGGCACGGACTCGCTCACCGTGCCCTACGGCACCGTCCGCCACGTTCTTACCTCACTCGAGGCGACCCGAATCGAACCAGGGCTCTACGACAAGAAAGTCTACGCCCCCGGAATCGGAATCGTGCTCGAACGAACGGTCAACGTACCCACCGAAATCGCACAACTCGTCTCGATGAAAGGCTGACAAGCTGCCAAGGCCAGGGCGCTCAGCCCGATCGGCGCGCACTGACTAGCCCAAGCCGGCGTAAGCCGTTCGTTAGGAGCTAGGCTCGCCTGACTCGTTCGGCCCCAGCCACGAAGGAGCGTCGTGTCTGGATTCAACTTTCGGCTCTACCTCGATAGTGGTGAGGACGTCGGTTCGTTCGCCAACAGCCGTTCCTGATTGGTCTGTCGGCGACGAGTTCTTCAACAGCTACAGGGCGTTCGTTGTCACGCCGGTTGAACTGGCGGAGCCGGGCTCCGAGTAGGCCGGTCAGGGAGAGCGCGGGCCGGCCTACCAGTGTTTGTGCTTGTTGTCGTCCAGCGACTCCCCCTTGATGTCGCCAATCTTAAGAGTGCCGCCTTGGATTTGTTCGCTCGCGTTGTCGTTCAGTGCGAGATCCTCTGCGGCGTCATCGGCGAGCTCTTTGCGCTGCTGCTTTTCATCCTCAGCACCCATCTCGACTCCCTCCGACTCCTTTTCTACAAGGACCGCCTTCGGGCGGCGCTTTTTACTTGAGGGTCCAATTTGCTGGCCGCGGTGCCGGCGGGACGTCTAAACGCTCCTCTTCATGATAAGGCGGGGATCGAAATCTCCGCCGCTACCGCCACGGACTTCGTCTGCGGACTTGTCGTCGAGTTCAAGGTCTTCCGCGTTGTCCTCGGTGGTCTGGTCGCGAACCTTGCTGTCCTCGCCTTCCATGTTCGAACCTCCCGGGTTGGGTGAACGTCGATCTTCTCGTCGACAAGACGATGACAGAACCTTCCGTCTTCCGGCAAGGCCGGCGGTGCCTCTTTCGTTCAATGGGGCCGAAGTTCGAAGCTTCTTTAGAAACGTCTTTACCCCGACGAGGCGAAGAACAGGGCTGAGCACGGGGTGCGCCATCGACGCCCTAGGCTTCCAGCGTCTCCGGCAGCCCAAAGAGCGATGGAGGCAGCTAGGCGTGTCCGGAGGCTCGAGGCTGATCTTGCAGATGCCCGGCAGGTTCTACGGGCGCAACTCCGCGAGGAGAGACAAGCGGGCCCCGGTCACCCGACGCCCTCACGGGTCAATGTTTGGTCAGACCTAGGCCGATGAGACTTGACGGCGGTAGCGCTTCAAGGCCCTCGGGCGTTCGATGGGGAGGGATGGTTTACGCAGCTTGCATTTGAGGCATGCAGATTGCTGTTTCGTGGTCAGACGAGCGAAGGGGGAGACATGCGGAAGGCAACTGCGGTAGCTGCCGTGCTCATCGTTGTTCTCGTGGCCGCGGCGAGCGCGTCAGCAGATCCAACCGGGTCAAGGAATGCGTTTACTTTCCAGGCGTCGTGCGACAACGGCCTGTCGGTGCCAGTCGTGGTTAACAACGCCAACGGGAAAGGTTCGGGCACCGAGAATCGCGGGATCCAGGCCGAGTGGGCGCCGGCGCACGTGATCGGCAGCAGCTTGGTTTTCCATCCGGCGTCGTTCAATCTGGAGTTCAGCTTCTTCGATGCGGCGAGCGGGATGACGTTCACTGACTCGCAGGTCGCTACGCGGAAGAACGGCAAGGTTGCAACGACTTGCGATCTCAGTGGCTCGCAGACAGATCCGGCCGGGGACGTATTCACGATCTCCGGCACCGTCGGAGGCTGGCTGAGCTAGGCGCCGCCGAAGGCGGGCAGAGGTGCCGAAGCCTCTGTCCGCCTTCAATTCCTCGGACGTTCGCGGGCTATGAAGCACCTCCGAATGCGGTGAGTGCGTTCTCGAGGATCTCTTCCTTTTCCGCTGGGGCAAGCCTGGCTCACGCCCGTCCTCTTCGCTCCATAGCCCGATGTGCTTCGAGGCGAGAGTTGACCGAACCTTTCGTCTTGCCGGCGCGAACATGGATGCGTCCAGCTTCGATGTCGACTTCTCGCCAGCGGAGCCCGAGCGCGTCACTTGCACGGAGCGCCGCGTAATAGCAGCAGGCCGCCTTGGTCCGAACTCCGGGGTCAGCTTCTCGAGGAGCTCTGTGACTTCTTCATGTGAGAGGTAGCGAGGGTCTGTCTGCCGTTGTGGCGACGGGAGCGTCAAGTCACGGCAAGGGTTGCTCTGCACGTGTCCGTAGCGGACGGTGAACCCCAGGACACAAGAGATGCTGGTGATGATTCCTTTCACTGAGCTCCCGCTGAGGGGCGCCTAGCCCGGCAGGTTAGGAAGGATCAGGCCGGTTAAGAACTGACACCTGCCCGCCGGTGTTGCCTTCCTGTCGCTCGACATTGGTCTTCTCGACCATCCGCTCGACCACTTTGTCTTCCATCGGATTGGCTTTCTGCCGTTGGATCTCTTTGTCCTGTGCGACCTCCACCCGGGCGGCCTGCCAGGTCGACCAATGCCCGGTCACTAGCGCCCACAGCGACAAGGCAGAGACATACGTGACGCTGCTCAGCCAACCCATCGAGTAAGAGATCGGGATCATCGCTATCCAAAACATCGTCATCCAGCCGTTGACACGGCGCATGAAGACCGGGTCGCCTTGCACGGAGTGCCAGAGAGATTTGATGACCGACATGGCGCGCAGTTCATCCCGAAGTAGCTCGTCGGTTAAACCCTCTGCGGGATCGCACCCAGCACCCGCAGACCTTTGTTACCGCTCCCGCCTGCTGGCTACTCCTGCTGGGCGGTGACGCGGGTTATCTACTGCGGGTCATCCTTGAATCGAGGAGGTATGCGTCCTAGGCTCCATCTGACCGGTCAGGGAGGACATTGTGACTGAGGAGGAACGGGACGAACGCAAGCAGGTTGAGGAAGGTCTTAGAGAGGACCTCGAGCTTGACGAGACGGAGGCCGGCGACGTACGCGGCGGTGATACCTCGAAGATCGCGTGGACGTATACGAAGCAAAAGGCGGACGGGGCAGAGCCCAAGACATTCAAGTAACTGACTCTTGCCAGGATCGGAGCGAAGAGAGCATGAGTGAAGAAAACGACACCCGTAAGAAGGTCGAGGAGGAGATGGTCCCGGATCTCGAGATCACAGGCCAGGAAGCAGCCGAGCAGGTCAAGGGCGGAGATTTTAGGTCTCTTCCACCAGAAGAACGAAAAAGCATCGCTCATGACATGGTGAAGGTGGGTTCCGCGGGTCCCTGACCGAGGCAGGACCGGGCCGGAGAAATAAGCGAGGCTTCGATCGACCGGTCTGAGCAGTCCAGGGGCCGCGGCAACTTCGCGCCGTGGCCCCCGTCGTTGTGACTATGAATGCCCGACCGGAGTGATGATCGTCTCAGCCGTGGCAGTCCAACCCGACGGCCAGCTTGTGTCGGTGCATGTCTGCACGGGCTGGTTTCCCTTTTTGCGGAAGTCGACGACGACCTTGCCCTGATCGTCCGTCACGTGGAGCCCGAAGAGCACCGAGACGTGCGTCGACGGTTGGCCGTTCACCGTGACCGTCGTCCCTCTGGAGCTCGCTGAGCCGTGATCAACTGGACTTGCGTTTCTCCGAAGCTGGCTCACAATCAGTTAGCGGCCGGGTTGTCTGGGAGCGCTGGCTCCCGGGCAGTTCGGCCTGAGATGAGGCGGGCAGTAGAGCTCGCGGAGCCACCCGCACAGTCTGAGCGAGGCTGAGCGCCCGAAGCGGCCTTCAGACGCCAGCCTGACGAACAGTCTGTCGGATCGGCTCGCAGCAGGTGTCATCGAAGTCACGCAGTACCACGAGCCGATCCGAGGCCAGTGGGGGTTCGGAGTCCAGTGGCCGAGAGCACCGAAACAGATCGGGGTTGTCGGGACAAGAACAGGAATGTGCCGTTGTCGCAAACTGCGGCAGATCGCTCAGCGGAACTGCCGACCCCGCCTGTCATCCCGCACCTTCACGAACATCGCCAAGCCGGCAACAAGAACCGCGGCGGCGAGCAGGATGAGAACCAGCCACGAACTGATTGATTCTCCGAGCTCTGACGCAACGTCCACACGCAGAGGCTAAGCCATGAGCCGCATGCCGAGACGACACGGAAGGGAGAGGCCGTCCCGACACACGCGCTGCGACCGTGCCCCTCAAGGTGAACCGCTTCAATACTTTAAACAATGAAGTGACTCGCAGGTCAGACCTGGGTCAGAGTTCACCGCCCACGGCTGTCCGCAACAGCCCCGGCGTGGCGGCGTAAACGGCTCTACTAATACTGTCGCCCACTGCTTCCCACGTATGACCAAATTCCGGAGGCGAGCGCTCTATCCCCTGAGCTACGGGCGCGTTGCGGCACTAGTGTAGCCCCGTGAAACTCACGGCTCGTGTCGCGACGGTTCGGCTCGCGGAGACCTTCACCATCTCGCGCGGGTCGGAGGACGCAGCCGACGTCGTTCAGGTCGAAGTGGAGCACGAGGGTCTCTCGGGCTTCGGCGAGGCGGCGCCGATCGAGCGCTACGCCGAGTCTGCTGCGAGCGCCTTCGCATGGTTGGGGGGCATCGAGCTGGGCGACGATCCGTTCGCGCTCGACGAGCTCACGGAACGTCTGCCGCCGGGCGAGCAGGCAGCCCGCGCAGCCGTCGATCACGCGCTGCACGACCTCCAGGGCAAGCTCACGGGACAACCCGTCTACAAGCTGCTCGGCCTGCGCCGTGCCGGGCCACCGACGTCGTGGACGATCTGGCTCGGCGACCCGGACGACATGGCCCGCCGCACCGAGCGCATCGCCTCCCGCGGGTTCAAGCGCCTCAAGCTGAAGCTCGGCGGCCGCGACGGCCTCGACGTCGAGCGCGTCCGTGCTGTGCGGGCGGTCACGAACCTCCCGCTGCAATGCGACGTCAACGAGGCCTGGAACCTCGACGAAGCCCTCGAGTACCTCCCGCAGCTCGAGTTGCAGTATTGCGAGCAACCGCTTGCCGCCGGCGACCCGGACGGGCCGGAGCTGAAGCGGCGCTCGCCGGTCCCGATCTACGTCGACGAGGACTGCCACGTGCTCGCGGATGTCGCCGCGTGTGCCGAGCGGGCGCACGGGGTCAACATCAAGCTCGCCAAGTCGGGGGGTATCCGGGAGGCTGTGCGGATGGTGCATGCGGCCCGCGCGCTCCAGCTCGGTGTGATGCTCGGCTGCATGGTCGAGTCCGGTCTCGGGATCGCTCCCGGAGCGCACATCTCGAGCCTGATGGATCACGTCGATCTGGACGGCAACCTGCTGCTCGCCACGGACCCTTGGCCCGGCGTGGCGTTCGTCGACGGCGTGCAGCTTCCCTCCGAGGCGCCGGGGCTGGGTGTTGCGCCCGCGTAGGCTGCTCATTCTCGCCGAGGGCAAGTCGGACGACCCGCACTACGGGAAGACCGCCCGCGGTGTGCTCCGTTACCGGCCGGAGGATGTCGTCGCCGTCCTCGATTCGGAGTCGGGGGCGAGCGAGCTCGAAGGGTTCCCGCTCGTGCGCACCGTCGGAGGGGCGCGGCGTTACGAGCCGACGACGGCGCTCGTCGGTGTCGCAACGCAGGGCGGACGGTTCCCGCCTGCGTGGCGGGAGCTGTTGAAGGACTGCATCCGGGAAGGGCTCGACGTCGAGAACGGCCTGCACGAGTTCATCTCGACCGATCCGGAGCTCATCGCACTCGCCCGTGAGCACGGAGTCGACTTGCGCGACCTCCGTCTGCCTCCGCCGCGGCTCAACGTCCCGACCGGCGCGAACCTGACTCACGGCGCGAGGACGATCCTCACGGTGGGATCCGATTGCGCGATCGGGAAGATGACGGTGTCGCTGGAGCTCGATCGTGAGGCGCGGCGTCGCGGTTGGAAGAGCGAGTTCGTCCCGACGGGGCAGACGGGGATCGCGATCGCAGGCTGGGGCATCTCCGTCGACGCCGTCATCGCCGACTTCATCGCCGGGGCCGCCGAAGAGCTCGTGCTCGAAGGGGTCGAGCGCGGGGGTGACGTGCTCTTCGTGGAGGGGCAGGGATCGTTGCTGCATCCCGGGTACTCCGGTGTCACCCTCGGGTTGATCCACGGCGCAGCGCCGCACGCCTACGTTCTCTGCCACAAAGCCGGACAGCTGTACGTCGACGAGAACGAGCGCTTCCCGATGCCGCCGCTCGCCGACCTCGTCGACCTCCACGAGCGGATGAGCCTCCTTGCACGGCCTGCTCGCGTGCTTGCGGTGGCGTTGAACACGCGCGACCTCGACGAGGCTGCAGCCCGGCGCGCGATCGAAGAGGCAGAGGCCGAGACCGGCCTGCCCGCGGACGACCCGGTGCGGTTCGGGGCAGCGAAGCTCGTCGACGCGGTCGATCCTCAACCGAGTTAGGCCAAGCGCGAACGAAGATTGGGCCGCGCGGCACTTCCCGGTGTCCGCGACCGCGAACACGCTGGCTCCGTGAAGGGGTTCATGGGGGCAATGCTCGCGGTGGCCGCACTCGCCGCAGCTGGAAACGCCACTGCCGCACCACTCCGCTACGGCGTGGCCGACGACTGGCCGAAGTTCCACTCGTGTGGAGACGTGTGGTGGCAGAGCGCCGCCGACATCGGCTACCAGGAGTTCCGCATGACCGTGCAGTGGAACGAGGCGACACCGACTGTGATCCCGTTCCAGGCGAACATTCAGGCGGCGATCGACTGCGCCGAGCTGAACAACCTCCGTCCGATTCTTGCGGTCTACCCGCAGCATCCGGCCGCGATCGGATCGGATGCCGGCGCCCAGGCTCAGTTCGCGACCTTCGTCAGCCTGGTCGGCCAGGCGTTCCCAACCGTCACGGACATCATCGTCGGCAACGAGCCGAACGTGAACCGGTTCTGGCAGCCGCAGTATCGCGGCGGGAAGGACGCCGCCGCGACCGACTACGAGCACACGCTCGCCCAGTCGTACGACGCGCTGAAGACGGTTCGCCCCGATGCGACCGTCTGGGGCCCCGCGATCTCGTCACGCGGTAACGACCACGCGAACGCGATGTCGAACCCGAGCCACTCGCCCGTCTGGTTCATCAAGTACCTGGGAGACGCTTACAAGGCGTCGGGCCGGACGAGACCGATCTTCGACGAGTTCGACATGCACCCCTACCCGCCGGTCCAGGACTCGGCCCCGTTCTCGAAGCCGTTCCAATGGCCGCAGGCGGGCGCGGCGAACCTCGACCGCATCAAACAGGCGCTCTGGGATGCGTTCAACGGCACGGCGCAGCCGGTCCCGGCCGAGCAGGCGCCCGGGCAGAATACGAGGCCGGTCACGGACGCAGCCGGCCTGCCGATCAACCTCGACGAGGTTGGCGAGCAGACGATCGTGACCGGGCACGAGGCTGCCTACACCGACTCACCCGAGAACGTCGTGCCGATCACGGAGCAGCAGCAGTCGGACAGTCACGTTCAGCTTGCCGAGATCGCCGCGTGCGATCCCGATGTCAAAGCGCTCCTCTATTTCCCGCTCATCGACGACACCAGCCTGTCGGGCGGTTTCCAGTCGGGAAACCTGTTCGCCGATCTCACCCCCAAGGCCTCCTACGCGGGGGTGAAGGCGAAGATCGCGGCCTCGAAGGGCCTCTGCCACGGCGGTGTTGCCGGGATCCCCGGTGCGTGGAGCCACACGACGTCCGTGGTCGGCGCTCAGGGGATCTTCGGCGGCCCGGGCACTGCGGCCGGCTCGCGGCCGAGGGCCAAGCCCGCCACCACGTCGAGGCTCTCGACGAGCTTCACCGTCGGTGAGGACGCGGGCTACTCCGCACGGCTCGTCAAGGTCGCGGGGGGACCGGTCGGGCCGGCGCTCACCGGCGTCGCGAGGGCGTACTTCCGCCCCCGGCTGCAGTTCGGGAACCTGAAGCTGTCGAACGGCGCCTACCGGTTCCAGATCGTCTTCACTGCGCTCACGAACCCTTCCCGCACGACCACGCTCACCTCGCCGACCTTCACGGTCGGAGGGCACTGCCGCGGTCACGGCCGGCACGGGTGCGGGCGGTAGGTTCCACTTGACAACACGAACGTCTGTTCGCTAGCATGGCGAACATATGTTCGTTCGGATCGCTCTCATCGTGGGAATCGCCGTTCTGGCCTGGAGCGCGGTCGCGCGCTCCTCGAACGCGCACGGGCCCCGCCAGGTGGTGACCGTTCGTCCGTACGACACGCTCTGGTCGATCGCGGCGAGCCGCTACGGCGGTGACGTCCGCGACGGGATCTGGCGGATCGAGCGGGCGAATCACCTGAGCGGCGCCAACGTCCGCGTCGGTCAGAAGCTCGTTCTTCCCTGACCACGGCTGCCCGCGCCGCCGCTGCGCTGCGAGACTAGCTGCGGCATGGACCTCGACATCGTGTTTCTCGGCACGTCGGCCAGCGCGCCGACCGCCCGGCGCGCCCCCGCCGCGATCCTCGTTCGCCGTGGCGGCGAGCGGCTGCTCTTCGACTGCGCCGAGGGCACCCAGCGGCAGCTGATGCGCTCGTCGATCGGCCTGCCCGACCTGGAGGAGGTCTTCCTCAGCCACTTCCACGCCGACCACTACCTCGGGCTGCCCGGAATGCTCAAGACGTTCTCCCTCCGGCAGCGCGAACTGCCCCTGACGGTGTACGGCCCGCCCGGGCTCGGTGAGCTGTACGCCGGCCTCAAACGCGTGATCGGCAGGTTGAGCTACCCGGTCGAGATCGAGGAGCTCCGTGCCGGCGAGGCGCTCGAGCGCGACGGCTACCGGATTCTGGCCTTCCCGGTGCACCATGGCGTCTCGGCCCTCGGGTATGCCGTCGTCGAGGACCTACGGCCCGGCCGTTTCGACGTCGCCACGGCCGATGCGCTGGGCGTGCCGGCAGGACCTGAGCGCGGTGCGCTGCAACGTGGGGAGTCGGTGACGCTTCCGGACGGGCGCGTGCTCACACCTGACACCGTCCTCGGCGAACCGCGCCCGGGTCGGCGCATCGTGATCCCCGGCGACACCGCCCCCGCCGAGACCGTGCGCGTGCTGGCCGAGGGCGCGGACGTCCTCGTTCACGAGGCCACATTCTCGGACGAGGAGCTCGCCCGGGCCGAGGACACAATGCATTCGACGGCCCGCCAGGCCGGGGAGATCGCGCGCACGGCCGGCGTGCGGCTGCTCGCGCTCACCCACGTCTCGCCGCGCTACTTCGGGAGCGAGCTCGCGGAAGAGGCGCGAGCCGTCTTCGCGGCGACCGTCGTTCCGCGTGACTTCGACGTGATCGAGGTGCCGTTCGCCGAGCGTGGCCAGCCGCAGCTCGTGAAGGCCGGTGCCCGGCCGGACCGCCAGACGCCCTTGGTGTCAGACACCGAAGGTGTCTGACACCAACACGTACCAGCCGGTCAGACCTGCCAGGCGCCCCCGCGGAGCACCGGCACCTCGGTGCCGTCCGCCTGCGCCCCGGTGACCGTGACGTCGTCCGAGCCGATCATGAAGTCGATGTGGATCGAGCTCTTGTTGATGCGGTGGCGATCCTCCTCGCCGACCGAGATCGCATAGGCGTTTCCGAGCGCGATGTGGCTCGCCGCGTTTTCGTCGAGGAGCGTGTTGTAGAAGACGGTCTCTGTCTTGCCGATGCGGCCCTCGCGATCGACGAGCGCCACCTCGCCGAGCCTGGAGGCGCCGTCGTCCTTTCTGACCCGTGCCCGCAGCGCCTCGGCGCCGTCGCCGTCGATCTCGACGGCCCGACCGCCTTCGAAGCGGACCCGGAGGTCGCGGATCACGGTGCCGCCGACATCGAGCGGCTTCGTCGCCGTGACCACGCCGTCCGCGCGGGTGGGATCGGGCGTGGTTGCGATCTCTTCCGTCGGGAGGTTCGGCGCGTGCACGATCCCGTCGACCGTCTGCATGCCGGGCGTCTCGGACGCGTACCTCGAGGTCGGCAAGAGGCCGACCGTGAGATCGGTGCCGGGGCCCTGGAAGCGGAGCGAGTCGAACCGATAGGAGTCGACCCGCTTCCCCGCCTCGTGGAGCTGTGCGAGGCGGGCCTGCCACGCGGCGGCCGGATCGGGCTCGTCCAGCCGGAGCACGTAGATCAGCTGCTCCCAGAGCCGGGCCATGGCCGTCTCCTCGTCCACGCCCGGATGGACGAGACACGCCCAGTCGGGCGACGGCCACGGGACGACCGTCCAGTTGGTGGTCTTGGCGTTGATCACCTCGAAGTTCTCCGCGAGCGCCGGCAGCGCGTCACGGCCCGCAAGCGCCGGGTCGATCCCGGCCAGGAGCCCCGGCGGCACCTGCGGGGTGATCGAGATGCGCACCCCGTGCCCCTCGCCGAGATCGAGCAGCCGCCTGCCGTACCAGTCGGGGACGAAATCGAGTGTGTCTTCGGCCGCCCGCTCGAGCCGGGCCCGCTTCACATGAGGGTCGAAATACCAGGGGTCGACGAAGCGCGCCCCACGCTCGTACGCCGCCGCGGCGACGAGCCGTGCGAGCGGTGCCGCGGAAGGCTCCGCGACGATCCACACGATCTGCCCGGGCTGGACGTTCGCCCCGACCTCGACGATCAGGCCTGCGTAGCGGCGGAGGAGAGCGTCGTCCACGGCCGCGAGAGCCTATCCGTCCGGCCAGATCGTCTACAGTGCACCCGCACCGCCCCTTTAAGCCGGTCCAGCGAGGCCGGAAAGGAGTCGAATGTCGCACTCTGCCGTAGCCCGGTCACAGCGGATCCTGCTCGACGAGGAGTCGATCCGCCGGACACTTTCCCGGATCGCGCACGAGATCATCGAGCGCAACGACGACCTTCAGACAGTCGCGCTCGTCGGCATCCACACCCGCGGCGTGCCGATCGCCCAGCGGATCCGCACGCTCGTCTCGGAACGGTCGGGGGAGGAGCTCGCGCTCGGACAACTCGACATCACATTCCACCGCGACGACGTGCACGTACGCGCCGGGCAGGCGCCGCGCCGCGCGCAGCCGCTCGTGCGCGACACGAAGCTCGATTTCGATCTCGAGGGCCGAACGGTGATCCTCGTCGACGACGTCCTCTATACCGGCCGCACGATTCGTGCGGCAATCGACGCCCTCTTCGAGTACGGGCGACCCGACCGTGTGCAGCTCGCCGTCCTCGCAGACCGGGGGCACCGCGAACTGCCGATCCGGCCCGACTACGTGGGCAAGAACCTGCCGACGACGCGCGGCCAGCGCGTGCAGGTCGAGCTGATGGAGGTCGACGAGATCGACCGCGTGATCCTGATCTCCGAGCGCGAGGAGGCCGACGTTGACTGATCTGCGTGTGGTCGGGGGCGACCTGCTCCCGCCGGTCGACGACCGGCGCCACCTCCTGTCGATCACCGATCTGACACGGGACGACGTCGAACGCCTGCTCGCGACGGCGCGGTCGTTCGGGCACTCCCAGGAGCGTGACAACAAGAAGCTGCCGACGCTGCGCGGCCGCCTCATCCTGAACGTGTTCTACGAGTCGTCCACGCGGACCTCGTCGTCGTTCGAACTGGCGGCAAAGCGGCTGTCCGCCGACACGATGACGCTGAAAGCGGTCGGCTCCTCCGTCGACAAGGGCGAGTCGCTGAAGGACACGGCATTGACGTTGTCGGCCTACGACCCGGATGTGATCGTCCTGCGCCATCCCGAGGTCGGGGCCGCCCAGTTCGTCGCCCGCGTGACGGACGCCCGCGTGGTGAATGCCGGCGACGGGAAGCACCAGCATCCGACCCAGGCGCTCCTCGATCTGCACACGATGCGAGAGGCATTTGGGCGGCTCGACGGCCTGCACGTCGCGATCGTCGGGGACATCACGCACTCACGGGTCGCGCGGTCGCTCGTGCAGGCGCTGCAGCTCGTCGGGGCGAGCGCAGTCCTCGTCGGGCCGCCTGCTCTGCTGCCGGCAGGGCTGGCACCCGCGACCAGCGACATCGGAGCGATCGCCGATGCCGACGTCGTCTACGTCCTGCGGATGCAACAGGAGCGAATGCTCGCCGGGGCCAACTTCGTCCCCTCGCTGCGTGAGTACACCGAGCGTTGGGGAATCACGCAGGAGCGCATCCGCGACGGGCAACGCGTGATGCACCCGGGGCCGATGAACCGCGGCGTGGAGATCGACGCGCGAGTCGCCGACTCCGACGCATCGCTCGTCGTCGACCAGGTGCGTTCGGGGCTCATCGTCCGGATGGCGGTGCTCTACGACCTGCTCACAACCGGGCCGGTCGTCGTCGAGTCCGCGGCGGGGGTCGCATGATGCTCGCCGGCCGCAACGGCACCGACAACATCGTCATCCGCGGCGCGCGAGTGCTCGATCCGGCGGAGGGTGTCGATGCGATGCTCGACGTGCGGATCGACAACGGCGTGATTGCGCAGCTCGGCGAGGGGCTGGACACGAACGAGCATCGAGTCGTCGAGGCGCACGGGTCGATTCTTGCGCCGGCGTTCGTGGACCCGCATGTGCATCTCCGCACGCCGGGGCGGGAGGACGAGGAGACGATCGCATCGGGCACCGCGGCCGCTGCCGCCGGCGGGTACTGCGCGATCCTGGCGATCCCGAACACCGACCCCGTGATCGACGACGCGAACACGCTGCGCGGCTTGCGGGCGCGCGCCGAGGAGGAGGCTCAGATCCCCGTCGGCTTCATGGCCGCCCTGACGAAAGGTCAGGACGGCGCGGAGCTTGCCGAACTCGGGGCACTCGCCGATGCCGGCGCGGCGGCGTTCACCGACGACGGCCGGCCGGTCGCGACGGCAGGTGTCATGCGCCGAGCGCTGCAATACAACGCGATCACCGGTCGGATGATCGCCGTACATTGCGAGGAGCAGTCGCTGACCCGCGGCGGGCATGCGCACGCAGGGGCGGTGGCCGCGGAGCTCGGCCTCGGCGGCTGGCCGTCGGTCGGAGAGAGCCTGATGGTGGCGCGCGACATCGATCTCGCCGGCGACACCGGCCAGCCCGTCCACCTGATGCACCTCTCGGCGCGTGAGTCGGTCGAGCATCTCCGGCGCGCTCATGCGACCGGGATTCGCGCGAGCGGTGAGGCGACGCCGCATCATCTGTGCCTCACCGACGAGGCGGTGCGAACGCTCGACCCGAACATGAAGATGAACCCGCCGCTGCGGAGCGCCGAGGACCGCACAGCCCTCGTCGACGCGTTGAGGGACGGCACGATCGCCGCCATCGCGACCGATCATGCGCCGCATTCGCCGGAGGAGAAGGATGTGCCATTCGAAGCGGCGCCCTTCGGCGTCACGGGGCTCGAGACCTCGTTCGCTGTTCTGTACACGCAGCTCGTCGAGCCCGGACTGGTCTCCCTCGAGACGATCCTGCAGCGGATGTCCGCAGGGCCTGCCGCGATCTTCGGGCTGGACCGACCACGCATTGCGGTCGGTGCGTCCGCGAACCTGACGCTGCTCGACCTGAACGCCACCTGGCGTGTGAAGCCGACGGCGTTCCGCTCGCGCTCGATCAACTCGTGGCTGCTCGGGCAGCGCCTACGTGGTCGCGTCAAGCTGACGATGGCGGCCGGACGGGTGGCGTTTCACCGGTGAATGCCGCCGCGCTCATTCTCGAGGACGGCACGGTCTTCGAAGGACAGTCGGTCGGCGCTGAAGGCTTTGCGTTCGGCGAGGCGGTGTTCACGACGTCGATGAGCGGATACCAGGAGGTGGCGACCGACCCGAGCTTCGAGGGCCAAATCGTCTGCTTCACCGCTCCGATGGTCGGGAACTACGGTGTCGACGAGACACGCAACGAATCGAGGCGCGCGCACGCGAAAGCGGTCGTGATGCGCGACGCACGCGGTCCCGAGTGGACCGACTGGCTGCACGAGCACGGAGTCGTGGGGATGACGGGCATCGACACCCGTTCGCTCGTTCTGCATCTGCGCGATCGCGGAGCGATGCGCGCGGCCGCCGTGACGGGCGAGACGTCGGTCGACGAGGTCCTCGCAGCAGTTCGCGCGCAGCCGGAGATGGCCGGTGCAGCGCTCGTCTCGGGTGTGTCGGCACGCGAGCACTACACCTTCGCCGCCGAGGGACGGGTGCGCGTGGCGGTGGTCGACTACGGCTGCAAGCGCTCGATTCTCCGCCGGCTCGCAGCGAACGACGCCGCCGTGGACGTGTTCCCGCACGATGTCGACGCCGACACGCTTGCGGGCTACGACGGCGTGCTCCTCTCGCCGGGGCCTGGCGATCCCGAGCCCCTGACGGACGAGACGACCATGCTCCGCGAGCTACTCGGGCGCACACCCGTGCTCGGGGTCTGCCTCGGCCATCAGCTGCTCGCGCTTGCGACCGGCAAGGAGACCTTCAAGCTTCCCTTCGGGCACCGCGGTGCCAACCACCCGGTCCTGGACCATCGCACGCGGCGGGTGCTCGTCACCTCTCAGAACCACGGTTTTGCGGTCGCCGACGGTGACGCGTCAGGTGTGACGCATAGCTCGCTCTACGACGGGACCGTTGAGGGCCTGGACTACCCGGAGCTCCGGGCGCGCTCGGCACAGTTCCATCCGGAGGCGGCCCCGGGGCCACACGACGCGGCATCGATCATCAGCGGCTGGGTGGGGGAGCTGAAGCCCGCTGCCTAGGCGCAACGACCTGCGCTCGATCTGCCTGATCGGCTCGGGGCCGATCGTGATCGGTCAGGCGGCCGAGTTCGACTACGCGGGGTGCCAGGCGCTGAAAGTCCTGCGTGAGGACGGCTTTCGGACGATCGTCGTCAACTCCAACCCGGCGACGATCATGACCGATCCCGGCTTCGCGGATCGCACGTATCTCGAGCCGCTCGACGTCGAGGGTGTCACTGCCGTGCTGCGCCGGGAGCGCCCCGATGCCGTGCTTGCGACCATGGGCGGCGGAACCGCGCTGAACCTCGCCCGCGAGTTGCAGCAGGCGGGGATCTTCGAAGAGCTCGGGATCGAGCTGATCGGCGCGAAGATCGACGCGATCCAGCGCGCCGAGGATCGTGAGCTGTTCAAGGCGACGGTCGAAGCCTGTGGTTTGCGGGTGCCGACGTCGCGCATCGTCACGTCGATCGACGATCTCGCCGGCATCGCGCTGCCCGCGGTGGTCCGGCCGGCATTTACGCTCGGCGGGCACGGGGGCGGCTTCGCCGACACGCCGGACCAGCTTCAGGCGCAGGTCGAACGCGGCCTCTCCGAGTCACCCATCAGCCAGGTGCTCGTCGAGGAGTCGGTGCGCGGCTGGGACGAGTTCGAGCTCGAGGTCGTGCGCGACCACGCCGACAACGTCGTGATCGTCTGCTCGATCGAGAACCTCGATCCGATGGGTGTTCACACCGGCGACTCCGTCACCGTCGCACCGCAGATGACGCTCAGCGACGAGGCCTACCAGGAGCTGCGTGACGCGGCGATCTCGGTCATTCGTGCGGTCGGGGTCGATACGGGCGGCTCGAACATCCAGTTCGCGCGCGACCGGATCTCCGGCGACATCCGCGTGATCGAGATGAACCCGCGTGTCTCCCGTTCTTCCGCCCTCGCGTCGAAGGCGACCGGTTATCCGATCGCGAAGGTGGCGGCGAAGCTCGCGGTCGGTTACACGCTCGACGAGATTCCGAACGACCTCACCGGCACGACGCCCGCGAGCTTCGAGCCGACACTCGACTATGTCGTCGTGAAGATCCCGCGCTTCGCGTTCGAGAAGTTCCCGAACGCCGACACGACGCTCGGGACCCAGATGAAGTCCGTCGGTGAGACGATGGGCATCGGCCGCTCCTTCATCGAGGCGTTCGTGAAGGCGAAGCGGGGGCTCGAAGGAGACTTCGACTGGCAGCCACAGGGCCTGCATCCCTGGTTCCGGCACGAGCTCGCCGGGCTCGCAGCCGAGGAGGAGCGCCAGCGCGCGCTGACGCCGGTCTACCGGCGGATCGATTCCGTCGCGGGCGAAGTCGAAGCACCGTCGAACTACTACTACGCGACCTGGGGCGAGCAGGACGAAGGCGCACCCCTGGGCGAGCGCGAGCGCGTGGTGATCCTCGGTTCTGGGCCGAACCGCATCGGTCAGGGCGTCGAGTTCGACTACTGCTGTGTGCACGCGGTCCAGACCTACCGCGAGCTCGGTTACGAGGCCGTGATGGTGAACTGCAACCCGGAGACGGTGTCGACCGACTACGACACCTCCAACCGTCTCTACTTCGAGCCGCTCGACACGGAGTCGGTTCTCGCGGTCTGCGAGCGGGAGCAACCGGTCGGCGTCGTGATCCAGTTCGGCGGCCAGACACCGCTCAAGCTGGCACGGGCGATCGAGGCGGCCGGGTTCTCGATTCTCGGGACGCCGTTCGACGCAGTTGATCTCGCGGAGGACCGCCAGCGCTTCGGCAAGCTGCTCGCCGAGCTCGACATTCGCTGCCCGGACTGGGGGATCGCACGCTCGGGAGTCGAGGCAGCCGAAGCCGCGCGCCGGATCGGATACCCCGTCCTCGTGCGGCCGTCGTATGTGCTTGGTGGTCGCGCAATGCGCGTCTGCCACACCGAGGAACAAGTCGTCGAGGCATTTCACGGTGTGCACGGGCCGACGCTCGTCGATCGCTTCCTCGAATACGCGATCGAGATCGACGTCGACGCCCTCTGCGACGGCGAGAGCACCTACGTCGGCGCGATCATGCAGCACGTCGAGGAGGCCGGCGTGCATTCCGGCGACTCCGCCTGCGTGCTGCCGGCGCAGTCGCTCGGAGTCGCAGCCTCCGCGGAGATCTCCTCGATCGTCAAGCGGCTCGGGCCGGCGCTGGGAGTGGTGGGGCTCCTGAACGTCCAGCTCGCGGTTGTCGACGACGTCGTGTTCGTCCTCGAGGTCAACCCGCGCGCATCGCGCACCGTGCCGTTCGCCTCGAAGGCGACCGGCGTCAATCTCGTCGCCGCAGCCTGCCGCCTTGCGGCCGGTGAGAAGCTCTCGGACCTCGACCTACCGGCCGAGCGGCCGCCGCGCCAGGTGAGTGTGAAGGCAGCGGTCCTGCCGTTCGCCCGCTTCCCGGGCGCCGATCCCGTGCTCGGGCCCGAGATGCGCGCCACCGGCGAGGTGATGGCGAGTGCGAGCGATCTTCCGACCGCCTTCGCGAAAGCCGAGCGGGCGGCCGGCCGGCCGCTGCCCCGGGACGGTGTCGTCTTCCTGTCGGTGCGCCAGGACGACAAGGCTGCCGCGGTCCCGGTCGCGGCCGCGCTCGTCGGGCTCGGGTTCCAGGTCGTCGCCACCCACGGCACCGCCCAGACGCTGCGCGGCGCCGGGCTGGAGGTCGACGAGGTGCGCAAGGTGAGCATTCCGGGCGAGGAGCCGAGCGTCGTCGACCTGATTCGCCGTGGCCGGTGCAACCTCGTCGTCAACACGCCTGAAGGCGGCTCGGGGCCGCGCTCCGACGGGTACCTGATCCGCGAGGCCGCGCTCGCGGCCCGGATCCCGTGCATCACGACGATCGCGGGGGCCGCGGCCGCCGTGCACGCCATCGCCAATGCACGCGCCGAGACCGCGCTCTCCCTGCAGGAGCGGATCGATGTCGAGGCCTCGGCGCGAGCGTCGTAACGTCGTCGCGGTCGAGTCGGTCGGGCCCTACGTGCTCGTCCGGGTCGCCCGCGGAGGGCTCGACCCAGGCACGCCCGGCCAGTTCTTCATGCTCGAAGCGCCCGGCCGGGTCCTGCCGCGGCCGATGTCGCTCTGCCTCGCCCCGCCCGGGGAGCTCGGTTTTCTGCTCGATCCCATCGGCCCCGGCACATGCGCGCTCGCGGAGCTCGAGCCCGGCGAATCGATCCACGTCTTCGGTCCGCTCGGACGGGGCTTCCGGCTCGACGTCGACCGGCCGTTGCTCGTGGGCGGCGGCATCGGAGTCGCACCGTTGCCCTATCTCTCAGAGGCGCTCGAGCGACCACCCGCAGTGCTCGGCTTCAGATCCGAGTGGCACGCCGAAGCTGCTGCGCTCGTTCCCAATGTCGAGGTCGTGATCGACCCGGTGCTCGTCACCGACGCGCTGCCTCGTGACCGCGCCGTGCTCGCGTGCGGTCCGGAGCCGATGCTCGAGGCGGTTCGCGCGCTCTGTCCGGACGCACAGCTCGCGTGGGAGGCGCCGATGGCCTGCGGGTACGGCGCGTGTTACGGCTGCGTCGTCGAAATCGAGGGAGAGCTGAAAAGGTTGTGCGTGGAAGGACCGGTGTTGTGCTTCTCCTGAACGCAAGTGGATGTCTCGACGCGCTCACCGCGCCCGATGTCGCCGCGCTGTTCGATGCCTTCGTGACGAAGACGGTCACCCCCGAACCGCGCGAAGGAAACCCACCTGTTCGCATCGCGGAAACAGAGCACGGGATGCTCAACTCGATCGGCCTCGCGAATCCCGGGCGTGTTGCGTTCCTCGGCCAAACGCTGCCGCGTTTGGCCGGCACGATCCGCGTACCGATCTGGGTCTCGGTCGGCGGATTCTGCGTGCGCGATTACGTCGAGACGTGCGAGCAGCTAGCGCGCGACGACGTCGCGTGCGTGGAGTTGAACCTCAGCTGCCCGAACGTGGACGAGGCGCCGGAGTCGGCGGCGGAGATCGTCCGGGCGTGCCGTCGCGTGACCGCAAAGCCGCTCTACGCCAAGGTTTCCCCGCACTCCTGGGACATGGGCGAGACGGTCCGGGCGATCGAGGAAGCCGGTGCCGACGGCGTTACGATGATCAACACGCTGCGCGGCGTCGCCCTCGACTTGCGCTTGACGACGAAGCTCGAACGCGGTGTCGGAGGCTACTCCGGCCCGGCGCTGAAACCGGTCGCGCTCGCCGCCGTCTTTGCGGCGCGACGCGCGACTTCACTGCCGATCGTCGCGATGGGCGGCGTGCAGAATGGACGTGACGCGCTCGAGTTGATCGCGTGCGGAGCGACACATGTCGCGCTCGGGACCGTGCTCTTCGCGGATGTCGACGCACCATCGCGTGTGCGCGCCGAGTTGATCGACGAAGCACGCCGCGCCGGGTTCGCCCGTCCCGAGGATGCATTCGGCGCCGCGCACGAAAACGTTGCCAAACTGGCCAACTAGCCTCGAAAGGTCCTAGTTGCACGGCGCTGGCAGGTTGGTAGGATGCTGCGCTCATGGTGCCTCCTCAGACTCAGGTCCAAGCTCCGGTCCGCTCGCTCGACCAGCGGATGGAAGCCCTCAAGCGAGCAAACGACATTCGTGTCAAGCGAGCGCAACTGAAAAAGGATCTGAAGTCCGGCAGCGTCTCGATCGAGCAGATCCTCGGAGAGCCGCCTGAGTTCGTCTCGACCGCGAAGGTCTTCGACATGCTCATGGCGGTTCCGAAGTTCGGTCGCGTGAAGGCGGCCCGCCTGCTCAACCAGTGCCGCATCAGCCAGTCGAAGACGGTCGGCGGCCTCTCCGACCGCCAGCGGCACGAGCTGATTGACCTCTTCAATCACCGTTAAGGCCCGCAGGCCGGTCTTCGTGGTCACCGGCCCGTCCGGGGCCGGGAAGGGCACGCTGATCCAGCTCGTCCTGCCGCGATTCTCCGAGCTCGCGCTCGCCGTGTCCGCCACGACCCGCCTGCAGCGCCCCGGGGAACGAAACGGCGAGCACTACTGGTTCCTGACGCCGGACGAATTCGAGGCGAAAGAGCAGGCAGGCGAGTTCCTGGAGTGGGTCGACTACGTCGGAAACCGCTACGGGACGCTCAACTCCGAGATCGACCGTCTGCGCAGCCAGGGAAAGGCGCCGTTGCTCGAGCTCGAGACCGAGGGAGCACTTCGCGTGAAACGGCGCGTCGAGCCGGCCGTCACGATCTTCGTGACCGCGCCCGAGACCGAGCTGGAGCGTCGGCTGCGCGAGCGCGCAACCGAGAGCTCCGGGGTGATCGAGGAGCGGATGGCGACGGCGCGCCGGCAGTTGGCCGAGAGCGGGGAGTTCGATCACGTGGTCGAAAACGACGATCGTGCCGCCGCCGCAGACCGCCTGACGGAGATCGTTGCCCGGGAGCTCGGCGTGACCGCTACCATGCCGCGACCATGATTCATCCCCGCATCGACGAATTGATGGAGAAGGTCGACTCTCGCTACTCGCTGGTGATCGTCGCGGCCAAACGGGCGCGGCAGATCAACAACTACCACCACCAGCTCGGCGAGGGCACGTTCGACGAGTTCGCGCCGCCGCTGATCGAGTCGCGCTCCAAGAACTACCTGACGATGTCCCTCGAAGAAATCGCCGAGGGAAAGATCGTCTACGACTACCCCAAGAAGTAGCTAGCGAACTGATTCGGCGCGCCGAACCAGGTTCCGCTAGTGACTGTCTCCGGCACATTCGGCATGAGCCGTGTCCTGCTTGGCGTCACCGGCGGCATCGCCGCCTACAAGGCGTGCGAGCTGACGCGCCTCCTCGTCAAGGCCGGGCACGAGGTGATCCCCCTCGTCACGCCCGGAGCGCAGCGCTTCGTGAGCGAGGAGACCTTTCTCGCGCTCGCCCGGCGGCCGAGGCACGAAGACGTCTATCCCCATCTGGCGCGCGCCGACCTGCTCGTCGTCGCGCCTTGCACGGCGAACACGCTGGCGAAGCTCGCTCACGGAATCGCCGACAACGTGCTCACAGAGGCGGCCCTCGCCCATCGCGGGCCGGTGCTCGTTGCGCCGGCGATGAACCCGCGCATGTGGGCCCATCCGGCGACCCGGGCCAACGTCGAGGCGCTCCGCGCGCGCGGCGTCGAGCTGGTCGGGCCCGACGAGGGGGAGCTGGCCGAGGGAGAGTGGGGCGTCGGGCGCCTCGCAGAGCCGGCGGAGATCGCAGCCCGCGCGACGCGACTGCTCGAGCCCGGGTCGCTCGCCGGCCGCCGGGTTCTGATCACGGCGGGCGGCACGCGCGAGCCGCTCGACAGCGTCCGCTTCGTCGGAAACCGCTCCTCGGGGAGAATGGGCGTTGCGCTCGCCGAGGAGGCCCGCCGGCGGGGTGCCGAGGTGATCCTGCTCGCCGCGAACCTGTCGGTCGGCACGCCGCACGGGGTCGAGGCCATCCCGACGCCGACCGCCGAGTCGATGCTCGGCGCGGCCCTTGCCTCTGCCCGACGTGGACGTCGCCCTCCTCGCAGCCGCCGTCGCGGACTACCGGCCGGCCGAGGCGCTCGCGGCCAAGCGGCCGAAGGACGAACAGGGCTGGACGGTCGAGCTGCAGCCGACGCCCGACGTCGCACGTGCGCTCGGAGAGCAGAAACGCCCCGGCCAGGTGCTCGTCGCGTTCGGGGCGGAGCACGGCGTCGAGGGCCTGGCCCGCAAACGGGCGATGCTCGAGACGAAGAACGCCGATCTCGTGGTCTTCAACGACGTCGGCCGGCCGGACATCGGGTTCGACGTGGGGGAGAACGAAGTGGTGCTGATCACCCGCGACGGCGAGCGTGTCGTGGCCAAGGCCTCGAAGGCCGCGATCGCGGGAGAGATCCTCGACGAGGTCGAGAGGCTCCTGGGATAGAGGCGGCCGTCGGGCTCGATGAGCGACGCGTACACCCTCTTCCGCGAAGGCCAGAAGCGGCTTCGCACCGGCATGGCCGCCCAGGCGACCGTGCCGCTGGAACGGGCCAAGAAGCTCGAGCCCGAGCAGGCCTCGATTCGCGAGGCGCTCGGGATCGCCTACTTTCGCCTGGCCCGCTGGGAAGACGCGGAGCGGGAGTTCCGCACGATCGTCGAGGATCTCTCGCCGACCGACCACTACGCGCACTACGCACTCGGACGGGCGCTCGAGCACCTCGGGCGGACCGCCGAGGCGAACGGCCACTACAAGCTCGCCAGCACGATGGATCCAGGCTCGGAGACCTACGCCGCGCGGATCCTCGACCTGGACGGGAAGTGAGAGCCGTCCTCCAACGCGTTTCGGGCGCATCGGCCGCTCCCGGCGGCTCGATCGGGCCTGGGCTCTGCATCCTGGTCGGCGTCGCGGACGGCGACACCGACCGCGAGGCCGTGCGGATGGCGGAGAAGGCTGCGAGGCTGCGCATCTTCGAGAACGACGAGGGCAGGCTCGACCGCTCGCTCCTCGACTCGGGCGGAGCCGCGCTCGTGGTCAGCCAGTTCACGCTGCTCGGCGACAGCACGCAGGGAAACCGCCCGAGCTTTTCCGGCGCAGCGCGCCCCGAGGCCGCCGAGCCGCTCTACGAGCTGTTCTGCGCGACCCTGCGTGGGCTCGGCGTGAGCGTCGAAACGGGCACCTTCGGCGCGCGCATGTCCGTGGAGCTCGTGAACGACGGGCCGGTCACGATCATCCTGGAATAACGGGATTCTGCTACCTTCCAGGCGACATTTCGAGCACGTTCGAGATGGGCGCGCGGCGCCCATTTTTCATTCCAGGGGGCTGGTCGCACATGGCCTCGGCACTACACATCAAGGAGAGACAACTGCAGCGCGACGTCGCACGGACGGTCGAATCGACTCTGCCCGGGGTGGAGGTGCTCGCACTCGAGCTGACGGGCAAGGAGCGGTTCTGCGTCTATGTCGACCATCCGCAGGGCGTCGACCACGCGCTCTGCGAGCGCGTCACGGATGTGCTGCGGCCGTATCTCGACGAATACTCGGTCGAGGTCTCGTCACCGGGCTTCGAACGACCGCTTCGAACGAAGGCGCACTTCGAGCGCGCCGTCGGCCTGAACGTCCGCGTGAAGCTGGAGACCGGTCGCGCCCGCGGCACGGTTCTCTCCGCCGGTGAGCGGTCCGTCCGCATCCAGAACGGCTCCGAACCGGCAGACATACCGTACGACCAGATCGTGCGGGCCAATCTGATCGATGAAGGGAAGTCGGCATGAGCCAGGAGATCGTTGACGCCGTTCGCGAGATCGAGCGCGAGAAGGGAATCGAGAGCGGGACGCTGGTCGCGGCCCTCGAGGACGCGCTGCTGGCGGCGTACAAGAAGACGCCGGGCGCCTCCCGGCACGCGACCGTTGAGCTCGACGACAAGGGCGACTTCCGCGTCTTCGCGATCGAGCTTCCCGAGGACCTCGAGCTGCGCCTGCTCGACGAGGCGCGCGAGCACGCGATCGACGATCTGGAGCGCATCGAAGAGGAGACCGGCGAGAAGAACCACACGCTGCTCGCCGACGACGACCTCGAGATCGACTGGTCGCAGGTGCCCGAGAATCTCATCCAGCGTGAGGACGTCACACCGGAGAACTTCGGCCGCATCGCCGCGCAGACGGCGAAGCAGGTGATCCTGCAGCGCATCCGTGAGGCAGAGCGCGAGATGATGTACGACGAGTACATCGACCGCGTCGGCGAGGTCGTCACCGGGATCGTCCAACAGACCGGCGACCGCCGCAACATCCTGGTCGACCTCGGGAAGGTCGAGGCGCTGCTGCCCGGGCCGGAGCAGGTCGACGGCGAGCGCTACGAGCAGGGCTCGCGCATCAAGGCAGTGATCCGCGAGGTGCGCACGGGCACGAAAGGCCCGCAGGTCATCCTCTCGCGCCGCGATCCGGAACTGATCAAGACGCTCTTCGAGCTCGAGGTGCCCGAGATCGCCGATGGTCTCGTCGAGATCCGCGGTGTCGCACGTGAGCCCGGGTACCGGTCGAAGATCGCCGTCGAGTCGCACGCGCAGGGGGTCGACCCGGTCGGCGCCTGCGTCGGCCCGCGCGGGTCACGCGTTCGCATGGTCGTGTCCGAGCTCCGCGGGGAGAAGATCGACATCATCCCGTGGAACAACGAGCCGGCGCGCTTCGTCGCGAAGGCACTGTCGCCCGCCCGCGTCCGCGAGGTCTACCTCGACGACGACGGCAGAGAAGCGACCGTCGTCGTCCCCGATGACCAGCTCGCGCTCGCGATCGGCAAGGAAGGCATGAACGCCCGCCTCGCCGCGCGCCTCACCGGCTGGAAGATCGACATCACCTCCGACACCGAGTTTGCGCAGCAGGAAGCAGACGCGGCCTTCGGCGGCGGCGAGCCCGGTGACGAGAACGATGTTTCCGGCCGCTGCGCGGCGGTGCTGTCGAACGGCAAGCGCTGCCCGAACGCCGCCCTGCCGGGCTCGAAGTACTGCGGCGTGGCCGCCCACCAGGAGCTTGCTCTGCACGAGGTCGACGGCGAGGACAACCCGATCGTCGAAGAATCCGAGCCCGAGCTGGAGGCTTTGGCGGACACCGCCGAGCCCGAGGCGGTCACCGAGGATGCAGCTGCATTCGGGAGCCCCGAGCCGGAATCGTTCCCTGCCGGGCCTGGCGATGCGCCCGTCCTGGGCGAGGACCAGACCCTCGAGAGCGGTGCCGCTCACCCCGAGCACGTCGTGGACGATCCCAACGCAGGCATCCCGATCGAGGAGGCCAGGTAACGAGCGGAGAACCGGTCCGGACCTGCGCCGGCTGCGGTCGCAAGGCGCCCCAGGGCGAGTTGCAGCGCTTCCACGCGGAGCGGGGCACCCTCGTTGCCGGAGGCGGGAGCGGCCGCGGTGTCTACACCTGCCGGCGCCTGCAGTGCTTCGACCGCGCGGCGTCGCGCAGGGCATTCGCCCGCATTCTGCGCTCGACCGTCCAGGTCGACCCGGACCTGTCCCGTCTCTACACTTGAACACCGATGGCTAACGGCAAACCGAACAGACCGATCAGACCGCGCGGCGGTGGCCCCAAGGGGCGGCGGCGCGTCGTGATCGACCAGGGAGGCGGCCGGCCCGGTCAGGGCCAGCGCCAGCGGCCCGGCGATCGCCCGGCGGACCGTGGTCCCAGACAGCCCCGCGAGGTCGTCGCCCAGACGGGGCCCGTCACGGTCGAGTCGGGTGTCACGCTCCGCGACTTCTCGCAGGCGCTCGGCGTGGCCATGCCGCAGATCATCAAGCTGCTGATGAACCTCAACACGATGAAGACTGCGACCCAGTCGCTCACCGACGACGAGGTGCAGCTGATCGCAGCCGAGCTCGAGCGCGAGGTGACGATCAAGCACGCCGACGACGACGACGTCGAGCCGGAGGCGTTCGAGGATGCGGAGGAGACGCTCGAGGCGCGCCCGCCCGTCGTGACGATCATGGGCCACGTGGATCACGGCAAGACGACGCTCCTCGACGCGATCCGACAGACGCGCGTCGTCTCGACCGAGGCAGGTGGGATCACGCAGCACATCGGCGCGTACCAGGCAGATCACAACGGACGCCGGATCACGTTCCTGGACACGCCTGGCCACGAAGCATTCACCGCGATGCGCGCCCGCGGCGCCAAGGTGACCGACATTGCAGTGCTGGTCGTGGCGGCCGACGACGGTGTCATGCCGCAGACCAAGGAGTCGATCTCCCATGCGCGCGCCGCCGACGTGCCGATCGTCGTTGCGGTCAACAAGATCGACCTTCCCGACGCGAACCCCGACCGCGTACTGAGCGAGCTCGCAACCGAAGGGCTGCAGCCCGAGGAGTGGGGAGGGGACGTCCAGGTCGCGCGCGTCTCGGCCAAGCAGGGCGAGAACCTCGACGACCTGCTCGAGCGCATCCTGCTCGTCGCCGATGCCGAGCTCGACCTGCGTGCGAATCCTTCTGCGGACGCCTCGGGCCCGATCATCGAGTCGCGACTCGACGTCGGCCGCGGCCCGGTCGCAACGATGCTGATCCATCGCGGCACGCTCAGAGTGGGCGACGCAATCGTCGCGGGCGATGCCTGGGGCCGCGTGCGGGCCCTCTACGACTATCTCGGCGAGCGCATCCAGCAGGCGCGCCCGGGCGAGCCCGTCGAGATCCTCGGCTTCGACCGTCCGCCGCCCGCGGGCGAGCTCGGTCGGGTGGTCGAGAACGAGCGGCGCGCCCGCGACCTCGCGCAGCAGCGCGGTGAGCGCCTGCGGCGCGAAGCGATGGCGAAGCAGCGGAGCGGCGGTGTCTCGCTCGACAAGCTCTTCGAGCAGATGCAGGCCGGAGGTGTGCAGGACCTGAACATCGTCATCAAGGGCGACGTGCAGGGCTCGGTCGAGGCGATCGTCTCCGAGCTGGGCAAGATCCAGCACCCCGAGGTGCGGGTCAACGTGATCCACACCGGCGTCGGCGGTATCACCGAGAACGACGTGAACCTGGCGGCGGCATCGACCGCCATGATCGTCGGCTTCAACGTTCGTCCGTCCGCCGAGGTGCGAGCCGTGGCAGAGCGCGCCGGTGTCGAGATTCGCCTCTACCGCGTGATCTACCAGCTGACCGAAGAGATCGAACAGGCGCTGGTCGGAATGCTCACGCCTGTCGAGACCGAGGCGATCATCGGAGAGGTCGAGGTGCGCGCGCTGTTCAAGGTCTCGCGGCTCGGCACGATCGCAGGCTGCATGGTCACGAGCGGGCTCGTTCGCCGAAACTCGAGCGTCCGGCTCTTCCGCGACGGGACGCGCATCCACGAGACGACCGTGTCGCAGTTGCGCCGCTTCAAGGACGATGTCCGCGAGGTGACCGAGGGGTTCGAGTGCGGCATCCTCCTCGAAGGTTTCAACGACCTCCGCGAAGGCGACGTCCTCGAGGTGTTCGAGACGCGCGAGGTCGAGCGCACCTCGCTCGACGAGCCTGCCGGCGGCTCGGGCTCGGCCGACGCCGCCTAGCGATCTCCCGGATGGCGTCGGGCTTCGTCGCGATCCTGACCGTCGAGTTGCACTTTCCCGAAGCGTCGTCGCTCAAGGGCAAGCGCCAGTTCGTGCGCTCGGCGAAGGACAACCTGCGCAACCGCTTCGGCGCTGCGATCGCAGAGGTCGACCATCATGATCTCTGGCAGCGTGCGACCCTCACGCTGGCCTGCGTGGGGCGCTCGGCGCGGGACGCCGAGGAACTGGCCGACGGTGCCGAGCGCTGGCTCGCCTCCGGCGACTGGACGCTCGTCCGCTGCGAGCGGCTGCTCGTCGCCCCCGACGACGACTGACTCGGACCGTCGACCATCTAGGCTCCCGAGCGTGTCCGAGCGCATGCGCCGAGTCAACGAATCCGTCCGTGCAGTCGTCGCGGAGGGTCTCGGCGAGCTCAAGGATCCGCGCATCGGAATGGTGACCGTTACGGGCGTGGTGGTCTCGCCCGACCTCGGCGAGGCGCGGATCTACGTCTCGGTCTTCGGGAACGAGAAGAAGCGCCACGCAACCCTGGCCGGCCTCGAGTCCGCGCGGGGAGTCCTGCAGGCCAAGATCAACCGTCAGCTCAGCCTGCGCCGGACACCGACGCTGACGTTCGCTTACGATGACTCCGTCGAGCGAGGCGTCCGCATGACCAAGCTGATCGACGAGGTTGCCGCGGACCTGCCCGCGGAACCACCCGAGGAAGACACGGGGATGCCCGGAGATGAGCCAGACCACCACCCAGAATGACCTCCAGGCCGTCGCGGACGCGATCCGGTCGCACGACCGGTTCGTCGTCGTGGCGCACGAGAACCCCGACGGCGACGCGCTCGGTTCGATGCTGGCGACGACGCTGGGCCTGAAGGCGCTCGGCAAGGACGTCGTGATGTACCTGTCGGGCGCGGGGCCGACCCCAGGGGAGTACAGGTTCCTGGATCTGTCGGACCTGCACCGGGAGCCGCCGCCCGACCTGGGAGAGCGAGTTCTCATCGCCGTCGACTGCGCCAACGTGCGCAGGATCGGGCCGGAGCCTACGCTGGTCGAAGGCGCGAAGCTGGTCGTGAACATCGACCACCATCACGACAACTCGTCGTTCGGCGCCGTCAACCTCATCGTCGCGGAGGCGTCGTCGACTGCCGAGATCGTGCGTGATGTCCTGCGCGAGCTCGGGGTCCCGCTGACACCCGGGATCGCCGCGGCGCTCTACGTCGGGCTCGTCACAGACACGGGCCGGTTCCAGTACACGAACACCACACCGAAATCGCTGCGGCTGGCCGCCGAGCTCGTCGAGGCCGGAGCCGACGTGCACGGCATCTTCCAGCACGTCTACGAGACGGTGCAGTTCGCGAAGCTGAAGCTGCTCGCGCGGGCACTCGAGCGCGCGCAGCTCTTCGAGGGCGGCCGTCTCGTCGTGTCGTATCTGCTGAAAGACGACTTCGAGGACGTCGGTGCGGAAGAGCCCTATTCCGAGGGGATCATCGACTCCCTGCGCGCAGTCGAAGGCTCGGAAATGGTGGCGCTGATCCGTGAGCCGCCGCGCAACGAAGGCCCGGCCCGCCGGATCTCCCTGCGCTCGTCCCACGACGAGGTCGACGTGTCCGCCATCGCCCGTGCCTCCGGCGGAGGAGGGCACCGCCAGGCCGCCGGCTTCTCGTCGGAGCGCTCGATCGACGAGATCATCGCTTTCATCCGCCGCGAATTTGCGCTGGCGACGCAGGGCGACGGTGCCGCCCAGGAGTCTTAGCCCGGTCGGGGTCGCGCTGGTCGACAAGCCGGCGGGGCCGTCGTCCTTTGCGATCGTGGCAGCGCTGCGACGGCAGACGCGCGCGCGGACCGGCCATGCCGGGACGCTCGATCCGTTTGCGACCGGTTTGCTGGTGCTGTTGTCGGGAGCGGCGACCAGGCTTGCTCCCTGCTTCGTCGGCCTGGACAAGCGCTACGTGACCGACGTCGATCTGACGTCGACGACGTCGACGGGCGATCCCGAGGGCGAGCAGCTCGAGCGCCATCCGGCACCGGCGCAGCCTGCACTCGAGGAAGTGCTCGAGAGCCTTCGCGGCGAGGTCGAGCTGCCGATTCCCGCCGCGTCGGCAGTGAAGATCGGCGGCGAGCGCGCTTACAAGCTCGCGCGCCGGGGTGTCGTCGTCGAGATGCCTGTGCGGCGGTCGCTCGTGCATTCGCTCGAGGTGGTCGCGTACACCGGCGAGACGGTGCGCCTCGCGCTTCACGTCAGCTCGGGCACCTACGTCCGGTCGATCGCCCAGGCACTCGACGGCCACTGCACGGCCTTGCGCCGGACCGCCGTCGGGCCGTTCGAGGTCGCAGAGTCGCGGGCCGTCGATCAGGCGGTGCTCCTGCCGGTAGCCGACGCGTTGGCGCGTCTCCCGGCCGGGGCCATGGAGCGAGTCCCCGAGAACGTCCGGGCCGGCGTCCTCGCCCTGGACAAGGCGAACGGCGGAGCAGCGGCGTGAACGTCGCTCGGGCGGCAGCAGACCTGGCGGTCCGCCCGCGCGCGGTCGCGATCGGAACCTTCGACGGCGTGCACCTCGGTCACCGGGCAGTCGTCCGGGCAGCCGTCGATGCCGGCCGGGACGGTGCTCTCCGACCGACGGTCGTCACGTTCCACCCGCACCCGCGGACCGTGCTCGGCAAGCGGGTCGAGCTCCTGGCGACCCTCGAGCGGCGGCTCGAGCTGCTGGAGGCTGCGGGTGTCGAGGATGTGCTCGTCGTCCAGTTCCGCCCGGAGATCGCGGCGCTCGAGCCGGAGGACTTCGCCCGCCAGTACCTGCTCGGCATCGGGGCCGAGGTGGTCGTCGCCGGGACGGGATTCCACTTCGGGAAGGAGCGCGCCGGAGATCTCGCGCTCCTGCGGGACCTCGGCGTCGACGCCCGTGAGGTGCCGCTCGTCGAGGGTGTGTCGTCGACGAGGATCCGCCAGCTCGCTCACGCCGGTGACGTCGTGGACGCTGCCCGGCTGCTCGGCCGGCCGCTCGAGGTCGAAGGGGAGGTCGTCGGCGGCGACCGCCGCGGCGGCACGCTCGGGTTCCCGACGGCGAACCTCGCAGTCGACCCGGAGGTGCTCGTCCCCGGCTTCGGGATCTATGCAGGCGCGGTCGGCGGGCGCCGTGCCGCGGTCTCCATCGGCGTCAACCCGCACTACGGCGGCACGGAGCGCCGGATCGAGGCGTACCTGCTCGACTGGGAGGGCGACCTCTACGGCGACCGGCTCGTGGTCGAGCTCTGGCTCCGGCTGCGTGACGAGCGCGCGTTCGGAAGCGAGGCGGAGCTCATCGAGCAGATCGCCCGCGATGTCGAGCAGACCAGGGCCGCGCAACCGCCCGTCTGATCCGCCGAGCCGCTACAGGAGGCAGACGGCGCCGCTTCGGCGCGGATCGGCGCCCGCACCGGTGCGCCCGACCGCGCTGACGCCGCCGAAGTAGTGGTGCAGCCCGGGAAACCGGCGCACGTCTCGCCCGCTCGCCTCGAGCCGGGCGAGCCAGCTCTCGTCGACGCCCGGCTCGGCGTTCACGACGTTCGCGGCCGGATGAAAGCGGGGCCGGTCGATCGCCGTCTGAGGTGCGACACCCTCGTACAACACGGCTGCGAGGACCCCGACGAGCGCCGTGCGGAGGCGCGTGCCGCCTGCGGCCCCGATCCCGAGCTCGAGCGCTCCGCCGTCGAAGACCAGCGTCGGCGCCATCATGCTCGCCATGCGCGTCCCGGGGCGAAGGGGCTCGCGGATGAGATCGGTCTCGCCGAGCATGCTGTTCAGATGCAGGTCGAGGCCGGGAAGCCAGTCGCCCGACCCGAGGCCGAGGCTGGACGTGAGCACGCAGGCGCTGCCCTCGCCGTCAACGATGGTCACGTTCGTGGTGTCACCGTCGATCGTCGTGTCCTGTTCGAGCGCAGCGAGCAGCGCGTCGGCCCCGCCCGCGGGGTCCAGGCGGCCGAGTGTCTGCGGGATGCCCGAAAGGCCGGCCCGCGTCTGCACACGACGCCCCGCGAAACCGGACGCGGCGGGCTCCGACCAGGTTGCGCGGTAGGACGTGAGGTCGCCGGCGGTGATCGCTCCCTCGCGTTCGGCCGTCAGCGCGAGCAGGGACGCAGCGATCGAGCCGCGGTAGACCGTCGTGACACCTTCGTCGCGGACGAGCTCCAGGGCCGGAACGAGACCCGGCTGACGGAGCAGGTCGCCCTCGCCGAGCAACACGCCACCCGGCGCGTAGATCCCGGCACCTTCGCGCATCGTCATCACGGGCTCGAGCATCGCGAGGCACATCGCGTGTGCCTTCGTCAGCGCGACGCCGGCGCGAGCGGCCCCGAGAGCGGGCTCGACGAGATCGGCCCAGGGGAGGCGGCCGTACGCACGCCACAGAGCGTCGAGTCCGGCCGGGAGCCCGGGCACGGCGCAGGATGCGGCGCCGATCGCATAATCGACGAGCGCATCGCCGAACCGGACGGGCATCGACTCCAGCGGAGCGCCACGGCCCGACGGCACCGAGACGAAGCAGTCGAGATTGCGGACGGTCCCGCTGCCTGCGTCGTAGTAGATCGCATGTCCGCCTCCGAGCAGCCCGGTCATCAGCGTCTCCGCGACGCAGGAGACGAGCGACGCCGCCACGGCTGCGTCGGCGGCGGTGCCGCCCGCAGCGAGCACTTCTGCTCCGGCGGCAGCGGTCGCGGGATGCCCCGCGGCGATCGCGGGCGTGATCATGCCACTCGCTCGGCGAGGCGGCTGCCGAACCGTCCGAAGCCCGCGAGCGGAAAGTCGAAGCGCCTGTTGAACGCATCGCCCTCGGTCAGCTCGAACGTCGTCTCGCCGATCGGCCTGGCCGGGAGCTCGTCGCCGTCGCCCCGGAGGATCAGGCCGCCACGCGCGACGGCGATCTCGACCTGTTCGTCGTCATTCGCGTAGGTGCCCGCGAAGGATTCGAGCGACGACGCCGGCAGTTCGACGGTCTCCGGGACGCTCCGCCGAGCGCCGAGCACGTGTTCGAGAAAGAGGTCCTCGAGGCCCCGCAGTGCCCGTTCACCGGTGCTGCTGTTCGTGAGCCCGACGAACACGGCTTCGCGTTCGGGGACCATGAGCAGCGACGACTGGAACCCGCCGTACGAGCCGCCGTGGCCCCAGACCTCGGCGCCGCTCACCCGCTCGCCGAAGAGCCCGAGGCCGTAGACGCCGGCGATCGGCCGCCCGAGCCCGATGCGCAGCCGGCGGCACTCGGGCTGGGCGAGCTGCCAGTGCCCGAAACGGAGCAGGTCGGGCACGTTCGAGACCAGCCCGCCCGACGGCGCGACGAGCCCGCGGGTACGGGCCGGGTAGGGCCTCGGAACCGGTGCCCTCGAGCTCCGGCTCGCCGAAGGATGTCGACTCGAGGCCCGCCGGCTCGAGCACCTGGGCTGCGAGCGCCTCCTCGTAGCCGCAGCCCGCACGCACCGCCGCGAGGTGGGCGGCGAGCCAGTAGCCGGTGTTCGCGTACGACCAGACCTGTTCGACGCCCAGGAACCGCCGCACGCCGGGGAGCTCGGACACGACCCGCTCGAGCGCGTCGTCGGCGGCACCGAACCGCGCCAGGTCGCCGCACTCGCAGTCGTAGCCGCTCGTGTGGGAGAGCAGGTGGCGAATGCGCACGTCGTCCGGCCAGATCCCGGTGGGGGCGTCGAGTTCGAGCAACTTCAGCACGAGCGTCGCCGTGAACGGCTTCGTGATCGACGCGATCCGGAAGATCGTTGCGGGCTCACAGCCGACCGCGGCCGTCACGCGCGGCTCGCCGGCGACCGAATAGCCGGCCGCGAGCGCCGGGATGCCCCACGCGCTCGCGGCGGCCTCGGCTTGGCTCGAAAACGGCGCATTCATGGGGAATCCGCTACCCTACTGGTGGGCCCGGCCCCGGCCGTCTCGCGTCTTCCTTCGCGGCGAGCTGAGACCTGGGTGACGTCATCATCGAGAGGAGAAGCATGCCCCTCACCAAGGAAGAGAAGCTGGAGCACGTTCAGAAGTTCGGCAAGCACGAGACGGACACCGGTTCGCCGGAGGTCCAGATCGCGATGCTGACGCAGCGCATCAACGAGCTGACCGAGCACCTTCGCACGCACAAGCACGATCACTACTCGCGTCGCGGACTGCTCAAGCTCGTGGGTCGCCGCCGCCGGTTCCTGAACTACCTGCAGCGCAAGAACCTCGAGGGCTACCGCGCCCTGATCAAGGAATTGGGCCTCCGCCGCTAACCGGGCGTTGTCCCAAGATTCATGTCACGGAGGGTGGAGTTTGGGCGAGCGCTTCCATCGTGAGCGCTGACCCAAACTTCCACCCTTCACATTGCACAGTGGAGGAACAGGAGAAACATGACCATTGTTGAAGCTGAGCACCCCGCAGGGGTGCCGGTTTCCGTGTCCGTCGAAGTCGGCGGCAAGGAGATTTCGTTCGAGACCGGGAAGATCGCCAAGCAGGCGGACGGCGCAGTGCTCGTCCGCAGCGGCGACACCGTCGTCCTCGGCACGGCGCAGGGGCGGACGGAGGCGCGCGAGGGCGCGGACTTCTTCCCGCTGACCGTCGACGTCGAAGAGCGGATGTACGCCGCCGGCAAGATCCCCGGCGGGTTCTTCAAGCGGGAGGGGCGCCCGACCGAGCGCGCCATCCTCACCGCCCGCATGACCGACCGCCCCGTCCGGCCGCTCTGGCCGAAGGGCTACCGCAACGAGACGCAGTGCGTCGCCACGGTCTTCTCGGCCGACATGGTGACCGCCCACGACGTCCTTTGCATCAACGCGGTCTCGGCCGCCTTGACGGTGTCGCCGCTGCCGTTCCTCGGACCGATCGGTGCCGTGCGGATGGGCATCGTCGACGGCGACCTCGTCATCAACCCGACGCTGCAGGAGATCGAGGAATCAGATCTCGACCTGATCGTCGTCGGAACCAAGGACGGCCTGACCATGGTCGAGGCGGGGGCGAACCAGGTCCACGAGGACAAGCTCCTCGAGGCGCTCGAGATCGCTCACCGCGAGATCGTGAAGCTCTGCGACGCTCAGCTCGAGCTGCGCTCGAAGCTGGGCAAGACGAAGTGGCTCGATCCGGCTGTGACCGAGCGGCTCGAGGCCGCGTACGGCCATCAGATCTGGGAGCGCATTCAGCAGCAGGGCCTCCGCGAGGCGGCTGCGATCGTCGAGGAGATCGTCGAGAAGGAGGTCGGCGCACCGTCGCTCGACGCCGACGAGGCGAAGGTGTTCGGTGAGCTGCAGGTCCGCATGTCACTGGCTCAGATCCTCGAGAAGCAGCGTTCGGTCGCCGTCGAGACGGTCGTGCGTGAGAAGTTCGAGAACGAGCTGCGCGGGCTCACCGACGCAGAGCAGGACTCGAAGGAGCTCAAATCGGCGAAGCGCAGCCTGCTCTTCGAGCACATCGTCGAGAGCGTCGAGCTGCCGTTCCCGGTCGGGCCTGCCACCGTCGACGGCGAGCCGGCCGTCAAGGACTCGCTGACGAAGGGCTATGTCAAGAAGGCGTGCGAGACGATCTACAAGACGCTCGTCCGCCAGAAGATCGCGGTCGAGAAGCGTCGCCCGGACGGCCGGACTGCCACGCAGATCCGCCCGATCGAGGTCGAGGTGTCGGTCATGCCGCGCACCCACGGCTCGGGCCTCTTCACCCGCGGCCAGACGCAGATCATGTCGCTGCTGACCCTGGGCACGGCGAAGGAGGGCCAGCGCATCGACGACCTCTCGCTCGAGCGTGACCGCCGGTACATGCACCACTACAACTTCCCGCCGTACTCGGTCGGGGAGACGGGCCGCATGGGCTCGCCCAAGCGGCGCGACATCGGCCACGGCGCACTTGCGCAACGTGCGCTCGAAGCAGTGCTCCCGACGACCGAGACGTTCCCGTACACGATCCGCATCGTCTCGGAGACGCTCGAGTCGAACGGCTCGTCGTCGATGGGCTCGGTCTGCGGCTCGACCCTCGCGCTGATGGACGCGGGTGTGCCGATCACCGCCCCCGTCTCCGGCATCGCGATGGGCCTCGTCAAGGAAGGCGACGCGTACGAGATCCTGACCGACATCCAGGGCGCGGAGGACCACCTGGGCGACATGGACTTCAAGGTCGCCGGCACGCAGGAGGGCATCACCGCTCTGCAGATGGACATCAAGATCACCGGCGTCAGCCGCGAGATCATGCAGCAGGCCCTGGCCCAGGCGAAGGATGCCCGCATCGCGATCCTCGCCAGGATGAACGAGGCGATCTCGGCACCGCGCGAGGCGCTTGCCGAACATGCACCGCGCATCTCGACGATCCAGATCAACCCGGAGTTCATCGGGATGGTGATCGGCAAGGGCGGCGAGACGATCCGCTCGCTCGAGGCCGAGTACGAGGTGCAGATCGACATCGAGGAAGACGGGACGATCCTCGTGTACGCCACCGAAGGCACCAAGGGCGACGCTGCGATCGAAGCGATTCGCAACCTCACCAAGGAGCCCGAGGTCGGAGACACCTACACGGGTCGTGTCGTCAAGACGACCGACTTCGGCGCATTCGTCGAGCTGAAGAAGGGGACGGACGGGCTGCTCCACGTCTCGAACGTCGGGCCCGGCCGCGTCAACCACATCGAGGACGTGATCGCACGCGGCGACATCCTCGACGTGGTCGTCCAGGAAGTCGACAAGGCACGCGGCCGCATCGGCCTCAAGCTCGTGCAGAAGCACGAGGGCGAGACGATGGTCAGTCCCGAGGAGCTCATCGAGCGGGCGAAGGATGCCCCGCCGCGTGAGCCCCGGGAGGACCGCGGACCGCGCCGCGACGGCGCGCGCGGCGGCAGTCGCGGCGGCCCCCGCCGCGAGCGTGAAGGGTCGCGTAGCGAATAGAGCAGTCGAGTGGAGGGCGGCGCAAGCCGCCCTCTCTCGTCGAACTGGTGTCTGACACCACCTGACATCATCGGGTGTCAGACACCATGGCTCTTCGCGTCCCTCAGTCACTCACCGACGGCGTGGTCGTCCTCCGCGAGTTGCGCGAGGACGACCGCGCCGTCGTTCTTTCCACGATGGGCGACGACCTCGTGCACACGTGGCTGAACATGCCGGCTCGGCCGCGTGACGCCGATTTCGATGCGCTGCTGCGCGCCGTGCGCAACGGGCGCACGACGGGGGACCGCATCGACTACGCGGTCACGGAAGCGGGGCTCGACATCGCGCTCGGCGCGGTGATCGCCTCTCGCCGGGCGCGTGACAACTACGAGGTGGCGTACCTCGCGGGCGCTGCAGGACGGGGGAGGGGACTGATGACCCGCGGCGTCCGGCTTCTCTGCGAGTGGTTGTTCCGCGCAGGGATCGGCCGGCTCGAGCTGCGCACGCATCCGGAGAACCAACCGTCACAACGGCTTGCCGAGCGCGCGGGCTTCCAGCGTGAGGGCATCGAGCGCAAGTCGATCTGGCTGCATGGCCGGCGGCAGGACGCAATCGTCTGGTCGCTGCTCCCGGACGACCCTCGGTGACCGTCTACTCCCTGCGCAGCCGGACGCTCGGAGTGATCCCCATCAGGCTCGCGCTCGGGTTGCTCCTCCTCCTCGCGGCCAGGCTCGCGGGTGCTCCGAGCACGGGGTCACTGCTGGCGTTCGTCTCAGGAGTGATCGCAATCACGTTCCTGCTGTTCAACGACCCTCGCGCGCGCTTCGTGCGGGCGCGTGCGGAGCCTGTGCCGCTTCCGCCCGAACGCCGAGGTCGCGCCGCTCTGGCGCCAGGCGCTGGCGGCGACGCTCCCCAGCACAGTCGGTCTGACCGTGCTCGCACTGATCACGCTCGTGCCGCAGCCGACCCTCACTGCGCTCCTGGCCGGGTTGTGCGCCGGCCTGGGAGTGGCGGCAGCGCTCTGGCTGCCGCGAATCGATCCGAGCCTCTACGTCGACCCTCGAACCGAGATCCTCTACCGCCGCTAGCGGGCGGCACTACGCTACGGCCGTGCAGAACTGGGTCCTGACCGAGCTCGACTCCGGCGAACGCGTGATCACCGAGCGGCTCGAGCATGTTCGCTCCGCGGCCGTCGGCTACTGGATCGGTGCGGGATCGCGCGACGAGGAGGCGTCCGAGGCAGGCGTGTCGCACTTCATCGAACACCTGCTCTTCAAGGGGACAAGCCGCTACAGCGCGCTCGAGATCGCCGAGATCTTCGACGGCCTCGGCGGCGAGCTGAACGCCGCGACCTCGCGTGAGCACACGCTGGTCTACGCCCGCATCCCGGATCACCACCTCGTGACGGCCGTCGACGTGATGAGCGACATGGTCTTCGCGCCTGCCTTCGCCGAGCTCGAGACGGAGCGGGAGGTGGTGCTCGAGGAGATCGCGATGTACGACGACGCACCACAGGAGCTCGTGCATGACCTGATCGCCGACGCCGTTTTCGGCGACCACCCGCTCGGGCGCCCGGTGATCGGAACGGCCGAGGTGATCTCATCGATCCCGCAGGAAGCGATCGCCCGTTACCACGACGAGATGTACGTGCCGTCGAACATCGTCGTGGCGGCGGCAGGCAACATCCAGCACGAACAGATTGTCGAGCTCGTGCAGCAAGGGCTCGAGCGCCGAGCCGGCAACGCGGGCGATCGCGCGAACCTGCGGCCGCCGCTCGTCCAGGCACCGCCGCCGCAACTGCGCTTCCAGCGCAAGGACACCGAGCAGTACCACGTCTGCCTCGCCGCGCCGGGCATCTCGCGGTCCGACCGGAGGCGCTTCGCGGCGTCGCTGCTCGATGCGATTCTCGGCGGCTCCGCATCGTCGCGGCTCTTCCAGGAGATCCGGGAGAAGCGCGGGATGGCCTATGCGGTGTACTCGTTCATCTCGCAGTACACCGATACGGGACAGATCGGTGTGTACCTCGGTACGCGCGAGGACAACCTCGGTGATGCGCTCGCGATCACCGCCGAGCAGATCGGCGACATCGCCGCGGGGAACCTGACCGCCGGCGAGCTCGAGCGTGCGAAGGAGAACCTCAAGGGCCGGATCCTCCTCTCGATGGAATCGACCTCGACGCGGATGAACCGACTCGGCAAGTCCCTGATCACGGACTCCGAGCTTCTGTCTCTCGACCGCATCGTCGCCGAGATCGACGCGGTGGAGGCGTCGTCGGTGTGCGAGCTCGCAGCGGCGCTCCTTGCATCCGACCGGCTCTCCGCAGCGTGCATCGGCCCGAGTGAGGAGCGGTTCCTGGCTGCGCTCGAGCGGATCACGCCCGACCTCGCGCACGCGGCGTGAAGGTCCTGCTCAACGGGCGACGGCGGGAAGGTCGGCTCGATGCTCGCCCCGGGGCTCGAGGCAGCGGGTCATGTGCTCGTCGACGAGCTCGGGGAGGCGGAGGCGATGGTCGACTTCACCCGTCCCGACGTCGTCGCGGCGGAATGTCCGCGCTGCCGTTGCCGCCGGGGTGCCGAGTGTCGTCGGCACGACCGGCTGGGACACGGCCGAATTCGCAGATGCGCCGGTCACCGTGTTTTACGCGCCGAATTTCGCAATCGGCGCGGTGCTGATGATCCGGTTTGCCGCAGAGGCAGCCAGGCACCTCGATCGCGCCGAGATCGTCGAGCTGCACGACGTGGCGAAACTCGACGTCCCGTCCGGAACGGCGAAGTTGACCGCAGAACGGTTGGGGGGTGACGTCCCGATCCATTCGGTGCGGCTGCCGGGGCTGAATGCGCACCAGGAGGTGATCCTCGGTGCGACCGGCCAGTTGCTGACGATCCGCCACGACGTGACCTCCCGCGAGGCCTACACGCCCGGCGTCCTGCTCGCGCTCGAGAAGCTGCCGACACTGCCGCCCGGTGTGACGGTCGGCCTTGACGCTCTTCTCTGAGACGCGCCGGGTCGCGGGCGTCGAGCTGACCCTGCTCCGCCCCGAGTCGCCGGAGGCCCTGATCGACGAGGAGGCGTTCGCGAGCGACGAGTTCCTGCCGTACTGGGCCGAACTGTGGCCGGCGGCGACTGCCCTGGCGGAGGCGCTGCCGGACGTGAACGGCCTGCGGGTCGTCGAGCTCGGCTGTGGGCTCGGCGTCCCGTCACTCGTCGCCGCCGCGCGTGGCGCGGACGTGACGGCGACCGACTGGGCCGGCGACGCGATCGAGTTGCTGCGCGGCAACGCGGACCGAAACGGCCTCCGCCTCGTCGCCGAGGTCCGCGACTGGCGCCTCGCGTGGCCGGACCGCTTCGACCTCGCGCTGGCCGCGGACGTGCTCTACGAGCAGCGCAACGTCGAGCCGGTGCTCGCCCGGCTCCGCGAGCTCGCCCCGCAGGCGCTCGTCGGCCTGGCCGGACGGCCGTACGAATCGGAGTTCGTGCGCGCAGCCGGGAACGTCGAGCTGGTTGCCGAGCGCGTCGTGCTGCTCAGGCGAGCGAGCTGAGCACGTCGGCAAGCTCGCCGGGCTGTGTGAAGAACGGCGAATGGCCGGCGTCGAGCTCGATCACCCGCGCACCGTGGACGCGGGCCGTGCGGGTCTGCCAGCCGGCGTCGACAGCGCGGTCTCGCAGCGTCGCGATGACCACGTCGCCGGCCCCGAACGACCCGGTCACAGCGTCGATCGGTGCCTGGCGGCGCAGCTGTGCGAACGCCCAGTCGGACTGGGCGCGCGAGCAGTCGGGATACATCCCTCGGGCCGCGGTCTCTGCGTCGGGCCAGTAGGACCGGCCCTGCTCGTCGCGAACGAAGCCGCCGAAGCCGTCGACGAACGCCTCGGCGTAGAGGTTCTCGACGGGCATGAGCGCGCCGAGGTAGACACGCGTGCGCGCCTCCATCTGACCGATCGTCAGCCCGCCGAGGGAGTGTCCGACGACGATCGCGTCCGGCTGCGGCCCGAGCAGCCGCGCATAGTCGACCGGCGTCAGCCCGACCTGCTCGCACGGCAGGTCGGGGGTCGCGACCTCGTGCCCCCGACGCTCCAGCTCCTCGGCGACCCGGCGGAAGCACCAGCCTCCGTGCCAGGCCCCGTGCACGAGGACGAACCGTGCCATGGCGCGAGTATCCTCCATTCGATGCTCGGGCACATCCTCACGGCGATCGTCACGCCGTTCCGCGAGGACGAGTCGATCGACTTCGACGCGTTCCAGCGCCTCGCCGGTCATCTCGTCGAGCACGGGTCGGATGGGATCGTCGTCGCGGGCACGACCGGCGAGAGCCCGAACCTCACGGACGAGGAGCGGCTCGACCTGTTCCGCGCCGCCATCGAGGCGGTGGGAGACCGCGCAACAGTCGTGGCGGGCACCGGGACCTATTCGACGCGTCATTCGGTGCAGCTCTCCGAGCGTGCGCACGAGCTCGGTGCCGATGCGCTGCTCGTCGTCACGCCGTACTACAACAAGCCGCCGCAGCGGGGCATCGTCGCGCATTTCGAGGCGATCGCGCGCACGAGTGACAAGCCGATCGTCGTCTACAACATTCCGGCGCGCGTCGTCGTGAACATCGAGCCGGAGACGATCTCGCGGCTCGCCGAGATCGAGACGGTGCGAGCCGTCAAGCAGGCGAACGGAGACCTCGGGCAGGCCAGGCACATCGTCGACACCGGGCTCGTCCTCTACGCAGGCGACGATGCTCTCGTGCAGCCGTTCGTGGAGCTGGGCGGGGCGGGTGGGATCTGCGTCCACACGCACGTGGTCGGCCCTCAGGTCGCCGCTCAGGTGAGTGCGACGCTGGCCGGCGACGTCGAGCGCGGCCGCGAGCTCGACCGGGAGCTCGCGCCGGCGTACGACCTCCTCGGTGTCCAGACGAATCCGCTTCCGATCAAGGCAGCGCTGAACCTGCTCGGCCACGGAGTGGGAGGGCACCGCTTGCCGCTCCCGGCCCCCACCGAGGAAGAGGTTGCGGCCGTTCGCGCGTGCCTCGAACGGCTGGGCCTGCTGGTCGCAGCCTAGACTGCCTCCGAATGGCCAACGACGTCTTACGCGTGATCCCGCTCGGCGGGCTCGGCGAGGTGGGGAAGAACATGACCGTCTACGAGTTCGGCGACGAGATCATCGTCGTCGACGCCGGGATGGCGTTCCCGCGCGACGAGCACCTCGGCGTGGACGTGATCCTTCCCGACTTCGGCTACTTGCGCGACAAGCATGTCCGTGCCGTTGTGCTGACGCACGCGCACGAGGATCACGTCGGCGCGCTCCCGTTCCTGATGCGCGAGATCCGGGTGGACGAGATCTGGGCGACCAGACTGACGCTCGGACTGGTGAAGTCGAAGCTCGACGAACACGGTCTGCTGCGCGCGGCGGAGCTGCGCGAAGCTGACCCTGAGAAAGGCCCGATCGAGCTGGGACCGTTCAAACTGGAGTTCATCCGCATGGCGCACTCGATCCCGGATGCCGTCGGCATCGCGATCGAGACCGGCGCCGGTCTCGTCTTCCACAGCGGCGACTGGAAGCTCGATCACACGCCGGTCGACGGCCTGCGCACCGACGTCGGGCGCCTGGCGGCACTTGGCAATCGTGGAGTCGACCTGCTCCTCGGGGACTCGACGAACGCGGAGCGTCCGGGGTTCACCCGCTCGGAGCGTGTCGTCGGCGAGGCGTTTCGGCAGATCATCCCGGTCCGGCGTGGCCGGATCCTCGTCTCGAGCTTCGCATCGAACATCCACCGGATGCAGCAGGCGATCGACGTCGGCGTCGACTCCGGGCGCAAGGTCGTCGTCGTGGGCCGTTCGATGCGCCGGAACATGAATGTCGCGCGCAACCTGGGCTATGTCGAGGTTCCGGAGGACGTTCTCGTCAAGCCGGCCGATCTCGACGGAGTGCCGCCGGGCGAGCAGCTCATCATCTGCACCGGGTCTCAGGGCGAACCGCTTTCGGCACTGACGCGGATCGCGTACAACGATCATCCCGCGGTGAAGGTCGAGCGGGGCGACACGGTGATCATCTCGGCCCGTCCGGTGCCGGGCAACGAGCTGCGCGTGCACGATGCGATCAACCGGCTGACGAGGAACGGGGCGGAGGTGCTGCACGAGGAGAACGCGGACGTGCACGTCTCGGGACACGCCCGCGCGGAGGAACTGCGGACGCTGCTGAGCCTGTTGCGCCCGAAGGCGGTGATGCCGATCCACGGCGAATACCGCATGCAGGCGGCACACGCCCGCCTCGCACAGGAGGCCGGTATTCCCGCGAGCTCGATCGTGATCGCCGAGAACGGCGATGTCGTCGAACTTTCGCCGAGCGGTGTTCGGATCGCAGATCGCATCGAAGCCGGCGTGACCTACGTCGACGGCCTGGGCGTCGGCGACATCTCGGACGTCGCACTGCGCGACCGGCGGCACATGTCGGAGGACGGTGTCCTCATCGTCGTCACGACTCTCTCCGACGGCGCCGCAGCGGCGCCGGAGCTGATCACCCGCGGTTTCGCCGAGAGCAACGAGCTGCTGTCGGAGATGCGCCAGGAGGCACACGAGATCGTGCGCGAGCTGCTCGCAGACGACATCCGCGAGGTCAAGCTGCTCCAGGAGCACATCCACGACGGGCTCGGCCAGCTGGTCTACGACCGCACGCACCGCCGGCCGATGATCCTCCCGGTGGTGATCGAGGTATGACGACGATCGGGACCCGTCCGGAATGGGCAGCGGTGATCGCGGAGCATGCGGTCGACGAGTCGACCGCGCGCAAGCTGATCGGGCAGCTCGTGTCCGTCGAGGTCTCGTCGCTCGCGTTCTGCCGCCTGCTCGAGCGTTGGCGGAGCGGCGACGCCGATCCGAGCACGCCCGGCCGCCGCCAGGCAGCGCTGCGGCGTGCGGCCGACCGGGTCGAGACCGCTCTCGCGGGGCTCGAGCGCCCGCTCGGCCGCTACCTGCTCGAGCTCGAGGCCGACCACGCCGAGGGGCGATCGTGGTTCGGGGAGCCCGGTCCGGCGGAGCTCGTCGACTGGGAGCCGGTGCTCGAACGCGCCGGGGTTCGGGTCGCACCCCATCGCGTCGCGACCGCGTACCTCGAGCTGGCCGTCCTCGTGCGGGCGCTCGAGGGCCTGTCCGCACAGGCGCGCTGGCAGTCGTCGATCGACAAGAGCTCGCTCTGGGCCGGCCTGTTCGACCTGCGCGAGAACCTGCTCGGCCGCGCGCACGACGATCTTCGCGCGATCGCCGCCTGAAGACACCTTTAGGCTCGGCACGTGACCGTTGAGCTCACCGTCGTCGGGTCGATCAACCTCGATCTCGTCGCCCGCGTGGAACGCCTGCCGCGGCCCGGAGAGACGATCTCGGGCTCCACGTTCGAGCGGTTCCCGGGCGGGAAAGGCGCGAACCAGGCCGTCGCCGCCGCGAGGCTCGGCGCACAGGTTCGACTGGTCGGCGCGGTGGGGACCGATCCGCTCGCCGACGAGGCGCTCGCGGGGCTGAGAGCGGCCGGGGTCGAGCTCGAGCTCGACCAGATCGGCACGACGGGGATCGCGCTGATCCTCGTGGGCGACGACGGCGAGAATCAGATCGTCGTCATCCCGGGCGCGAACGCGGCCGTCAGCCCGGTGTCGCCGCGCGGCGCTGTGCTCTGTCAGCTCGAGGTGCCGAACGACGTCGTGCTCGCCGCCGCGCGCGAGGCTGCGTTCTTCGCCCTGAACGCCGCTCCGGCGCGACCCATCGACGTGGTTCCCGACCTTCTGATCGTGAACCGACTCGAGCACGAAGTCGTGTCGGGCGGGAAACTCGTCGCGGTCACCTACGGTGCGGAAGGCGCGGCGCTCTTCGAGGACGGCCTCGAGGTCGCACGCGCGGCGCCCCCGGCGGTCGCAGCCGTCGACGGAACTGCTGCGGGTGATGCGTTCGCCGCTTGCCTCGTGGTCTCGCTGCTCGAGGAACGGCCACGGGACGAGGCACTCCGCCGCGCCTGCGCGGCCGGGGCGCTCGCAGCCTCGCGATTCGGAGCGCAACCTTCCCTGCCGACGGTGCGCGAGCTCGAGGCCATCCTCAGCGCGTAGAGCCCCTGCCTAACGGAAGACCTGCCCCGGTCAGCCGGGCGTCAGCGGCTCGTAAGAGCCCCGTCAGCGACGCGGACGACCCTCCTCGCAACGGCCGCACGGGCGGCCCCGAAGCGAAGGAGGCACGTCGATGTTCGCAGGGAGAAGGATCCTCGCTCTTGCCGGTCTGGCCGTCGTGATCGGCGTCCTCGCCGGTGTGGCGAACGCGGAGCCGAAGAACCAATGGCCGTTCACTCGCACTGCCGACCCGCGGGCGCTCGCCCAGTCGGCTGGCCGATCGATCGACGTCGCGCCCAGGCCGGAGGCGAAGAACGAGCTGCCGTTCACGCGCTTCGTCGGCACCGCCGGGACGACGAAGGGAGACCGTCACGGAGCATCCGCTCTCACCCTGTCGGGCGGAGGCGCCGGAGGGATCGACGGGCCACTCATAGCGTGGATCGCCGCCGCGGCGGCCATTCTCACCGGCGGAGCACTCGTGTTCCTCCGCAGCACGCGGTTCGCGACGCAGCGGCCGGTGTGAGGACCTCCACTCTGGGGGGTGGAGGTGCGAGCGGGAGAGGCGGCGAGCAACCGCCTCTCCCGCAATACTCGCTCCATGACGCCGACGCCGATCATCCTCGACTGCGATCCCGGCCACGACGATGCGATCGCCATCCTCCTTGCGCTGGCATCGCCGGAGCTGGAGCTCGTCGGCGTGACGACCGTCTCCGGCAACCAGACGCTCGACAAGACGACCGCGAACGCCCTGCGGGTGCTCGAGCTGGCCGGACGCGGCGACATCCCCGTCTACGCGGGTGCGGACGCGCCGTTCATCCGTGAACGGGACGTCGCTGCGCACGTGCACGGAGAGTCCGGTCTCGACGGTCCCGACCTGCCGCCGGCGAGCAGCGCCCCGCACGCGCAGCACGCGGTCGAGTACCTCGCCGACCAGTTCCGGGCGGCACCGAAGGCGACGCTCGTCGCGACCGGCCCGCTGACGAACGTCGGCCTCGCGTTTGCGACCCACGCCGAGGCGCGACCCGACCGGATCGTCCTGATGGGCGGCGCGGTCGGGGAAGGGAACCGCACGCCGGCGGCCGAGTTCAACATCTGGGCCGACCCCGAGGCGGCCCAGCGTGTCTTCGCGGAGAACCTCGACACGACGATGGTCGGGCTCGATGTGACCCACCGGGCTCTCATCACCGACGCGCACACCGAACGGATGCGAACGGCAGGCCGCGTCGGGAGGGTGGTCGCCGAGCTGATGGACTTCTACGCGCGCTTCCACAAGGCTCGCTATCCGGATCTCGCCGGTTCGCCGATGCACGATCCCGTCTGCATCGCCCACCTGATCGACCCGGCGCTGCTCGAGGTCCGAGACGCGTTCATCGAGGTCGACTGCACCACCGGGCCGAGCTGGGGCCGCACGAACGTCGACTGGCGCAACCGCGAGCACTTCGGCCCGCCGAACGCCAAGGTCGCGCTCGACATCGACGGCGAGCGCTTCGCCGACCTGGTGGTGGAACGCATCAGCAGCCTGCCGTGATTGTTTTTGGGGCGATCGCGCCGCACGGCGGACCGGTGTTCGATGAGCCTGAAGGCCCGACCCGCAAGGGGATGGAGGAGCTCGGCCATCGCTTCGCTTCCGAGCGGCCGCAGGCGGTGATCGTCGTGACGCCGCACGGTGTCCAGGTCGACGGGCACTTCGCCGTCGTGCGCTCGGCGCAGCTGGAAGGCGACGCAGCGCAGTGGACCGATGCCGACACGCGCTACGAGGGGCCGGGCGAGCCCGAGCTCGCCGACGCTTGTGTTCAGTCGCTTCAGGACGCAGGCCTGCCCGCGCTCGGGATCACGTTCGGCGCCACCGCGGCGGGATCGTCGACGATGCCGCTCGACTGGGGCGCGCTGATCCCGTTGTGGTTCATGCGCGCGCCCGCCGTGGTGGTGAGCCCGTGCCGTGCCCTGACGAACGACGAGCACGTGCGCGCCGGTGCGGCCCTGGCGGCCGCAACAGCACACCGGCGGGTCGCGCTGATCGCGAGCGCCGACCACGGCCACGGCCACACGGCCGACGGGCCGTACGGCTTCGCGCCCGAATCGGCCGAATACGACAGCGAGATCCTGGGCGCTCGTGCGCGACAACCGGCTCGGCGCATTGCGAGCCTGGGACCCAGGCTTCGCGGTCGCCGCGAAAGCGGACAGCTTCTGGCAGCTGCTGATGTTGCACGGCGCACTCGGGGACGGCTTCGACGTCGAGCTGCTCTCCTACGAGGCGCCCACGTACTTCGGGATGCTGACCGCCGCTTACACACCGAGCCCGAGCCTTCGCCGGAAGGACTGATCGGCCCCAGCGCGAAGTGCGCCGTCATGGCGCGCAGCAAGCGGCCCCACAAGGCCTCCCCGAAGACGCCCAGCCGCGTCAAGAAGCGGACCGTCCGGAAGCGCCGCCGCGGGACCGGGCTCCGCCTCGCGCATGCCCACCAGCATCCCGAGCTGATCGGCCTCTGCCTGGCCGCGGTCGGGGTGTTCCTCGCCGCCGTGCTGTGGTTCGGCTTCAGCGGCGGGCCCGTCGCGGGTTTCGCAAAGAGCGCGATCGGCGCTGCGGCCTACCTCGCCCCGGTCATTCTCATCCCGCTCGGAGCGTTGATGGTGGCGAAGAGCTCGCTCGTCGACGTGCGGCCGTTCCAGCTCGGCCTCGTCGTCGCGCTCACCGGGCTCCTGCTGACGCTCGGCACCGCGCACGGCGGTCTCGTCGGCGACGGGTTCGAGTCGCTCGTCGCTCTCGGGCTCGGCACGACCGGCGCCACGATCCTCGGAGCTCTCCTGACGATTGCCGGAGTGTTGTTCCTGACCGGCGCGAGCCTCGGCGCAATCCTCCGCCGCACCGGCCGCGAGCTGCACCGGGCGCACACCGCCGTGCGACGCGAGCGGGCGCCGCGGACCGAGAGCCTGCCGGAGCTGACCCCCGAGCATGCTCTCGAGCCGCCGGTCGACGTGCGCAAGGACTACCCCGATCTCGTCTCCGACTCCATCTCGGGGCCGCCGCCGGTCCTCTTCATGCAGGAGCAGGAGGAGCCGAGTGTGTTCTCGGAGGAGAACACCCAGGAGACGCTGTTCGAGACCTCCGTTCCCGTGGCCGACTACAAGCTTCCGGACCGGGGGCTCCTGAAGCAGTCGAAGCCGGGCAGCGGGCCGACCGGCGAGGCGAACGCGCGGGTCGCCGAGGCGCTCGTCACGTGCCTCGCGCACTTCGGTGTCGATGCGACGGTGATCGGCCAGATCTCGGGCCCGCGCGTGACGCGCTACGAGCTGCAGCTCGCGCCGGGAACGAAGGTCGGCAAGGTGGCGAACCTGAAGGACGATCTGAGCTACGCCCTCGCAACGACGGAGATCCGCATTCTCGCGCCGATCCCCGGCAAACAGGCCGTCGGTGTCGAGGTCCCGAATCTCAGCCCGAACCTCGTCACGCTCGGCGACATCTACGACGATCTGCCGGCGACGGCGAGCCCGCTCAGCGTCTGGCTCGGCAAGGACATCTCCGGCGCGGCGGTGTGGGCCGACCTCGCGCGCATGCCGCACATCCTGATCGCCGGCACGACCGGCTCGGGCAAGTCGGGCTGTATCAACGCCATTCTCACGTCGATCCTGCTGCGCGCGACCCCCGATGAGGCGCGGCTGATCCTGATCGACCCGAAGAAGATCGAGCTCAACTACTACGAGTCCATCCCGCACCTCCTGACGCCCGTCGTCTCCAGTCCGAAGGAGGCGAGCGCCGTGCTGCTCAACGTCGTCAGCGAGATGGAGCGGCGCTACGAGCGGCTCAGCCAGGTGCGTGCACGCAATCTCGCCGAGGCGAACCGCGCCTTCCGTAAGCGTGGCGAGGACGAGCTTCCGTACCTCCTCGTCGTGATCGACGAGCTGGCCGATCTGATGATGGTCAGCCCTCAGGAGGTCGAGGACTCGATCATCAGGCTCGCGCAGAAGTCGCGCGCGGTCGGCATCCACCTGGTGCTCGCGACGCAGAGGCCGTCGGTGGACGTGATCACCGGCATGATCAAGGCGAACGTCCCGTCGCGGATCGCGTTCGCCGTCTCATCGCAGACCGACTCGCGGGTGATCCTCGACCAGAACGGGGCGGAGAGCCTGCTCGGGCAGGGCGACATGCTGTTCAAGCCGCTCGGGACCTCGCGCCTGCAGCGCGTCCAGGGCGCGTTCGTGACCGAGGAGGAGATCGCGCTGATCGTCGAGCAGACGAGGACCCAGCGGGAGCAGGAGGTCGACGAGAGCTTCCTCGAGCTGCCCCAGGTCTTCGCGGACGGCGCCGACAGCGAGGAGGGCGAGTTCGACCCGGACGAGGATCCGCTGCTCGACAAGGCGATCGAGATCGTTGTGACCGCACAGACCGCTTCCGTGAGCCTGCTCCAGCGCCGGTTGCGCGTCGGGTACACAAGAGCGGGACGGTTGATCGACATGTTGGAACGGCGGGGGATCATCTCCCCGTACGAGGGCTCGAAGCCCCGCCGGGTGCTGCTCACCGAGCTCGACCTCGAGCGTCTGGCCGTCGCACCGGTCGAGTAGCGAACCCGCTATTCTTCCGCTCCGGTCCCCCCACTACTCTTTTCCGGCCCGGCCGGTAGCGGAGTAGGATCGCCCGGTCTCGAGTTCATGAGCTACGGAGGAGGAGTAAGTGAAAGTTCCACGCTGGATGGCGCTTGCCGGCCTGGCGATTCTTGCGGCGGCGGTCGTAACCTCCGCCGCACTCGCCGGCGGTGCGTCGTCGAAGCAACACAACTCGGCGATCAAGGCCGCTCTCATCAGCGACATCGTCGGGTTCAACGACAACGGGTTCAACAAGAACCAGCTCAAGGGCCTCAACGAGGCCATCAAGAAGCTCGGCGGGACGGCGATTCCCGAGGTCTCGCACTCGTCGAGTGACTACGCGCCGAACTTCAACGCGGCGCTTCGCAAGGGCGCGCACGTCGTGGTCGCCGCTGGCTACCTGCTCGCACCGACCGTGGCGACCTACGCGAAGAACTACCCCCACGTCAACTTCGCGATCACGGACTACGACATCCATGAGCCGCCGTTCGCGACCAAGTCCGGCAAGCTGCTCCCGGTGTCCAAGAACGTCGCCGGCATCACGTACGCGGCGGAGCAGGCGGGCTGTCTCGTCGGTGTCCTCTCGGCCAAGATGGCGCAGAAGCTGGGCGGGAAGGCCATCGGTGCCGTCGGCGGCATCAAGATCCCGCCGGTCGACAGCTACATCGCGGGCTACAAGTACTGCGCGAACAAGGCCGTACCGGGGACGAAGACGATCGTCCAGTACTCGAACGACTTCGGCGCGGAGGACAAGTGCCAGACCGTCGCGCAGAATGAGATCGGTCAGGGCGCGAAGGTCATCTTCCAGGTCGCCGGCGGCTGTGGCCTCGGTGCGCTGAAGGCAGCCGACGCGGCCAAGCTCTGGGGCGTCGGGGTCGACTCGGACGAGTACGGCGTCGCGAAGCGGATCCTCACCAGCGCGACCAAGAAGACCGACGTCGGGGTGTACGACACCATCCTTGCTGCGGCCAACGGCACCTTCAAGGGCGGCACGAACCTGGTCTTCGACCTGAAGAACGGGGGCGTCGGCGTCGGGCAAGATCAACCCGTCCGTCCCGAAGGCCTGGATCACCCTGATGAATGCGTACAAGGCGAAGATCATCAACGGCACCCTGAAAGTCCCGGCGAGCCTCTAGGCTCGATCGGATCTGAACGCCGAAGGGCGGGCCTGGTGCCCGCCCTTCGCATTTCTCAGGTTAGGATCGGTTCCAGTGGCCGAGGACCTCGTTCTCGAGATGCGCGGCATCCGCAAGGTGTTTCCGGGAGTCGTCGCGAACGACAACGTCACGCTGGACGTTCGGCGAGGCGAGGTGCACGCGCTGCTCGGTGAGAACGGCGCGGGCAAGTCGACGCTGATGAACATCCTCTACGGCCTCTATCACCCTGACGGCGGCGAGATCCTCCTGCAGGGGAAGCGCGTCACGTTCGCGTCGGCCCGCGACGCGATCCAGGCCGGCATAGGGATGGTCCATCAGCACTTCATGCTGATTCCCGTCATGACCGTGGCCGAGAACATCGTGCTCGGCGTGGAGCCACGCAGTCACTTCCTCTTGGACGAGCGCGGGGCGGAGAGGCGCGTGCGCGAGCTCTCTGCACGGTTCGGCCTGGCCGTCGATCCGGCCGCGCTGGTCAGCGAGATCACTGTCGGCCAACAGCAGCGCGTGGAGATCCTGAAGGCGCTCTACCGGGGAGCTGACGTGCTCATCCTCGACGAGCCAACGGCGGTCCTGACGCCTCAAGAGGCCAACGAGCTCTTCGCGATCGTGAACAGTCTCAAGGAGGACGGCAAGTCGATCATCTTCATCAGCCACAAGCTGAACGAGGTGCTCGAGATCGCCGACCGCATCACGGTTCTCCGTCGCGGCCAAACGATCGAGACCGTGCCTCGCGAAGGGGCGACGGAGCAGTCACTCGCGAAGGCGATGGTCGGACGAGACGTCCTCCTTCGCGTCGATAAAGCGCCGGCGCATCCGGGCGACGTGATGCTCTCGGTCGAAGACCTCCATGTGGTCGACGAGCGGGGGATCGAAAAGGTTCGCGGCGTCTCGTTCGACGTGCGCGCCGGCGAGGTCGTCGGAATCGCAGGGGTGGATGGAAACGGCCAGTCGGAGCTGATCGACGCGATCACGGGCCTGGCGAAGATCGAAAGCGGCAAGGTCCGTGTCGCGGGGCAAGAGGTTCAAGGCGTCGGCGCCCGCGGAATGCTCGACGCGGGAGTGGGTCACATCCCGGAGGACCGCCAGCGGCGCGGGCTCGTGCTCGAGTTCTCGATCGCGGAGAACGTCGCGTTGCACGACTACGGCGAGCCGCCGGACTCACGTTGGGGCTGGCTGTTTCCGCGGCGCCTGACCGAGCGTGCAGGACGCCTGATCCGCGAGTTCGACGTCCGGGGCGGAGGACCGCTCACGCCGGCAGGCGGGCTGTCGGGCGGCAACCAGCAGAAGGTCGTCGTGGGGCGCGAGATCGAACGCGATCCAAAGGTCCTGGTCGCGGCTCAACCAACCAGAGGGCTCGACGTCGGCGCGATCGAGTACCTCCATCGGCGGATCATCACGGAGCGCGACGAGGGACGTGCGGTGCTGCTCCTCTCCCTCGAGCTCGAAGAGATCCTGTCTCTTTCCGACCGCATCCTGGTCATCTACGAGGGACAGATCGTCGGCGAGCATTCGGGCGAGGTCTCTGAGGACGAGATCGGGCTCGAGATGCTGGGTGCGAAGGAGGAGTCTGCAGCGTGAGTGCCCCCGCGGAGGTTCCCCCGCAGAAGCCGGACGAGTCGACGGAGAGCAGCTCGCTCGCCACCAATGTCGCGCTCAAGCAGCGTGCGGGCGGAGTCATCGTGCCGGCGCTGACGGTGGTGGTTGCGTTCCTGATGGGCGGCCTGGTCGTCCTCGCCACCGGGCACAACCCGTTGCTCGCGTATCGCGACATCTTCAACGGCGCCGGGCTGAACTGGGTCTTCCACCCGACGACCGACGTCGCGAACACCGCGGCGTACAACCTCTCCCAGACGCTGATCCTGACGACGACACTCATCCTCACGGGCCTCGCCGTCGCCTTCGCCTTCCGGTGCGGCATGTTCAACATCGGCGGGCAGGGCCAGTACTTCATCGGCTTGTACACGGCGAACTGGGTCGGCTACAAGTTCGCCACGATGAGCCCGGTGCCTCACATCCTGCTTGCAGTAGGGGCGGCGACGGTGGCCGGAGCGGCGTGGGCGGGCATCGCGGGCTTCCTGAAGGCGACCGTCGGTGCGCACGAAGTGATCACCACGATCATGCTCAACTGGATCGCGATCTGGATCGGTGAGTGGTTCTTCGGCGCCGGTGGGCCGCTTCAGAACTCCGCCAACGCAGTCGCTCCCGATCTCGAACGACGTCGCCGACTCCGCCAAGTTGCCGGTGTTCTGGGGTCAGCAGCAGTTCCAGGGCCTACACATCGGGCTCTTCGTCGCGCTCGGTTCGCTCGTCCTGTTCTGGGTCATTCTCAACCGGACGACGTTCGGCTACGAGGTGCGCGCCGTCGGCTTCAACCCCGATGCCGCGGCCTACGGCGGCATCAGCGTCAGGAAGAACCTGATCAGGGCGATGGCGGTCTCAGGCGCGTTCGCGGGCCTGGCCGGAGCGCTCGACATGCTCGGGTATCTCTACCACTACGGCCAGTCCGACATACCCGTCAGCACCGTCGGCTTCCTCGGGATCGCGGTCGCTCTGCTCGGTCGGAACACCGCCGTCGGTGTCGGGCTCTCGGCGCTCCTCTTCGGGAGCCTGCTGTACGGGACGACGCACGGCCTTTCGTCGAACGTGATCCAGCCCGAGCTCGCCGGCAACCTGACGTACATCATCCAGGGCCTGATCGTGCTCTTCGTGGGCGCCGACTTCCTGATCCTCTCGGTCTGGAACAGCCGGAAGAAGCTGCGGACGACGGGCAAGCCTGACGAAGCGGAGGCGCCTGTATGACCGAATGGACGCAGCGTCTCGACAATCCTGTCAGTGCGCGCCTCCGCGATGCGAAGACGACAGGCTACGTCGCGCTCGTCCTCGGTGCCCTCGCCGCGCTGATCGGCATTCCGCCGATCGAGGCGCGTGGGGTCGTCTGGTCGATCGCGATCGGCCTGATCGCCTCTCTGCTCGGGGTCTGGACGTTCACGCGCGGCCGGCGCCGCCTCGGGATCGGAGCCGTGGTGAGCGGGCTCCTGGGAATCGGGCTGGGGATCCTCGCGACGCGATCGGGGACGGGAAACCTCGAGGCCGTCTTCGATCCATCCCTGGTCGCCCAGACGTTCGCGTTCTCGACGCCGCTCGTCTTCGGCGCGATCGGCGGGATGTTCTCGGAGCGCAGCGGGGTCGTCAACATCGGCCTCGAGGGAATGATGCTGATGGGGGCGTTCTGGGGCGTCTGGGGTGCCGACAAGGGCGGCTCGTGGATCATCGGGATCCTCGTCGGCATGACGGTTGGTGCGGCGCTTGCACTGGTGTACGCGTTCTTCGCGATTCACCTGCGCGCCGATCAGATCGTGGGCGGAACGGCGATCAACTTTCTTGCGCTCGGCATCACCGGGTACTTCTTCTTCCAGATCTACCACGGCAACTACATCCCGAGCGGCGTCTCGACGATCCCGACCATCAAGCTTCCCTGGATCTCGGGCCTGCGCTTCCTCGGCCCGGCATTCGGCGACCTCAGTCTGATGATCTGGGCGAGCTTCGCGCTCGTGATCGTCTCGTACATCGTGGTGTTCAAGACACCGATCGGTCTGCGGATCCGGGCCTGCGGGGAGCATCCACGAGCAGCGGATACGGTCGGGATCAACGTCTACGGCGTACGCTACGGCTGCGTCATCCTCTCGGGCGTCCTTGCCTCTCTGGGCGGGGTCTACCTGTCCGACGGGTCCGGCGGAGGGACGTTCATCAACAACATGACCGACGGCCGCGGCTTCATTGCGCTCGCCGCGATGATCTTCGGCAACTGGCGTCCGGCCGGCGCGTTCGCTGCGGCCCTGCTCTTCGGTCTGTCGAGTGCGGTCGCACTGCGGCTTCAGGTGTATTCGGCATCGGCGTCGACCCTTTTCAACGTGCTCCCGTACGTGTTGACGCTGATCGCGGTCGCCGGGGTGATCGGGCGCACGATCCCGCCGGCAGCGGATGGCAAGCCGTATCGCAAGCAGTAGCCCTCGCGTACGGGTGGCGGCGCTGGCCGCGCTCGCGGCAGCGATCCTGATCGTCGTGCTTCCTGCCTCGTCGGCCGCCGTCCGCCCGCCGTTCCTCGCCTGCCTCGTGACCGGGGTCGGGGGCCCGGAGGACGAGTCGTTCGACCAACTCGCCGTCGACGGGCTGCGTGCGGCCGAAACACGTGGAGTGGTGGGCCGCGTCGTGCGCGGCACCTCGCAGGCGGACTATGTCCAGGAGCTCAGCGCCTGCGCCGAGAACGGCGCGGGGATCACGATCGGCGTCGGTTACGAGCTTGCGACCGCCGTCGACCAGACCGCGACGATGTTTCCCCGCGCAGCCTTCGCGATCGTCGACGTCGACGTCCGGACGCTCACGCATCGCCCGGCGAACGTCGAGGGGCTGGTCTTCAAGCAGCAGGAGGCCGGCTATCTGGCCGGCTACACCGCCGGGCTCTGGGCGGCGAGGCGGGGCGGCAAGGCAGTCGGCTCGATCGGCGGCCTCGACATTCCGCCGGTCGATCGTGCGCTCGCCGGGTTCCGGTTCGGCGCGAAGCGGGCGAGCCCGGGCCTCACCGTCCTCAACGCCTACTCCGGCGATTTCGCCGTGCCGGCGAAGTGCCTGCAGCAGGCACTGGGGCAGATCGCCAAAGGATCCGTGGTCGAGTTCCAGGCTGCCGGGCCCTGCGGTGCCGGGGCATTCTCGGCGGCGCGGGCGAAGGGCATCTCCGGGATCGGCTTCGGTGCCGACCAGTCCTCGTTCGGCCCAGCCATCCTGACCAGCGTGCTCGAGCGGGCCGATGTCGCCGTCGCCTCCGCGGTGCGAGACGCGCGCTCCGGGCAGTCGGCGGGCGGCACCAACGTGATCTTCGGGGCCCAGAACGGGGGCATCACCGTGGGCCGCTGGAGCTCCCGCGTGGGAGTCGCGGTCCGCAGGGCGGTGGCGGGCCAGTTCGCGCTCCTGAAGACGGGCAAGATCCCCGGCATCCCGACGACGGTCCAGTAACGGCCCCCAGTACCGTATGGCCGATGCGGCTGGCAGCGGCACTGGGCCTCGCTTCCGCGCTGCTGGCAGCGGGGTGCGGTGCCGCGCACAAGACGAGCCCGCCGGCGACCACGACGACGCGCAGCGTGCCAGCGCCCTCGAGCGAGCTACGGGTCGGGCTCGTCGGCGCGCTCGAGCTCCATCTGCCCGGCGTGGCCGCCGTGCACGGAACGCTCGCACGGGTCGCGGACCTGCCGCTCGTCCTGGTCTCGGACGACGCGGCCGGCCTCGCCGCGGTCGCGAGAGCCGCGCGCGCCCATCCTTCGTCGCACTTCGCGCTCGTCGGGGCGAGCACGAAGGGCGACCGTGTCAACAACCTCGTCGGTCTCGTTCTCCGCGACGAACAGGCTGCGCAGCTCGCGGGCCTGGTGGCGGGCTACGCCACGGCCGACGTGGGGGCGACCGCACCGCGCGTGGCCTGGGTCGGGCCGCAGAACCGCCGCCTTGCCGCGGCGTTCGCCCAGGGGGTCCACCGCGCATTGCCCGGTGCGACCGTGCTGGACGAGTGGTCCCGGTCGATCCCGGCGCGCTGTAAGGAAGCGGCTCTGGCCGGGATCGACCGGGGGGCCATGGTCGTCGCCGCGGATCGCGGGCTGTGTGCCGAGGCGGCGGTCGTTGCCGCGCGGCAGCAGAACGTGCCGGGGCTGCAGCTCTCGGACTTCGAGTCCTGGGATGTCGTGACGAACCTGATCGCGCGGGACGCGTCGGCGGGGGTCTACCACGGCCGCGAGGACCTCGTCTTCGGGGCCGCGAGCGGAGCGATCGGGGTGGGCGCGCTCGATCCGCGGATCTCCGTCGCAACGGTGGTGCGGGCCCGTGCGGCCGCTCAGGAGCTCGCGAGCGGCACGCCGTGACCGACCTCGACCACCCGAGGCAGCTCGCTACAGCGACACCTCGGTCGTCGGCATACTTCTCGCCGACGGCGCTCGCAGGCTCGTTCGCCGGTCTGGCGGCGGCGATCGACGTGACCGGCTGGGAGTACCAGGTCGGGCCTGCCGACCTGCAGGCGAGCCAGATCGGCTTCATCGGGCTTGCGGCGGCGCTGCTCGGGCGCAACACCGCCGTCGGCATCGGGTTCGCATCGCTCCTGTTCGGCGCGCTGATCACCGGCACGTTCGAGCCGTCAGCTCGACCCGACGATCTTCCGTCCCGATCTCGCCGAGAACCTCACCATCATCATCCAGGGGCTGGTCGTCCTCTTCGTCGGCCCGCTCAACCTGGGCGCCCTCTGGACGTGGCTGCGCCGGCGGAGGCGGGCGTGAGCCGCTGGACCAGCCCCCAGAAGGTCGGTCTCGCCGGGATCGCGCTCGGCGGGCTCGCGTTCTGGCTCGCGTTCGCCGCCGCTGGCGGCCCGCACGGCGGCGCTGCCGCTTCTGATCGGCTTGGTCGCGATTTTCGCCGGCATCTGGGCCGCGTCGCGCGGAGCGGTCCGCAACGGCGGGACCGCAATCGCGGCCGGGGTCCTCGGGATCGTCCTCGGTGTGCTCGCGACCCGCTCGTCGTCGGCGCACCTCGACAGCGTCGTCGTTCTGGGGGGCGCTCGGTGCGGCAACCCTGCGCTACGCGACGCCGCTCACATTCGCGGCGATCGGCGGGCTCTACTGCGAGCGCAGCGGCGTCATCAACGTGGCGCTCGAGGGGATGCTCCTGACCGGGGCGTTCTTCGGCATCTGGGGCGCGATCTGGGCGCACACCTGGGCGGGAGATCTCGCGTGGGTGGTCGGCCTCGCCGCGGCCGCGCTGGCGAGGATGGCGCTCGCGGCAATCCATGCCGTGTGGGCCATCTCGTTCAAGACCGATCAGATCATCTCCGGTACCGCGCTCAACTTCATCGCGCTCGGCATCACCGGGTACCTGTTCGTGGACAAGTACGGAGACACCGGGACTCCGGGTAACGTCCCGGACTACGGAATCCCGGACATCCATCTCCACTTCCTGCAGAACTGGACTCTCATCGGACCGATCTTCGGCCAGCTCAACCTCATGATCTGGCTGTCGTTCGCGCTGCTCGTGGCGACGTACGTGTTCGTCTTCCGGATGCCGTCGGGGCTGCGGCTCCGGTCGGTCGGCGAGCACCCCCGCGCGGCGGACACCGTCGGCATCTCGGTGTCGAGGGTCAGGTACATCGCGGTGATCGCCTCCGGGGGGATCGCGGCGATGGGCGGCGCGTACCTCTCGCTCGGCTTCGTCCATTCGTTCAACCAGGGAATGACGAACGGCATCGGCTTCATCGGGCTCGCCGCGCTGATCTTCGGCAAGTGGCGGCCGTTCCCGGCCTGGGGAGCAGCGCTTCTCTTCGGCTTCTCGAGTGCACTGGCCGACCGGCTGCCGGCGGCCTACGGCAACCAGTGGGGCACGCTGTTCCAGGCGCTGCCGTACTTGCTCACGCTGATCGCGGTCGGCGGCCTGGTCGGGCGTTCGATCGGGCCGGCGGCAGCCGGACGGCCCTATGCCAAACAGTAAGCGCGCCGCCCGCGCGGCGGCGTTGCTCGGTGTGCTCGCAGTGCTCGCGGTCCCGGCCGCCGTGTTCGGCTCACGGGTCGTCAGTGGGGTCACGCTTCTGCATTCCCTCTACGTCGCGGTCCCGACTTCCTGCGTGCTCGGGCTGCTGGCCGTGGCGGCAACGCGCCGCTCCCGGTTCCTGGCCGCGCGTAGCGTGCGGCCCGAGGACACCGGGCCCGGCTTCTTCACGCGGTCACTGGCCTGGGCCGGCCTCTACGTCGGGGTGACGGCCGGTCTGGCGCTCGCCGTGTACGGCGCGCTTCGCTGGGCGCAGTAGCCGGAGGACGCACGTCGCGGCTACGCTTCGCAAGCCGTGTTCGAGATTGGCAACAGCCTTCGGGAAGCACGCATGCGCAGGGGGGTCGACTTCGCGCAGGCCGAGCTCGCGACCAAGGTCCGCGGGAAATACCTGCGCGCGCTCGAGGAGGAGCAGTTCGACATGCTGCCCGCCCAGACCTACGTCAAGGGCTTCCTGCGCACCTACGCCGAGTATCTCGGCCTCGACGGCCAGCTCTACGTCGACGAGTACAACTCGCGCTTCGTCGGCACGGGAGACGATCACGAGCCACGGACGCGCCGCTCGGCAGCCCGTCCCCAGCGCCGGCACAGGCGCATCGAGACGAACGTCGTGCTCGTTGCGCTCGCTGCGATCGCGATCGTCATGGTCGTGGTCATCTCGGCCTGGAAGGCAAGCGACAACAACTCTCCGCCGCCGCCGAAGGCGACGCATCCTCCCGCAAGACGTCACCATGCCACGCCGCTTCTGACGCTGACCGGGCTTCGCGGCTCGACGCACGTTGCAGCGCGGGTGGGAAGCGCGGCGGGCAACGTCGCGTTCGACGGAACGATCGCCAAGGGCGATACGCCGCTCGCCCTGCGGGGGCGACGCCTCTGGCTCCAGATCGACTCGCCGGAGAATCTGCGCATCCAGGTCCACGGGAAGCTCGTGCACGTGCCGGGGCTCCAGCCCCGCGTGATCATCGTCACGTCCACCGGTTGGCACCCCGCCTAAGAGCGAGCATCGTCGCGTCGGGCTCGGAGCTCGTCCGCGGCGACCGGCAGGACCGGAACGGGCCGTATCTGGCCGCATCGCTCCTGCGGCTCGGCATCGATCCCGTCCGCATCACCGTCGTCGGCGACGAGCCGGCCGAGCTGGAGGCTGCGTTGCGCGCCGGGCTCGACGATGACCTCCTCGTCGTCTCCGGCGGTCTCGGACCGACGCACGACGATCGCACGATCGAACTGCTCGCGCGGGCAGCAGGCGCGGCCGATCGCGGTCGACGAGCAGCTGGCTCGCGAGATCGAGGCGCTCTCGCGCCGGGTCGCCGAGCGGTTGAACCGGCCTTACACCGACTTCGCGGACGGCGTGCGCAAGCAGGCCGCCCTGCCGGAGGGATCCGAGTGGGTGGGGCTCGTCGGTACGGCGCCCGCTGTCGTCCTCGACACCGGCGGCTGCATCGCAGTCGCGCTCCCCGGGCCGCCGCGTGAGCTGCAGGAGCTCTGGCCGCGCGTGCTCGAGACTCGGCCGCTCGCCGCGCTGCGCGAGCGTGCGGAGGCTCCCGAGCGGCGCGTCCTGCGGCTCTTCGGGGTGTCGGAGTCCGCGGTCGCACAGACCCTCGCGGCCGCCGGCGGCGACGGGGACGGCGTCGCCGTCACGATCTGCGCCCGCGACTTCGAGATTCACGTCGATCTGTTCGTCGAGGCGGGGGCCGAGGCGCGCGGGGCCGCGCTCGAGGCAGCACTGGCCGAGGCGAACGAGCGCTACCTCTTCTCTCGCGACGAACGGACGACCGCGGCCCTCGTGCTCGACCTGCTCAAGGCGCGTGGCTTGACGCTCGCGACGGCCGAGTCGTGCACCGGTGGTCTCGTCGCCGCGCGTCTCACCGCTGTGCCGGGTGCCAGCGACGTCTTCCTCGGCGCGGTGGTCGCCTATTCGAACGACGTCAAGGCGGGGCAGCTCGGGGTCCCGGAGCACGTGCTCGCAGCACAGGGCGCCGTGTCCGAGCAAGCGGCTGCGGCCATGGCGCACGGCGCCCGCACGCGGCTCGGAGCGGATGTCGCGGTCGCGGTGACGGGCGTCGCGGGGCCGGGCGGCGGAACGGAGGCGAAGCCCGTCGGCCTCGTCTTCCTGCATGCTGCCGGGCCGGCGGGAGAGCTCGCGCGCCGCCTCGACCTTCCGGGAGACCGGGAGACGATCCGCCAGCGTGCGGCGGTGGCGGCGCTGCACCTCGTGCGGCGACTTGTCACAGAGCCGTGACGGACAAGGCACGACTCTTCGCCTAACGTGGCCGGCGATGAACCGATCCGGCTCTTCTGTGCACTCCAGCTGCCGCCCGCGGCGGTCGACGAGGTCGTGGCTTGGCAGTTCGAGAACATGGCCCGGCAGTCGAGCATCCGTCTGGCAGGCTCGTCCCACGGGAGAACCTGCACGTCACCCTCGCGTTCCTCGGCTCGCGGCCCGTGCACGAGGTGCCGGCGATCGCAGCCGCGCTCGCCGACGCCGCCCAAGAGGCGAGCCCGGCAGAGCTGCGTCCCAGGGGCTACCGTGAGACGCGGAGCGTGGGGATGATCGTCTACGAGGATCCCTCGGGAGCCGCGACGGCGCTGGCGGCCGCCGTCGGCGAACGGCTCGAGCGGCTCGGTGTCCTTCGCCGCGAGCGTCGGCCGTGGCTCCCGCACGTGACGGTCCTGCGCTTCAAGGAGCGGGCAGGACTCACCCCGGAGGTGGCGAACATACGTTCGTTCCGTGCCGTCCGCACTGCGCTCTACTCTTCGACGTTGCGACCCGGTGGGGCGCAGTACGAGGCACTCGAAACGGCAGCCCTAGGAGGTCGGTAGACAGATGGATCGCGAGCAAGCACTCGACACGGTGCTGGGACAGATCGAGCGTCAGTTCGGCAAGGGCGCCGTCATGAAGATGAACGACCAGGCTCAGGTCGTGATCGGCGCCGTGTCCACGGGGTCGCTCTCTCTGGACGTGGCGCTCGGGGTCGGCGGGCTGCCGCGCGGCCGCATCGTCGAGGTCTTCGGGCCGGAGTCGTCCGGCAAGACGACCCTCGTCTACCACGTGATCGCCGAGGCCCAGCGGCGTGGCGGCATCTGCGCCTTCATCGACGCGGAGCATTCGATGGACCCCGCCTATGCGAAGCGCATCGGCGTCAACATCGACGACCTGCTCGTCTCGCAGCCCGACACCGGCGAACAGGCACTCGAGATCTGCGAGCTGCTCGTCCGCTCGGGCGCGCTCGCGGTCGTCGCGATCGACTCGGTGGCTGCGCTGACGCCGAAGGCCGAGATCGAAGGCGAGATGGGGGATTCCCACGTCGGGCTCCAGGCGCGGTTGATGAGCCAGGCTCTGCGCAAGCTCGCCGGCACGCTCAACCGCACCGACACGATCTGCCTCTTCACGAACCAGCTGCGCGAGAAGATCGGTGTCATGTTCGGCAACCCCGAGACGACGCCGGGCGGCCGTGCGCTCCGGTTCTACGCGTCCGTGCGGCTCGACATCCGCCGCATCGAGACGCTGAAGGACGGAGTCGAGGCCTACGGCAACCGCGTACGGGTCAAGGTCGTGAAGAACAAGGTCGCACCGCCGTTCAAGCAGGCCGAGTTCGACATCATCTACGGCGACGGCATCTCGTGGGAAGGGACGGTGCTGGAGACCGGGCTGGAGAAGAAGGTCGTCCAGAAGTCCGGCTCGTACTTCTCGTTCGGAGACGACCGTCTCGGCCAGGGCCGCCAGAACGCAACCGCGTTCCTCAAGGAGCATCCCGACATCGTCCAGGGGATCCTGATGGCGGTTCAGGCGCAGGCGCCGGAAGGACAGGTGATCTCCGCCCGGCTCCTGCCGGACGGCGACCAGCCCGTCGAAGCCAGGCCGGTGCTCGAGGAGGTCGAGAAGGTCGAAGAGGAAGCGACCGCGGCGGCGTAGTGTCGCGGGAGCGGCGGGAGCGCGATCCGGTCGAGCTCGCAGCGCGAGCGCTGCAGCATCGCGATCGTTCCCGGCGGGAGCTCGACGATCGCCTCGCCCGAGCCGGTGTGGGCGACAGCGAGCGCGCCGACGCTCTCGACACGCTCGAGCGGGTCGGCTACGTCGATGACACCCGGTTCGCCACGTCGCGAGCAGGCTCCCTTGCCGGGAGGGGCTACGGAGACGAGGCGATCCGGCACGATCTCACGCGCCACGGGGTCGACGGCGAGGCCGCAGCAGCGGCGATCGGTGGCCTCGAGCCGGAGGTTGACCGGGCACGCGCGCTCGTGGAGCGGCTTGGACGATCGGCGAAAACGGCGCAGCAGTTGGCTCGAAAAGGCTTCTCTGGAGAATCGCTCGAGGCGGCGCTGGGAGCCGACGTTGCGGAGGGTGCGGGTTGAGTTGTAGAGTTCACGGTTCGAACTCAACGCTTTTTACCTGCACAATCCACTTTCCACCGATCACTCACGTTTCTTGAAACTCATCCTCAGTCATCGATCCGCCTGGCAGCGCCAGAGCCCACCCAGACAGACACCCTGAACTGAGACAGAGAAGGGCGCGCGCGAGCGTGCCGGGAAACGCCGATCGGCGGGAAGTGCGGCGTGCGGGTGACCGAACCCGTAGGAGCGCCCATGCCCGTCCCTGTGGCAGTCGTGATCGGAATCGCGGTTGGACTCGTCGGAACGCTGCTCGCGGTCCGGCTGCTCGGCAGGTCGGGGGTCGAGAACGCACGGCGCGTCCGCGCCCGGCTCCTCGACGAAGCTCAGCGAGAGGCCGATGCGACCCGCCGGGAGGCGGGGATCGAGGCGCGCGAGCAGACGGTGAAGCTGCGCGGCGAGCTCGAGGCGGAACTGCGCGAGCGCCGTGACACGGTGATGAAGATCGAGGAGCGCGTCATCTCGAAGGAGGACGACATCGACCGGAAGCTCACGGAGCTGACCCGGCGCGAACAGGGTGTCACCGACCGCGAGATTCACCTGCGCCAACTGCAGGACGAGATGAAGGAGCTTCGGGACCGCGAGCGGCTGGAGCTCGAACGGATCGCAGGGATGACGATGGGGCAGGCGCGGCAGCGCATCCTGGCCGATTCGGAGGAGCAGGTACGTCACGAGCTTGCGGGCCGCGTGCGGCAGATGGAGGAGGAAGCTCAGACCGAGTCGAAGCGCCGGGCTCGGAACCTGGTCGCCGACGCCCTGCAGCGGGTCGCTGCGAGCGCGGCCGCGGAGACGACCGTCACGCTCGTCGAGCTCCAGTCGGACGACATGAAGGGGCGCATCATCGGGCGGGAGGGCCGCAACATCCGCGCCCTCGAACATCTCACGGGCGTCGACTTCATCATCGACGACACGCCCAATGCCGTGGTGCTCTCGTCGTTCGACGGGATTCGCCGTGAGATCGCCCGTATGACGCTTGCTGAAGCTGATCGAAGACGGGCGCATCCATCCGACGCGCATCGAGGAGATGTACTACCTCTCGAAGGCCGAGCTCGACGAGCACATCCGGCAAGCCGGTGAGCAGGCGGTGTTCGAGGCGAACTGCGGAGAGATCAGCGACGAGCTCGTGAAGATCCTCGGTCGGCTGCGCTTCCGCACGAGCTACGGGCAGAACGTGCTCAAGCACACCCTCGAGGTTGTCCACCTCGCGGGCATCATGGCCGCGGAGGTCGAGGCTTCCGTCAAGACCGCGAAGCGCGCTGCGCTCCTGCACGACCTCGGCAAGGCGATGACGCACGAGGTCGAGGGCTCACACGCGCAGATCTCGACGCAGCTCGCGCGCCGGCACGGCGAAAGCCCCGCCGTGTGTCACGCGATCGAGGCGCACCACTACGAGGTGCAGCCGCAGACGGTCGAAGCCGTTCTCCTGATCGCGGCCGACGCGATCTCGGCCTCTCGCCCCGGTGCGCGAGGCGAGGGACTGGAGCACTACGTGAAGCGGCTCGAAGCACTCGAGGAGCTCGCCGGCCGTCATCCGGGTGTCGAGAAGGTCTACGCCCTGCAGGCGGGACGGGAGATCCGCGTGCTCGTCAAGCCGCAGGAGATCGACGACGACGGCGCCGTGCTGCTCTCACACGAGATCGCACGCGAGATCGAGGACCATCTCGAGTATCCGGGTCAGATCAAGGTGACCGTGATCCGGGAGAGCAGGGCGATCGACGTCGCCTCGAACAAGCAGGCGGAGCGCCGCACGGTTGAGCGGCTCGACGCCGCCTAAGCGAGGTCGGGCAGCCAGAAGTGGCCAGGGTGGACGAGCGAGATCCACTCGGCCAGCAGGCCCCTGCGCTCGCCGCTCAGATGCGGCAGCACGGCCGCGAGATCCGATTCGTCCTTCGGTCGCGCATCTTTCGCCTTGAACAGAAGGACCACCTCGGGACGTGCGTAGGGAATCCCGTCGGCGGTGTGCTCGATCAGCTCGGCGTAGGGGAGATGAATCGATGAATCTCGACGGGACACCCACTCGCCGCAGGCGGAGGGCTCCCGAAACAGATCCACGCGCCAGACATTCGCCGACCGGTCGAGGCCCCAGGTCTGGTGCGCGCTCTCCATCAGCTCGCCCGCTTCAGCGAGCGGTTCGACTCGCCCGCGCGTGACGACGTGGAAGTCGAGCTCCCCGAGCGCCGTCGCTACCTCGTCGAACTGAGCCGCCGGAACTCCGAGCTCGAGATCCTCGTGTTCACGACGCTGCTTCCCGAGGAAGAGATCGATCGCCCAACCGGCTGCCACGTACCACGGCACGGCGACCTCTGCGAGCCGGGCCGCCGCCTCCTCGGGCCGCCAGGCGTCCCATTCCGCATCGTCCCAACGCACGCCCGCGCTCAGCCCGCGTACTCGAAGGTCGCACCGTAGCCGCAGTTGCCGCGGAAGCTGACGGCGAGCGGGCCGTCCTCGATCACGAGCTCGTCCGCGACGAGCTCCTCGCCCGCCCTCCCATGGCCGGGTATGACACAGCTGACCGTCTCGTCGCCCGCGTAGCGGTCGCGGATCCGGACGCTGACCAGATCGCGAATCCGAAGCCACTGGCGCCGTGAGGTGTGGTCGACCTCGATGTCGAGCGAGCGCACAGCGATGCGTTTGCTCTCTTTCCACGCCCACGGAAAGTGGTCGATCGCATCGCCCCCGAGGCGCCCCGTGAAGATCGCCTCGAGCATGGCCCGCTGGTCGTCGCCGGCCTGCGCGTCGAGGTACAGGATCCAGCTCCACGGCGACCCGGGCTCGTCGTCGCTGTAGCGCACTGCCATCGCGACGGGCAGGCCGGACAGGTCGACTCCGTCTGCCGCGCCCTCCTCGATCATCCAGGACAGAACGCCGATGCAGGTCCCGTACGTCGAGCGTCCGCCGGGTACGCCGTCGGTGCGCCGGCATGGACAGATCGCGTCGCAGTTGCAGGACTCGAAGTAGCTTCCGCTGATGCGCCAGCTCACCGTGCCATTCCCATCTTCATCGGCACGGGCATGCGATCCGGTTGGTGGAGGCCCGGCGCGCTCTGGGGGGAGACGGCGATCCACGCTCCGAGTGCGACGAGCGCGATGGCGAGCACGCGGGCGAACGCCTCGCCGCCGGGCAGCAGCTTCTCGACGAGGATCACCACGGCGGCCGTGGCCATCCAGAAGACGCTCATGACTCCGAGCGCGAACAGCGCGAGCATCAGACCCGCGCAGCACCCGACGCAGTAGCAGCCGTGCCCGATTCCTGCCTGCAACGCCGCGAGCGGTCCGCGCCGCCGGCGGAGCAGGAAGTGGAGCGGCGAGCGGCAGTGGCGCAAGCACGCGGTCTTGAACGGCGTCAGCTGGTAGACGCCCGCTGCGGCCAGCGCGGCCCCGGCGACCCACGGGCCTCGTCGGTCCCAGGCAACGAAAGAGGGGGCTGCCTCGCGGGCCAGGCGGCCGACGACGTATGCGGCGATGCCGAATGCCGTCCAGGCGACCAGATAGCCCGCGACGAACAGCGCGGTCTGCGACGCACGGCCGAGTCGCGAGAACATGAGCGTCGTCGGCGCCGCGGACGGCAGCATCATCGCGATCGTCATCGTCAGCCAGATGCCGACGAACCAGGCAAACGACCCCAGGTCGGTGCCGGGTCCGGCGTCCATCCCGCGCATCTGTCGGACGGCGACCGCCCAGGCGACGAGCGCGGCGGCGAGCACCGAGGTGAGAACGAACGTGCTCCTGAGAGCGGTGCGGCGGGCCAGATCGGTCACGCCGCAAGTATCTCTCGCGGGACCGCCTGGATACGGCGCGGCTACCCTATGGCGGTGCGCCGGTACTTCGTGACCACCTTCGGCTGCCAGATGAACGCTCATGATTCCGAGCGGATCAAGGGCATGCTCGAGGAGATCGGGCTCGGCGAAGCGCCGAGCGCCAACGAGGCCGATGTCGTTGTCTTCAACACGTGCACGATCCGCGAGAAGCCCGACACGAAGCTCGCCGCGTACCTCGGCGAAGCCGCTGCGCGGAAGCGAGAACATCCGGATCGGGTGATCGCCGTCGGGGGCTGCTATGCCGAGGCGCAGCGCGAGCGGATCTTCGAGCTCTACCCCGCGGTCGATGTGGCCTTCGGGCCGGGGTCGATCGCGCATCTCGGCGAATGGCTCGGAGCCGGAGGCATGGGCGTCTCTCGCGGGCGCTTCGGTCTGGACGACCGCAACTTCGCCGCAGAGCTGCCGCTGCACAACGAACGCTCGTTCCAGGCGTGGGTCCAGGTCTCGATGGGGTGCAACTCGAAGTGCTCGTACTGCATCGTCCCGGCGGTGCGCGGACGCGAGCGGAGCCGCCGCCCGGGTGAGATCATCGCCGAGATCCAGGGCCTTGCCGCTCAGGGCGTCAAAGAGGTGACGCTGCTCGGTCAGAACGTCAACTCGTGGGGACGCGACTTGCTCCCGGACCTCGAGACCGAGTTCGGCGAACTGCTTCGCGCCTGCGATGCGGTCGAGGGAATCGAGCGTGTTCGCTTCACGAGCCCGCACCCGAAGGACTTCCGCGAACCGGTGATCGCCGCCATGGCGGAGTGCTCGTCGGTGTGCGAGCACGTGCATCTGCCGCTCCAGTCCGGTTCGTCGCGGGTCCTGAAAGCGATGCGCAGGACCTATACGCGTGAGCGGTATCTCGCTCTCGCCGAACGAATGCGGGCGGCCATTCCCGATCTGGCGTTCGGGACCGACATCATCGTGGGGTTCCCGGGGGAGACCGAGGAGGACTTCCGTGAGACCCTGGAGGTGGTCGAACAGGTCGGCTACGACAGCGCGTACACCTTCGTCTATTCGCCGCGGGCCGGGACCGAGGCTGCTGCGCTGACGGATCAGGTCCCCCATGAGGTGAAGATCGAGCGAATGGAGCGGCTCGTCGAGCTGACGCAGAGGCTCGCCCGCGCTCGGAACGAGGCGCGGGTCGGCCGGCTCGAAGAGGTGCTCGTCGAGGGGCCGTCGCGCACCGACCCGGCGCTGCTCCGCGGCCGCACCCGCAGGAACACGACGGTGAACTTCACCGGCAGCGCCGCACCCGGCGACCTCGTCGGCGTGCTCGTCGCGGGCGCGACCTCGACCACGCTCCGAGGCGCCCAGCAGGGGGCCCTCGTCGCCGCCTGACAGGTCCATCACATCCATCCGTCACACTTGGGTGCGATGAAGATCCTTGTCACCGGGTCGTCCGGCCAGATCGGCACGAACCTCGCGCTGCGCCTCCTCGCCGACGGGCACGAGGTGTTCGGTGTCGACAAGCGCGAGAACCCCTGGGTCGGCACGACCTTCCCGACGCTGCTGCAGGACCTCGCCGGCCATTACTCGGCGTTCCGCGGCGGCATCAACGGTGTCGAGTATCCAAAGGTCGACCTCGTCGTGCATCTCGCTGCGCACGCGAAGGTGCACCAGCTCGTGCGCCAACCGCACCGCGCGCTCGAGAACGCGATCATGACCTTCAACGTCCTCGAGTTCGCGCGTGGCATGAATCTGCCGATCGTTCACTCGTCGACGCGCGAGGTGTACGGGGACGTGCACCGGTTCGAGGAGTACGCCGAGGAGGCGGCCGACTTCGCCTTCACCGAGAGCCCGTACTCGGCGTCGAAGATTGCGAGCGAGGCATTCATCTACTCGTACGCCCGCTGCTACGGCCTCCGGTATCTCGTCTTCCGCTTCTCGAACGTCTACGGGCGCTACGACTCCGACCTCTGGCGGATGGATCGCGTGCTGCCGCTGTGGATGCACCAGCTCTCACGTGGTGAGGCGATCACGATCTTCGGCGGCGACCAGAAGGTGCTCGACTTCACCTACGTCGACGACTGTGTCGACGGCATCGCCCGCGGCGTGTACGCGCTTGCGGCCGGTACAGCGGGCAACGAGACGATCAACCTCGCCTACGGCCAGGGCAACACCCTCGTTCGCGCCGCGGAGCTGATCGCCCAGGCACTCGGTGTCGAACCGACGATCAACCTCGCACCGTCTCTGGTCGGAGAGGTGACGCACTACGTCGCAGACGTTCGCAAAGCGCACGACGTGCTCGACTGGACGCCGAAGACACCGCTCGATGACGGCATCCCGCAGGCGGTCGCGTGGTTCAACGAGTGGCGGGCGGCGCACCCCGAGGAAGACCGGCCGTTCGAGCGCCCGCAGGCGGCCGACGAGCTCGAACATGGCTTCAAGCAGCCGGCACCCGCCGGCGCGTAGCCTGCTCGCGCTCTTCGGGCCGACAGCGTCCGGCAAGACCGCGGTCGCCGGCATTCTGCGCGACCGGATCGGAGCCACCGTCGTTTCGGCCGACTCTGCCGCCCTCTACGAAGGGCTCCCGGTGATCACGGCAGCTCCGTCCTACCCCGCCGCGCTCGTCGGGGTCCTTCCGCTCGCTGCCGATGTCTCGGTCGGCGCGTACCAACGGCTCGCGCACGCCGCGGTCGACGCGGCGGCTGTCCCACTCGTCGTGGGGGGGACGGGCCTGTATTTCCGCGCGGCGCTCTCCGCCATCGAGCTCCCTCCGCCGCCCGCGCCGGGCCGCCGCGAGCACTGGCAGGCAGAAGTCGAGCGGCTCGGCCCGGACGGAGCACACGCACTGCTCGCCGAGCGCGATCCCGCAGCGGCGGCACGCGTCCATGCGAACGACCGGAAGCGGCTCGTCCGCGCGCTCGAGCTCGCAGAAGCCGGCTCCTCGCTCGCGCCCGCCACGGACCGGCTCTGGACGGAGGACACGCGCCTTCCGACGGTGATCGTCGCCCTCGACGTCCCGCTGGACGAGCTCGACCGCCGGATCGAGGAGCGGGCGCAGGCGATGGCGGCGGCAGGTGCCGCGACCGAGGCCCGGGCGGCCTGGGCCCGGCCGCTCTCGGCCACCGCACGAAAGGTGCTCGGCCTCGAACAGTTCGCGACGCTCCCCGAAGCGAGAGGCGGTGGCAGCGGTCGCACTGGCCACCCGTAGACTCGCGCGCTATCAGAGAAAATGGCTGCGCCGGATGCCGGGCGTCACCACCCTCGACGGCAGACGGCCTGCGGAGGAGCTTGCGGATGAGATCGTCTCGCTGGGACGCGCAGGGAAACATCTACCTGGTCACTGAAGAGCCTCAGACGGCCGAATCGGTGCGCACCGCGGTCGGCGACGCCGACGGCGTCCTCGAGGTGCTCGGCCACCGTGACGACGCGGTGGAGATCACGATCTGGAACCCCGACGGGTCGCAGGCGGAGATGTCCGGCAACGGCACGCGCATCGCGGCGCGGTGGCTCGCCGAGTTGACGGGCGCGACCCGGATCACCGTGCGCGTCGGCCCGCGCGAGGTCGCTGCTCGGCTCCTTCCCGACGGCCGGATCGAGCAGGATCTGGGCGACGTGACCGTCGCCGCGCCGGAGGAGGTCGACGGTGTCCGCTTCGTCGCCGTCGACGTCGGGAATCCGCATGCGGTCGTCGACGGCGACCCGGGCGACCTGCTGCGGATCGGGCCGCTGCTGGAAACGCACGAGCGGTTTCCGCAGCGGACGAACGTTCAGGTTGCGCGCCTGCTCGGCGGCGGAATCATCGAGGCGCGCGTCTGGGAACGTGGCGTGGGCGAGACGGCGTCGTCGGGGACGAGCGCCGTCGCCGTCGCGGCGGCCCTCGGCGTCTCACCGGCCGTCATTCGCTTCCCGGGTGGGGAGCTGCACGTGCGGTTCGAAGGAGCCCGGGCGTTCCTGACGGGGCCGGCCGTGACGGCTTAGCTGATCTCGTAGTCCCGCAGAGCGTCGTTCAGCGACGTCTTCAGGTCGGTGGCTTCGCTCCGCCAGCCGATGATCAGCGCACAGGAGAGGTTGTAGGTCCCGGCGGGGAATTCCTTGGGCCTCGTGCCCGGCACGACGATCGCCCTCGGCGGGACGAAGCCCCGATGCTCGACGGGGTCGTGGCCGGTGACGTCGATGATCGGAACGCTCGCCGTGAGGGTCACGTTCGGTGCCAGCACCGCTTCTCTGCCGATCCGGACTCCTTCGACCACGATTGCGCGCGATCCGAGAAAGGCGCCGTCCTCGACGATGACGGGACGCGCGCCGGGCGGCTCGAGCACGCCGCCGATTCCGACTCCGCCGGCGAGGTGCACGTTCGCACCGATCTGCGCGCCGGAGCCGACCGTCGCCCACGTGTCGACCATCGTGTTCGGGCCGACCCACGCGCCGATGTTCACGTACGACGGCATCAGGACGACTCCGCGCGAGAGGAACGCTCCGTAGCGGGCGGCCGCGGGCGGCACGACGCGCACGCCGAGCTCTGCGTAACCGGTCTTGAGCGGGATCTTGTCGTGGTAGGAGAACGGCCCGGCATCGCTCTGCTCCATGTGTCGTTCGCGGAAGTAGTCGAGGATCGCCGCCTGGACGTCCGCGTTGACGCGCCAGTCGTCGCCGTCGGGCTCGGCCACGCGCACCTCGCCGCGGTCGAGTGCCGCGATCGTCTGGTCGGTCGTCATCGAAACGTCCGCAGGATCTCCGCCGCCCGCTCGCATTCCTCCTGCGTCGGCACGAGCGCGAAACGGACATAGCCGTCGCCCGCGGGCCCGAAGAACGACCCGGGAGCGCAGACCACGCCGTGCTCGAGGAGGCGGCGGGCAAACGCCTCCGACGATCCTCCGACGTCGAGCCAGAGATAGAACGTCGCGGTCGATCCGGCGAGCCGAAGCCCTGCTGCCTCGAGCGCGGGCAACATCGTCTCGCGTTTTCGCCGGTAGATCGCGCGGACGTCTTCGACGTGGGCGTCGTCCGACCAGGCTGCGACCGACGCACGCTGCACGAACTCCTGTGGCGCGGTGCCCACCGTCGGTCGAAACGTGCGTAGCGCGTCGGCGAGCACGGCCGGAGCACAGATGAAGCCCGACCGGTAGCCGGTCATCGACGACCGTTTCGAGAGCGTGTTGAAGACGACGACGTTGGTCCGGTCCGAGACCTGCAGGGCCGAGACCGGCGGCTCGTCGAACCAGAGCTCCGAATACGCCTCGTCGGAGCAGAGCAGGAAGCCGTGCTCTCTCGCCCGAGCGGCGAGCTCCTCGTAAAACGAGAGTGGTGCTTCGGCGCCCGTCGGATTGTTCGGGTAACAGACCCAGAAGACGGCGATGTCGTCCCAGGCATCGAAGGCGTCGAGGTCCGGCAGCCAGCCCTGATCCTCGCTCAGCGGAACGCTTGCGATCGCGCCGCCCGCGAAGAGCGTGCCGCGTTCATACACCGGGTACGCGGGCTCGGGGACCGCAACGAGGCGCTTCTCTCCGAGGGCGATCTGAGCGAACGAGTAGATCGCCTCCTTCGAACCGAGTGTCGGCACGATCTCCCGATCCGGATCGACGCTGACGCCGAAGCGGCGAGCGACCCACCCGGCGATCGCATCGCGGAGCTCGGGGAGCCCGGTCGCGCGCGGGTACGACGAGACCTCCTCCACCGAGTCGAGCATGGCTTCCCGGATGAACGCGGGCGTGCGCTCGCGTGGATCGCCCATTCCAAAGTCGATCAACCGGATGCCGCGAGCCGACGCTTCGGCCTTCCAGTCGTCGAGCCGCGCGAATGGATACTGCGCGAGGCCGGCGAGGACGGGAGAGAGCTGCACGCTCAGACGCTACCGGCGAGGAAGCGCTGCAGCACGGCGAATGTCCGCTCCAGCTCGCCAATCTCCACTCGCTCGTCGACAGCGTGCGCAAAGCGTGTCGCGCCGGGGCCGAAGTTCACTGCGTCGAGACCTCGCGCGGCGAAGTCGGCGACGTTCGTCCAGGCCTGCTTTGGTTCGACTGCGAGGCCACCGGCTGCTCGGAGCCGTTCGACGACCGGCGAGCCCAGCGCGACGTGTGCAGGTGGTGAGTTCGCAGTGATGGTGGCGCTGGGCCAGAGCTCGTGGATCAGCGCGGCCGCAGACTCGGCTGTGCGGTCGGGCGCGTAGCGGAAGTTGATCGTTGCTTCGGCTCGAGCCGGGATCACGTTCGTGGCGATGCCGGCGTGGAGCTGCGTGACCGACATCACCTCGCGGAAAGTGAGGCCCTCGATCTCGACGTCCCTCGGCTCAGCTGTCAGGACGGGGCGGAGCCCTTCGAGCGCGAGGCCGATTGCATTCACGCCGAGCCACGGCCGTGCCGAGTGGGCCGACCGCCCGTCGAAGACGATGCTCGCGTTGAGGTTGCCGAGGCACCCCAGCTGCAAGGTGTTGTCCGTCGGCTCGAGGCAGATGACGAGCTGTGCCTCGTCGACGAGGCCGGTCCGGTCGAAGACGGCGGGCAGGGGATTCACGGCCGGGCCGAGCTCCTCGCGCGGGAAGAAGAGGAGCCCGAGGTCGTAGGCCAGTCTCGTCTCGGCAGCCCAGCCGGCGAGCTCGATCATCACTGCGAGGCCGCCTTTCATGTCGCTGGCGCCGAGGCCGACGACTGAACCGTCCTCGATCCGTCCAGGCAGGTTCCCCTGGGCCGGGACCGTGTCCGTGTGGCCGGCGAGCAGCACAAGCGGCTTGCCGCTTCGCTTGGCGAAAATCACCGTCTCGCCGTCCGCGAAGGCCTGTTCCAACGGGACGACGGAAGTGATGTAGCTGTACATCTCCATCTCCCTGCCTGATTCGGACGGGATGTTCACGAGATCCAGGGTGCGCTCGGCGAGTGCCATAATCGAGACCGATGATTCCACGTTCTCCGGAGCCCGAGCGCGGGTTCGTCCTCGCGGTGCTCGGACAGGGTGCGGATGTGGACGACGAGCTGGCTGAAGTCAGGGAGCTTGCGCGGACGGCAGGTGTCGAGCCCGTGGGCGCGATCGTTCAGCACCGTGCGCGACCCGCCCAGCGGACATACGTCGGGAAGGGCAAGCTCGAAGAGGTCAAGCAGCGTTACCGGGAGTCGGGCGCCGAGAGCCTGCTGGTCGACGACGAGCTCGATCCTGCGCAACAGAGGTTCCTGGAGAACGCGCTCGACACACGCGTGATCGATCGTACGCAGCTGATCCTCGACATCTTCGCGCAGCACGCGACGAGCGCCGAGGGAAAGCTGCAGGTCGAGCTCGCCCAGCTCGAGTACAACCTGCCGCGCATGCGCGGCATGTGGCAGCACCTCGAGCGCCTGGGCGGCGGGGTCGGCACCCGAGGGCCCGGGCGAGTCGCAGCTCGAGACCGACCGCCGGCTGGCGCGCCACCGCATCACCGTCCTGAAGCGGAAGCTCAAGGATCTCGAGAAGCAGCGTGCGACGAGGCGCAAGGAGCGGCGTCGTTCGGAGACACCGACGATCGCGCTCGCGGGCTATACGAATGTCGGTAAGTCGACACTCCTGAACCGGCTGACGGGCTCGGAGGTGTCGGTCGAGAACCAGCTCTTCCACACACTCGATCCGACGACGCGGGGGTTCGAGCACGACGGCCGCCGTTACCTCGTCACCGACACGGTCGGCTTCATCCGGCGACTGCCGCATCAGCTGGTCGAGGGCTTCGCGTCGACACTGGAGGAGACGCTCGTCGCGGACATGGTCCTGCACGTCGTCGACGCATCTGCACCCGACGAGGAGCAGGACCGCCAGCGCGAGGCCGTCGATGACGTGCTGCACGAGATCGGAGCGGGGGAGCTGCCGGTCGAGGTCGTCTTGAACAAGATCGACCACGTCGACCCGCTCGGGCGACGTCGCCTCGCGAACCGTTTTCCGTCCGCGCCCCAGGTCTCGGCGCTCACGGGCGAGGGGATCGGAGACCTCCAGGCCGAGCTCGCCCGGCGCTTCGACGATCGCTGGGAACGCGTGCGTCTGCTCGTGCCGTACGAGAGCGGCGGCAGGCTGTCTGAGCTGTACGCCCTCGGCACCCCGATCGAGGAGCGGGAGGACACTCCCGACGGCGTGCTGATCATCGCCCGGTTGCCTCGCCGCGACCTGCCTCGCTTCGCGCCGTTCCTCGTCGCCGAGGCGGCCGATACGAGCCGGGAGTCGGCTTGAGCGGCGTAGGCTCGACGGGGCCGCAACCGAGCGGAGGTGCCGGCTTGGCCGGCGCCAGAGCGGGTTCCGTCGAGCTCCTCATTCGGAAAGTGCGCCCGAATGCGGTCGTCCCGGTGCGAGCCTACGCGGGCGACGCGGGCCTCGACCTCGCGTCTTGCGATCGCGTCGCGCTTGCGCCGGGTGAACGGGCTCTCGTCCCGACCGGGCTCGCCGTCGCGATCCCGGAGGGGTACGCAGGCTATGTCCAGCCCCGCTCCGGCCTGGCGGCGAAACACGGCATCTCGATCGTCAACACACCCGGGCTCGTCGACTCCGGCTACCGCGGCGAGCTTCTCGTCAGCCTGATCAATACCGATCGCGACGAGACGTTCGTGGTCGAGGAGGGCATGCGGATCGCGCAGCTCGTGATCCTGGAGCTGCCCGACATCGAGCTGGTCGAGGTCAGCGAGCTGCCGGAGAGCGAACGGGGCATGCGCGGCTTCGGCTCGTCTCTGCACTGATGGAGCCGCGCATCCGCGTCTCGGCGATCCTCCGCTGGCAAGGGCGGGTGCTGCTTTGTCGCCAGGAGAAGCCCGGTAAGGAGTACTGGCTGCTTCCGGGAGGAGGCGTCGACGGCGGCGAGTCGCTGATCGAGGCGCTGCGCCGCGAGCTGCGCGAGGAGCTCGGCGTCGAGGCGGACGTACAGTTCGAGGGGCCGGTCGCGATCGTCGACTCGATCGCCCCAAAGTCGGCGTCGCTGCTCACGCGCAAGCACGTCGTCCACATCATCTTCTCGGCTGATCTGTCGCATCGGTCACTCCAAGACGTCGAGACGAAGGACGCGGCGGTGAAGGGCGCGCGGCTCTTCTCGAACGACGAGCTGCAGGACGTGGTGGTGCACCCTCCGATCAAGCGATTCCTGGAGCGGTGGCAGCCGGGTGACCCTGCGGTCTATCTCGGCGCGCTCTGGGCCCGCTAGAACCGGCCGCCGCGAGCCCGCGCGCGCTCGGCTGAAATGCGATGCGCTTCGGCCTCGAGCTCGTCCGGAAGCGGCGCAAGCTCGGTCGGCCCGCCGGCGTGGGCGAGGGCCTCGGCCAGGATGTGATCGGCGAACCACGGGTTTCGCGGCAGGAGCGGGCCGTGGAGGTAAGTCCCGTAGACGCGCTGCCGGCGGCACCCCTCGGCGCCGCTCGCTCCGTCGTTCCCGAACCCGGAGACGACACGGCCGAGCGGCTCCGCGCCGTCGTCCAGGATCGTTCGCCCGGCATGGTTCTCGAAACCGGCCATCGTCTGTCCGGCCCAGGCGCAGTCGAGCAGCACGTCGCCGATCATCCGCCGCTTTCCCGCGATCGTGTGCAGCGGTAACAGTCCGATGCCCGGGAGCTCGGTTCCGGCCACGTCGCGGTAGAAGCGCCCGAGCAGCTGATAGCCGCCGCACACCGCCAGGAAGGCGGCTCCCGCGTCGGCCGCCTCGCGTAGCGGCCCGGTCTTCTCGACGAGATCATGGGCGACGAGCGCCTGTTCCCGGTCCTGGCCGCCGCCGATGTAGAAAAGGTCGATCTCGCCCGCGGGGACCAGCTCTCCCAGGCCGATCGAACGCACGTCGAGGTCGTGTCCACGCAGCCGCGCGCGCTCGGCGAGCACCGCGATGTTCCCGCGGTCGGCGTAGATGTTCAGGTAGTCGGGATAGAGGTGGCCGACCCGGATCCTCACGCCGCGGTCTCCCAGTAGTTCGCCACATGGCCGCGACGCGCAACGATCCTGCGCAGCGCGAGCATCGCAGTGTACGTCGGGAGCACCACCAGCTCACCGCTCGCAGGGGTGAGCTCGAGACCGCGGTCGAGCGCAGCTTCGAGCGAGGGGATGACTTCGATCCGTTCGCGCGCAAGTCCGCCGTAGGCGAACCGCAGCGCGAGCTCCGCGGCCCGGGTGCCCGTCGCGATCAGGTGGTCGAGGCCTGCCACGAGCGGCTCGAAGTCGACATCCCAGATCCAGGAGACGTCGCGGCCGTCGGCGATCTCGTCGTTGAGCGCAATGACCGCCACCGCGTGCTCGCGCCCTTCCACGAGCGTGCGCACCGCCTCATTCGCTCCAGCGGGGTTCTTCACCAGCAGCATCAACAGCCCACGGTCACCGACCTCGATCCGTTCGAACCGCCCGAACGCCGCAGAGAACCCTTCCAGCCCGGCGACGACCTCGTCGAGCGTTGCCCCGAGCGTCAGTGCCAGCGAGCCGGCACCCAGCGCGTTGTAGACGTTGTAGAGACCAGGCAGAACGAGGTTCACGCGGGCCGAGCCCTCCGGCGCCGTGAGCGTGAATGCGGTTCCGTCGAGCCCGTGCAGCTCGATCTCGCGCGCGGTCACGTCGAGCTTGGGACGCGCATGTCCGCAGTTCGGGCAGCGGTAGTCGCCGAGGTGGCCGACGTATGCGGCGGCGTAGTCGTACGGCGTTCCGCAACGCAGGCAGTACTTGGAATCGGCGGCGTGCTGCAGGGCCGGCCGCGCGAGTCTGGGGTCGTCCAGACCGAAGATCCTTGCCTGGCGACCGCGGGCCAGGTCGCCGACCTGTGGGTCGTCCCCGTTCACGACCAGCTCGGCGTCCGGCAGTGACGCCACGGCGCGGCGCCAGGCCGCAGCCACGAGCTCGAGCTCGCCGTACCGGTCGAGCTGGTCCCGGAAGAGGTTCGCGAGGAGGAGCGCACGCGGTCGGAGGCGGCGCGCGACCTCGGGGAGCGCGCCCTCGTCGACCTCGAAGAGCCCCAGCTGGGCGCCGTCGGCGTGGAGGAGGGTGGAGGCGACGCCGGAGACCAGGTTCGCGCCCGAGCTGTTGTGCGCGATCCGGAGCCGCGGCTGCAGGATCTCCGCCACCATCGCCGTGGAGGTCGTCTTGCCGTTGGTCGCCGAGACGAGCACCGAGCCGTGCTCGAGCCGGTCCGCGAGCCGGTCGATCGCGCCCGGATCGAGCTTCCAGAGGAGCTTTCCGGGCAGTGTCGTCCCGCCGCCGCGGCCGGCCACGCGCGACAGGGAGCCCGCGGCGCGGAGAACGGCCGACTCGAGGGACAGCGGGATCGGAGAACGCACCGGGAGCGAACGGTAGCCGTGTGGCCGGTCACGCCACGGCTCGCCGTCGCTGGCTCGGGCAACTAGTTCGCACTTGCGCTTTCTCCAATGCGCTCTACCATTCTTGGTGGTGGCGCGGAAGCCGTATCGGGCGGTGACGAAGATTGACCCGCAGGCGCTCGCGGAGTTCCAGGCGGGGATCAGGCGCCGCTATAGCGACGCGCAGATCCTCGAGGCGCTCCGGGCCTCGGCGGAGCGGCTCGGGCGCTCGCCGACGATGAAGGAGTTCGCAGCCGACCCGCAGGCCGGTATGCACCCGCAGACGGTGATCGAGCATTTCGGCACCTGGAACGCGGCCAAGCGCGCCGCAGGCTTGCTGCCGCGCCGGTTCGCGACCCGCGAGGAGCTCGTGGGTGAGTTGCGGCGGCTGGGTGAGGAGCTCGGACGCACCCCGAATGCACATGACATCCGCTCCCGGCGGGGGACGATGCCCTCCACATCGCTCTACTGGCATACGTTCGGCTCGCTGGCGACCGCGCTTCGTGAAGCCGGCTTCGACGTCGCAGTGGGCGAGGAGCGGCTCGAACAGGCGGTCGACCAGGGTAGTGGGCTCGCCCGGGAGCTGGGCCGCCTGCCGAAGTTCGGCGACTGGCAGGCGGCGCGCCGCGCCGACCCGACCCTGCTCACGGAGTGGCAGGTCTATCGGTTGTTCGAGGCCCGTCGCGGCGCCTGGGCGACGTTCCAGTACCTCGTGCGCGAGCGGCTGCTCGAGGAAGGGGCGATCGTCTCGGCCGACGGAACCGTCGGCTGAGTCCGCAACCTTGCGGACGCAGCCTAAGCGGCTGCGAGTGCCGCGAGGCGCGTCAGGCAGAACTCCCGCTCACCCGGGGCACGGACCGAGGGGAGCGGATGATCCTCGTGGTACGAGATGTCCGGGCGGAAACGTGCTCGACGCGCGACCCGGCCGTCCTCGAGCGCCAGCCACGTGCCCTCGCGCAGCTCGCGTTTGCGCAACTTGAGCTCGCAGTAGCGCTCGACCACCTCGAGTGCAACCTTCGTCGAGGCGAAGAAGACACCGTCGCGGCCCTCGCCGACCCAGAGCGGGCGGCCGCTGCCGCGGGCGACGAAGACAACCCCGGGCTCACGCTCGTCCAGCCAGGAGGCCGCCAGCGCGCCACGCAGGTGCTCGAGTGCGTGCGCGTCGTTCCGCGAGTGTGCTGCGAGCGCGAAGATCGCCTCCGAATCGACGGTCATCCGCGGTTCGGCTCGTGCGCAGGAGTGGGGGGCAAGCAGCTCGTCGTCGTTGAGGATGATCCCGTTGTGAATGCCGACGACCGGCCCATGCCGAACCGGATGGTTGTTGGCGGCGATCGAAGGGTGGCCCTTCGTGTAGTCGCGCACATGGACGAGGAGCTGGTTCGCGCCGTCGGGCACAGACACTCGTTCGAGGAGTTGTGAGGCCGGCGTGCGCTGTTTGACGACCGTCGCATACATGTCGCCCGGGCCCCGGTAGGCATAGCCGACCGCATCGGCTCCGCGCTCGGCGATCGCTGCCAGAAGTGCCTGCGCAGCCAGCGTCCGCCCGATTGATGAGCGTGAACGAAGGCTGTATCCCGCAATGCCGCACATAAGTTGATCCTAGGTGGGTAGACGGACGAGGCGCTGCGAAGTTGCTATCGGCACGGACTCTTTACATCTCAAGTGCGGCGCTCCTGCGGCCGATAGGGGATTTGATGAAGCCGCTTCCCGAGGCGTCGCTGGAAGCCGAGCCGGACGAGCCCGTGCTCGGCCTGCTGCCGGCGCTCGACGAAATCGAAGACGAGGTCGAAGAGGAGCCCGACAACGCGTTTCTCTCCGAGGCCGAGCGGATGCAAACGTCCGATCCGCTGAAGCTCTACGTCCGCCAGATCGGCGACGGACGGCTGCTCACTCCGCCCGAGGAGCGCGAGCTCGCGCGCCTCAAGGATCTCGGCGATGAGCGGGCAAAACGGCGCCTGATCGAGTGCAACCTGCGGCTCGTCATGTCGATCACGCGCAACTACACGAAGGCCGGTGTGCCGCTTCTGGATCTCATCCAGGAGGGGAACCTGGGCCTGATCCGCGCCGTCGAGAAGTTCGACTACAAGATGGGCTACAAGCTTTCGACGTACGCGACGTGGTGGATCCGCCAGGCGGTCACACGCGCGCTCGCCGACCAGGGACGCACGATCCGCCTGCCGGTGCACGTCGCCGAGCAGGTCCGGCGCGCTCAGCGCTCACGCCGTCAGCTCGCCCAGAAGCTGAATCGCGATCCCTCGGTCGAGGAGATCGCGACCGACTCGGGGTTCACCGAGCAGCGGGTGCGGGAGCTGTTCGACCTGGTCGAAGATCCCGTCTCACTCGAGACTCCGGTGGGCGACGGAGAGAGCATGGTCGCCGACCTGATCGAGGACGAGAAGGCCGAGTCGCCGGACGGGGCCAGCTCCGACAACGCGCGCTCCGCCGAACTGGCCGCGGCGGTCGAGCACCTCAACCCGCGCATGAAACTCGTCGTCGTGCGCCGCTTCGGGCTCGACGGGCAGCCGCCGCAGACACTGGAAGAGGTCGGTGCCGAGCTCGGCATCACGCGCGAACGCGTTCGCCAGCTGGAGACGCGAGCTCTGCGCGAGCTGCGCATGGTCGCACCGGGCCTGCAGCTCTACCTCCAGAGCTGAACCTAGCTCGAGTAGGCGACGGCCTCCATCTCGTGGAGCTTCCCGAGCCGCTTCAGCGCGTCGACCTCGATCTGCCGCACACGTTCGCGCGTCAGCCCGAGCCGTCGCCCGATCTCCTCGAGCGTCTTCGCGTCGCCGTCGTCGAGGCCGAAGCGCAGGACGACGATCGTTCGTTGACGCTCCGGCAGCGAACGGAGCGCGAGCGCCAGCGTCTCCGAGCGAAGAGCTTCCTCGACCTGCTCGTCCGGGAGCGGACCGTCGCCGGCGACGAAGTCCCCGAGCACGGCGTCGTCCGACTCGCCGACCGGAGCGTCGAGGGAGGTGGAGGCGCGCGCCGCCGCCCAGACTTCCTTGGCCTGAGCGAGCGACAGGTTCGCCTCCTCGGCGATCTCCGCACCGGTCGGTTCCCGGCCGAGAGCTGTCCAGAGGTTCCGCTCGGCCCGGTTCAGCTGCTGCAGGCGCTCCACGATGTGCACGGGCATCCGAATCAGCCGTGCCTTGTCCGCCAGCGCCCGCGCGACGGCCTGGCGAATCCACCAGGTCGCGTACGTGGAGAACTTGTACCCGCGGCGCCAGTCGAACTTCTCGACGGCGCGTATGAGCCCCAGCGTGCCTTCCTGGATCAGGTCGAGGAACGGCAGCCCCTGGTTGCGGTAGTTCTTGGCGATCGAGACGACGAGGCGAAGGTTCGACTGGATCATTCGCTGTTTGGCGAGCCGGTCGCCGGCCTCGATCCGCTTGGCGAGCTCGACCTCCTGCTGGGCGGTCAGAAGCGGATGCCGGCCCGCCTCGCGTAGGAAGAGCTGCAGCGCGTCCGTGGTCGTCTCCCACGAGAGGGCGAGCGGCTGGGCGGCCGGCTCTGGCTCGGGTTCGGGTCGCGTCGAGCCGTCATTGTCGAGGTCTTCGACGACGTCGATCTGCCGCGCCTCGAGCTCGCGGTACACGAGGTCGGTCTCGAGCGCGTCCAGGCCGAGCGGCTCGAGCACGTCGTTCAGCTCGGACTGCAGGACCGAGCCTCGCTCCTCGCACGCGTCGATGAGGCGCCGGAGATCGTCGCTGAGGAGCAGGATGTCGGTCCCCGGGGCCACGCAGAGATCATCTAGCCGCTCCGTGCCAGGGCCAAACCAACCGATCCGGCCTCGTTGCTGCTCTGCACGCAAATGAGAGTTATGTCAAGTAGGACGAAAACGGTCTTTGGCGCCGAATCGGCCACTGCTCCCCGCCGGGCGCGAGCCGTCGACGCACGTCGGGGTCAGACCCCAGCCGTGTCCGAAGCGGACGACGTGACGGGGCTCGGCTGCGAGAATCGCGATCGCTGCTCGTCCACGACGTCGCGATCTCGTCACGCTCGACACGCCTGTCCGGGACACGGCCGGGGTCAGACCACGGACATGTCTGATCGAAGCGCGGCGTTGCCGGCGTCGGCTCGAGTCGTCCACAGGATTTCCCCAGGCCTGGGCCGCTACGAGCGGGTTTTTTCGCACCTCTCCCCTCTTGATCAGACAGGGCCGGCGCGTTAGCTTCCCCCTTGCACCGAGCACGGAGCGCGAGTAGGTCGAAGCCGCTCCCGAGGGCCGTAGGCGGAAGCCGAAGGTTCACGGGGGAGGTGGACGAAAGCGCCACCGGCTCGGTGAATTATGGTCCGGCGCCTTTTGAGCACAGTGCACGAAATGCTAATTCGCTCTGCGCTCGGAGAAGTTTTCGCAAATTGCGGCAAAGACCGTCTCGACCCCCTTGCACTCCCGTGGCGCACCCCGTAGGTTGGCTCTTGCACCGAGCACGGAGCGCGAGTAGGTCGAAGCCGCTCCCGAGGGCCGTAGGCGGAAGCCGAAGGTTCACGGGGGAGGTGGACGAAAGCGCAACCGGCTCGGTGAATTTTTTTGGTCCCGATTCGTCCGGCGGTGTCCGTGTTCGTGTCGCGCTAGGATCTCGCCGCGATGCACCTGCGCCCTCCCGCCACCGACCACGGCGTCACGTCGTTTCTCTGGGCCCTCTTCTTCGGGCTCTTCATCTGGATCGGTGGGAGCGCCGTCGGCTACGGCTCAGCGATGATGTTCATCATCGGTGCGGTCGTCGGATTCCTGACGTTTCTCTTGATCAGGGTCTACGGCGAAGACGAACCGCGCCGGCCCTGACGGCCGACGAGCGCGCCGACCAGCAGTCGCGCCAGCGGACTGCCGACCTTCTGCTCGAGGCGCGTGTACGCGCTCGGCTGCTTCTCCGCGTAGTCGGAGCAGTGGACGAGCAGCAACGCCGCTCCACGAGCGGGCTGCGAGTCGAGGGCACTCAGTTCACTCACTGCCGAAAGTATCGGCGGTCGGTCGGACGGCGCGATCCCTGGCGGGAGGGAAGGCGCTTCACTCAAGTCCGAGCCGGCGCGCGTCGAACGACTCCGACTCCAGCTCGGCGCGGAATTCCGCCACCGTTGCATCGGCGTCGCGTTCGAAGACGTGCTCGACGACTCCTATTTCGCGGTCGTTGAGAAACGGCACATCGACATGTGCGCGTGTCACGAGATTGACCGAGATCTTCCCGCACACCGGGCAACGCACCGCGACGCCGACGCGGTCGCCCGACGCGGCCGGCGCAAGGAGCGTGAACGCCGACGGGAACACCGGACGTGGGCGTTCCTCGGGCCAGCAGAAGAAGCTCCAGGGCCACTCCCCCGCCTTGATGCGCGCAGCTGCGACGTCGCTCATCTCCCCGGCAACGGCCTCGAGCTTCGACGTCATCAGGTTGACGAACCTGGTCTCGTCCCCCAGCCCGAGCGGCGCCCAGTCGAGGTCGTCGTGGGAGACGAGACCGGGATGATCGGCGCCGCATCCGCAGGCGAATTCGACGCGGTAGACGGCCGGGTGCCGCGCTCCGGGCAACTGCTCCAGCCGGCGAAAGCGTGACAGGCAGACGCGCGTCTTGCCGTGAATCGGGCAGGAGAAGGTGTATGTGCTCGTCAGCGCGTCGTACATGGGCAGTTGTCCTATCCCATGTATCGGCTGTTACGCGTGTTTTCAGTACTCGATCAGCGCGTAGAGATCGGTCCCGGCGAGGCGCTCCCGGCCGCCGAGGAACGACAGCTCGATGATGAAGCACGCGCCGACGACCACCCCGCCGAGCTGTTCGACCAGGCTCATGATCGCTTCGACGGTGCCGCCGGTTGCGAGCACGTCGTCGTGGATCACCACCCGTGAGCCGGCCGGGATGAGATCGGGATGCAGCTCGAGTGAGTTCTCGCCGTACTCGAGCACGTAGCTCGCGCTGACGGTCTCGGGAGGCAGCTTGCCGGGCCGACGTGCCGGGATGAAGCCGACCCCGGCCTCGACCGCGATCGCCGAGCCGAGCCAGAAGCCCCGTGCTTCGGCGCCGAGCACGAGGTCGGCGTTCCGGTCCTTCACCCAGGTTGCCAGTTCGCCGACCGTCCGCCGGAGCATCGCCGGGTCCGCGAGCAGCGGCGTGACGTCCTTGAACCCCACGCCGGGAGTCGGGAAGTCCTGAACCTCCCGGACCATGGAGCGAAGATCGTTCACTGCGCCAAGTCTCGCAGGTCGCGCCAGTACAGGAGCGAGGACAACTCCCCGGCGAGCTCCGCGAGCTGCTGCAGGTCGCGCACGGCCTGCGCGCGCCGCTCCGTGTTCCGGCCGCTGAGCGACGGCGCGAACATCTGCTCGAGCAGCGCTGCCTGCGCGGGCCGTCGCCGTGCGAATCGTGCGGAGGTGCCTCGGCCCTACGCCGAAGCGGGCGAGCTGAGCGCACAACAGCGCGACGTCGATGTCGGACTCGGGGTAACGCTTCTCCGCCCCGCTTCCATGCGGTGCCAACAGCCCGAAGTCCTCGAGCTCTTTCGCGAGTGCCGGCTCGATGACCGCGCGTTCGCACAACTCGTCGAGCGTGATCGATTCTTCGGCGGCACCGAGAGCCGCGGGGCGCCGCCGTTTGCGCTCCTTGGCGCCGGGCGCGTCCAGCTCGTCCTTGATCACACGGAGCGGCAGGAACTCGTCGCGCTGCAGGCGCAGGATCGTCTGCAGGCGCTCGAGGTCGGCCTCGCTGAACAGGCGGTAGCCACCCTGCGTGCGCCGCGGCATCAACAGCCCCTCGTCCTCGAGGTAGCGGATCTTCGAGATCGAGATGTCCGGGAACTCGTCCTGCAGGCGGCGGACGACCTCGCCGATTCGCAGGAACCGCTCGCGTGGCGGCTTCTGAGGCAGCTGCTCCGGCTGTTTCGCCGTGCTCGTCATGCGATGAACGTCATCCGGTACTTGCCGATCTGCAGTTCGTCACCCTCGGCGAGCGCCGCGCTGTCGATGCGCCTGCGGTTGACGAACGTGCCGTTGAGCGAGCCCTGGTCCTCGACGACGAACTTGCCGTCCTGCTCGATCAGCAGTGCGTGGTTCCGCGAGACGGTGACGTCGTCCAGAAAGATCTCACAGTCGGGTGAGCGGCCGATACGGGTCCGCTGCCCCGCGGGCATGAAGCTCTCCCCCGCCCTGCCGCCGCCCGCGCGAACGACGAGAGCCGGGCCTTCGATCCCGAGGTCCTCGTGCTCGATGTCGCCGACCTCTTCGGGTGAGAAGGTCTGCGTCGTCTCCACTGCCTGCTCGCCCCGCGAGAGGAGCGCGCCGCAGCGCGAGCAGTAGTTGGCCGACTCCGGATTCTGGAAGCCGCACTCCTGGCAGTAGACGACGCTCATCGTTACGCCGGCGGACTCGACTTCCCCGTCAAGATCTCGGTGAGGCGGTCGACGTCGACCTGGTCGAGCACGCTGCGCCCGCCCGAGGTCTGGAGGCGCGCGACGAGCTCGGCGCGGAGGATGTCGATCTTCCCGTGCAGCAGTCGGCGCTGATAGCTGAGCTCACGCTCCTGCACTTCGAGCTCGTCGATCAGTCCTTTCAGGTCGCTGTCGGGCAGCGAGCCCAGATCAGGGAGCGGTTCCAAACTGTGCCGCCTTTCGGTCGTCGGTCGAGTCATCTGATTCCAGCAGAGGCTGTCGGAACCGTCAACCTCAGCTTAAGGGTTCAGCTGGCGGACGTGCATTCCTTCCCGTTGTTTCCAGCCTCGGCGGCGCGTTGGAGCCGCGGCCGGCAGGGCTAGCGCAGAAGCTGGTGGTCGAGTGCCCAGCGGACGACGTCCGCGCGCGACCGAGCCGAGAGCTTCGCCATCAGGTTCCTTCGGTGCGACTCGGCGGTGCGAACCGAGATGACGAGCCGGTCCGCCACTTCCTGGCTCGTGTGGCCGTGGGCCATCAGGATGGCCACCTCGAGCTCTCGCGGCGTCAGCTGCTGCTCGCCGACGCCGGCCGTCTGCCCACCAGGATCCATCACGAGAATCTAGCCGCAGCGAACATTGCGAGGGTGTTGCGATTTGACCGGAAGGTTGTTGCAGCTTCGGAGCCGACGCCTCGTTAACCCCGGCTTATTATTGGACCCCGGCGGCAGACACTAAGTTGCGCATATCGGCGTGGCCGTGGGGGGTTTGCGTCGTCAGCGTCGAGGCCGGGGACGGGGGCTCTTCCTCCGCGTCCCCGGCCTCCGCGACTCACCGCGGCTCAGGCTCTGCTCCCGATCTCCTCGCGCTCGATCACCTCGGTGACGAGGGTCCTGAGCTCGGTTTCGAGGTCCTCGGAATCTTCGGCTGACTCCCCCTCTGCGTAGAGATGCACGAGCGGCTCGTCCGCATCGGGAAGCACCTGGACCCAGCCGCGCTCGTCGAAGATCTTGATCCCGTCGCGCAGATCCACATTGGCGTCGGCGAAGCGCTCGTTCAGGACACGCATGACCGTTCCCTTGAGCGCCCACGGGCATTGGAGCTGACGATGGATCAGGGTCGGCCTCGGGAGCGCCGCGACGAGCTTCGAGAGTGGCTGGTCGACGGGCGCGAGCAGCTCGAGCAGCTTGCAGAGCGAGGCGCTGGCGTCGTAGGCGGGCAGGAACCCTGGGAACACATATCCCCCACCCGGAGCGCCTGCGAAGACGATGCCCTCACCCGCCGCCGCCTGTGTGAGGCCCGCCAGGGTCGCCGTGGTGCGCACCACCTCGAGCCGCGTCCCGACCACCTCCTCGACCTGGCTGGTCGCCGTGATCGGCACGGCGATCTTGCCGGTGGTGCTGATCGCCAGGAGATGCAGGTACAGGAGGAGCGCCTGGTCCGGCCGCACCTCACGTCCCGTCTCGTCGATCAGGAAGAGCCGTTCGGCGGAACGGTCGAAGACGGCGCCGAAGTCGGCATTCACCGCCTCGACGAGCCGCTGCGCGTAGTCGAGGGTCGCCCCGAACCGTGCCGGGGCGGAACCGACGTCGGATTCGAAGGCGTGGGCCGTCACGGCCTCGACTCCCAGCTGGCCGAAGACGAGCGGCAGGACGAAGCTGCCCCCGGAATAGCCGTAGTCGACGACGATCCTGAAGCCCCGCTCGCGGATCGCCGCGACGTCGAGGTCGTCGACCAGGTCGCTCGCGTAGCTCTCGCGGGCGCGCGCGGGATAGGCGATCGAGCCGACCGCCCCGAACGGCACCCGCCGCAGCTCCTGCCGTGTGAAGTGCTTTTCGATCTCCTTCTGCATGGCTTCGGAGAGCGCAACGCCCGGGCCGTTCGAACAGGCGGATCTGCACCGCCTCCGGGTCGGTGGTCGACGCGCCGACGTGGAAGGCAGCGTCGTAGTTCTGGGTCTTCAGGAGATGCTTGCCGACCGGGGCGGGCAGCGTCCGGAGGTCGGCCACCTGGACGCCGGTCGAGTTGAGCCCGGAGATGAGCGCGCGCTTGATCATGCGGTAGGCCGGGGCGCTCTCACGGCTTGCAACGACCCGCGCGCCGCGCTTGAGCGCGGTGCCGAGCGCGGCTCCGACTCGCAGCGCGACCTCGGGGGTCAGGTCGACGTTGACGAGCCCCACGACACCGTCCTGCGCGAACACCTTGGTCGTGCCGCGCGACTCCCAGATCAGGCTCTCGTGGATCTGAGCGCCGTACTCGACCTCTTTGTAGGGATAGATCCGCACGCCCGGGAAGATCACGGACTGGTCGCCGAGGGTCACCTGGTCGCCGACCGCTACGCCCTCGTGAATTCTTGCGTGCGGCCGTACGTCGCAGTTGCGACCGAGGATCGCTCCCTCGATCGTGGCGCTGCGCCCGATGTAGCAGGACGCGTCGATCACCGAGCGCGAGACACGGGCTCGCTCGCGCAGCGTCGTGCCCGGCCCGAGCACCGTGTACGGCCCGACCGACGACTCGGGCGACGACGGTGCAGTAGTTGCCGATGAACGCCGGTCCCTCGACGCCCTCGACGTCGTCGATCTCGACGCCCTCACCGATCCACACGTCGCCGCGGATCTTCAGTCCTGGGATGTTGAGCCGGACCTTCTCGTCGAGGGCGTCGGCGTTCGCTTCGCGGTACTGGTCGAGGTTCCCGATGTCCTGCCAGTAGCCCTCGCAGACGTAGCCGTAGATCGGGCGCCCCATCTCGAGCAGCAGCGGAAAGAGCTCCTTCGAGAAATCGAACGGCCGGTCGGTCGGGATGTGGCGCAGGACCTCGGGCTCGAGGACGTAGATGCCGGTGTTGATCGTGTCGGAGAACACCTGTCCCCACGACGGCTTCTCGAGGAACCGCTCGACCTTTCCGTCCTCGTCGGTGACGACGATCCCGAACTCGAGCGGGTTCTCGACCGACTTGAGGCCGATCGTCACCGCGGCGCCCTTCTCGTTGTGGAAGTCGACGATCTTGTTCAGGTCGATGTCGCAGAGCGCATCGCCCGAGATGACGAGGAACGTCTCGTCGAGGCGGTCCGATGCGAGGCGCACCGAGCCGGCCGTGCCCAGCGGGCTCTCCTCGACCGAGTACTCGATGTTCAGTCCGAGGGTGCCGCCGTCCCCGAAGTAGGTGCGGATCGCCTGCGGCAGGAACGCCACCGTGACCACGACGTCGGTGAAGCCGTGCTCGCGCAGCAGCTCGAGGATGTGCTCCATGCACGGCTTGCCGACGATCGGCACCATCGGCTTCGGCTGGTTCGACGTGAGCGGACGCAACCTCGTCCCCTCCCCTGCCACGCCACGCCCTGACCGCCTTCTGCTCCCGCCCGGCGAAGCCGGGCTCCGCCGAAGGCTGCCGCCGCTGTCGGCACCCAGCTCTCCGGGCCCGTGCCCGGATGCACTGTGCCCTCCGGCTGGGCACCGCCAGCGACGCCTCAGGAACGTGAGGGTCACGCGAGCACCTCGCGCCGCGCCTTCAGCGCGTACTCGCCGAGGGCGATCAGCCCGAGCACGAGCCCGGTCCAGAAGATCCAGAGCGGCCACTGGGTCCCCTCATGGGTGACCATGATGAATCCGAGGGACGCATAGAGCAGCCAGGTCGCGGCTTTGCCGAGGAAGTTGACCTGGAACTCGTAGCCACGCCCGAGCATGATTGGCGTGCCGACGAGTGTCACGAGATCGCGCGCCGGGATGATCAACGCGAGCCACGGCAGTCGTCCGTCGACGAGCAGGAGGATCACCGCGGCATCGATCATGAGCCGGTCGGCGAGCGGGTCGGCGAACTTCCCGAAGGCCGACTCGACGTGCCAGCGGCGGGCCAGGTACCCGTCGATCTGGTCGGTGACACCGGCGATCGCGAAGATGATGGCGGCCGGCCACGAGTAGCCGCCGTCGCTCGTCAGGAGCAGCACGACGAACACGGGGATCAAGCAGAACCGCATGATCGTCAACGCGTTCGGCACCTGGGAGCGAGTCACGCTGACAGGATATGTCCGTGCTGGCCATCCCGGGATTTGTCGACGCCCACTGTCATGCGTTTCAACGCGTATTGCGGGGTCGCGGGCGTGGCGGTGACTTCTGGAGCTGGCGCGACGAGATGATCGCCGTCGCCGGCACGCTGAGCGTGGCCGAGATCCGCGCCGAATATCGCCAGGTGTACGGGGAGCTGCGCCAGAACGGCTACACGGCGGTCGGCGAGTTCCACTATCTCGGCTACGAGGAGGCGAAGGCGGCGGCAGAAGCAGCCCGCGAGGCGGGGATCTCGTTCGTCTGCCTCTACGCGTGCTATCTGCGCGGCGGCATCCCGCGCTTCCGGCAGGAGTCCGTGGCTGCGTATCTCCGTCAGCTCGAGTCGTTGCGCGATGACGGCATCCGCGTCGGGGTCGCTCCCCACTCCGTCCGGGCCTGCCCGGCCGAGGCGCTGCGTGAGCTCGGCCGCTACGCGGCGGAGCACGACCTGCCGCTCCACGTGCACGCCGACGAACAGCCGCGGGAGATCGAAGAGTGCCTCGCCGAGTATGGGCTCCGGCCGATCGAGCTGCTCTCACGAGAAGGCTGTCTCGGCCCGCGGTCGACGGTCGTGCACGCCACGCACGCAGACGGCGGCGAGCTCGACCTGCTCCGAGACTCGGGCACGCGCATCTGCGTCTGCCCGACGACGGAGGCGAATCTCGGGGACGGGTTCCTGCCGGTCGCGCGGGTGTGCCACCGGCGGATCCGGATGTGCATCGGCTCGGACTCGAACGTGCGCATCGACCCGCTCGAAGAGCTGCGCGAGCTCGAAGGCATCGCTCGTCGGCAGACCGGCGAGCGTGGTGTCATCCCGGTCGATGCGCTGCTCTCGTTCGGCTCGGCCGACGGCGCCGACGCGCTCGGCCTCGAGACGTGGCCCGACGCGATCGTCGACTCGGCCCATCCCCAGCTTCGCGGGGTCGCCGAGGACGCGGTCTACGAGGCTCTGGTCTTCAGCTGCACGGGCGACGTACTGCGAAAGACGTCCGACCAGTAGCGCGTCCGGGTGAGATACGCGTCTTCCGCGCTCACTCCGTGCAGGCCCCAAGCGCCGCTGTACGACAGATAGCGATAGGCCCCGTGGCGGTGAGCCGGTGCGGCCGGCTCGATCTGCGTTCCCTCGTGCCACTCGTTGAACGACGTGATCGTCACCTGGTCCGCCCCGCTCGCGATCGCCGCACGCCACATGGCGTCGTAGGTCGCGCCGTTCCGCCGCGGCTTCACACGGGGATCGTCGCTGCCGCGCTGGGCGTCGTAGCCTGGCCCGACCGACGGGGCGCAGATGAGGTGCTGCGCGTGCGCCTGAGCACACAGCCGATGGAACATGTTGCCGCCGTAGGTGACGATGTCGTACGTATAGACGCCGTCGAAGCCGGCGTTCGCAGCGTCACCGACCATCGCCGTCTGCGCGAACAGGTGCACGCCGCCGGCGTGCAGCGCGGCCTTCGCCGCAGCCCAGTCGCCGACCGGCAGATCGAACGGGCGGTAGACATAGAACGACATCACGCCGTAGTTGCGCAGATAGGCGATGTCGGCGACCGTGCTCGCAACGGATCGACCGCCGTACGGCTCGAGATGAACGGCGACGGAGATCCCATCGGCACGTGCAGCCACGATCAATGCAGGCAGCACCTGATCCTCGGGCGAGCCCTGTCCCCACCAGGAGACGACGATCTCGTCGATCCCTGCCGAGCGGATCTCGTCCATCTGCTGCGCCATCACCAGCTGGTCCGTGGACGAGTAGAGGCCGCGCGCCGGGTAGTACGACGATGCGATGTCGTTCGGTGGGTCGTGCCCGTGCTGCGACCAGTGCCGGTATGCCCCGTCGTGCGAGACGGTGCCGTACCACGGATAGAAGAATGCGGAAACGCGAACGCCCGCCTGCGCTGACGCGGGCAGGCAAAGCGCCAGCACGATGCCGAGAAGGAGTCGCCGCATGATCGGGGTCGGACCGGATCATCTCCTACCACCGCTCCGCCCACAATGGGCCGGACGGCTTATTCGCGTCATCCGCCGAGACCCATCTGAACGGTCCAGCACGTAGCCTTCACCGGATGAGCTCTCCGGAGGATCCTCACCGCGACGACGGGGTGGTTGCGGCCGCGGGTCGTGTCGCCCTCTACCCCGCGCGCGCTGCGATGCGCGCGTCCCGCACGCGAATCGAAGCATCCGTCGAAAACGTCCTCACCGGCCCGGAACTGGCCCGCATCATCGACGCCGTGCTCGCCGGGCCCTTCCCGGAGGAGCTGGCTCATATTCTCGTCGAACGCAAGGTGGTCGAGCGCATCGCCACGACGGTCGCGGCCGAGATCCAGCTCGACGATCTCGTCGACGAGCTGCTGGCGCGCCCCGAGGTCCGAGCGGCTGCGATGAAGGCAGTCGGCTCCGAGGCGATCCACGATCTGATCAAGCAGGCTCTCGCGCAGCAGTCATCGAGCGCCGCGAGTGACCTCGCCCAGGCCCTGCGCGGGAAGGCACTTGCACTCGACGCGCACGTCGAGGTGCGCCGGCCTCCGGCGCCGCCCCAGTTCGGGGGCATCGTCACCCGCGCGATCGCGCTGGCGACCGATGCGGCGCTGATCGGCCTCATCGGGGTGTCCATCTCGGCAATGGCAACACTCATCGCGTCGCTCGTGGGCAACCTGCGGCCCGCCTGGCTCGTCGGTCTCATCCTCGCGGTCGGGTGGAGCGTCATCAGCGTCGTGTACTTCGCCGGTTTCTGGGCCCTCGTCGGTCAGACGCCCGGGATGAAGTTGATGCGAGTGCGAGTGCGCGGGCCGCACGGCGAGCCGCTGTCGTTCGCGCGGTCGTTCGTCCGTGTGGTCGGGCTTGCCCTGGCGATCATCCCGTGTTTCGCGGGGTTCATCCCTGCGTTGTTCGACGGGCGTCGCCGGGGCCTCCCCGACCTGATGGCCGGAACGACGGTCGAGGTGGTCGACTACGAGGGATCGACGACGATCAGCGTGACCGGGATCTCGTAGCGTTCCCGCGCAGCGTTGACGGAGTCCTGCTCGAGCCATTTCTGGTCGGCGGCGGGTCGAACGGCCATGACGAGCTGGTGGGCAGGGAACTCCCGTAAGCCGTCGTCGGCGGCCTGGACGGGGTCCTTCGAGCCGATCCGGCCTTTGGCCTGAACGCCGATCTCCTCGAGCGCGCGGAGCGTCCCGTCCAGGTGCTCCGTCGCGTCGTCGTAGCCCTCCTGATCTCCGGTCCACCGATCGAGGCGTGAACCAAGCGCGGGCGCGACGACGAACGCCTCGACCGTGTTTCCCTTCGCCTCCTCGTCGATCGCGGTTCTCAGGGCGTCGGGCGTACAGGCGCCGTCGGCGACGACGAGCACGCGGTGGACGGAACCGTCGTCCGGCTGACGGTGGGTCGGCGGCGCGTCCCGGTCGATCGGGTGGCGGTGGCTCTTCGCGACGCGCAGAACGAGCACGGCGCAGACGACGAGGCCGATCGCGCCGACCAGGAGCCAGGCCCAGAGCCCCACGCTGGCCGCCGCGAAGAGGATGAAAAGAACGCCGAGAATTACGAGGACGAGCGGAATCGCCATAAACTCTCTCTGCTTCAAGATCTTCAACGTCTCACCCCTTCGGTCGACGGTCAGGGAGAAGGTAGGTCCGGGCAGGCTTCAGGTCGTCGTCCTCTTTGGATGACGTGTCGCAGTTCCGGGTTTCCCGAAAGGAGGAACGGCATGTCGGTGGGTAACGATCACAAAGTGCGCGGGACCGGCCGGCTGGCGGCCTGGGTTGCGCTCATCGCGGCGGGCGCAGTGCTCGTCACCCTGGTCCTCCTGATCATCAGGAACGTGACCGCGCTCATCGTGGCTCTGGTCGCTCTGGCCGTGTTCGGCGCGGCAGCGTGGATCGCCCTCACCCGTCGCGGCGCCCTGAAAGTGCTCGGCATCGTGTGCCTGGTCGGAGCGTTGGCCGGCGGCGCGATTGCACTGATCGCGCTCGGTTCGATCGACGAGCTGGTCGCCTTCGGCCTGGCGATCGCGGTGTTCTCCCTCGCCGCACGACACGCGCTCCGGGCCGACGCGGAAGCTGTGACGGATCCCGGGCGGCAAGTGGCACCCGCAACCCGGACAGGGCGTGGCCCGGAGAGGGCCGTGCTGCTGATGAATCCCAAGTCCGGTGGCGGCAAGGTCGAGAAGTTCAATCTCGTCGAGGAGGCGAAGCGGCGCGGCATCGAGCCGCTGCTCCTCGGGCGCGACGACGATCTGCGGGTGCTGGCTCACCAGGCCGCAGACTCGGCCGACGTGATCGGCATGGCAGGTGGGGACGGATCGCAGGCGCTCGTGGCGCAGGTCGCGATGGAGCACGGTCTGCCGTATGTCTGCGTGCCCGCGGGGACGCGCAACCACCTGGCGCTCGACCTCGGACTGGACCGGGACGACGTCGTCGGCGCACTCGACGCGTTCTCGAGCCCGGTCGAGCGTCGCATCGATCTCGCGTTCGTGAACGACCGGATCTTCGTCAACAACGTCTCGCTCGGGATCTACGCGGAGATCGTGCAGTCCGACGCCTACCGCGACGCCAAGCTCGAGACCATGCAGAACATGCTGCCCGAGCTCCTCGGGCCCCGGGCTACGCCCTTCGACCTTCGATTCCAGGGGCCCGACGGCGGGGGGCAGCGGTCAGCCCAGCTGTTGCTCGTCTCCAACAACCGATACGTGCTCGACAGGCTCGGCGCAATGGGCTCCCGCCCGCGCATGGACACGGGAAAGCTCGGGATCGTCTCGATCCAGATCGACGACGCCGCCGCGGCGGCGAAGCTCATCTCACTCCAGGCGCTAGGCCAGACACATCGGTTCGAAGGCTGGCTCGAATGGGAGGCTGCCGAGTTCGAGGTCGGCTCTGGCTCGCCGGTGGCGACCGGGATCGACGGGGAGGGAATCGTGCTCGCAGCGCCGCTTCGCTTCAGGATCGTTCCCGCTGCGCTCACCGTTCGCCTCCCGCCGGATGTCCCCGGCCTCTCACCCGCCGCTGTCCACCCTGGGCTGACGAGCTCGTCACTCCGGCGGCTCTGGACAATCGCCGCAGGCCGGACGTAGCCGCGGTCTGGACGCCTCCGAAGCTGAGGAGGACGACCGCAAGCCCGAGCAGCGCCCCGGCCAGCGCATCGGAGAGCCAATGAACCTGGAGGTAGGTGCGGCTCCACGCCATCGCTGCGATCACGACGACCGCGAACGGCCACACGTGCCCTCTTCGGCCTGGCCTGCTGAAGAGAAGCACGACCGCGACCGCGGTGGCAGCAGCGTAGGAGGCGTGGCCGGAGGGAAACGACGAACTGTGTGCCTCGAGCATCTGCCCCGGCGGGCGGGGCCGGTCGACAAGCGTCTTCAACAGGTTGCCGATGAGCGGCGTCAGCGTCTCGGTAACGGCGAACGCGATCAACGCCAGCCATCGTCGTGCGAAGAAGAGAACGAGACCGATCGCAAGGAGCGTAAGGGCACGCCAGAGACCGCGGCCGAGGGCGTTGAAGACCAGAGCGACGTGAGTGAGAAACGGCGTTTCCAGGTCACGCATCAACTCCGCCCAGTGACTGTCGAGGGCAAAAGGCCCCGTCGGGACGATCAACGCGGCCAGCGCAACCAGAGCGAGCAGCACGCTTCCCCCGCCGACCGCCCGGCGAGGGTGGACGAGGAACTCCTCGCCGCCTCTCGTCAGAGCCCTGTCTCGGCTTTGAGGCGTCCTGTGTTCACGGCATCTTGTAGCGCCTGGTAGTCGCGTTCGTTCTGGTCGGCATAGGTCTCCGCGAACTCGGCGATCGCCTGGTCGAAGGCGTCCGATCCGCCGAGGTACGCGGAGATCGCGACGCGGTCGCCGGAGCGCGCGTGAGCCCGTGCGAGGGTCCAGCCGCAGGTCCGCCCGTAGGCGGCCGCTCCAGGCGGGAGAGCTGCCTCGATGGCGAACGAGCCCTTCCAGTCCTTCAGCTGCCTCACGTAGAAGTCGCGCGCCTGGCCGTCGAGACCCGCACCCACGTGCTGCCAGCCGAGGAAGATGTCGCTCGTCGCCTGCATCAGTCGCTGGCCGGCGACGACGCGCTGGCCGCAGTTGGCGTACTGGCTCTTCCCGACGAACCGCTCGAGCACCGACGGCTGCGCCTCCTTGAGTTGGAGGAACAGGGGATCGTCGTCGTCGATCCCGAGGAAGAGCGCGATCCAGGCCCGGGTGCCGACGCTGCCGACCCCGACGACCTTGCGGGCGAAATCGACGAACCGGAATTGTTCCAACAGATGGCGTCGATCCGTCTCGAGCGTTCGCCGGTACGACCGGATGAGGTCCTGAACCTCGCCCTGGGCCGCGTTCCGGTCGACGTCGGCCGGGACGAGCTCGTCGATCGGGACGATCAGGGGCGGGTCGCTGATGATCCGGGGCTCGCCGTCGACGATCCTGGTCAGCTTCGCGAAGGCGTGCATGCTGTCCTTCGTGCGCGACTTCGCGATGTCCGCCTCCGCCTTCTTCAGCCGCTTCGGGTCGACGCCCGCCGAGAACTCACGAAACGCCTGCTCGACCGAGAGGTGCGAGTACCACACCTCCAGATCCCGCATCCCGGAAAACGCGCGCATCGCCTCCCGGTAGGAGCGCACCGTCTCGAGGGCGATCGCGCGCCGGTCCCTTTTCGAGAAGCCGCGTTCCCGACCGCCGATCACAAAGCTCGCCACGAGTCGCTTCACGTCCCACTCCCACGGGCCAGGAGCCGACTCGTCGAAATCGTTCATGTCGAACACGAGATTCCGTTCCGGCGAACCGAACACCCCGAAGTTCGACAGGTGCGCGTCACCGCACAGCTGCACCCGAAGGCCCGAGACCGGCGTCCGCGAGAGGTCCTCCGCCATGATCAGCGCACCGCCGCGGTAGAACGCGAACGGCGACGCAAGCATCCGCCCGTAGCGAATTGGCACGAGCTCCGGTACGCGAGAGACCGCCTGCTCCTCCAGCAGCGCGATTGGATCCCGCTCGCTCGGGAACTCGATCTGCGCCTGCAGTGACCGCGGCACCTCCGCCCGCGCAGCTCGCCCTCTGGCCGCCCGCTCCTCGCGAGTGAAGTGCGGAACGGTCTTCGCTGAGGTTGAACGGCTCTCCGCCCGCCTGCTCGGTTCCGTCTTCAGGATGCGCCGTCACCACATGGCCTCCCCAGTTCGTTTTCGAGCTCCGTGAGCTCGCCGCAAGGGTCGGCGAGGGCGCGCAGCGCCTCCGCCGACCCGTCGAGAATCATCAGGCCGGCGCAGGGTCGAGCTCGGCCTCGAGAGGAATGTCCACTTCCTGGGCCCGCACGGCACCGGCGAACGCGTAACCGATGAGCCCGATCGCGACGATCACTGCCAGGGTCCCGAGCGTCAACGCCTCGAACGTCCCCTCCGTGACGCCCCACGAGTCCTTGAAGTTGTAGCTCACGCCGAACAGGCGCTCGATCGTGTCCGGGAACACGGCCACCCACGAGCCGAGTGCGATCCAGAACGTGACGAGGATCGTCGAGGCCCAGATCCCGGCCGTGCCGAACGGGTGCAGAAACGGCCTGATGCACGTGCGGGTGTGTGTATCGGAGACGCAGCGCCGCCGGGAAGATCCAGAGATACGAGATCAACGTGGTCGAGATCGCGATGTCGAGGACGACCGTGAACGCCGCTGCCGTGCTCGTATTCTTGAGCAGGTAGATCGCCGTGATCGAGAAGGCCGAAGCCGTGATCCCTGACAGCACGTTGACGCGCACCGGCGTTCCGAGCCTGCGGTTGAAGACACCGAAGTACGGGAAGAACGCGCCGTCGTACGATGCCACCGCCTGGATCCGGTCGGATCCGATCATCCAGACCGATCCCGAGGTGATGAGCGCGCCGATGAAGCACAGCGTCATGAGAACGAGCAGCGTATGAGCCGCGCCGCCATAAACGCCGTGGAACGTCAGGGTGACTGCGTCGATGAAGCCGCCGATGCCCGTCACCTTGCTTGCCGGGAGGACGACGAGGATGCAGAAGATCGGAATCACGTACATGAGGACGCCGGTGATCCCGCTGCGTAGAACGGAGAGAGGAACGTCCTTCTGGGGATTCTCCATCTCCTCGGCGGCCCCGTTCTGAAGCTCGAAGCCGACATAGTTGAAGAGCAGGATCGGCACGAGCCCGAAGAAGACCGCTCGGCTCGGGCTCAGACTCGAGACGGGGAAGCCCGAGATGCCGTGCTTGATCCCGTAGATGATCACCGTCAGCGAGAAGAAGCCGAGGACCACCAGGCGCAGAAGCGCACCGAAGTTCGGGATCCACTTGCCGTACCGGAGGGAAGCGATCGCCACTCCGATCGAGATCCAGATGAAGATGAGCTTGAACACGTAGTCGCCGGGTGTCGCGGTCCCGATGCCGGAGATGTTCGACCGCCACGCGTCGGTCGCGATGAACGCGAGTGAGCCGCCGACCCACAACGGGTTGGTGACCCAGTAGAGGATCGCGGCCACCCCGGCGTTGATCCGCCCGAACGCCATCTTCGTCCATTCGTACGGGCCGCCTTCCTGGGTGAAGGCAGAACCGACCTCCGACATGAGGAGCATGTACGGGGCGACGAACACGACCGCGAGAACGACGAGCCAGAAGAAGCCTTCCGGCCCGTTGTGGGCCACCTGTCCGAGTGTGTCCAGGCCGACGAACGCACAGATCGTGAAGAAGACCATGTCGAACCGGCGAAGCGACTTGATCAGCTTCGCCTTCTCCTCGACGGCCAGCACCGTCGTTTGCTCTACCGATTCATCTGCGGACACGTTGAGCTCAGCACCTCCTCGACCCTCGAAGGAACCACGTCGAGCCAACCGTAAACCGCAGCACCGGCTCCGGCAACCCGCTCGGTTACGTCAGGCGGTCGAGCAGGTGGTCGCCGACGCGCAGTGAGTTGGCCATTGCGGTCAGTGCCGGGTTGACGGCCCCGATGCTCGGGAAGATGCTCGTGTCGACGACGTAGAGATTGTCGAGCTCGTGCGCCCGGCAGTCGACGTTGAGCACCGATTCGGCCGGGTCGCTCCCGAAGCGGCACGTCCCGGCCTGGTGAGCCACGCCGGCGACCGGGATCTCGTTCTTCATGTACGCGAACCGCTTCAGAAGGTGCCCCTCGTTGAGGTCGAGCTTGCCGAGGATCGACTTGAGCTTCCCGTACAGCTTTTCTTTCGGGACCTCGTTGGTCGGTTGGTAGTTGAGAGTGACCCTGCCCTCCCCGTCGACCGTGACGCGGTTCTCCGGCATCGGCAGGTCCTCGGTCGAGAGCCAGAAGTCGATCGCGTGCTTCGCGACCCGGTCGAGCGTCCACTCGGGCGCGAGTTTCGTCTCGCCGGGCTGCTCGCCCCGATACATCTCGGCCTGCGACTTGCCGACCATCTGGATGTTCCCGAGCGGGTAGTCGAACTCATCGGTTGCGAGATAGAAGTCGTTGAGGCCGAGCGTCTTCTGGAAGATCGTCGGGTTCTCCTCGCGCGAGAGCGCGAGCACCGCCTGGCTGTTGTGGAACATGTAGTTGCGACCGACCTGATCCGAGCCGTTGGCGAGCCCGTTGGGATGCTTGTCGCTCGCCGAGCCGAGCAGCAGCTTCGCCGTGTTCGCGGCACCACAGGCAACGACGAAGATGTCGGCGGTGAATCGTTCGGTCTCTCCGTCGTGCTCGACGACGACTTCGGTGACGCTCGTCCCCGAGGGGTTTCCGTTCAGCTTGAGAGCCCGGGCGTTGGTGAGCAGCGTGACATTCTCGTGCTCCAGTGCCGGGCGGACGCCGAGGACCTCGGCGTCGGACTTTCCATGCACAGCACAGGGAAAGCCGTCACAGTTCGTGCAGCGCACGCAGATGCTGTACGGCATGTTGGCCGCGTTCAGCCGGACGCCGCACGGCGCGTGGAACGGGTGGTATCCCGCCGCGGTGAGATCGTCTGCAAGCTGCTGGATCCGAGGCTCGTGCGCCAGCGCCGGAAACGGGTACGGCGCGCTCGCCGGCGGCTCGGTCGGGTCCTCGCCCCGGGCGCCGTGCACCTCGTAGAGCTCCTCGGCCTGGGTGTAGTACGGCTCCAGCTCGTCGTAGGTGATCGGCCAGGCGGGTGAGATCCCGTCGTGATGTTGGAGCTCGCCGAAGTCCTCCTGCCGCAACCGGTAGAGCGCGGCGCCGTAGAGCTTGGTCGCGCCGCCGACGAAGTAGTGGATCTGCGGCTGAAAGGCCGTGCCGTGCGCGTCGTACCACGTCTCGGGCGACACGTAGCGGTTCTCCACGAACACGTTCTGCGCGAGCCAGTTCTCCGGCTCACGCGGAAGCCAGTCGCCGCGTTCGATCAGCAGGATCCGCTTGCCCGAGGGAGCCAGATGCCGTGCGAGGGTCCCCCCGCCTGCGCCGGTGCCGACGATGATCACGTCATAGGCGTCCATTTGCTCAGTACTCCGTCAGTCGCTCGTTGACGATGATCCTGGCGGCGGCCTCGATCAGCGCGAGGTGCGAGAACGCCTGCGGGAAGTTGCCGAGGTGCCGGCCCGTGTCGGCGTCGAACTCCTCGGCGTAGAGGCCGAGCGGTGATGCGATTCGCAGCAGCCGCTCCATGAGGTCCCGCGCACGCTGCGACTCGCCGACGACCGCGAGCGCCGAGACGAGCCAGAAGGAGCAGATCAGGAACGTGCCTTCCTTGCCCGAGAGGCCGTCGTCGGTCTCGTCGGTGCGATAGCGCAGGACGAAGCCGTTTTCGGTCAGGTCGTCCGCGATCGCCTTGACGGTCGCTGCGAGCCGTGCGTCGTCTCCGGGCAGGAATCCGAAGAGCGCAGCGAGCAGCGTCGAGGCATCGAGCGAGTCGGTGTCGTAGTGCTGGCGGAGCACGCCCTGCTTGGACACGCCCTTGGCGAGGATGTCTGCGCGGATCTCCTCAGCGGTGGCGGCCCACGTCTTCTGCAGGCTCGGATCGCCGCGGATCCCGGCCAGTTGCGCCGCGCGGTCGAGTGCGACCCAGCACATCAGCTTCGACGAGACGTAGTGCTGCGGCTTGCCCCGCGCCTCCCAGATGCCCTGGTCGGGGTTGCCCCAGACCTTCGACGCGCATTCCGCCTGCGCCTGCACGATCGGCCAGAGGCGGCGCGGCAGCCGCTCGCTCTTCTTCGTGTGCAGCAGGATCGAGTCGAGCACGGCGCCGAAGACGTCGTTCTGGCGCTGGTCGAACGCGCCGTTGCCGAGCCGGACGGGCCTGGCGCCGGCGTACCCCGACAGGTCGTCGCGCGTCGACTCCGTCAGGTCCTTGCGACCGTCGATCCCGTACATGATCTGCAGTGAGCCGTCCTCGTTGGGCTCGAGATCGGCGATGAACTGCATGAACTCGTCGGCCTCCCAGTCGAGGTTCAGCCAGTGCAGCGCCTGCAGGGTGAAGGTCGTGTCGCGCATCCACGTGAAGCGGTAGTCCCAGTTGCGTTCGCCTCCAGGCGTCTCCGGCAGCGAGGTCGTGGCGGCGGCGACCGTCGCTCCGGTCGGCATGTAGGTCAGGCCCTTGATCGCGAGCGCCGAGCGCTGGATCGGGTCACGCCAGCGGTGGTCCGGGATCCGCGCCTCGTTCAGCCAGGCGCGCCAGTAACGCACGGTCGCGGCGATCCGGCTCTCTGCGTCGTCGATGCCGTCCGGGACCGCAAGCTGCTCGGCCCAGGAAAGGGCGCAGTAGGCCTTGTCGCCCGGATGGAGCACATGCCGGGCCCGCACACGGTTGCCTTCGATCCCGAGCGGCAAGCTGGAGGCGAGGCGGATCGTTTGCCCGGCCCCGGTCGCATCGGCCGCATGGCGACCGCCGTCGACCAACGACCACTCGGCAGGCGTGCGACCGTAGTCGAACGCAGGCTCGCAGACGAGCTCGAGCTCGACGCGCCCGCCGAGGCACTCGACCACACGGACGAGCATGTGCTCGGCGTCGTCGTCGGCGGGCGGACGCGTGTGCGGTGTGATCTCGTCCTCGTGCTCGGTCGGGCCCATGGTCAGGGCGTCGCGGACGACGATCCACCCCGACGGCGTCTTCCAGGTGGTCACGAGCACGTTCGTGCCCGGCTCGTACGTTCGTGCGGTCGGATGATCGATCCCGAACGGGCCGAGCCGGAAGAAGCCCGCCTCGCGGTCGAGCAGGCTCCCGAAGGCGCTCGGGGCATCGAAGCTCGGAACGCACAGCCAGTCGACTGCACCGTCCGCCGCGATCAGCGCGGCCGTGTGGCAGTTCGAGAGGAAGGCGTAGTCCGCGATCGGCGGAAACGGTGACGGTGCGGCAGCACTTTGCGGCTGTTGCTGTTCGGCGGCGGCGCTCATGACCCGATCCAAGGCCCGTACCAGCGGCCGTGCCCGGCAACGAGGGACTCCGACTCGCGCGGCCCCCACGACCCCGGTGCGTACGGGTGAACCGGCGGCGGCGCATCGAGCAGCGGCTGCATGATCCGCCAGGTCTCCTCCACCGCGTCCTGGCGCGTGAACCGAGTGGTGTCCCCGGTGAGCGCGGCGTGCAGAAGCACCTCGTACGGTGTCGGCCCCTCGCCTCCCTCGACGGCGAACTCCATGTCCAGCTCGATCGTGCCCGCCTCGGCCTGATCTGCGCGGTGGGCCTCGACGGTGAACTGGATCCCTGTCGACGGGTCGAGTCTGACGACGAGCTGGTTCGGCTCGAGGTTGCGGTAGGCAGCGAATCCGAGGCGCGGTGGATGCCGGAAGACGAGGCGCAACTCGGTCTGCGTCACCGGCAGCCGCTTTCCGGTGCGGATGAAGAACGGCACACCCGACCAGCGCCAGTTCTCGATGTCGAGCCGGAGCGCCGCGTAGGTCTCGGTCGTCGACCCTGCAGCGACTCCGTCGATCGACGTGTATCCCTCGTACTGGCCGCGGACATAGTGCGCCGGATCGGCTTCCTTGACGGAGCGGAAGAGCGAGACCTGCGAGTCCTTGATCGTCGCCGGATCGCCCCGTGACGGCGCTTCCATCGCCGACGCAGCGACAACCTGCATCAGATGGTTGACCACGACGTCCCGCAACGCACCGACCGGGTCGTAGAAGTGCCCACGATCCTCGACCCCGAAGTCTTCCGCCATGGTGATCTGCACGCATGACAGGAAGTTCCGGCTCCAGACAGGCTCGAGCATCGCGTTCGCAAACCGTAAATGGAGGATCTCCTCGAGACCCATCTTTCCGAGGTAATGGTCGATCCGGTACAGCTGCGACTCGTCGATCGACTGGTGCAGCTCGGCTGCGAGGGCGTGAGCGGACGCCTGATCGTGGCCGAACGGCTTCTCCACGACGATCCGGGCCGACTTGGTCAGCCCTGCGGTAGCGAGGCCCTTGACGACGGTGCCGAAGAGAAACGGCGGGATCTCGAGATAGAAGACGGGAAGCTTCTTCCCCTTGATCGCCTCGCCGACACGCTCGTAGGTCGCAGCGTCCGAGAAGTCCCCCTGGACATAGGAGAGTCGCGCGGCAAACCGGTCGAACACCTGCGTATCGAGCTGCTCGCCGGTGCCCTCGATCGACTCGCGGGCCCGCTGCCGCAGCTGGTCGACCGTCCAGTCGTTTGCGGCGACGCCGACGATCGGGCAGTCGAGCAGCCCGCGCTTCTCGAGTCGGTAGAGCGACCGGAACGTCATCACCTTCGCCAGGTCGCCCGTGATCCCGAACACCACCAGGACATCTGCTGTGCCCTCAGTCATCACTTCTCCTTGTCGCCTACGAGGATGCTTCCAGGGCGCTCATGGCTGACGCCGGCCCAGGTCCAGTCGACCATCGCCTTCGTCCGGTCCTCCCACGCGGCGAGCAGCGTCAGGTGCACGGCTCCCCAGGCGAGAAACGCCAGCTTTCCCTTCATCGTTCGTCCGCCGTGCAGTTGAGCGACGGCAGCGCCGGGCGCAATGGCGGCCATCGTGCCCTTGTCCTTGTACTCGAACGGCTTGGGCTTCTTGCCCGAGACGACGCGCGCGATGTTGTCACCTGCGTGCTCGCCTGCCTGCAACGCGACCGAGCCGAGTTGCGGCAACACGTCCCCGGTGCCCGCGTCAGTGATCCACGCGATGTCGCCGACCGCGAACACCTCCGGGTGAAGAGGCATGCGCAGCTCCGGATCGACCTCGATGCGGTTGCCTTTCTCCAGGTCGACGCCGAGCGACTCGGCGAGCGGATTTGCCTGCAGCCCCGCGCCCCACACGAGCGTGTGCGCGGGCAGCACCGAGCCGGAGGCCAGCTTGACGCGGGTCGGCTCGACGGCCTCGACTCTCTCCCCGAGCATGATCTCGACACCTCGTCCCTTCGAGCTCGTGCTGGGCGTACTCGCGGATGTCCGGCTTGAACATCGGGAACAGGCTCGGGCCTGCCTCGACGAGGGTCAGCCGGGCCGCCCCGGTCGGCACATCGCGATAGTCGTTCGCGAACTCGCCTCCGAACAGTTCGGTCAAGGCGCCCACGCTCTCGATCCCCGTCGGGCCGCCGCCGACGACCACCACGTTGAGAGCCCCGTCGTCGACCAGTGACGGATCACGGTCGGCCGCCTCCCACCGGGAGACGATGTGCGATCGGAGCCGCAGGGCATCCTCGACCGTGTAGAGGGGAAATGCATTCGCCGGCGCGCCCGTGCAGCCGAAGAACTGAACGACTGCTCCGAGCCCGAGCACCAGGTAGTCGTACGACAGGGCCGGCATGTCTGCGAACTGCACCTCGCGGCCCTCGAGATCGACCGACGAGACCGTGGCCTGGTGGACCGTCACGTTCTCCTGGTGCTGGAAGAGGTCGCGGAGCGAGTGAGCCACCGCCGTCGTGTCGAGCAGGCCCGTGGCGAGCTGGTAGAGCATCGGCTGGAAGCTGTGGTAGTCGTTCGCGTCGACCAGCACGACGTCGACGTCCGCGTGCTTCAGCCTGCGGGCGGCCCCGAGGCCGGCAAAGCCCCCACCGAGAACGACGACCCGAGCGCGGCCGTTCGCCGCGGTTCTCCCAGCCATCACGCAAGACTTGCGGCACGAGCCGAGGTGCCGCTTCATCCAGACGGGGTGATCCAAGGATCTCCCGGGCCGACGGACGGTTTTCTAGGATCGCATTCGTGGACCGGCTGCGGCCTTTCTGGGACTTCGAGGACCTCGACCTCAGCGAACGCCGGCTCAGAGAGCAGCTCGATCGTGAGGCCGACGACGCGGGCCGGGCGGAGGTGCTGACGCAGCTCGCACGCGTCGAGGGGCTGCGCGGCGAGTTCGACCGGTGCGGCGAGCTGCTCGATGAGGCTGAAAGAGCCGGCGCCGGGCGGGCGGTCGTCGACGTGCGCCTGCCGCTCGAGCGTGGCCGGATGCTGCGGTCGAGCGGCGACCCGGCCGCCGCGTATCCGCTCTTCGTGACCGCGTACGAGCGCGGTGCCGCTGCCGGCGAGTTCTGGCTTGCGGCTGACGCGGCGCACATGGCTGCGCTCGCAGCGGCGGACGACGAGGGCATGCGCGCGTGGACGACGCGCGGGATCGAGCTCGGCGAGCGGGAGCCTACGGCGGCGTACTGGCGCGGGCCGCTCCTGAACAACCTGGGCTGGTCACTCCACGATCAGGGCGCGCACGAGGAGGCACTCGAGGTGTTCGAGCAGGCACTGGCGGTTCGGGAAGAAGACCAGTCCGACGAGTACGCCATCGAGATCGCACGGTACGCGGTTGCCGTCGCCCTCCGTGCGCTGGGGCGGCCGGCAGACGCGGCAGAGCAGGCCGGGCGCGCGGTCGCCTGGTCGCTCAGCTCGGGCCGCGACGATCCGTACTTCCATGAGGAGCTCGCCGAGGATTTCGCCGCTCTCGGCCGGGGGCAAGCTGCCGCGGAGCAGGCCCGTCGTGCGCTCGAGCTCTTCGGCCCGGATGCGACGCCGGCCCAGCGCATCCGGCTCGAGGAGCTGAGCGGAACCGGCAGTTCCCCTACGGCTTGATCTGGAACTTCAGGACTTCTCGGTCGTTCATCGCGCGGTAGCCGTCGGGCACGTCCTCGATCGAGCCGGTGCGGTCGAAGACCCGGCCGGGCTCGATCCGGCCTTCCAGGACGTCCGGCAGCAGCTCTTCGATATAGGCGCGCACGGGCGCGGGGCCGCCGGCCATCGAGCCGTTCTTCCAGAACGCGACTCCGGTCGGCGTCGTGTCGTGCTCAGGCACCCCGACGCGCCCGATCGCACCGCCGGGACGAGCGATCGCGAGGGCGGTCTCGACAGCCTGCTCCAGGCCGACGCACTCGAGCACCGAGTGCGCGCCGTGCCCGGTCAGTTCGCGGACACGCTCGACGGCCTCGTCACCGCGCTCCCGGACAACGTCCGTGGCGCCGAAGGCCTCCCCGAGCGCGATCCGCTCTGGGTTGCTGCCGAGCAGGATGATCCGATCCGCGCCGAGCCTCTTCGCGGCGATCACGCCGCACAGCCCGACGGCGCCGTCTCCGACGACGGCGGCCGTCTTGCCGGGACCGACCTGCGCCGCGAGCGCAGCGTGGTGGCCCGTGCCCATCACGTCGGTGAGCGCGAGGAGAGACGGCATCAGTGCGTCGTCCGCGCCCACCGGCAGCACCACCAACGTGCCGTCGGCCTGCGGGACGCGCACCGCTTCGCCCTGCCCGCCGTCGACGTCACCCCAGCCGTACCTGCCGCCGTGCAGACACGAGCTTTGAAGACCCTCACGGCAGAAGACACAGCTGCCGTCGGACCAGAGAAACGGCGAGACGACGAGATCGCCCACCTCGACGGCCTCGACCTCCGAGCCGACCGCCTCGACAACACCGATGAACTCGTGACCCATCCGGCGGCCCGCGTCGTCGTGCGGCATCGACTTGTACGGCCAGAGATCGCTGCCGCAGATCGCGGCACGAGTGACCCGTACGAGCGCGTCGGTCGCCTCGATCAGACGCGCGTCCGGTACATCCTCGACCCGGACCTCGCCGGCTCCGTACATGATCGTTGCGCGCATTTGCAGATGCCTCCAATCGACGAGGAAGTCGGCCGCCTCAGATCGGGCGGAGCCCAGCTACGGTCCCGTCGATCCTACGTCGCGTTCTGCTCGCGCCCGCCCAGCAGACAAGGAGGAAGGCAGTGGCAGAAATCGAGAACCAAACGCCGGTCCAGAAGCTCATCGGCGACTTCGCGCCGAAGCTCGTCTCACTCACCGATGACGTCCTCTTCGGGGACGTCTGGGCTCGGCCTGAGCTCTCACCGCGCGACCGCAGCCTCATCACGGTCGCCGCGCTCATCGCGAACGGCAACACGGAACAGCTCTCCAACCACCTCTCGCGGGCCCGCGAAAACGGTCTCAGCGACGACGAGCTGAAAGAAGTGATCATCCATCTGGCCTTCTACGCCGGCTGGCCGCGTGCGATGTCGGCGGTCGGTGTGGCGAAGAAGCTGTTCGAGGGTCAAGCGCCATGACGGCGCGAAGTCCGCGCGTCTGCATCGACGACTCGGGGCAAGGAGAACGTCAGCGTGTACGCGGGTCGAGTTTCCTGGCGACCGCGGCACCGACGCCGACTTTGCGAACCACGACATAGCGCTCATTCATCTCGGTTACTTCATCGACCATCGGCTCCTCGTGGCCGGGGAGCACGAAGAAGCTGTTCGAGTCCGCGCGGACCTCCTCATACTCCTGCGCCGTCATCACCACCGCCTCGGCACAGCCCCGGTCATCGCACTCACACGCAAACAGGTGAAAACTCGCAGGTTCGGCCAACTCGTTGGCTCGCTCATTCAGGTCTCGAAACACGCTTTCGTTCTGCGCAGCGCGCTCCCGCCAACGGTCGAGCCGAGAATCGTCGGACACAACGATCGTCGTACCCTTCGCCCGCGGGAAGAAACGCCAGCCGAGGGGAATGGTCACCCTCGTACAGTCGCCAAGGGGCGGCAGCCGGGGCGCGCGCCGACAAAGGTGCGCTTCCCCAGCTAACCGCGCACGACGCGGACTCTCCCCAAGAATCGACACGCCGTAGAACCAAACCTAGCTACGGGGATGGAGTCGGCCGGGGAAAGACTTGGTGACGGAATGGCGGCTTGGCTGCCCGGCCTCCGCTCTGTGCAGAGGGCCGGGCGGCCTTCTCGGCCATGTCTCTCAGAGCCGTGACCGCATGTTCGTTCTCTGGCCCCGCCACAGCTTCAAGACAGGCAACAGCGAACGCGGCATCGTCGATCGTCGCCTGGTCGTGTTGCTCGAGATAGCGGATCAGCCAACGGGCCGACACTCGCGGATAACGCCGCGGATCCTTCTGCGCGATCAACAGCGTGAGTTCGAGCAGGTCTGACAGAGACGGTCGACCGAGCTCCCGCAGCGTCGTCTCCGCCATCGCCAAACTCCCGCGTTCGATCGCACGGTTGAAGATCGCTCTCGGATGTCCCTGCGCCGTCAACGTCCGCCTTCCTGGGGCCGGACGGCAGCGCCGAGTCTAGTACGTCGATGAACTACCCGAAGATCGAAGGGGGAGATACTTGACAGAAATCGAAAGGGAGATAGATGCGTAAGGTCTTGGCGGCACTCTTCGCTGTTGCGTGCGCTGCGATCGGCACCTCGCCGGCTGGAGCGGTCACCGGCAACTTTCAGCAGGACTTCACCCACAACTACGTGGGTTTGATCGTCTACTACAACTCGGACAACGCGTTTGTGGAGCGGTGCAGCGGGGCGCTGATCAACCCGACGACGTTTGTGACGGCGGGGCACTGCTCGGACGTGGCCGACCCGTCCGTTGATCACGCGATCATCTGGTTCTCGCAGCAGGGCGGGGCGCTGTATGACCCGGCGACCGGCGCCGCGGATCCGAACACGGGCTATCCGTACTCGTGCATCAACTCCCCGCAGTTCCCGTGCGGCACGGTGAGTAGCCGTGACCAGATCCTCAACAACGGGTACACCGGCGTGCAGACCGTCGGATCGGACGGCCTCGACATCGGCATGGTGATTCTCGACGCGCCGTCGTACCCAATAGGCGGGTTCGCGAGTCTTGCGGATGTCGGCTTCCTGAATGCGGCTCTCGCTGAGAAGGGAAAGAAGCCGAGCGTCACTGCCACCGGCTATGGCGTTTCCGACGAGAAGCCCGCGACCGTGTCGCTGCGCGAACGGCTGATGGCGACGCTGCAGATCATCAACATCAACAGCCGCTACAACAACGGCACGAACCTGCAACTGTCAGGCAACGTCGGCGGCGGCAAGGGTGGCATCTGCTCCGGTGACTCGGGCGGTCCGATCCTCTGGGACAGCTCCAACATCATCCTCGGAGTCAACTCCTTCGTGAAGAATCTGATCTGCGCGGGCCAGAGCTTCGCCTACCGCACCGACACAGAGGAGACGCTCAACTGGATCCTCGCCAACGCCGACTACAGCTTCGGCGGCGTCACCGTCACCGCCTACGGCGGCACAACCCGCACAGTCACTTCTCCTCCGGCCGGCTAGCCGGCCGGGCGGGCCTCCGGCACCCCGTTCCGAGGGAACGACCTCGATCCCGACAACTTGCACGCAACGGATCCCACATTCCTGCGAACGAGTGTTTCCGGTGAACTCGACCATGAGACGATGCTCGCATGAGGGAGAAAGGGCGACGCCGGAAAGAAGAGGCGCTTGCGCTCCTCGCCGACACTCTTCGCAAGCTCGAGGAGCGAGAGGGTGTCCCCGTGGTGCTGTTCGATGCGTATGCCGACGCAATTGAGCGCTACGGGCTCGAAGGCAGGCCTGGGATCGGTGACAGCGCCACCGTGGGGGAAACGATTGCGCAGGCTCAGGCTCGCTATCAGCGGATGATTGAGGCGATGTCCGCCTACACGCTCAAAGGCGGCCGCGACCGTTTGGAGGCTTACGGCCAAGCCGTTTCCGCCTACGGGGCCGGCGCGTACTTGGCCGTGATAAACGCACAGTCTGCACTCCACGCGTCCGGTGCTGGGTTCTCGGAACTCACAGATCCAGCCTTCGCCGGACTCGTCGACGCAGACGCTCGGTAAGCCGAACGGGCCGCGCTGAATAGCTTCGCGGGCCGTTCGTTCGCGGGTTGTTCCCAGGCGGACGCCGGCTCGGACCGCAGTGATGAGAAGCGGCCGGCGGGGACCTTTCATCTACCGGGCTTGTAGCCGCTCTTAACTGCGTAACACACGGCGAGCGTTGCATGCTGCGCGGCAAGTACATGGAGTAGAGGCGTAGCGTGACTAGCGGGACAGGTGGGTGTCACGAGAGGTTTCGATTGCCACCGATCAGCGGTTGGGGATCTTCAGTTCGCGCCCGGAGTAAAAGCCGGAGGTCTCGTCAGTCACGTAGGGCGCCATCGCATGGCGTCGGCGGGCCTCCACGTCCGACACCCGGTAGCGGTCACGCGACTCTGGCGAGTCCCAGATCGAGATTCCGACCACCTCGGTGCCGTCGGCGGAATAGCACTCGTACGCACGCAACATCCCCTCAGGAAACTCGCCCGGTCGCCACGACCGGCTGAACTCCTCGCGCGTTCCCGGCTTCAGCCTGCGAGTCGTGATCCAGACGTGAGCGGTATCGAACTCCATCAGAAGTCCTCCTCGAGCCGTGCATCGAAACAGGGTTGGGCCGTTTCTCCTAGGAGATCGCCGGCTCCCCCACCAAGACCGGCTGCCGAAGGACCCAACCCCGGACTGATCGATTCTAGACCGCGCCTTGATCGCTGTTCAAGGATGCGGTCTCTCGTCCGACATCGTGAATGTCCGGTGCAGGGCAAGTCGCTGTCCGAAAACAAGGTCTGCAGCACCCGTAAAACCGATTCGGGCGTTTGATGGCCGTCGATAGGGCCGGGCGGCGATCCGAACGCCGCGGCGCTGACACTAGCCCTAGCTAGCTTGCTCCTGGTCGCTCCCCGCGAACCCAGTCGACGACGTCGGACGAGACGTGCTGACGCGGCCAAGCGTCACGAACAACGCCCACGCGGGGCCTGGCCTCCCCCACGGTGCCAGGCCCCGCGCTGCGCTCAGTGCAACTGGTGCTCAGGCGCGACGGGCGAAGTCAAAGATCAGCACGACGCTCTTACCGCTCGATGATCGTGGTGTTGGTGTCGTGGTCACGGCCGAAGCCGCCCCAGCTCGACCAGAAGATCATCGAGGTGACTGCGCCGATCGCTCCGACGACCATCAGGATCACGCCGATGGTGTGAATGTTGAACGTGCTCGACGAGGCGTTGACCGCGAACGTGAGGATCGCGCCGGCGGCAATCAGGATGAGGCTAACTCCGATACCCATGAACGCTCCTTTGGTTGGCCTTGGTTTCCGGAACGGCGTCTTCGGTCATCTGGGCGGTAGACAGTTCCTCGTGTCTCCCGAGCCGACGAGCTCGAGGGTCGCTTGGTAACGTATTGGGTGTCACCAAGTGAGGTAATGTAATACCCGAATCAGAATATACGACAAGCAAGTCCTATATGTCAAGAGCTGAAGAGGCACAGCATGCGTGGCGGTTCGTGACCAACCACACCCAGGTGCTCCTCTGCATCGCCGAGAACCCCGCGATCCGGCTCCGAGAAGTCGCCGTCCGGGTCGGAATCACCGAACGAGCCGCCCAACGGATCGTTGCTGACCTGGTCGACGCCGGCTACGTCACCCGAGAACGAAGCGGCCGCCGCAACCAGTACACAATCAAGCGCGACCGCGAGATGCGCCATCCTGCGCAACTCGGCTTCGAAATCGGCCCGCTGCTTGACCTGCTCCGACGATCGAGCTATTCGCAGCTCGACCTGCGGCGCGAGCGCGCCGCGCGAAACGAGAGTGCGTTCCGGGAGCTCAATGAGCGAACGAACGACCTGGACAACGACGACGGGCCCTTCACCGTGTTTGTTTGCGAGTGCGAAGACGAAGGCTGCGTAGAACCGGTCTCGCTGACGACAAAAGAGTACGAGGCAATTCGAGCGAACTCCAACAGCTTCTTCGTCATCCCAGGGCACGAGACGCCGATGGTCGATCAAGTCATCGAGAAGGCCGAGAACTACCTCGTCGTTCGCAAACGCGGAGCAGGCGCCGAAGTCGCCGAAGAGCTTGACCCTCGCACGCCCTGACGCCGAGCAGACGACGGCCTTTAGGCCAGACGTACGAGTCAGGCGGAGCCGGGCGCTTAACGCTTAACCGGAGTTCGACTCATCGTCCGCTCTGAACGGTGACGCGACCTTGCCGCGCGGCTTCCTGGAGTGCCTGGTAGTCGCGCTCGTTCTGTTCGGCGTAGGTCTCGCTGAAGGACACCATCGCTTGGTCGAACCGATCTCCCGTACCGAGATACGCGGAAATGGCAACGGCGTCGCCTGAACGGGCATGGGCTCTTGCGAGGGTCCAGCCGCAGATCGCTCCGTAGGCGTTGAGGCCGGCGGGATTCATGCGCTCGATCTCCACCGAGCCCTTCGCATCCCAAAGCTGACGGATGTAGAAGTCCTTTGTTTCACCGTCGATCGCCTCGATCCGCTCCCAGCCGAGCATGATGTCCGCGGCCGCTTGCATCAACCGCTGGCCTGCGACCACCCGTTCGCCGTGCTGCGCGAATCGACTCTTTCCCAGGAAGGGCTCGAGCACGGAAGCCTGCGCCTCCTTGAACTGAAGGAACAATGGGTCGCCGTCGTCACGGCCGAGCAAGAGCAGAATCCACGCTCGAGTGCCGACGCTCCCGACGCCGACGACCTTCCGCGCGGCGTGAACGTAGCGATAGCGTTCGAGAAGTTCCCGCCGATCAGGTGGGAGCGACTCGGCGTACGTGGAGATCATCCGGCGGATGACCGCGTCGAGGTGCGCTTCCTCGGCCGCCGGCAACACGTCCTCGATCGGCGTGATCAGCGGGGGGTTGCCGACGATCCGCAGTTCACCGTCGACCGCTCGACAGAGCTTGGCGAGCGCCCGCACGCTGTCCTTCGTTCGCGCCTTGGCCAGATCGGCCTCCATCCGACGCCTTGCCTTGACGGTCGACTTGGTCGAGAAACGCTGAACGATCCCGTCGGCGTCCAGACGTGTGTACCAGACGTCGATGTTTCGCATCACCGCAAAGCGCGCCATCGCCTCGCGGTAGGCGCGCGAGGTCGTCGATACGACCAAGCGCCGCGTCTTCTCATCGAACCCGAGATCCCGAGCGGCGACGGTGAAGCTCGCCGTAAGCCGCTTCACGTCCCACTCGAACGGTCCCGGCAACGTCTCGTCGAAATCATTGATGCTGAACACGAGCCGACGATCCGGGGCGGCAAAGACCCCGAAATTGGAGAGATGCGCGTCGCCGCACAACTGAGTATGCAGTCCAGTTCGTGTTCCGTCCGCGAGGTCTGCCGCCATGATGTAGGCCCCGCCACGGAAGAAGGTAAACGGCGACACGAGCATTCGCCCGTAACGAATCGGCACCAGCTCCGGCAAGCGGGTCTTCGCCTGCTCCTCGAGCAGTTCTACTGGGTCGCGGCGAATCGAGGCAGGTTCCCAGCCTCCATGCGCGGAACGTGGCACCTCCGCCCGGGCAGCCTTCCCGCGCGCACGCCGCTCCGCAATGGTGAAGCGACTGGCCGGCCTCGATTCGACGTCCGAGCGAGGACGCTCCCCCGACGCACCGGCACGCAAGTGGGTGCTGACCACGACTCGGCCAGCCTAGCCGAGCCGAGCCTTGCAACCCTTGACGGTGCCCGTGCGTCGTGATCGAACACAGGGGTGGCCCGTGACGTTCGGACGGCGCAGCGCACCTCACTCATCTGACGGAGCGCGGCGCGAGGCCGCGTCCGAAGCGGCCTCGCGAAGATCGGGGCGCCGAGATTCGAACTCGGGACCTCTAGTCCCCCAGACTAGCGCGCTAACCAGGCTGCGCCACGCCCCGCAACATCGAGACCGTAGCAACGATGCGGTATCGGACGAGTGAGGCCCGGTTGCGGACTACCGTCGGATCTTCGCTCGGTCAGACCTGGGTCAGACTTCCCGGGCATGCGCGCCCGTTCGTGAAGCTAGTCGAGCGGCTCGACCACCAGGATCCCGCAGAGCAGCCCGTCAACGAACTCGCCGATTCGTCCCGTCGGCACAACAGCCTGGACGCGCATCCGGCGATTCCCGGAGCCGCGGATCTCTTCGCCTGCACTCACCGGCTCGCGCAAGTCGACCTCCCCCACGTCGTCGCCGTCCGGTGTTCGCAGTGTGTAGATGTAGGTCATCCAGACCGGTCAGACGGGCTGAATGCGGTGGAAGTTGGTCGCAGCCCGTTGGCGGGCCGGCCAGCCGAGACGGTCACTGGCCCGCAGAGCCAACCGACGCACTCGTGTCATACGAGCTACGCAACGTCGGTGGTTCCATGGTTGAGAAGCGGAGTCGAACTGGGGGTTCCGCTTCGACCGACCCGGCCCGTGGTGAAGCGTGACCTCTGACACCCGCCACGGGCCGATAAAAGTCTGCCCTAGCGACACAGACCGCTCGCGCAGCCCGGTCCGGTTGACTAGATCGAAACGGTTTGGTGAAGAGCCCTGCTTGCTATCCGAACGGCAGCTCGTAATGCCCCGGAGAGCATGGGAGACGATGCCGGCCGCAGAGTTCACGCCGGCCAGTTCTCTCGTCACACCGTAGAACTACGGGCAGGCGGCGCTCCGTGGTCGGTGACGGCCGCCGTCTCCTGAGACCCGTGTGACAGTGGTCAGCGCCTGCCGTCCCTCGGTCGGGCGGCAGGCGCGAACCCACAGCACTCACCGAACTTCACAACCAGCGGACTAGCTGTAGATCGTGGGAAGCTCCGTGACCTTCGTCAGAGCTTCCTCCAGCGTCGAGACCTGGTACAGCTCGAGCGTGTTCCACTGACCGAGTCTTGACTGGAACGCAAACTCTCGCACCGAGTCCATGTCGTCGGCTTCGACGGCCGCGAACACCATGTGGTTATTCATCGGTACGTACGTCGCCAGGAGTTTTACGCCTAGCTTCTCAGCCAACTCGGGTATCTGACCCGCGCCCTCCGCGGAGAGCTTCCGAACCGTCTCATTTGCAGACGGGCATAGGTCGGGCGGGTGCTGTCCGACGATCAGATACTGCATGACGCTTCTCCTTTCTGGAGAGAGGAAAGCGAGCCTACTCCGATGGAACCGACTTGTCTTCCCGGGAATCCGACGATCTGATCGACGCCCGGTGTCGGTCCCGTAGGACGCCGCCCTAGGCCAGCAGGACGAGCCAGGCGACGAGGACTATCACCACGACGGCCGCGATGGCCAGGACTCGCTTCACGGCTCGATTCTATTCCGTTTGATTTTCAACTCAAGAGCACACGACCCCGCGACGGGGCGTAGCGGGAGGATTTAGGCTCGCCAGGATGTGGTACTCGATCGTCGTTTCTGATCCGGGCCAGCCGTCAGAAGAGGGGTTCAACCTGGGTTCGTGGAATGGCGACGTGCTGGGGGACCGCGCCGCGAAGAAGGCCGCCAAGGCCGTCAGTCGAGCGTACAAACGCGCTCGCGGCCCAGGTAAGCCCAGGCTCGTGAAGAGCGACGAGATACTTGCCGGATCGACGGACAGAACGCACACTCTCTAGCCCGGCTCGAGGATCAGCATCATTAGCGGCCATGGATCCTGCCCAAGCCGCCGTCGAACTCGTGAGGCTCGAACAAGAAGAACAGGCTCTTTCGCAATATCGGCGTCGGCTCCACGAGCAAATCGACAAGGGCTTCCCGAACGAGTTCACCATCCGGAGAGAGCGTGAGGTGTCGGATCGGCGTAGACAACTCCACGCCCGGATCGACGCGCTGCGTGCGACCCTTGAGCACTGACGCCGGTCGGGACAACGGTCTGGAGCTTATGCTACGTGTACTTGCAATCCCCGACTAATTTTCTCTCGGTACTTGACGCTCAACTCGACCACTTCGAAGTCGTGGGTTCATGCGGTCTGCGAGCAGTCATCCAAAAGGGGTCCAAGAAACACCAAGGGGAGCACCTGTTCGGTGCTCCCCCCGTGTCTGTGGCCAATCACTTCCGCAGGCGCCATGTCCCCCGACACACCAACCCGCGTACCGTGTTGTTACCCACGGACCCGGTGGTGAAACGCTCCTGCGAGCTCTACTCACCCGTCCTTCGGTGACGCGCGCGTCGCTGAGGCGCGAAAACTCGGTTACTCCATTGTCTAGCCGGCTTGCTCCTGATCGCTCCGGCGACGCGGCCCGAACTCAGCGAACGCGCACACCGGGCAATAGAACGCAAGGCCGGGTGCGTCACCGCTGAAGGGCTCATCGGTCCGGTACGCCTGCCAGTGACGCCATAAGACGCCGCTCCCGATGCCGCAGTCGACGCAAACGACGCGTCGGGTCCAGACGTCTCTTTCTTCGCCATGCACGAATCGCAGAATGCGCGGCGCTGAGCCTGTCGGCACTGGCCGTTCGGATGACTGAGGCCCCTCATCAGTCGGGTGTGCAAGCGTCTCCGAGGCACTAGACAGTGAAGACGGATGGCACGGACGACCGCTCGTCCTTGTTGACGTCCCGGGGGCAGACGGTAGAGCCATTGCGGCGGCTCTCCCGAAGTCCCCCGCGCGGCAGACGAATCGAACAAGGTTGCGCCGGCCGGGATCTTGCCTCGTGCCCACACACGACGGTGAATAAGAAGGTCAGCGAATGCCACGTGCGACCCGGCGTTCTAGGCTGACCACCCATGGATGACACACAAAGACTTCTCGCCGCAGCGAACAAGGCAGGCATCTCCGGCAAATGCAACGTCTGTGGCCAGAAGGACTGGCGCCCGATCGGGTATGTCGTGGGACTGGTGCTTGACGGTGCCCCACCCGCCGAGGACCTCCACAGAGCACTCGGTGTCGCATGCGGCAAATGTGGACTGATTCGGTTGCACTCGGCCCAGGTGCTCGATCAGTACCTGGAGCCAAGGGAGCGGTAACCAGGCTGCGCCATCGGCGTAGAGTCGGAGGTCAAACCATCTCACGAGAGGGGCTCGTCGATGACCGTTGGCATCCGGATCAAACTTCCCGGCGTGACGCAGGACCAGTACGACACCGCGCACGACCACATCAATCCCGACCGCTCGTCGCCGAACGGGCTCGTCTTCCATGCGTCGGGCCCGATCGACGGCGGCTGGGGCATCATCGACTTCTGGGAGTCCCGGGCCGACTTCGACGCGTTCGCGGTGCGGATCCAGGAGGGTGTCGCCGCGGCCGGGATCGAGATGCAGGGACCGCCGGACATCAAGGAGTTCCCGGTTCACGAGACCGTTCAGGGCTAAGCGAACCACGGGACGGGCAGGGCCTCGGGACGCGAGGTCCTGCCTAGCCGGCGCCGCGACGCCGTCGTTCGAGCTCGACCACCCCTGCCGATCCGCTCCGCACGGGAGCGCGGTCGACCGTTCAGCCGACGCAGAAGAGCGTGATCGCCGACAGGAGGGCCAGCGAGTGCCTCAGCCGACGGGCGGCGCGAAAGATCATGACGCACAGATTCGCGAGCGAGTCATGCGTTACACCTCTACCATGCCCAGCGTGAGCTCGCTCCCCGAGATCGAACCGCATTTCGGAGCCGATGGGCACCCCTTCGAGGAATGCGAGCACATCGTCCACGACCACGATCCCGATACGGCCCTGTGCGGTGTCGATCAGACGAACGTGCCGTGGAACCAGGGTTTCCCTCCCTGCCAGGCCTGCGTGGCCGTCGCGCAGGGACGAATGTCCGTAGACCTTGCGAGGCTGCGACCGCCGGGCGAGAGAAGGCTCGGTGGGGCCCCTAACCCCCCAGTGGTCGCTTGCCGGGACCCCACCGCACCTATGCCATAAGACGCGTTCGCGGCTGGCGGGTTAGCCGCTCAGACGTTTGTAAAGACGATCGACCAGATCCGGCATGGCTTCGAGCTTCTCGGTGATCACGCGGACGCGGTACTCCCGGAAGTACTCGGCCTCCACATCCAGCGCCCTCGCCAGCACCTCGACCACATCGTTCGACGGCACTGGGCGGTTGCCGTGCACCAGGTGGTTCAGGTATCCCGCCGAGAGCCCCGTCTTCGCGGCCAGCGCCCGGTATGTGACACCTGTCTCGTTCATCAGGCGCTCCACGGCCGGGCCGAACGGTTCCGATGCGTAGCGGCGGCGCTTCGCCATCTAGCTCATCGTGCCCAGGTCGGCCACATTCACACGCCGCTCTGCGCCGGTCGAGCGCTCGCGGACATCGACGGCGCCGTCGTCGAGGCTCTTCTTGCCGGCGGTGACGCGGATCGGGATGCCGATCAGATCTGCGTCGGCGAACTTCTCGCCCGGCCGCCGGTCGCGATCATCCAGGAGAACGTCCTTGCCGGCAGCCGACAGAACCTCCGCCGCCTGCAGCCCGATCTCCTCCGCGCCGGTCAGCACCACCACGTGGACATCGTACGGCGCGACGCTGGCGGGCCAGCTGATGCCGTGCTCGTCGTGACGCTGCTCGACGAGCGCCGCCAGCACCCGGGCGAGGCCGATGCCGTAGCTGCCCATGATCACGGGCCGCTCGTGGCCTTCCTCGTCGAGGAAGTTCGCGCCGAGCGGCTCGGAGTAGCGGGTGCCGAGCTTGAAGATGTGGCCCACCTCGATCGCCGTCTCGTAGAGGAGGCGGCCGCCGCAGTTCGGACAGGTGTCGCCGTCGGCGGACTCGCGCAGGTCGGCGAAGCGGGCCTCGAAGTCGCGGCCCGCCTCGACTCCCCGCAGGTGCCAGCCGTCGCGGTTCGCGCCCGCGACGAACTGGCCGTCGCGCAAGCTCTCGTCTGCGACGACCTCGCCCTTGAAGCCGACCGGGCCGAGGGAGCCGCCGCTCGCGCCGAACGCCTCGCGGATCTCCTCGTCGGTCGCCGGCCGCGACTGGCGGCCGAGCGCCGCGTCGAGCTTCGCAGGCTCGATCCGATCGTCGCCCCGGATGAGCGCGAGCACGACTGTCCCTCCATCGACGGTCACCGGCATCGCCTTCGAGGTCGCCGCGACGTCGATCGAGAGAAAGTCGGCGAGTGCCTCGCACGTCTTGACACCCGGCGTCTCGACCTCGGCGGGTGCAGCGAGCTCATCCGGAAACGTCGGTGCGCGCGGCACGCCGCGCGCGACCTCGATGTCGGCGGCGAAGTCGCCGTTCTCGCAGGTCACGAGGGTGTTCTCTCCGGCACCCGCCGGTGCGAGAAAGTCGACCGACTCGCTGCCTCCCATCATCCCGGACTCCGCCTCGACGTCGTACACCTTCAGGCCGCACCGCTCGAAAATGCGCTTGTAGGCACCTCGTTGCAGTTCGAAGTTCTGAGCGAGACCGGCCTCGTCGCGGTCGAATGAGTACGCGTCCTTCATGATGAACTCGCGCAGGCGGATCAGACCGGCGCGCGGGCGCGGCTCGTCGCGTTCCTTGATCGAGATGTGGTAGAGCATCTGCGGCAGCTGGCGATAGCTCTGCAGCTCGCGCGCGTGAAACGTCACCGTCTCCTCGTGCGTCATCGGCAGGACGTAGTCGGCGCCCTTGCGGTCCTTGAGGCGAAAGATCTCCTGGATGAAGTCGCGGCCGGTCTGCTGCCAGAGCTCGAACGGGGTCAGCACCGGCATCAACATCTCCTGACAGCCGATCGCGTCCATCTCCTCGCGAATGATCTGCTCGATCTTGCGGTGCACCCTCCAGCCGAGAGGCAAGAACGTCCACACGCCCCCGGTCACCTGCCGGGCGAACGCTCCGCGCACGAGCAGCTTGTGGTTGACGGCCTCCGCGTCGGCGGGGGCGTCACGAAGCGTCGGCAGAAAAAGCTGTGAGGCGCGGGCGATCATCTGTTGCCGACCCAGGCTACCGACTCGAGTTTCGAATCGTGTCCCCTTCGGACAGCGTGTGGGGTCAGACCCCGGACGTGTCGGCTCCGGACACGCCTGGCCGGGAGGGGTGCGGCTACTCGAGCGGGATCGCCGAGGCCTCCGCCATTGCGAGCGCCGCCGGCTTCGCCATCTTCAGCCGCTTCGGGCGGAACATGCCCTCGCCGATCCACTTGTCGATCTCGTGGAACAGCTCCTCGACCAGGATGTCGCTGGACACCTTCTTGAGCACGCGGCCGTGTGCGTACACGAAGCCCACGTCACGGCCGCCGGCGATCCCGAAGTCGGCGTCGCCGGCCTCCCCCGGACCGTTCACCGCGCAACCGAGCACAGCGACCTCGAACGCCTGCGGATAGGTGCGCAGCCGCTCCTCGACCCGCTCGGCGAGCTGCTGCACGCCGACGTTGTCACGTCCGCAGCTCGGGCAGGCGATCATCACCGGCCCGCGCTCGCGCAGGTTGAGCGCCTTCAGGATCTCGTACGCCGTCTTCACCTCCTCGACCGGGTCGGCGGTCAGCGACACGCGAATCGTGTCGCCGATCCCGTCGGTGAGCAGGGCGCCCATGCCCACTGCGCTCTTGATCGCACCGGAGAACGGCGTGCCCGCCTCGGTGACGCCGAGATGCAGCGGGTACGGCACCTTTTCGGCAAGCAGCCGGTACGCGCGGATCATCGTGGGCACGTGGCTCGACTTGACCGAGATCTTGAAGTCGCGGTAGTCGAGGCTCTCGAGGAGGCGTACCTCTTCGAGCGCGGCCTCGACGAGCGCTTCGGCCTGGTCCTGCTGTGCGAGACCTTCGAGATGCTTCGGCAGCGAGCCGGAGTTCGCGCCGATGCGCATCGGGGTTCCCTTGGCCTTCGCAGCCCGGACGACCTGCTCGACCTTGTCTGCACCTCCGATGTTGCCCGGGTTGATGCGAACCGCGGCGACGCCCGCGTCGATCGCCCGCAACGCAAGGCTCGCGTTGAAATGAATGTCGGCGATCACCGGGATCGGTGAGAAGCGGACGATCTTCGGCAGCGCGTCCGCGTCCTCGCTCTTCGGCACCGCCACGCGCACGATCTCGCAGCCCGCGCTCGCGAGGGCGGCGATCTGCGCGGTCGTCGCCTCGACGTCGTGCGTCTTGGTCAGCGTCATCGATTGCACGACCGGAGGCGCGCCGCCCCCGATCTTGACGCCGCCGACCGTTACCGAACGCTCGCTGGCCACAGGGCCAGGTTACCCGCCGCCGCCGAACAGGTCGTTCCGCAGGCCGAAGTACATGAGCACGGCGAACAGCGACAGTCCGATCACGCTGTAGCGCATGTAGACCGCCTGAGCGAACGTGCGCCCGCGGACCTTCTCCACGAGCGCCATCACGATGTGCCCGCCGTCGAGTGGCAGGACGGGGAGCAGGTTCAGCAGACCGAGCGCGAGGCTGACGAGCCCGAGCACGAACAGGAAATCGCGGAGGCCCTGGCGCCACGCCTGCGCGGAGACCCGGACGATTCCCACCGAGCTCGACACCTGGTTCGTGTCGCGGCCGGTTGCCAGATGACCGAGGCCGCGCACGGTCTGGGAGGTGATCGACCAGGTCAGCCGGACGGAATCGGCGGCGGCCGCGGGAACCGACTCCCCAGGCCCTGTGCGCGACTCGATCGCGATCCCGATCCGATATGCGCCCTGCGACAGCTTCGCGCGCACCGGCCCCACGATCACACGTCTGCCGTTTCGAAGCACGAGCAGGTGGAACGGCCGGCCGCCGGTCGCGCGGATGTGCGCGGGGATCTCCTTCGGAGTGACCTTCTCTCCGGCGACGCGCAGCACCTGATCGCCGGCGCGCAGGCCCGAGGATGCGGCAGGCGTGCCCGAGACGACGCGGCCGATCACGTTCGTGTCGCGTGTCGAGGCGACGATGAACAGCACGGCGAAGAGCACGAAAGCGAACACGAGATTGACGGCGGGGCCGGCCGCGATCGCGACGAGCCGCCGCCAGGTCGCCTGGCGCCAGTACGCGTCCGGCGCGAGCGCCCACTCGAGCTCCTGCCACATCCTTGAGCTTCCGAGCTCCGGGCGAAGCTCCGCGAGAGCCGCGAGAGCCGCGTTGTCGTCGCCGTTCTCGATCGCGACGTCGAGGCGCGCCAACTCCGCACGCAGACGTTCACGTGCTTCGGGCTGAAGGCTCGCCGCCAGGTCACCCGGCGACGGCCGGTTCATCCCGGGGATCTTCACGTAGCCGCCCAGCGGGATCGAGCCAATGCCGTACTCGACGCCGTTGCGAACCGTCTTGACGATCGGCGGGCCGAACCCGAGGTAGAACTTCCGCGGCGTCATCCCCACGGCGCGCGCGGCGAAGAAGTGCCCCGCCTCGTGGATCATCACCAGGACGGCCAGCCCGAAGATCGCCGCGACTAGGCCCATTTCCGCTCCTGCGCCGGCGCAGCCGCCGCCTCCGCTCTTGGTGCGGCTCCGTCGAGCCTACGCCGCAGTACCTGCTCCACCAGTTCGCGTGCACGCCCGTCGGCTTCGCGCAGCTCGTCGAGATCATGCGCCGCAGCACCCTCCACACGCTCGAGCGCGCTCTCGACCAGGGCGGCGATGTCGAGGAAACCGATCCGCCCCTCCAGGAACGCCGCGACGGCGACCTCGTTGGCCGCGTTGTAGGCGCACGGATAGGTTCCACCCCGTTCGCCTGCCTCGCGCGCGAGCGCGAGCATTCGGAATGTCTCGACGTCGGGCTCGAAGAACTCGAGCGGGCCTGCAGTGAGGTCGAGGGAAGGGATCGGCGTCGCGGCGCGCTCGGGATGAGTCAGTGCGTACGAGATCGGCACCCGCATGTCGGGATAGCCGAGATGGGCGATCGACGCTCCGTCGCGGAAGCGGACGACGCCGTGCACGATCGACGTCGGATGCACGACGACCTCGATCCGGTCGTAGGGGATTGCGAACAGAAAGTGCGCCTCGATCACCTCGAGGCCTTTGTTCGCTAGCGTCGCCGAGTCGATCGTGATCTTTGCGCCCATCGTCCAGGTCGGATGCGCGAGTGCCTGCTCGGCCGTGACCTCCGCGAGCTCAGCGCGCGTGCGGCCGCGGAACGGTCCCCCGCTCGCGGTCAGGACGACGCTCTCGGGCGCGCCGAGCTGTGCGCACTGGAAGAGCGCCGAATGCTCACTGTCGACCGGGATCAAGCGTCCCCCGCCTCGCTCGCGAGCGCTCAGCGCGAGCTCACCGGCCGCGACGAGGCTCTCCTTGTTCGCGAGCGCGAGCAGGACGCCGTGCTCGAGCGCCCACATGGTGGCGGCCAGCCCTGCGAACCCCAGCGTGGCGTTGAGAACGACGTCCGGCTCGGCGCGCTCGAGCAGCGCCGTCGGATCACCGCCCACCTGTGTGAGCGGGGCGAGACCGTCGATCGGCTGCGTACCGGAGGTTGCCGCAACGAGGTCCAGGTCGGCATTCGCCGCGATGACCTCGAGCGCCTGGCGGCCGATCGAGCCGGTTGCGCCCAGGAGGGCGACGCGCGTCATGCGCCACAGTGTGCCCGCTGCCCAGCCGGGCCCGCCGGGCCATGGCCGGTCGAGACATGACCGGTGGCAGCCGACGGGTAGTGCGCTTGCCGGCGTGCGGGGCTAGCTCAGGAAGGCCAGGATCGTGAAGTACGCGGCCGGAGCGGCGAAGAGGATGGCATCGATGCGATCGAGCATCCCCCCGTGCCCGCCGAGGAGCGTCCCGGTGTCCTTCACGTCCATGTCGCGCTTCAGCAGCGACTCGAAGAGGTCCCCGAGCGGCGCGGCGACCGCGAGGACGACACCCAGCACGATCGACTGCCCGATCGTCAGGAAATCCTGTTTGTAGAGAGCGACGAACGCGACGAAGACGGTCGCGGCCGTCCCGAAGACGAACCCCTCCCACGTCTTCCCCGGCGAAGTGCGCGGCGCCATCTTGTGCCGGCCCACCAGGCGGCCGCCGAAATACGCGAGCGAATCGCCGGCCCAGACGGCGACCAGCACCGTGAAGACCGCGAGGCGTCCGTGGTCGGGGATCGCCCGCAGAAGCAGGATGAAGCCGAGGCCGCCGCCGATCCACACCGCCCCCAGAACCGTGCCGCTGATCGCGATCGTCGCCGCCTGGCGCGCCTCGGAGACGGCCTTCAGAACGAACGCGACGACAAAGGTCGAGAGCAGTCCGCCGATCATCCAGTCGAGGCCCGAGAGCTCGGCGCCGACGAGTGCCAGCGCAGCGCCGATGTATCCCGCGGGTGAGAGCGGCGCGAGCGGCCGGGCGAGCAGCCAGAACTCGTGTAACGCGACCGCCGCGCCGAACGCGACGAGCGCGAACAGCCACCAGCCGCCGAGGTACACCGCGCCGAGCACCACCGGCACGAGCGCGAGCGCGATGACGATCCGAGACCAGAAGGGGCTCATCTGCCGCCGAATCTTCGACGGCGCGACGCATAGTCCGCCAGGGCAGAGCGCAGATCGCCCTCGTCGAAGTCCGGCCAGAGCTTGTCGACGAACACCAGCTCCGAGTACGCGACCTGCCAGAGCAGGAAGTTCGAGATGCGCAGCTCCCCGCTCGTACGGATCAGAAGATCGGGATCCGGAAGGTCGGGCGCGTACAGGTTCGCCGCGAAGACGTTCTCGTCGATCTCGTCGGCGTCGACACCGCTCTCGACGATGCGCCTCGTCGCTTCGACGAGCTCGGCGCGGCCGCCGTAGTCGAACGCCACCCAGAGATTGATGCGCGTGTTCAACTCGGTGCGGTCCTCCATCGCCGCCATGCGCTGTCGCAACGTCTCGGGAGCCCGGTCACGGCGGCCGATGAACCGCACCCGCACGCCCTGCTCGGCGAGATCGGGCAACTCGCGTTCGATCGTCTCGGCGAAGATCTCCATCAGTGCGTCGACCTCGTCGGGGGGCCGCGACCAGTTCTCCGTCGAGAATGCGAAGACCGACAGGTCGTGGACACCGACGTCGATCGCCGCCTCGACGATCCGCCGTACGGTGCGCGCACCGGCGCGATGGCCGGCTGCTGTCGGCAGGCCGCGCCGCTTCGCCCAGCGCCCGTTGCCGTCCAGGATGATCGCGACCGAGCCGGCGACTTCCGGCAGGTCCTCGGCCGGCAGCGGCCGGATCCGGGCAAGTGTCCTGATGCGAGAAAGAAGCCGCACGGAGGTCCTCAGACCTCCATGATCTCGGCCTCTTTGCGCTTCAGCAGCTCGTCGATCCTCGCCGTGTGCTCGTCGGTGAGCTTTTGCACGCGGCTCTCCGCCGCCCGTTCCTCGTCGTCGCCGACGTCGCCGTTCTTGACGAGCTCCTCCAGATGCTTGATCGCGTCCCGGCGCACGTTGCGGACAGCGACCCGGCCTTCTTCCGCCATCTGCTTGACGAGCTTGACCAGCTCCTTGCGCCGCTCCTCGGTCAGCTGCGGGATCGGCAGGCGGATCAGCTTGCCGTCGTTGGACGGCGTCAATCCCAGATCCGACTCGAGGATCGTCTTCTCGATCTGCTTGATCGAGCTCGGATCGAAAGGCTGGATCGTGAGCATCCGCGGTTCCGGCGAGTTGATCGTGGCCAGGTTCTTGAGCGGAGTCGGGGTGCCGTAGTAGTCGATCGTGACGCGGTCGAGCAGCGCGGGGGCAGCGCGGCCGGTGCGCACCGAATTGAAGTGTTCGTGCGTCGCATCGACCGACTTGTCCATTCGTCCTTGCGCATCGCCGATGAAGTTCTCGATCACCGTGCGTCTCCTTCGGATGTAGAGATGATCGTGCCTACACGCTCCCCTTCCACCACCCGGCCGATGGTGCCCGGCGCGAGCTCGAAGACGTGGATCGGGAGTCGGTTGTCCATGCAGAGCGAGAGGGCCGTCGTATCCATCACTTTCAATCCTCGCTCGATCGCCTGCAAGTGGGTCAGCTCGGGAATGAGCTTGGCCCCTGGGTTTTCGCGCGGATCGCCGTCGAGGACGCCCTCCACTCCGTGCTTCGCCATCAGGATGGCCTGCGCACCGATCTCGAGCGCCCTGAGGGCGGCGGCGGTGTCGGTCGTGAAGTACGGGTTGCCGGTCCCCGCGGCGAAGATGACGATGCGCCCCTTTTCGAGGTGACGCACGGCGCGGCGCCGGATGTACGGCTCGGCGACCTCCCGCACGTCGATCGCAGAGAGGACGCGCGTGTCTGCGCCGTTCCGCTCGAGCGCCTCCTGCACGGCGAGCGCGTTCAGCACCGTTGCGAGCATGCCCATGTAGTCGCCGGTGGCTCGATCGATGCCCTGCGCCGCGGCCGACATGCCGCGGTAGATGTTGCCGCCTCCGATCACGAGCGCGATCTCGAGCCCGCCCGACCGAACGCGAATGAGCTCGCACGCCAGGTCGTCGACGGTGTGCGCATCGAGCCCGAACTCGCCGGAGCCCATCAGGGCCTCACCGGAAAGCTTCAGCAGGACGCGCTTGAAAGGCACGCTAGGAGACGGCGTACCAGGCGTAGTCCAGGAGCTCGATCCCGTGCTCGGAGAGGTACTGCGCGACCGTGCCGGTTGCTTCATCCGCCCGGTACCACGTCTGCTCCGTGAGCACGGACTCGCCGAAGAACCGCTTGTTCAGCTGTCCCTCGACGATCTTCTCGCGAACGTTCTCCGGCTTCGAGAGCACCTCATCGGACTTGGAGAGGATCTCGCGCTCGGCGTCGACGAGCGTCTGCGGGATCTCGTCCCGGTTCCCGTAGGTGGGACGGGCGAACGTCAGGTGCAGCGCGAGACTGCGGGCGGCTGCGGGGTCGCCGCCCTTGGTGCGCACGAGCGCACCGACCTTGTTCGCCGGTGAGTGCACGTAGAAGCTCAGGTGCTCGCCGGCCGCGGCCTCCATGCGCTTTGCGCCGGCGACCTGGATGTTCTCGCCGAGCTTCGCCGCGAGAGCGATGCGCTCGTCCTCGAGCGAGGCCGGATCGCCACCTTCGAACACGGTGCGCAGGACCTTCTCCGCGTACGCGAGGAAATCGTCGTTGTTCGAGACGGGCTCGGTCTCACAGCCGAGCGCAACGATCGCTCCGACGCTGTCACGGACCATCACGCCGACCTTGCCTTCGCTCGTCGCGCGATCAGCGCGCTTGGCAGCTGACGCCATGCCCTTCTCGCGCAGGAGCTTGACTGCATCGTCGAAGTCGCCGCCGGTCTCCTGGAGCGCGCGCTTGCACTCCATCATCCCGGCGCTCGTCGCGTCGCGCAGCTCCTTGACCATGGCAGCGGTGATCTCGGTCATTCGGTGGTCTCCTCGGTCGTCGTCGCAGCCTCGGCCGCTACCGGCTCCTCGGCCGTGGGGGCTTCGGGCGCCGGGGGCTCGTCGGCCGCTGCGGGCTCGGCTTCAGCGGCAGCGACCGCACCCTCGGCTGCTGCCAGCTCCGCCTCGGCGGCAGCGACTGCCTCGGCCTCCGCCCGTTCGTTCTTCGCGTTCTGCAGCTCGGCGGAGGTGACCTTCCGCTTGCCGGCCTCGATGCCGTCGGCGAGCGCTTTGATCACGAGGTGGCAGGAGCGGATCGCGTCGTCGTTTCCGGGGATCACGTAGTCGGCCTCGTCCGGATCGCAGTTCGTGTCGACGAGTGCGATCACCGGCAGGTTCAAGCGCTTCGCCTCCCGAACGGCGAGTTGCTCCTTGCGGAGGTCGACGATGAAGATGGCGTCGGGCTGGCGGCGCATGTCCGCGACACCGCCGAGGTTCGACTCGAGCTTCTCGAGCTCGGCCTCCATCGAGATGCGCTCCTTCGCCGGCAGCAGGTCGAGTTGGGCCTCGGTCTTCAGGGCGCGCAGCTCGTGCAGCCGCTGGATCCGGTCGGAGATCGTGCGCCAGTTGGTCAGCAGGCCGCCGAGCCAGCGGTTGTTGACGTACGGCATCCCGACCCGCCGCGCCTCGTCACGCACGGCGTCCTGCGCCTGCTTCTTCGTGCCGACGAAGAGCACGGAGCCGCCCCGCTCGGCGATCGCCTTCGCGAAGTTGTAGGCCTCGTCCAGGAGCTCCTGGGTCTGGGTGAGGTCGATGATGTAGATGCCACCGCGCTCGGTGAAGATGAAGCGCTTCATCTTCGGGTTCCAGCGGCGGGTCTGGTGTCCGAAATGGACCCCGGACTCCAGCAATTCCTTCATGGAAACGACGGGCATGGGAGCCCCTTTCTGCGGTTTGTGGGTTGCGGTGCTCCGGCGAGGCCGCGGTGGAAGCCGAATGAGCTCCGGCCACCGTCCACCGAGGTGTTCCCACCGGTCGAGGGAACATTGGACGACGGCATAGTAGCCGCCGTGGTCGGCTCAGCCGAGCCGGGCGAGGAAGGCAGCGAGGTCCGGCGGCAGCTCCGACCGGGTCTCGATGCGCCGACCGGAGACCGGATGGGGGAACGCGAGCTCGGACGCATGCAGGAACTGGCGCCCGAGCAACGGCTCCGAGACGCCGTAGGTCGGGTCCCCGACGACGGGCAGGTCGACCGCCTGCAGGTGGACGCGAATCTGATGCATGCGGCCGGTTTCGAGTGTCACCCGTAACAGCGCGTGCTCCGGCCACAGCTCGACCACCTCGAAGTGCGTGACCGCCTCACGTGCCGATTCGCTGTCGAGCGAGATGCGCGTCGCGTCGCCGCGGTCGCGCCCGATCGGTGCCTCGATCCGGCCCGTCCTCGACCGGGGCCGGCCCTTGACGAGGGCCGTGTACGTCCGCTCGAGAGCATGCTCGCGTACGAGCCCGGCCAGGAGGTCGTACGCCTCCTGCGATCGGGCGACGACCATCAGGCCGGACGTGTCGCGGTCCAGGCGGTGCACGATTCCGGGCCTGCCCGGCTCGCCGCCCGCAAGCTTGCCGGCGAGCGCGTCGACCAGCGTGCCGCTCGCATGGCCGGCCCCGGGGTGCACGACAAGCCCGGCCGGCTTGTCGATCACGAGCAGATGCTCGTCCTCCCACACGATCGCAGGCGGGGCCGGCGGGGCGACCACCGGGGCCGGAGGATCAGCGGCCAGCTCGACCTCCTCCCCGCCTTCGAGCCGGAAGCTCTTCGCGCGTGCGACGCCGTCGACGAGCGCGCCCGCCTCCACCGCGCGCTCCGCCGCCGCACGCGACCCGAGTTTGGTGGCGAGGAAGCGGTCGAGCCGCTCCCCGGCTGCGCTACCTGGAACCTTGATCAACGTGCGGCGACGTCGAGCGTGCGCCGTGGCGGCTTGGGCTTGCGGTCTGCGGCGATCAACGCGGCGAGCAGGATCACGACGCCGACGACGATGAAGCTGTCGGCGAGGTTGAACGCGGGCCAGTACCTGACGTCGATGAAGTCGGTGACGTGCCCGAGCCGGATCCGATCGAGCAGGTTCGACACGCTTCCGCCGATCAGCAGCCCGAGCGCGGCGGGGAGCACCGGATGCCGCGCTCCCGAGCGCGCGAAGAACACGAGCATCCAGATGACCGCGCCTGCGGTCACCGCCGTCACGAACAGCGTCGCGCTCGAGAAGAGCCCGAATGCGATGCCGGAGTTCTGCACATGGTGAATCGACAGCGGGCCGATCACGTGCTCGGATTCATCGAGCGAGAGCGAGCTCGTGACGACGTGTTTCGTGACCTGGTCGGCGACCACCGCTGCGACCGCGACCGCCGCGAGACCGGCCCACTGCCACGCCCCGGCGCCCAGGGACCGCTCGGCAACGGAAACCGGCTCCAGCCCGTTCGTCGCCGATCCGACCCGCACCTCGTTCAAGAGCTCAACCGAGGCGGCGCGCGTCGTCGATGCACAGGCGCGTCCACGGGATCGCGGAGAGGCGCTCGCCGCCGATCGGCTCGCCGCAGACCTCACAGTTGCCGTAACCACCTTCCTCGATGCGCCGCAGCGCGGCGTCGATCTCCTCGACGGTGTGCTGCGCGCTCTCCTCGAGACCCTCGTCGAGCTCGCGGTCGTAGGTCGCCGTCGCCATGTCGGCCAGGTGGTTGTCGTCGCCGCGGCCGCCGATCTCCCCGAGCTCCTCCTCGATGGAGCCTGCGTTCTCCCTGCCCAGAAAAACGACCGCGCCGTGGAGCCGGGCCCGCTCGGCCTCCAGGAGCTTCTTGTACTCGGCCGTCTCGATGCGCGTCATCTGGAGTCCTTTCGCGCGCCGCTCGCCTCCGCTAGTCGCCGCTCGACCTCATCATCGCCGATACCGGCCAGCGCGACCGTCTTGTCTCGCGACGTGTGGCCGGAGACGATCTCCACGTCTTTCGGCGCGCAGGGCGAGGGTGTGCGCGAGCAGCTGAACGACTGCGGCATTCGCCTTCCCATCCTCGGGAGCCGGGATCACGCGCACCTTCCAGGCAGTGCCATGCCGGCCGACGATCCCGGGCGAAGAAGCACCGGGGGAAACGCGCAACTGCAGGCGAGAGCTCACAGAGAGAGCGTAGCTCGAACCCGGACGGCCCTATCCCCAGGAGAAATTGCGGCCGGGGGCGGGGCTGTCGTCGTCCTCCGGTCCTCCCGTGACGGACTGAACGGGCGGCAGCTTCGCCACGTCCGCCGCCGACGGCTCGTCGGTCTCGACCGGCTGCGGAGCGACATCCGGGTGAATGGCCGCCTGGAACTCCCGCGTGTCCTCGCGCTTCGGCCACTCCTCCTCGTCCTCGCCGGCTTCGGACGAGGCCGGCAGCTCCTGTCTCGTCTCCTCGACGATGCCCAGCGCGGCGCGGAGCAGCGTCTCGACCCGGCGCACCTCGCCGAAGAGCCGGTCGCGCTCTCCCTGCGCGCCTCGCGTGACCGACCGCGCCTCCACGTGCGCCTCCGCGATGATCAGCTCTGCTTCCTTCTTCGCCTGGTCTCTCGCATCGGCCGCCGCGCGCTCGGCGGAGACGAGGGTCGCCGCGAGCAGCGACTCGCGCTCCTTGACGTCGGCGAGGATCTTCCCGAGATCCTCGACCTTGTCGGCCAGTTCGCCGCGTTCGCTCCAGACCTCCTCGAAGCTGTCGGCGACGTCCTCCAGCAGCTTGTCGATGTCGTGCCGCTTGTACCCGAACAGGCTACGGCCGACGCGAATGTGTCTCAGTTCAACCGGTGTGTACCGCATTCAAGTGCTCCTCTCAGTGCAGACGGCCGAGGACAGTAAGCAAGATCTGCTCGACTGCGATCAGGGCAAACACGGCGACCATCGGCGAGAGATCGAACGCCCCGACACGGAACGGCAGAAGTCGCCGCCAAAGCCTCAAATAGGGCTCGCACGCGTCGTAGAGGAAGCGCTGGACCGGACGTAGCGAATACGGCAGCTGCACCCAGGACGTGAGGATGTACGCGAGGATCGCCAGGATGTAAACGTCGAAAAAGACGTTCACGAACAACTCGACTTCGCTGACTGCGTCGAGCAGCATGGCGCACCCTTCGGGGCCGAACACGCGTTTCCTACGCTGTGGCGCGTTCGAACGCGGCGCGCTCCTCGTCCAGCAGCGGACGTGACCGGCCCGTCTCCTCGTCGCGGGCGACCAGCACGGCCTGCGCCTCCGCAACGACCTCCCCGGCCCGGGTCGCCAGAAGCTCCCGCGTCCCGACGCTCGACGTCCCGATCCGGCCGAGCGTGCAGCGTGCCAGCACGATGTCGTCCTCGAGCCGGAGCTCGCGCCGGTAGTCGATCTCGATGCGGGCGACGACGTAACTCCACACGCGGGCAGGGTCACCGAGGGCCAGCCCGAGCCATTCATCCCGCGCTTCTTCGAGGTAGGTCAGGAAGACGACGTGGTTGACGTGCCCGTAGACGTCGAGGTCGCGCCAGCGAATCTCGATCTCCTTCTCGTGCTCCACGTCAGCTCCGGGTGAAGTCGTCGGCGGCGCCCCGCGCAGCCGGTGTCTGCGCGAGCAGGCCGTAGGCGAGCCGCTCGATCAGAAGTGCCGCCTCGCGTGACGACTCCGGCGCGGCGTCGATCGCCTGCTTCGCGATGCTGACGGCGAGTCGTGGCAGCCCGGCGAGCCCGTTTGCGAGCTCGAGGGCGCGGTCGAGCGAGCCGCCGGCCGGGACGAGCTCCGTCACGAGCCCCGCAGCGACCGCCTCGTCGGCAGTCAGCCGCCCGCCGAGCAGAATCAGCTGTTTGGCGCGCGCAGGCCCGAGCAGCCGCGCAGCGCGCACCGTGCCGCCCGAGCTGGGCAGGATCCCGATCGAGACCTCGGGGAACCCGAACACCGCCGTCTCGTCGGCAACGCGGAAGTCGGTTGCGAGCGCGAGCTCGAGCCCGCCGCCGAGGCAGTACCCGTGGATGGCGCTGATCGTCGGCTGCGGCAGGGCGGCGATCCGCTCGTAGATGCCGCCGCTCTCGCGGTAGTACCGCGCGATCGCCTCCGGGTCGCGGTCGGCGAACTCCGAGATGTCGGCGCCGGCCGAGAAGGCGCGACCGCTGCCGGTGAGCACGAGACATGCGCTGTCGCGCACCGCGGGCCGATCGAGCGCCTCGCCGAGCGCCTGTTCGAGGGCCGTCGACAGTGCATTCAGCTTCTCCTCCCGGCACAGGCGGAGGATGCACACGTCGCCCTCGAGGCGCGCCTCGACGAGCGGCCCACTCACCGCAGGAGGCCCTTGATTTCCTGCGCGGCTTCGAGCGTCCGCCGTCCGATCTCCGGGAGACGCTCGCTCGGCAGCCGGTGCTCGGTGCCCCACACGCTGACCACCGCAACCGGCCTGCCCTGCTCCGACAACACGGGCGCCGACGCACCGAAGAGCGACTCTTCGAGCTCGCCCACGCAGACCGCCCACCCGTCGCGCCGTACGCCGTCGAGCTCTGCACCGAGGCGGCGCCGGTCGGTGATCGTCGTCGCCGTGTACCGGTCGAGCCGTTCCGGCAGCGCCGCGCGACGCTCCTCCGGCGGCAGGAACGCGAGGTAGGCCTTCCCCGTCGAGGTCGCGTGGAGCGGCACCGGGCGGCCGAACCAGTTGGGAGCCATGATCTGCGGCGGATCGACCTGGTCCACGTAGACGAGGTTGAAGCGCTTGGCGACCGCCAGGTTCGTCGCTTCGGCTGTATCACGCGCAAGCTGTTCGAGCACCGGTCGCGCCCGCCGAACGAGCGGGTCGACGTCGGCACCCGCCGCGATCCGCAGGAATGCGTAGCCGAGGCTGTAGCGCTGGCTCACCGGATCGCGCTCGATCAGGCCGTGCGCGTCGAGCGTGGCCAGCAGGCGCCAGGCGGTGCTGCGGTTGAGCATGCATGCCTCGGCCAGCTCGACGACGGTCGGCGGGCGGCTGGAGTCGGCGATCGCCTTGAGGAGCGCCGCCGCGCGGTCGACCGATTGAATCGTGCGCGAGCGCCCGGCCGGCACGCCGAGCTCGGAGACTGGAGGGTTCATGATCCGCGTCATCGTCGCATAGTGTGAACCGTCAGCGATGCGCCCCGCCGCCGAGGTGGATGACGACGACGCCGGCGACGACGAGCCCGATCCCGGCGATCGTCGCCGCCGACAACCGCTCCTGGTAGGCGAGCCACCCGATCAACGCGATCGCCAGGGTGCCCACGCCGGACCAGATCGCGTACGTGGTACCGAGTGTGAGGTGCTTCAGCGTCACGGCGAGGAGCACGAACGAGATCGCGTAGGCGACGACGACCACCACCGCGGGGAGGACGCGCGTCATGCCCTCGGAAGCACGCAGGGCCGTCGTCCCGACGACCTCGGCGACGATCGCAAGGGCGAGCACGATCCAGGTGATCACGGTGCCACGACTCCGAGCGAGACGACCTCTCGGCGGAACGGCACCTCGTCGCCGACCTGCCCGCCGTCGAGTTCCTCGGCGTAGCGCCTGCCGTCCCACACCGCAGTCGCGATCGTCCCGGGCGCCCACGCGTCGCCCACTGCGCGCACCGACCGGACACCGGCCGCCGCCCAATCCGACCGACGCAGCTGCAGCTCCTCTGCAAGTCCGTCCTCGGGTAGACGGGCCGTGACGAGCACGACTGCATCGCACGGAAGCTCGCGCTCGCGACCCGTGTAGACGCAGGCGATCCGGGCGGCGCCGCCGGCGACGCTGCGCAGAGCCTGCGCGGTCTCGAGCACGACGCCCCGCTCGACGAGCCGGCGATGGATCCGCGGCTGCTCCATCGTGTTCACGGTCCACTCGGAGACGCGCGGCGCAGGCGTGACGAGAGTGACCGTCCGGCCTTCGGAGGCAAGCTGTTCGGCGAGCACGCCGCCGAGGTAGTAGTGGTCGTCGTCGAAGAGGACGACGCGCTCCCCTGCCGGGCGCGCTCCCCCGAACAGGTCGTCCGGGGTCAGCGTCTCGGTCGCGGGATCCAGGGGAGGCCCGTGCGTGTGCCAGCGGCCGACCCCGTCCCGTCGCCAACGGGCGCCGGTCGCCACCGCGACGTGTGCGAAGCCGAGCTCGAGGACGTCGCCGGCCTCGACCCGGCTCTCGAGCGCCTGCGTCACGTTCGGAAGCTTCGCCAGCTGCAGGCGACGGTAGTCGACCACCCGGATCCAGGCCGCGAGCCCGGGCAGCCGCGCCTCGGCGAGCACCCGCCCGCCGAGCTCGCGCGTCGCTTCCGCGAGCACAACCTCGTAGCCTCGCTTCCCGAGCATCGTCGCCGCTTCCAGTCCCGCGGGGCCGCCGCCGACGATCAGCACCTTGTCGTTCGACCCCTGGGGCCGGATGCGCTCGGGGTGCCAGCCGCGGCGCCACTCCTCCCCCATCGACGGGTTCTGCGTGCAGCGGATCGGGGTCGCAGTCCAGTCGCCGGTCACGCAGACGTTGCACCCGATGCACTCCCGGATGTCGTCCAGCCGGCCCTCCTCGACCTTCTTCGGCAGGAAAGGGTCGGCGATCGACGGGCGCGCCGCGCCGATCAGGTCGAGCACTTCCTCCCGGACGAGCCGGACCATCGTGTCGGGCGAGGTCAGCCAGCCCACCCCGACGACCGGCTTCGACGTCAGCCGCTTGAGCCCGCGAAAGTGCTCCTCCGTCCAGGCCTCCCGGCCGAACCGGGACGTGATCGAGTCGTCCTCCCAGAAGCCGGCCATGAAGTCCCACAGGTCCGGAAGCTCGCCGACGAGCCCGAGCAGCTCCTCGATCTCGGCGCGGCCGATGCCGTCCGCGCCCAGCAGCTCGTCGACGACGATCCGGCAGGCCACGGCGGCGCGGCCCTCGCACTCCTCACGCGTCTCCTCGAGCACCTCGCGCAGCAGGCGCGCGCGATTCTCGAGGCTGCCGCCGTACTCGTCCGACCGGTCGTTGTAGCGGCGCGAGAGGAAATGCTGGAGGGTGGTCAGCCCGTGCGCGGCATAGACGTAGACGACGTCGTAGCCCGCCACGAGCGACCTGCGCACGGCGAGCCGGTGCCGGCGACGCAGGTCGCGGATGTCGTCGCTGCTCATCCGCCGGGCCTGGATCGGCTCGTGCCCGGTAACGGGCAGATGCGAAGGCCCCAGCGGCGGAATCCGCCCGTACAGGTTCCCGGACGCCATCCCGCTGTGCACGAGCTCGATGCCGGCGAGCGAGCCGTGTGCGTGCACCTGGTCGACCAGCCGCGTATGCGCAGGAATATCGGCGTCGTCCCAGAGCCTGCCTTCGATGAAGCCGCCGACGTCCGAGCTCGGGTGGATCTCGACTTCTTCTGTGCAGACGACGGCCCAGCCGCCTTCCGCCTTGATCCCGCGCATGACCGCATGTGCGGTGGGGTCGCGATGGCCCATGCCGTTGCAGTGGGGCACCTGGAAGAACCGGTTGCGCGCTGTCACCGGGCCGAGAGCGACCGGCTCGAACAGAATGTCGTGGCGCGGATCGCGCACGAGCTAGGCGAACAGGCTCCGGGCGACGATCAGGCGCATGATGTCGCTCGTCCCGTCCCAGATCTCGTCGAGCTTCGCATCGCGATACCACTTCTGCACCGGCGAGTCGCGGATGTAGCCGGCGCCGCCGAGCGTCTGCACCGCAGCGCCCGTCGCGAAAACCGAGGCCTCCGACGCCGCGAGCTTCGCCATCGCCGCCTCGGTCGAGAACGGGCTGCCGTTGTCGGCGAGGCGAGCGGCGTGCAACGTGAGGAGCCGCGCCTGGTCGAGCTTCAGCTTCGCGTCGGCGAGTCGAAAGGAGACCGCCTGGAACTCGTGGATCCGCCGTCCGAAGGCCTCGCGGCTCCTGGCATGGTCGACCGCGTGCTCGAGCGCGGCCCGCCCCACGCCGAGGGTGCTGGCGGCAAGCTGCACGCGCGCCACGTCGAAGACGTGCATCAGACCGCTGAAGCCTTCCCCCTCGCCGCCGAGGCGGCGCTCGTCCGGGACGAAGCACTCCTCGAAGCGGAGCTCGCCGGCGGGAAAGCAGCGGCTGCCCATCTTCGGCAGCCGCGGGCCGATCACGAAGCCGGCATCGCCGCGCTCGACGACGAACGCGGTGATCCCTTTGGAGCGCGATCCCGGCTCGACCGTTGCGAAGACGACGCAGAGCTCCGCGATCGGTGCGTTCCCGATGAACTTCTTGTGCCCGTCGATCACGTAGCCCCCGTCCACCCGCCGGGCACGCGTCTCGATGGCGGCCGAGTCGGATCCGTGCTCCGGCTCGGTGATCGCAACCGAACAGGCCGGTGGATCGGCGCTGCAGAGCGGCGGCAGGTAGCGCTGCTTCTGTGCGTCCGATCCGAGCGCCAGTACAGGCCCTGCGAAAAAGCCGCCCTGGGCGATCACCCAGGCGATCGGCGAGTCGCCGAACGACAGCTCCTCGATCACTGCACAGCGGTCGGTCAGTCGCTCGATCCCACCGCCCCCGTACGCGGCCGGGAGGTCGTAGCAGGTGAGGCCGAGCTCGGCGGCGCGGCGCAGCTCGGCGAGCGGATACTCCTCCGTCTCGTCGTAGCGCAGCGCGACGGGACGCAGCTCGTCTCGGGCGAACTCGGACGCCCGCGCCAGCAGCCCGACGACATCCGGTGCCGCGGTCGTGTTCATATTACGAACCTCCAACGAGCATGGCGCACCCTAGATCGGCCCCGGCCTGACGGTCAAGCCGCCTTGACGGCGCTCGCAGACGCGACCTAAGCTCGCTGCGTCGCGCCATGTGCACCGCCTGTTCACATCTCGCACCACTCGCCTCATGAACTGGGACGTCTTCGTCACGTGCGCGGTCACGGGGGCCGGCGACACCGCCGGCCGGAGCGAGCACGTGCCGGTCACGCCGGCCCAGATCGCGGACTCGGCGATCGAGGCGGCGCGCGCGGGCGCGGCAATCGTCCACATCCACGTCCGCGACCGCGAGACCGGCCGCGGCGGTCGCGACCCCGCCCACTATCGCGAGGTCGTGGAGCGGATCCGCGCCGCGGAGACCGACGTCGTCATCAACCTGACCGCCGGCATGGGCGGCGATCTCGTGCTCGGCGGCGAGGACCGCCCGCTCCCCCCGGACCCGGGCGGCACCGACCTGGTGAGCGCCGCCGAGCGGCTGGAGCACGTCGCAGAGCTGCGGCCCGAGATCTGCACGCTCGACTGCGGGACGATGAACTTCGCCGCCGGCGGCGACTACGTGATGGTGAACACGCCCTCGATGCTCCGCGCGATGGCGGCGCGGATCCGCGACCTGGGAGTCCGCCCGGAGCTCGAGGTCTTCGACACCGGCCACCTCGTCTTCGTCGACGAGCTGATCGGTGAAGGGCTGATCGAAGGCCCGCCCCTGATCCAGCTCTGCACCGGCATCCCCTACGGCGCACCCGACGACCCGGCAACGCTGCTCGCGATGGTCAACCGCCTCCCGCCGGATGCCGTGTTCTCGGCGTTCTCGATCGGCCGCATGCAGCTTCCGTTCGTCGCCCTGGCGCCGCTCCTCGGTGGCAACGTGCGGGTCGGCCTCGAGGACAACCTCTATCTCTCGCGGGGTCGGCTCGCGACCAACGCCGAGCTCGTCGCCCGCGCCGTCTCGATCCTGGAAGCGATGAACGTCAATCTTCTCGGGCCGGCGGAGGTGCGGGAGAAGCTGGCGCTCGGGCCGCGTGGCTGACCGGCCACGGACCGTCGGCCTCCTGGGCGGAGGCGTGATCGGGGGCGGCTGGGCCGCGCGCTTCCTGCTGAACGGCATCGATGTGCAGCTGCACGACCCCGCGCCCGGGTCCGAACAGGGTGTCGCCCAGGCGCTGGAGAATGCCCGCCGGGCCTACCGCCGGCTGACGCTCGCGCCGCTCCCGACGGAGGGCTCGCTGGTCTTCGCCGGATCGGTCGAGGAGGCCGTCGCGGGAACCGACTTCGTGCAGGAGTCCGCGCCCGAGCGGCTCGAGCTGAAACAGGAACTGCTTGCGGCCGCCGATCGTGCGGCCCCGGCCGGCGCGATCATCTGCTCGTCGACGTCCGGGCTCCGGCCCACCGACCTGCAGGCAGATCTGGCCCGGCCGGAACGTCTTGTCGTCGGGCACCCGTTCAACCCCGTGTACCTGCTGCCCCTCGTGGAGGTCTGTGGCGGCGAGCGGACCGACCGGGCAACGGTCGAGCGCGCCTCAGCCGTCTACCGGTCGGTCGGCATGCATCCATTGCACGTCCGGACCGAGATCGACGGGTTCGTGGCCGACCGGCTCCTCGAGGCGCTCTGGCGCGAGGCCCTCTGGCTGGTCCACGACGACGTGGCCACCGTCGCCGAGATCGACGACGCGATCCGCTACGGCGCGGGGCTGCGGTGGGCCTACATGGGCACGTTCATGACCTACCGGATCGCGGGCGGCGACGCGGGAATGCGTCATTTCCTGAGCCAGTTCGGCCCTGCGCTCGCGTGGCCGTGGACGAAGCTGATGGACGTGCCGGAGCTCTCGGATGATCTGGTCGACAAGCTGGCGGCGCAGTCCGACGACCAGGCCGGCGGACGGTCGGTGCGTGAGCTCGAACGCGACCGTGACGACGCGCTCGTGGCGCTCCTTCAGGCGCTGCGCGCCCGGAGGACCGGCGCCGGCGAGACACTGTCCGTCTGGGAGCGCGGCCTGCTCGGCCGGGCGACCCTCCGGGCGGGCCTGGACCGGCCCACCGGCGCGCCCCGGCTCCACGCGATGCACGTCCCGGCGGACTGGATCGACTACAACGGGCACGTCCACGAGAGCCGTTATCTGCAGGTCTTCGGCGACGCGACGGACGCGCTCCTCGCCTCGGTCGGGGTCGACTCGGACTATCTGGCGTCCGGTGGGAGCTACTTCACCGTGGAAACGCACCTCTCGCACCTACGACAGCTCGAAGCGGGAGACGCCGTCACCGTCACGACCCAGGTGCTCGCCGCCGACGAGAAACGGCTGCACCTCTTCCACGTCCTGCTGCGTGACGGCGAGCCGGAACCGATTGCGACCTCGGAGCAGATGCTCCTGCACGTCGACACGGTGAGCGGCCGGGCCGCCCCTGCGGGCAGCAGCGTGCTCGAGCGTGTGACACGGCTCCGCGATGAGCATGCCGCGCTCGCGCGGCCGGATCGAGCAGGACGCTCGATCGGCACTCGATGACGCGCGACCTCACGCCGCTCTTCGAACCTCGGTCGCTCGCGATCGTCGGGGTCTCGGCCGATCCCGGCAAGTGGGGCTACTGGTTCGCCCGCGATGCAGCCAAGGGCGTCCACCGGCGGCGAGTCCACCTCGTCGGGCGCAGCGGCGGCGAACTGCACGGGCTGCCCGTGCACCGGTCGATCGCCGACCTCCCAGAGCCGCCGGACCTCGTCGTCCTCAGCGTCCCGGCGCGCGCGCTCGAGCAGGCAGTCGACGAGTCGCTCGCGGCCGGCGCCAGGGCACTCGTCGCCATCGCCGCCGGTCTCGGCGAGCTCGGGCCTGAGGGCATCGAGCGCGAGCGGGCGATCGTGGCCCGGGTCCACGCCGCGGGCGCCGTGCTGGTGGGGCCCAACTGCCTGGGCATCTTCGACGCGGCGGCCGAGCTCGACCTGGCCTCGAACCCGCTGCCGGCAGGACCGCTCGGCTTCGTCTCGCAGAGCGGGAACATCGCACTCGAGACCGGGCTGCTGCTCGGCGACCTCGGCCTCGGCTTCTCACGCCTCGTGTCGGTTGGGAACCAGGCCGACCTCGACGTCACGGAGGTCGTCGCGAACCTGGCCGCCCACGACGGCACGCGCGTGATCGGCGTCTACTGCGAGGACTTCCGCGACGGGCGCGCCTTCGCCGAGACTGCGCGCACCGCGGGCAAGCCCGTGGTGCTGCTCACCGTCGGCCGCACCGCTGCTGCGGTCCGCGCGGCCCATTCGCACACCGGCTCGCTGACGAGCGACCTCGATGTCGTCGATGCCGCCTGCCGTGCTGCGGGCGTCCATCGCATCGACACGCCGCGGCAGCTCGTCGATGCCGTGCAGGCGCTGCTCGCTGCGGAGCGGCCACGCGGCCGGCGGGTCGGAGTCGTGGGTGACGGAGGAGGCTACGGTGCGGTCGCGAGCGACCTGCTCGGCCTCCACGATCTCGAGCTGCCCGTGCTCTCCGAGGTGACCCAGTCGGTCCTGCGCTCCTCGCTGCCGCCGACCGCCGCAACCGCGAACCCGGTCGACCTCGCAGGTGCGGGCGAGCAGGACACCTACAGCTTCGTCCGGGCGACCCGCACCCTGCTCGAGGCCGACGGCCTCGACGCGGTGCTGTTCACGGCGTACTTCGGTGGGTACAGCGCGCTCTCCGACGAGCTGTGCGAGCGGGAGCTCGCGGTCGCGGGCGAGCTCGCGCGCGCGGCGCGAGAGACGGGACGGCCACTCGTCGTGCACACGATGTACTGGGACTCTCCCCCGGCCCGCGCGCTCCGCGCGGCGGGCATCCCCGTCTACCGAGCCGTCGAATCCGCGGTCGCAGGTCTCGCCGTGCTCGCGGCCGACGCGGTGGGCCACTCCACGCCGATCCCCTCGCTGCCGCCGGCTGCACCGCCCGTGGCCGGAGCCGGCTACTCGGACGCGCGGGCGGCACTCGCAGCAGCCGGGGTGCCGTTCGGCGAGGCGCGACCAGCGCATGACGCGAACGCCGCCCTCGCCGTTGCCGCCGAGCTCGGCTACCCCGTCGTCCTGAAAGCGCTCGGAGCGCTTCACAAGTCCGACTCTGGGGGCGTCGTGCTCGGCCTCCGGAACGCGGACGAGCTGGGCGCGGCGGTCGAGCGGCTGGCGGCAGCCGCATACTCGGTCGAGGCGGCCGAGAACACTGCGGCCGGTCTCGAATTGCTCGTGGGCGCGCGCCGCGACCCTCGCTTCGGCCCGGTCGTCGTCGTCGGCGCAGGCGGCACCTACACGGAGCTCTTTCGCGACACGGTGGTCGCGCTCGCACCGGTGGATGTGCCCGGTGCCGAGGTGCTGCTGCGCTCACTCGCCTGCGCGCCGCTGCTCTCAGGAGCTCGCGGACGCCCGCCACTCGACGTGGCGGCGGCCGCCTCCGCGGTGGCGGCGCTCTCGCAGTTCGCGGCTTCGCACCCGGAGATCGCCGAGGTCGAGGTGAATCCGCTGCTCGTGCGCGAGGCCGGAGCCGTCGGTCTCGACGCGCGGATCGTGCTCGCGGCTCAGTCGGCGTAGCCGAGCTCGCCGACCACAGACCCCTCTGCCGAAGCGTCACGGTCCAGCGGCTCTGCCGGTGCAGGCAGCACGCGCAGGGCCTCTGCCGGCAAGTGCGCCTGGACAGCGGTTCCCTGGGCGAGCTCGCGCAGCGTCCCGTCGTTCACCACGAGCGCGTTCACGACGTTCCCGGTCGCGAGGCGGATCACGAGCTGCTCGGACGAGCCGAGGTAGACGACGCGTTCGATCATGCCGGGCACACGGTTCTCGCCCGTTGCGTCGTAGGGCTCGACCCGGACACGCTCGGGCCGAATGACGACGCTCGTCTCGCCGCGCATCTGCGTCTCCCCTGCGACCGCACGGAGCGAGAACTGACCGAGCCGCGCACGGCAGTCTCCGTGCTCGCCTTCCTCGACGGTCACCGTCATCAGGTTCGAGACGCCGAGGAAGTCGGCGACGAACACCGTCTGCGGCTCCTCGTACATCGCTGACGGCGTCGCCACCTGTTCGATGTGCCCATCCGACATGACGGCGATCCGGTCCGACATCGTCAGCGCCTCCTCCTGGTCGTGCGTCACGTAGACGAACGTGATCCCGAACTGCTCCTGAATCGACTTCAGCTCGATCTGGAGTGCCTTGCGCAGCTTTGCATCCAGCGCGCCGAGTGGTTCGTCGAGCAGCAGGACCGACGGGTTGAGGACGAGCGCCCGCGCAAGCGCAACGCGTTGCTGCTGACCGCCGGAGAGCTGCGCCGGACGCCGCTCTCCGAGCCCTCCGAGCCTGACCGCTTCGAGCACCGCCTGCACGCGCTCGCGCGTCTCCTGCCGCTTCACATGCCGCCGGCGCAAGCCGAAGGCGACATTGTCGAAGACGTTGAGGTGTGGGAAGAGCGCATAGCTCTGGAAGACGGTGTTGACCTTCCGCTTGTGCGGCGGCGTCGCCGCCATGTCGACCCCGTCGAGCAGGATCCTGCCGCTGTCGGGCCGTTCGAACCCGGCGATCAGGCGCAGCGTCGTCGTCTTGCCGCAGCCCGAGGGGCCGAGGAGCGAGAAGAACTCGCCCGGCTCGATCTGCAAGTCGATGCCGTCGACCGCGGCAACCTCGCCGAAGCCCTTCCGCAGGTCGACGAGGTCGATGGCGCCGTCGTGCGCCGTCATACCTCGAGGGCCGCGATGTCGTGCACCGCGGATCCTTTCTCCCCACGCTGGGCCACGTTGAACTGCCGGTAGACGAGGGCGGCCAGGCCGACCGCGATGAGCGTCGTGAACACCATCACGGTCGCGAGTGCGTTCAGGGCAGGCGTCGTCGTTCCGCGCACCCCGGAATAGATCTTGATCGGGACCGTCTGCGTCGAAGCGTTGGACGAGAGGTAGTCGGTGACGACGAAATCGTCGATCGAGAGCGCAAAGACGACCATCAGGCTGGCAAAGATCGCCGGCGCGAGCAGCGGCAGCAGCACGAGTCGAAGCGCCCCGAGCGCCGACGCGCCGAGGTCGCGCGCCGCTTCCTCGTACTCCTTGCCGACGGAGAGCAGCCGGCTGCGCACCACGAGCACCACGTACGAGATCGAGAACGTCACCTGCCCCAGCACCTGTGCGGTCGTGCCGAGTTGGATCTGGTAGAGCGTCACGAACACGAGCAGCAGCGAGACCGCCATCACGATCTCCGGCGTGACGAGCGGGAACAGCATCAGGAAGTTGACGGGACGGGCGCCGTAGCCGCGCCAGCGCGTCAGTCCGATCGCGAGCCCGACGCCGAGCGGCACGGCGATCAGCATGTCGAGGCCTGCAAGCTTCAGGCTCTGCTCGAGCGCGCCGCGCATCGACGGGTCATGGAGGATCGACTGGTTCGGATCCCCCCAGTACCAGCGCGTCGAGAACCCCTGCCAGACGCTGCGCGACCGACCGTCGTTGAACGAGAACAGAATGGCGATCACGACGGGCACGATCGCCCACACCATGTACGCCCAGGTGACCACGCCCAGGAACCGCGGCTGACCCCAGGGGTTGGCCCACCAGGTGCGAACGCGCCTCATGCGTCGGCCGCCGTGCGGGTCGCGCGCACCATGATCCAGAGGTAGTACGACATCAGGACGGCCAGGACCGCCGACAGGACGATCACGAGACATGCACCGACCGTTCGCTGCGGGCCACCCTGGAAGTAGAGGTTGATCTGGTTGCCGATCATCGACGTGCGCGGCGACCCCGAGATGACGTCGTTCGTGTAGTAGTCGCCGAACATCGGCAGCGCGATCAAGACACTCGCCGCGAGCAGGCCGTAGCGGCTGAGCGGCAGGGTGACGTAGATGAACGTCCGAATCGGGCTCGCACCGAGGTCGCGCCCGGCTTCGAGGACGTGAGGCTCGATGCGATCCAGCGTCGCGTAGAGCGGCAGGATCAGGTACGGCACATAGCCGTAGATCAGCGCAAAGATCACCGACGACGCCTGCCCGTCGAGCCAGCCGTACGGCTGCGAGATGATTCCGAGGTGGATGAGCGTGCGGTTGACGAGGCCGTCCGGGAGCAAGAGCCCCACCCACGCGAGCATCCGCATCAGGTAGCTGACCCAGAACGGGACGATCAGCAAGACGAGCAGCAGCGTCTTCGTGCGGCGCGCGTACCGCGCCAGGTAGTAGGCGACCGGGTAGCCGATCAGGAGGCAGCCGGCGAGCGCGATCCCGACATACGCGAACGTGCGCACGAAGACCGTCCAGAAGGGCTGGCCGGGCCGCAGGTCGTGCAGGACGCCGCGCATCGTGTCGAACTGCCAGTGCAGCGGGTTCCACACCGGCACGGGGTTCGAGAAGATCGGATCGACGGTGCCGAACGCCACCGCCAGGACGGCGTAGGTCGGCACCAGGAAGAGGAGCACGAGCCACGCCGCACCCGGCAGTGCGAAGCTCGGCCAGAAGATTCGCCGGGTCATCCTCCCTCTCGGGACCCGGTCAGCCGGCCTTGAATCTCGACCACGCGTCCTGCCAAGTGGATTGGCCCTGCGTCGTCAGCGGCAGGATCGAGATGCCGTTCGAGAAGTCGGACTCGCGGACGATCGTCGACCCGAGGTTCTTCGGGATGTACCCCTGCGCGATCACCTTGCTCGGGTTGATCACCTTGAGCGGCGGCATGTAGCCCATCCAGGAGAAGTTCTCGACCCCGTGCTTGTTGTCCAGCAGGAAGTTCATGAAATGGTGGGCGAGCACCGGGTTCTTCGCACCTTTCAGCACGGTGATCATGTCGCTGCCGACGACGGCGCCCTTCGCGGGCCGCCAGTAGCCGATCGTGCTGACGGGCACGCCTTTCGGCATGTAGCTCAGAGCGCCGGCCATGTCACCCGACCACACCTGGCCGAGCCAGGTGGCACCGGTCGGCACGTCGGTGTACTGCGTGGTGTTGGTCTTGACGTTGACGGTCTTCGTGAGCCGGGCGAGATCCGAGGCGGCCGCCTTGACGAGAGTCGCGTTCTCCGTGTTCACATTGCCGACACCGCGGTGCAGCAGTGCCATCGAGATTGCCTCACGCTGGTCGTCGAGGATCGCGACCTTCCCCGAATAGGCCTGCGCGTGCCAGAACGCGTCGTAGCCGTTCTTGAACGACGTCGGCGGGGTCTTGACCTTGTCCTTCCGCCAGGCGATTCCGGTCGTGTAGACCATGTAGGGCACCGAGTACCGGGAATGGACGTCGTAGAACGGGCTCTGGAGCGAGTCCCAGACGTTCTTCAGGTTCGGCAGATACGAGTGGTTGACCGGCTGGATCAGCTTGCCGGCGACGGCGCGCGACAGGTACTCGACCGTCGCGAACCACACGTCGAAGCTCGCCTGGCCGGAGGTCAGCTTCGCGAGCGCCTCTTCCTCGTTCTCGAACGTCGTGATGTTGACCGAGACCTTGTACTGCTTCTCGAATTCCTTGACGACGGCCGGGTTGATGTAGGCAGACCAGTTGAAGACGTTCAGTGGGCCCTTCTCGGTGTTCTTGCCCGCCGCGATCGACCCGTTGTCGGAGTAGAGCGGCAGCGTCACCGGATGGTTTCGGCGCGCGAGCGGAATGCCGCCGGGGCCGGTCGGCACGCCGACGCTCGAGCCGAGCGCGTCGGCCGCGCGTAGCAGCGCGTCGGCGCCGGAGAGAGCGACCGCGGCTCCCGCCGATGCGAAGAGGAACTGCCGCCTGGACGATCTACGCTCGCGCGGGTGCACCTGGATCTCCTTCCATCGATCGCACAATGCAAACTGAGATAGCACGATGTGTCAAGAAGTTTGTAAACTCGGGCACGAGCATGAGCACGAGCGGCGTCCGCCCCACCCTGCCCGGCCGCGATTACCACGCTCCGGCGGTGTTCGAGCTCGAGCGCGAGCGGATCTTCTTCCGTGAATGGGTGTATGTCGCACGCAGCAGCGAGGCGCCGGAGCCGGGGGACTTCGTCACCATCGACGTCGGCGGCGAGAGCCTGCTCCTCGTCCGCGGCGCGGACGGCGAGCTGCGCGGTTTCTACAACGTCTGCCGGCATCGCGGCTCGCGGCTCTGCGACCCCGAGACCCACGGCCACGCGAAGGGCGCCATCAAGTGCCCGTACCACGCGTGGAGCTACGCCTACGACGGCCGGCTGATCGGGACGCCGCTCGTCGGCAAGGACGAGCTCGACCGGGCATCGTTCGGCCTCTGGCCGGTGACGGTGGAGGTCTGGCAGGGCTTCGTCTTCGCGAACCTCGGCGAGCCGCGGTCGAACCTGCGTGAGTCGCTCGACGTGCAGACCGACAAACCGCTGCAGTACGAACGCTGGGGGATGGACGAGCTGCTGACGGGTCACCGCACCGTCACCGAGCTCGCGGCGAACTGGAAGATCCTGGTCGAGAACTACAACGAGTGCCTGCACTGCCCGACCGTGCATCCCGAGCTCATCAAGGTCGCCCCCACGTTCGGCAAGGGGCTCGTGTACGAGGAGGGCCGCGACGACTGGGGCGTCTCGATCGCCGGCGGCGGGGCCGGCTACACCGCCACCGGGACGACGAAGATTCCCGTGATGCCGGGGCTCGACGAGCAGACTGCGAGCTCGATGTACGGGGCGACGATCTTCCCGAACATGTTCATCGACCTCACCGGCACGGTCGTGATCGCGACCCGCCTGCAGCCGCGCAGCGCTCAGCACACGACAGTCGTGACCGACTATCTCTTCCGCCCCGAGGTCGTCGAGGACCCCGATTTCGACCCGACCGAGGTGGTCGAGTTCTCGGAGCTGGTCGCCCATCAGGACTACGCCGTCTGCGAGCGCGTTCAGCTCGGCGTTCAGTCGCGCGCGTTCGACCACGGCGTGTTCGCCGAGAAGGACGCACTGCCGTACGCGTTCAACCAGACCTATCTCGCAGCGCGCGACCGCGAGTCGTAGCCGTCAGGCCTGGTTGAAGAAGCCGCCGCGCTCGAGCAGCGCGGCGCGCTGCTCGGCCGAGACCTCGACGTTGCGCGGGGTGAGCAGGAACACCTTGTCGGCGACGCGCTGCATGCCGCCGTTCAACGCGTAGGTCAGGCCGCTCGTGAAGTCGATCAGCCGCTTGGAGAGCTCCGTGTCGGCGTTCTGGAGATTGAGGATCACGGGGATCCCCTGCTTGAACTTGTCGGCGATCTGCTGGGCGTCGTTGAAGCTGCGCGGCAGGACGAGGTGCACCTTGACGCTCGCGGGACTCGGCACAGCCTCGATCTGAGGGCGCATCTCGCGCACGCGCGAGGGGCGGGCGGCCGGTGCGCGCTGCGTCGGCTGATCGGCCTCGGAGTCCGTCCAGTCGTCGAACTCCTGGGAGCGGCGGCGCGGTGTCAGCCGCCGCACGTTTGGACGCTCGCGGTAGCTCTGCTCGAGGCTCTCCTCGGCCGCGTAGCCGTCCTCGTCCTCCCAGTCGTCGTCCTCCTCGGCGATGCCGAAGTACACGAGCGTGCGGCTCCACAGATCTCCGAGCGCCATTCCCTTGCGAATCCTAATCCCGAAAGAGGATCGATCCGACGCGAACGTGTGTCGCCCCTTCCTCTGCGGCCACGGCGAAGTCCTGTGTGGTGCCCATCGAGAGCTCCTCGAGACCGTGCTCCTGCGCCAGCCCGCGCAGCCGTGCGAACCAGGCTCGCGAGTCGGCAGGGCTCGTTGCGGCGGGGGGCATCGTCGAGAGACCGAGCACGTCGTAGGCCAGGAAAGCCGCGATCTCGTCGGGCTCGACGCCGGACTTCGACGCCTCGCCGGACAGGTTCACCTGGACGAGCGCGGGAACTTCGAGCCGCCGTGCCGCCGACTCCGAATCCAGGGAATGGACGAGAGCGCAGATGCGGTTCACGACCTTGACCTTGTTCGACTGGAGATGACCGATGAAGTGCCACGTGAACGCGTCGCCGTACTCCGCGTGCTTCGCCTCGAGGTCCTGGGCCCGGTTCTCACCCACCACCGTGATGCCCGCTTCGACGAGCCGTCCCATGTCCGCGAGCGCAACGTACTTCGTCGCTGCGACGACGGTCACCCCTGGCCCGACGACGTCCTGCACGCCGGCGAAGCGCGCGCGAATCTGATCAGGCGACAGCACCGAGCACCCCCTGGACGCCGCGCGCACGCCCGCTTCGCCGGTGTGAGAAGAAGAGGTGCGGGTGGCAACGCGTGCACAGGTCGGTGCGCTCGACCTCGTCGACGCCGGCCGCGCGGAGCGCACGTTCAGCTGCGCTCCAGAGATCGAGCTTCCGTCCGGCGGTCAGGTCCGCGTCGAAAAGGCCCGCGACCTCGGCGCCGACCTCGTAGCAGCACGGCCCGATCGCCGGTCCGACGATCGCCGCCTTCGAGCCCGGACCGAGCGCCGTGACCCCGGCTGCGACCACACCCTCGGCGAGGCCGCGCCAGCCTGCGTGCAGCAGGGCAAGCGCGCGCGGGCGATCGCGCCGCACGACCGCGATCGGCAGGCAGTCCGCGGACATGGCGAGCAGCGGCAGTCCCGGTTCGTCGCTCCACAACCCGTCACCCGGTTCCCCACGTGCTCCGGCGCGGGCCTGGTGCACCGTCGGCGAATGCACCTGTCGGTTGAAGGCGAGCCGATCCGCGTCGAGCCCGAGTGCCGTGCAGGCGATGCGCCGGTTCTCCTCGACGAGCTCTACCCGGTCGCCCGTCCCGGTCGTGAGGTTCAGCGATTCGTAGACGCCGCTGCTCACGCCTCCGGCCCGCGTCGTGAATGCGACGACGTATCCCGGCGTTTCCCAGCGGATCATTCTGCGAGCTCCTTGGCGCGTGCGAGCAGAGCTTCTCGGGTGTTCAGCTCGGGCCGGTCGACGACCTCGCGCAGCAGGGTCTGCAGCGTCTGACCGATCGCCGGCCCCGGGCGATAGCCGACCCCGATCAGATCGTCGCCGCCGACGGCGAGATCGCGGAGACGGTATGGACTTCCTTGCTGCTCGCGCACGACCGTCCGGAAGCGTTCGAGCCGCTCGAGGTCGATGTCCGGTGGCTGGCCCTTCCCGCGCAGGTCGGCCTCCTTGTGATCGATCAGGTCGAAGAGGAGCCCTGAGCCGTAGCGGGCGAGCAGCCTCCGGGCCCGCAGCGGATCCGCCTTGCCGGGATCGATCATGTGGCTGCGCACGATCCGTGCAACGCGCTTGCGCAGCTCGGTCGGATACCGAAGCCGGTCGAGCGCCTGCTCGGCCAGCCGCGCGCCGATCTGCTCGTGGCTGCGGTCGGAATAGCCGCGCTTTGCGTAGTAGTGGAGGCGGCCGTCGGTGCCGCGCCAGGCGACCTGCGGCTTGCCGAGGTCGTGGAAGAGCGCTGCCAGACGTACGCGCAGCGGGAACCCCGCGTCGGCTGCCGCCTGAACGACCTCGAACGTGTGCTCGTCGACCGTGAGTGCGTGCCAGCGGCTCTCCTGCTCGAACCCGATCGCGGGCTCGAACTCCGGCAAGAGAGTGAACGAGCACCCCCGTATCGCGGGCCAGCCGCAGTGCCTTGGCCGGCTCCGCTCCGAGCAGCAGCTTCGACAGCTCCCCCATCCCGTCGGCTGCGAGCCCGCCTCCGATTCGTTCGCCCGAGACGAGCTCGATGCTCGCCGCCTCCTCGCGCATCTGGCGAAGCGTTTCCTCGTCGGGGCTCAGGTCGAGCTGCGAGACGAACCGGAGACCGCGAACGAGCCGCAACGGATCCTCGGCGAAGCTCGCCGGCGAGACGGTTCTCAGCTTCCGTGCCTCGAGGTCGTCAGAGCCGTGGTACGGGTCGACGAGCGTCCCGTCGGCGAGCCGACGTGCCATGGCGTTCACGGTGAAGTCGCGTCGGGCCAGATCGTCCTCGACCGACGCGTTGGGATCGACGACGATCTCGAAGTCGTGCCGTCCCGGCCCGGTCGACACCTCGCGCCGAGGCGGCGCCAGCTCGATGCCTGCGCGCACGAGCTTTCGTACCTCCGGGTCGCGGGGATGGAAGCGGACCCCGACGGAGCGGCCGGCGACGACGAGCTCCTCGGCACGACCGTGCGGAGCGAGCGCCGAGCGCAGGCCTTCGATGTCCACGCCCGGGACGAGGAAGTCCGCGTCCCTGGCGTCGTGCCCGAGCAGGTCGTCGCGCACCGCGCCGCCGACGACGTATGCGTCAAGCCCGAGCGAGCCGACATACTCCTCAACCTGCTTAGACGAGTGCGATCGCCTCGATCTCGACGAGCGCGCCCGACGGAAGCTTCGCGACCTCGACGGTGGAGCGCGCAGGGGGAGACGACCCGACCTCAGCGGCGTAGATCTCGTTCATGCCGCCGAAGTCGTCGAGGTTCTGCAGGAACACGGTCGTCTTGACCAGACGGTCGAGCGACGAGCCCGCCTCCTCGAGGATCGCACGCAGGTTCGCGAAGACCTGCTGCGTCTGAGCCTTGATGTCGCCCGGGACGAGGTCCTTCTCGCCCGGCCGCAACGAAAGCTGGCCGGAGACGAACACGAAGCCGTTCGCCTTGATCGCTTGCGAGTACGGGGCGCCCTGGAAGGGCGCGGGTGCTGCTTCGGTGCGAACGGCTTCCTTCGTCACGAATCCTCCTTGGTCTCCGGTACGGGCCGACAGGCCTGGCCGAGCGCCGCACCGACCGCCTTGAAGATGGCCGCGAGCACGTGCTGCGGGTCCGTGCCCTCGACGAGCCGCACGTGCAGGTTCAGCCCGGCAGCGAGCGCAAGCTCATTGAGAAACCGCGACGCGACGTCGGTTCCCAGCCCACCCACGCGCTGGTCGGAGAAGTCGACGTTCGTGACCAGCCGCGGCTCGTCCACTCGCTCGAGCGATGCCAAAGCGAGCGCCTCGTCGGCCGGGACGAGCGACCACCCTCGACCGGCAGCGCCCGGTGCAGAGATGCGCTCGCCGAATGCAGCCCCGAGCGTGCCGCCCGCGGCGACGACTCCTTCGTCCGCGCCGCCGGGCGCGACCTCGAGCGAGAGCTTGAAGCGTCCGGCGCGGGCGAGCTCCGTCACCAGATGATCGAGCACCGGCAGACCGGTGCTGACGTTCGCCAGGCCCTCCGCTGCGAGCGCGACTCGTCCTCCCGTGGGGTTCTCCGCCATCCCGGCTGAGCGTACCGGGTGAGGCGCGCGTACATCCGTGGACCACGATCGCCGCAGGTCGCAAGCTGCGAGCGCCCGCTTCGTCTAGATCTCCGTCGGTGTCGACACGGCCGTGGCGGGGCTCCTCTCGACGGCTCGTTGCCTCGGGCGAAGCACGCCCGCGGCCAACGCGATGACTCCCACCAGGGCGGCGACGACGCAGAACGACGTCGTGAGCGACGACGCGGAGGCGATGCCGCCGATCACCCCCGGTGCGACGAGGCCGCTCGCGTAGGCGACGACGGCGACGCCGGCGATGCTGCGCGCGGGATGGGCGCCCACCCGCCCGGCCGCCGCGAACACGAGCGGGACGACGACGGCGAGGCCGATCCCGAGCAGCGCGAAGCCGAGGAGGCCGACCGCAAGGTCGGGCGCCAGCACGACCGCGATCGCGCCCACGAAGGCACACGCCCCCGAGATGCGGACGGTACGGACCGGCCCCAGCCTGCGGATCACACGGTCGCCCATGAGTCGGACCGTCGCCATCGCCACGGCGAACGCCGAGACCGCGAGCGCTGCGACGCTCGCCGACCCGCCGAGCTCGTTGCGGATGTAGAACGCCGACCAGTCGGTCCCGGCCTGCTCGCCGAAGACGGCGCAGAGGCCGACGAGCCCGATCAGGAGGACGGGCCGGGTCGGGAGCGCGAAGTGCGGCGGCGCAGGCGCGTCGCTCGTCGTCGGGTCCTCGATCAGCAACTGCGCGACTGCGGCGCCGACCGCGGCGAGGACGAGCGCCTCGACCGCGAACTGGACCCGGGTGTCGATACCGGCGTGGGACGCGAGGGCCGAGACGGCCGACCCGACCAGGACGCCCACGCTCCAAAAGCCGTGCAGGCTCGACATCACCGACCGGCCGAACAGCTTCTCCACCAGGACGCCCTCCGCATTCATCGCCATGTCCGCCAGCCCCGCGACCGCGCCGAAGACGAGCAGGACGGCGCAGAGCGCCACCAGCGACGTCGGCAGCGCCGGCAGGACGAGGCACGCGCACCACGCAACGATCGTGGCCGTGACGAACGGGCGCAGTGCGAAGCGGTGAGCGAGACGGCCGGAGAAGGGCATGGCGAGTAGCGCGCCGATCCCCGGCATGAGCAGCGCGACCCCGAGATGGCCAACGCCGACACCGACGTGCGACGCGATCCACGGAATGCGGGCCGCGAAGCTGCCGGTGACACATCCGTGCACCGCGAACACCGTCGCCGTCCCGCGTCGCGCACGCCGGACGTCGGGAGGGGGCACCGCCCGATCCGGTCTGGACGTCGCGGCCGCGATCACCTCAGCCCCGCTGGCGCGAGTCGAGGCCTGCCGCTTGGGCGATTGACCACCGTCCCCCTGGGAAGATCCGGTCGCATCAACGCATCATGCACCTGCCGTCCGCCACGTCCGCGAATGACGTCGAGAGCGAAGTCCGGTGGCGACTCGTTGCCGCTGCCGCTCAGATCGCTCGAACTTCGGCGAGCCGCTTGACTGCGAACCCGTCGGTCCCGCTGGGGTCCCAGCAGACGGCGGCTTCCCATGCGGCCCATGCTTGCGCGGCAGCGTCGTGCGTGTCGTCGTCGAGACCGGCGGCGTTGTGCGGCAATACCAGGTCGAGGTCGGGGACGTCGACGTGCGACTCGTCCCAGTCGATCAGCGCGACCCGATCCGCGGTCATACGGATGTTGCCCGAGTTGGGGTCGCCGTGGACGACGCACCGCTCTCGTCCGGTGAGCCGTGCCCACGCTGCTCGGCATCGAACGACACCCTCCGGCGGCATCGCGCCCAGGTCGATCTTCGTCCCGGTTTCCGCGTGCAGGAGGTCGGTCGACGATCGCCAGCCCGGGCGTTGGGGCCAGCCGTGCGTCAGTCGGTGCAGCTGGCGGAACGTGTCGGCGACGCGACGCCAGTCGGCCTCAGTCTCGGGCGGTCCACCCTCCACGTAGGTGATCACGACCAGACCGTCGGCGAAATGCCGGCCGTCCGTGGTCGGGATCGGCACCGGCACCGTCATCCCTTCACGGTCGAGGTATCGCAACAGCTCGGTCTCCCACGAGAGGTCGGCGTCGCTGCGGTTGCTGAGCCGACCGACGGCGAGCTGCCCGTCGACGCGCACGCTCCACACCTCGTTGACGCCAACTCCCCCAGCGAGCGGTTCGATTCGGGCGACGTCGTCACCCCACTGATCGAGTGCCTCCCATCCCACGGCCACATCCTTGCGGAGGGTCATGAAGCGCGGGCGGGAATGTCGCCTGAGCAGACTGCGGCGTAACGGGTCACTCGGCGTACGAGTAGCTGCCAGTGCCACACACCGGCCGCGACCTCGCGCACGAGGCGGATTCTAAAAGCGGAGCGACCTACGAGACGCTTAACTGACGTCGCGGCGGGCGGTGAGCGCGAGACCCGCGAGGGCGAGTATTGCGACCCACGCGACGAGTACAGCGCCGCCGGCTGCGGCGGAGAGCAGGTGATCGGTCGTCAACCCGGTGAGCGCGTTCTCGGCCTCGCCAGGCGTTAGGCGCCCGACCGAGGGTACGAACGCGAAGAGCAGGTTCTCGACGATGAAGCCCCAGGCGAGCAGGCCGACGATCGCGCCGATCTGGTTGCGAACGATTGCTGCGACACCCACGCCGATCGCGCCCCAGAGAGCAACAGCGGCGACGGTTCCGAGCAGCACGAGCGTGATCGCGCCGCCGTGGAGCGCCAACGGGATCCCACGCGCGTCGAGACACACATAGCCGATCGCAAAGCCGAGCCCCTCGCCGACGACCCCGAACGCGATCCCTGCGAGCATGCTCGCGACCAGCTTGGCGCCGATCACTTGTGACCGTCGTGGTGTGAACAGGAACGTGGGCCGGATCGTCCCGAACCGGTACTCGCCCGTGACGAGCAGCACGCCCGCGAGAGCTGAGAAGACGCCGGCAAGACTCCCGACGCCGAGCAGACCGCGCTGATCCTCTGGTGTGGTGAGGCTGTCGGCGTGTGTTAACAGCCCGGCCAGAAGCCCGAAGAGAATGATCAGCGCCAGCATCCCGAGCACGAGACCAACCGTGGTCCGGGTGGAGCGGAGCTTCAGGAGTTCGGCGTTGGTCTGGGCGATCACGGCTGCGTCTCTGAGGTCAGCTCGAGGAAGACTTCTTCGAGCGACGAGCCTTCAGCGACGAGCTCGTGCACCGGGACGCCGGCGGCGAAGGCGACGTCGCCGACCCGTTCGCTCGTCGTGCCGTGCGCGAGAAGTGCGTGGTCGTTGCTGGTCGTCGTCTCGATCTGTTCGCGCCGCAGCGCCTCGGCGAGCTGCGCCAACTGCGGGCTGCGGACGCGAACCGAGCCGCCGACGCGGGCGGTCAAGCGCTCGAGCGAGGTCTCGACCACCAATCGCCCGCGGTTGATGATCAGAACCTGATCGACGGTCTGGGCGACCTCGGCGAGCACGTGGCTCGAGATGAGCACAGTCCGTCCCTCCGACGCGAAGGTGCGGAGGAAGTCGCGGAGCCAGCGCACACCCTCCGGGTCGAGCCCGTTCGCCGGCTCGTCGAGCACGAGTAGCTCCGGATCGCCGAGGAGCGCAGACGCGAGGCCGAGCCGTTGGCGCATCCCGAGCGAATACCCCTTGACGCGGCGCCTCGCGGCATCGGTGAGCTCGACCAGGCCGAGGACCTCGTCGACGCGTGAATCAGGCAGCTCGACGGCACGGCTGAGCGTGCGCAGATGGTCGCGGCCCGTGCGGCCGGGATGGAAATCGGTCGCCTCCAGGACAGCGCCGACACGGCGCGCCGCGCCGGCAAGCTGCGCGTAAGGCTGATCGAAGATCAACGCCCGCCCGCCCGTCGGCGCCGCCAGCCCGAGCAGCATCCGCAGCGTCGTCGTCTTCCCGGCCCCGTTCGGGCCGAGGAAGCCCGTGATCGTCCCTGCCTCGAGCGCGAACGACAGATCATCGACAGCCGTCAGCCTGCCGAATCGCTTCGTCAAACCCTCGCTCAGAACAACCGACACGACCACATCCTCACCGGCCGGCCAGCGTCCCCACACCCGACCCAAGTACTCGCGAAGCCCGTAGACGCCTACCCCTCGACGCGTTCGATCTGAGCGCCGAGCGCGCGCAGGCGCTCGTCGATCCGCTCGTAGCCCTTGTCGATCTGGTAGGCGTCGCCGATGGTGGACGTGCCCTCGGCGCAGAGCGCCGCGATCACCATCGCCATGCCGGCGCGGATGTCCGGGCTCGACATCCGTTGGCCGTAGAGCGGCGAGGCGCCGGTGACGACGACCCGGTGGGGGTCGCACAGGATGATCCGGGCGCCCATCGACACCAGCTTGTCGACGAAGAAGAGGCGGCTCTCGAACATCTTCTCGAAGACCAGCACCGTTCCCTTGGCCTGGGTCGCGACCACCACGGCGATCGACGTCAGGTCGGCCGGGAAGGCCGGCCACGGCCCGTCTTCGATCTTCGGGATCGCACCGCCGAGGTCGTCCTTGATCTCGAGCGACTGGTAGGGCGGCACCCGCACCCAGTCCTCACCGAGCTCGACCTCGACGCCGAGCCGGCTCAGGACCGGCAGGACCGGCCAGAGGTCGTCGGGAACGATGCCTTCGATCGTGATGTCGCCGCCGGTGACCGCGGCCATACCGATGAAGCTGCCGACCTCGACGTGCTCCGGGCCGATCGCGTGCGAGCCTCCCGAGAGACCGTCGACGCCCACGATGTGCAGCACGTTCGAGCCGATCCCCTCGATCTTCGCGCCGAGCGAGACCAGGAAGCGGCAAAGATCCTGCACGTGCGGCTCACAGGCCGCGTTCGAGATCATCGTCTCGCCCGGCGTGATCGACGCGGCCATGACCGCATTCTCGGTCGCCATCACGGACGCCTCGTCCATGTGAATGTGCGCGCCGCGGAGCTCACCGCTGAGCTCGTAGCGCCCGGGGTAGTGGAACGCCGCGCCGAGCTCCGCAAAGGCATGGATGTGAGGATCGAGCCGCCGCCGGCCGATCACATCTCCGCCCGGGGGCGGCACACTGGCGCTCCCCAGTCGCGCCAGCAATGGGCCCGCGAGGAGAAACGAGGCGCGAATGCGGCTGGCCAGCCGAGCGTCCACCTCATGGGTGATGTTCTGCGCGTGCACGCGAACCTCGTTCTGGCCCGTCCACTCGGTCTCGGCGCCGAGGCTCGAGAGCAGCTCGATCATCGTGTTGACATCGCGGATGCGCGGCACGTTCGACAGGAAAACGGGCTCCTCGGTCAGAAGGCACGACGCGAGGATCGGCAGCGCTCCGTTCTTGTTTCCGGAGGCGCGGACACGACCCGAGATCGGGCAGCCACCTTCGATGACGAACGATTCGGCCACGGGTCTGACAACGGTCGACGACAACGCGCGCACTATGCTAGCCCCACGGTGAATCCGACTCGCGAACAAGCCTGGAACACACTCACTCGTTACACGAAGAGCGAGGCACTCCTGCGCCACGGTCTTGCTGTCGAGGCGTCGACTGCGTCGTATGCAGTCCGGTTCGGCGAGGACGAGGAGCTCTGGCGCGTCGCGGCGCTCTTGCACGATTTCGACTACGAGATCCACCCGACGCTCGACAAGCATCCGCAGGACGGTGCACCGATCTTGCGGGAGGAGGGTTATCCCGAGGTCGTGGTCGAAACGGTGTTGTCGCATGCCAATCACCTGAGCCTCCCGCGCGACACGCCGCTCAAGAAGACGCTGTTCGCGTGCGACGAGCTCTCCGGATTCATCCACGCCTGCGGTCTTGTGAGGCCGACGGGGCTCGAGGGGCTCGAGCCGAAGTCGGTCAAGAAGAAGCTGAAGCAGCCGTCGTTCGCAGCGGGTGTGTCCCGCGACGACGTCTACGAGGGTGCCGAGCTGCTCGGGCTGGAGCTCGACGAGCACATCACGAACGTCGTTGCGGCACTGCAGCCGATCGCCGGCGAGCTCGGCCTGCCTGGCGGCGAGTCCTAGGAGGGCTCGAGCGCTTCGACCAGGCGGAGCAGGTCGCTCTCGTCGTTCCACCACCCGACCGACGCGCGCAGCAGGCCGGTGCCCGGGAGCTCACGCACGATCACGCCGCGCTCGTAGAGTGCTGTCGCGGCCTCGGCAGTGTCGCCGGGGAAGCGGAACGAGACGAGTGTCCCCTGACCCGCGTCCGAAACGACCTCGTGGCCACGCTCGATGAGCAGCGCGCGACACCGCCCCACGAGCTCGCGCGCACGTGCGAACCGCCCGTCCGGGACGTCGCCGAGCGCAGCTTCGAGACCGGCGAGCGACGTCGCGGGGGCGAAGGCCGTGTCGAAGCGGCGTGCGCCCGCTTTCGGTTCCCAGGTGCCCTCCGCGATGTCGTAGGTCTCGGCGCTCGGGTACGCGACCAGCCGCGGGCGCAGGCTGTCAGGGTCGCGAACGTAGAGCGCGCCGGTCGAGTCGGGACCGCAGAGCCACTTCTGACCGCTGACCGTGTAGAAGTCGGCCGCGGTCGCGTCGACGGCGAGCGCGCCGACCGACTGGGCGCCGTCGACGAGCACCGGAACATTCGTCGCTTCACGCAGCTCGCGCCAAGGGAAGATCGTCCCATCGAGCCACGAGACCGCCGAGAGCGCGATCAGCCGCGTGCGGGACGTCACCTGCGCGCGGATCAGGTCGAAGACGTCCGCGGCCGGGGCTCCCCGCACCTTCGCGATCCTGAGCCGCGCACCGGCGCCGAGCAAAGGGCCCGTCAGCCCGAAATGCTCGGCGTCCGTCGTCGCGACCTCGTCGCTCTCACCGAGCTCGAGCCCGGTGACGACGACCTGCACGCCCTCTGTGGTCGAATCGGTCAAAGCGATGAGCTCCGCGGGCGCACCGATCTGCGCTGCGAACAGTTCGCGAACCCGTTCCCGGCGCTCGATCATCGTGTCGAAGTACTGCCTGCCACCGCGTCCATGCTCCCCTTCCCACGCGCGCAGCTCCGCCATCGCGGCGAGCGTCGTCCGCGCGAGCGGGCCGAAGGTGCCGGCGTTCAGGTAGGCGTGCCGGTCGAGCACCGGAAACCGGGCTCGCTGTTCGGGCCACGTCATGTGATCTCGAGCTCCACCGGGGCATGATCCGAAAGCAGGCGGCCGTCGTGCATGCGCAGCTCGTCGGGCCAGCAGCGCACCGGCGTGGCCGGTGCCCCGCGAACGAGGATGTGGTCGATACCGGGGCCTGGCGCGGAGAAGCCCCACTCCTCGCCCGCCAGATCGCGGAGGACCGCCGACCGGGCGGCCGTCACGTTGAAGTCGCCGGCGAGCACCACCACGTCGTCCGGCTGCGCCTCGGAGACCGCGAACCACGCGGCCCGGAGCAGCTCGGCCTCTGCGAGCCGCTCGTCCGCGGCGTAGCTCGTGCAGTGCAGGTTCGTGATCGCGAATGTGCGGCCGGACTGGTCCGCCAGGCGAACGGCTTGTGCGACCCGCCGCTCCCTCGCCCAGGCCCGGCGGGCTCGAGCGCCGAGCTCGAGCGTGCGAGCCCGAGCCTCCCTGAAGCGGCGGGGGTTCAGGGTCAGCGCGGTCGACGACAGGACGCGCAGCTCGGAGGCGACGAGAATCGCGTTTCCCTGACCCGAGAACGCCGACCGCAGCAGCCCCTGATTCTGGCGCGTCAGGCGGTGCCCGAGCCCCGCGGTGATCGGGACCGGGCCGATTCGGGGCCGAGCCGCGACGTTGCCGGAGGTGAAGAGCACGAGCGCCCAGGCGGGCACCTCCTGCACGCAGAGGACGGCCGGTTCGTCGGCGGTCGCGAGCCGGATCATCTCGCGGAGGAATCCCGCGCGCTGCGGCGGGACCGTGTTCCCGTGGAAGAGGTTCCAGCTCCGAACCAGCACGCGCCTAAGCTACTTCGATGCGCGTCCTGCTTGCCGACCCGCCTGCGTTCACGCCGTGGTACGACCACGAGCTGGCGGCGGCCCTCGGTCGTGCAGGCGCGGACGTCGAGCTGCAGACAGCCAGGTTCCGGTTCGGAGCTGCCCCGGCCGCAGACGGCTATCGCAGGAGCGAACGCTGGTATCCACTTTCGTCGCGTCTGTTCAAGCGCTCTCGGGCGCGGCTGCCGTTGAAGGCGGTCGAGCATCTCGATGTGATGCGCTCCCTCTCCCTCGCGCGCGCCGATGTCCTGCACGTGCAGTGGCTCGCTCTGCCCCAGGCGGACGTGCACCTGCGATTTCGCTCCCCGTCCGTCTTCACCGCTCACGACCTCTTACCGCGCAGGACGGCCTCACGGCTCGAGCTCTGGCGCAGGCTCCTGACGCGGTTCGATCGAGTCGTCGTGCACACCGATCGCGGACGAGCGACGCTGGCCGAGCTCGGCGTCGACGCCCACGTGATCCCGCATCCCGTCTACCCCAGCGCGGCCACCCGCAGGGACGACGGCGCGACCATCCTCGCGCTCGGTGTCATCCGCCCGTACAAGGGGCTCGCCGACGCGATCGAGGTGACCCGCCGCCTTCCGGAGGCCCGCCTGCTCGTCGCCGGCGACCCGGCCATGCCGCTCGACGACCTCCGCCGGGCGGAGCGGGTCGAGTGGCGCCTTGGGTTTCTCCCGACGAGCGAGCTCGACCGTGCACTGTCCGACGCGACGGTCGCCGTGTTCCCGTACCGCGCCGAGCTCGACCAGTCGGGGGCGCTCCTGCAGGCGCTCGGCGCCGGAGTGCCGGCCGTCGTCTACGACGTGGCGGGCCTCGGAGAACCGGTACGAGCCTACGGAGCAGGGCGGGTCGTGCCTGCCGGAGACGTCGACGCTCTCACCGCAGCCGTGAACGAGCTGCTCTCCGACGGACAGGCGCTCGCGAGCGCACGCGCCGGCGCCGAGCGCGCCCGGGCGGAGCTGACGTGGGATGCGTCCGCTGCGCAGCACCTCGCCCTCTACCGGGAGCTGGCGTGATCTTCCGCCGGGCGCGCTACACGCAGGTGATCGACTCCCAGCTCGATCTGTTCGAGCAGGATCACCGCGATGTGATCGACGAAGCGAACGCTCGCCTCGACGCCTACAACGCGGCCGGACGCGACCAGGCGGAAGAGCTGTACGGCGACTATGTCGACGCGGTCGAGACCGGGACGGAACTGCTCGCGGACATGCGCGATCACTACGCGCAATCGCTCGACGAGCCCGACGGGTACCTTCGCGCCTTCAACAAGGCCGTCGAACGACGGCTGCCGCCCTTCGCCCTGGAGATCGAGAACAGGTAATGGCCGAACGGATCGAGGACTATGCGCTCGTCGGCGACCTGCAGACGGCGGGGCTGATCGGCCGCGAGGGCTCGGTCGACTGGCTCTGTTTCCCGAGGTTCGACTCGGGATCGTGCTTCTGCGCGCTGCTCGGCACGCACGAGCACGGCCACTGGGGGCTGTCGCCGGTCGAAGGCGGCCCGGCGACAGCGCGGCGGTATCGGCCGGACACGTTGATCCTGGAGAGCGAATGGGAGACGGCGGGCGGCCGCGTGCGAGTGATCGACTTCATGCCGCAGCGCGACCGAACCCCCGACATCGTGCGGATCGTCGAGGGTCTCGACGGCACGGTCGAGATGACGACGGAGCTCGTGATTCGCTTCGACTACGGCTCCGTCGTGCCATGGGTGCGCCGCATCGACGACGACACACTGGTGGCCGTTGGCGGCCCGGACGGACTCGCGCTGCGCACGCCCGTCGATCTCGAGCCGGACGGGATGAAGCACACCGCCAACTTCCTGGTTCACGCGGGCGAGCGAGTCCCGTTCGTTCTCACGTGGTTCCCGTCGCATCGTCGCCCGCCTCAACCGGTCGACGCCGAGCGCGCCCTCGAGGAGACCGAAGCACACTGGCTGAGGTGGTTCGAGAGCTGCACCTATCAAGGCGGGTACCGGGAGGCGGTCCACACCTCGCTGGCCGTGCTCAAGGCGCTCACCTACGAGCCGACCGGTGGGATCGTGGCAGCTCCGACGACGTCCCTACCGGAGGTCCTGGGCGGAGTTCGCAACTGGGACTACCGCTTCACCTGGCTCCGTGACGCCACGTTCACGCTGTTCGCGTTGATGAACGCGGGGTTCTTCGACGAGGCTCGCGCCTGGCGCAACTGGCTGTTGCGCGCGGTGGCCGGCGACCCGGCGAACGCCCAGATCCTCTACGGCGTCGCGGGCGAACGGCGCATGTTCGAGCGAGAACTCGAGTGGCTGCCCGGGTATGCGGGCTCGAGACCGGTGCGCGTCGGGAACGATGCGTACGAGCAGCTCCAGCTCGATGTCTACGGCGAGGTGATGGATGCACTGCACCAGGCTCGCAGCCATGGGCTGCCTGCCGACGACCATGCCTGGTCGCTGCAGCGAGCGGTCATGAACTTCCTCGAAGGCGCGTGGGAGCAGGCCGACGAAGGAATCTGGGAGGTGCGCGGGCCGAGCCGCCACTTCACGCATTCGAAGGTGCTCGCGTGGGTGGCGTTCGACCGAGCGGTCTCCTCGGTCGAACGCTTCGATCTGCCGGGGCCGCTCGACCGCTGGCGCAGGCTGCGCGACGAGGTGCATCGTGAGATCTGCAGCGAGGCGTTCAACGTCGAGCTCAACTCGTTCGTGCAGGCGTACGGCTCGGACGAGCTCGACGCGTCGACACTCCTGATCCCGCTCGTCGGCTTCCTGCCCGGAGACGATCCGCGGGTGCTCGGAACGATCGACGCGATTCAGCGCGACCTGACCCGTGACGGCTTCGTCGAGCGCTATCGGACGAATGTGCACAACGAGGTTGACGGGCTGCCGGGCGGCGAAGGAGTGTTTCTCCCCTGCTCGTTCTGGCTCGTCGATGCGCTTCTGATGGCGGATCGCCAGGACGAGGCTCGCGTGTTGTTCGAACGGCTGCTCGCGATTCGAAACGATCTCGGTCTGCTCTCCGAGGAGTACGACCCCGCCGCGAAACGCCTGCTCGGCAATTTCCCGCAGGCGTTCACACACGTCGGTCTCGTCAACTCGGCCTACAACCTGTCGCACCATGTCGGGCCGGCCGAGCAGCGAACCGACGGCTGATCACCGATGTCCGAAATGGTGCGCGCGCGGCAGAGCGCCTGTCACCTCCGCCTCGCTCGCCGCTTCGCGCGCGAGCGGGCCGAGTGAGAACACCTCCGAGACGAGCAGATTGACGTTGCGATCGTGGCGTTCGAGCTTGCCGCGGGCGAGGATCAGCGGCTCACCTCGAATGACCGCCCGGTGCTCCTCGTAGACCTTCGCCGGGATGATCAGGTTCGCCTGGCCGAGCTCGTCCTCGAGCAGCATGAAGACGATCCCCTTCGCAGTTGCCGGGCGCTGGCGGGCGATCGCCATGCCTGCCACCTCGATCCGCGTGCCGTTCTGGGTGGATGCCATCTCGGCGGTGGTCCTCACCGTCGCTGCGAGATGCGGCCGCAGGAGCTGCAAGCGGATGGACGCCGACCGAGAGCGAGGTGTGCTTGTAGTCCGCGAGCATCTGCTCCCACGGCGTCTGCTCCGGCAGCTCCGGGATCTCTGCTGTCGGCTCGAGCGGCAGCGCGAGCTGCCGGTTGCCTCGACCGACCGTCTCACCACGCGGCGTGACGCCGAGACGCCAGAGAAGCTCGCGTCGCGGCCCCCATTCGTCACATGCGCCGGCGGCAACGAGCGCTTCCAGCGCATCGTGTTTCACCGAGGCACGACGCGCGAGGTCGCCGAGATCGCGGTAGGGCTGTTGTGCGACCACAGACCCGGCTTCCTCCTCGCCGACCGACTGGACGTAGCCGAGACCAACCCGGACAACCCCCCCGTCTTCGATGTCGCACTCAGCCCCTGAGCGGTTGATGTGCGGCGGACGCACCTCCACCCCGCGCCGCTGCGCATCACGTACGAGCGACGACGGCGGGTAGAAGCCCATCGGCTGCGCGTTCATCAGCGCGCACAGAAACTCCGACGGGTAGTAGCGCCGCAGCCACGCCGACTGGTACGCGAGCAGCCCGAAGGCGGCCGCGTGCGACTTCGGGAAGCCGAAGCCGGCGAAACCGACGAGTCTGTCGTAGATCGCGTGTGCCGTCTCGTCGTCGATTCCCTTTCCCTGCGCCCCCGCGATGAAGCGGGGACGCCAGGCTTCGATGGCCTCCAGGCTGCGCTTCCTGCTCATCGCGCGGCGCAATCCCTCGGCCTCACCGATCGAGAAGCCGGCGGCAGCCATCGCGACGTCGAGCACCTGGTCCTGGAAGACGACGACGCCGAGCGTGTCGTGCAGGGCCTCACGCAGCGACTCGTGCAGGACCGGCGGCTCGAAGGTGGGGTCCGCTCGCTTCGCATGCCGATGCTGCACGTAGGGATGAACCGCCTTGCCCTGGATCGGCCCGGGGCGCACGAGTGCAACCTGCACGGTCAGGTCTTCGAGGTTCTCCGGGCGCGTCTGCAGCAGGCTCTGCATCTGTGCGCGGCTCTCGATCTGGAAGACGCCGACGGTGTCCGCCTTCTGGATCTCCTCGTAGACGCCGGGGTCGTCGAGCGGTACGCGCGAGAGGTCGATCGTCTTGCCCCGCAAACGCGCAATGCGGTCGATCGTGTCCTCGACGGCCGAGAGCATGCCGAGACCGAGGAGATCGATCTTCAGGAAGCCGGCATCGCCGCAGCTGTCCTTGTCCCACTGGCAGATCTGACGCCCGGCCATGGCGGCGGGCTGCACCGGCACGAGGTCGATCAGCGGCCGGGTCGAGATGACCATTCCCCCCGGATGCTGGCTGATGTGACGCGGCAATCCCGCGATCTCCTTCGTCAACTCGCGAAACGCGGCCCAGCGTGGGCCCGCATGCGTGCCGGGCACACCGTCGAGCTCATCGCCGACTCGGGTCGCGTCCCAGCCGTCGGTGACTCGTGCAAGCCGCTCCAGCTCGGCGAACGGCAGTCCGAGCGCCTTGCCGACATCGCGGATCGCACCGCGGCTGCGATAGCTCGCAAACGTCGCCACGAGCGCCGCATGCTCGCGACCGTAGCGCTCCGTGACGCGCACGATCAGCTTCTCGCGGATGTCGCGCGGAAAGTCGAGGTCGATGTCGGGCACGGCGACCATCTCGTCGTTGATGAAGCGGCCGAGTGACAGGCCCGCTGCGACGGGATCGACGTGCGAGAGGCCGGTCAGGTAGCAGACGATCGAGCCGACGCTGGAGCCGCGGCCCCGGCCGGGGGGCAACGCGTGCCGGGGGCTGCCGGGCCCGCGTACCTCGAGAGCGCACTCGCGGGCGAGCTCGAGCACCTCCCAGTGGAGCAGGAAGAACCCCGAGAGGCCGAGCCGCGCGATCAGTGCGAGCTCGTCGCGCAACCGCCCGCGCGCACGCGCGCGAACGGTTGCGCCGGCGGATCGGTAGCGCCCGGCAAAGGTCGACTGACAGATCCCCTCGAGCTGCCGGTCTGCGGGATCTGCGCCGTCCGAGAAGTCGGGATAGCGATACCCGAGCTCCTGCGTCAGGTCGAACGTGCAGCGGTCGGCGAGCTCGCGGGTCCGACGTGCCGCATCTGCAGGCAATCGTTCGAGCATCGTCTGCGGCGCAAGCAGTACCGCTTCGTGGTTTCCGCGCCGCTCACGTTCGCAGCCGTCGAGCGACGTGCGGTGCTTGATCGCAACGAGTGCGTCTTGCAACCGTGCCCGTGCCGGACTGTGCGCGTGCACGTTGCCGGTCGCGACGGTGGGCACGCCGAGGTGCTCGGCGAGCTCCACGAGCCGCGCGTTCCTTCTCGTGTCTCCTCGCTCGTACGGTCGCTGCAGCTCGATGGAGAACGCGCCGGGAAAGGCGCACGCGAGCCGCTCGGCCGCTTTCGCGTCGACCACGGCAACGCCGTTCCGGGCGCACCCGGAGAGTGCGACGAGCCCTTCCGCGTGGCGTTCGACGATCTCGATCGTCGTCTCGGCCGGCAGCAGGTCGCGCTCCCTGCCCGGCTCGCGGGTTCCCGCATGTGCAGCGGTGAGGATGCGGCAGAGGTTGGCGTAGCCCCGGCGGCTCTCACAGAGGAGCGTCACGTGGCGGCCGCCCTCGAGCGTCACCTCGGCGCCGGTGATCGGCCGGACGCCGAAGTGCTTCGCGGCATGTGCGAACTCGAGGGAGCCGTAGACGCCGTCGTGGTCGGTGAGCGCGAGGGCGTCGTAGCCGAGCTCCGCGGCGCGCGCGGCGAGCTCCTCGGGCAGCGACGCGCCGTCGAGGAACGAGTAGGCGGAGTGCGCGTGCAGCTCGACGTAGGGCGCGGCGCCGGTGCCGGTGCGTGCCCGTCGGGCACCTGGCACCACTCTTGTGTCGCCGACACCGCCACGCGCAGGGAAAGCGTCGTTCGAGATGCTGAAGCTCATAGAATCGCCACGTGCCGGAAGGGATCTTCAACGGCCCCGGTGAGGGCGAGCTCCTGCGCAATGCGTCGGGGAGCCGTGTCTCGATCGTGAAGGCGGCGCTGCCGCACCTGGCCGTCTTCGAGTTCACGATCGAAGGACCGTTCGACGGCCCGGAGCCGCACACCCACGCGGACGAGACCGATTCCTTCTACATCCTGGAGGGGGAGCTCGACGTGTACATCGACGGCGCGTGGACGCGCGCGACGCCCGGCGCGTTCATGGCAGCGCCCCCCGGAGTCGAGCACGGGTTCACGAAGCGTGACGCCGGCATCTGTCGGTTCCTGAACATCCACGCACCTGGCGGGTTCGAGCGCGGACTGCGCGCCATGAGCGTCTAGGCTCGCTGGGTGAACCACGTTCCGGCGTCGTCGTCGTGGTAGACGACGGCGTTCTCCCCTGTTTCGAGCACGAGGTCGAAGTAGCGGCGGTGCACCGGATCCTCCGTCCACCAGCGGTCGACGACCCGCCACTCTTCGCGCACGACTGCGACGTCCTGCCGGTTCACGCGGCTCGGCGCACCGTCGGCATGGCTCTCGACGAGCGCCGGGCTCGGATTGTTGAGACGACGCGCGTTCAGTCGTCGCGCGGCACGAGAAATGCTCGCGCTTCGGGAATGCGTGACCACGGAGCGACCTCCACGACCGTTGAGACTCCGCCCGCTCCGACAGCCGCGCGCACCTGGCGCAGGCCTTCACGAAGCCGGCCTTGCATCACTTCGCCCTCTGCAGCTACGAGCTCGAGCTGCTCACCGGTGTGCTCGGCGAGCTCCATCACCTCGAGCCGGAGCTTGAGCGCCGGCGCGGGCAGTTCCGCGAGCTTCGGCGAGAGCGCGGCCCGCAGCCGGGCCGGGTCGGCCGTCGGCTCGCGCAGCGTCACCGTCCGGCGCCACGAGGCGCCGCCGACCAGCCGCGCCCAGACCGCGACCTTCCTCGGCGGCCGCCCCGCGCGTTCCGGGCGTGCGAGCAGGCGATCGAGCAGCACCCCGAGCCCTCGCCGGAGCGTCAGCTCGTTGCCGACCGCTTCCGGGAACTCGAGCGTCTCGTGGATGGCCGTGGCCGGCCGTCTCGGCTTGACCCTCCCATCCTGCTCGCCTCTCGCCAGGCTCCAGGCGCGCCGCCCGTCCGGCCCCAACCGTTCGGAGACGGCGCTGCCCGGCAGCCCGGCAAGCTGTCCGATCGTTCGAACACCCAGTTCTTCGAGCTCCTCGTAGCGGCGCCGCTCGAGCGGCAGCAGCTGGAGCGGCAGCGGCGCGATGAACGAGCGTGCGCGGTCGTCGGAGACGATCAGCGCCTGGCCCGGCCGGGCCACGTTCGCCGCGGCGAGCGCCGCGAACCGCCGCTCTGCCGCGCCCGCGCGGGGATCCCAGGTCGTCCCGACAGCCGCGAGTGCCCGCTTGAGCGCCGGCTCGAGCCCGCCGTAGAGCCGCTCGACGCCCTTCGAGTCGAAGAAGACCGTGCCCGGATCGGCCGGCTCGACGGCGAACCCGGCATCCTCGAGCCGGCGCAGGATCTCCTCCCACGCCTGTTCGGCGGTCGCCGGATCCTGCTCGACGAGCTCGAGCTCCGGACAGGTCGCAAGCGCCTCGCCGAGCCGCATCCCCGGCCGGACCCCCCTCGCCTCGGCCGGGCCGGTGACCGAGCCGATCAGCGGCTCCGTCCCGGGCAGCGGCGCGAGCGCGGCCGGCAGTGCCTGCAGCCGTGGGCGAAGCCGCAGCGCAGCCCGTAGATCGAAGGCGGGGATGACGATTGCAGCGATCACGGGAACGTATGTTCTACACGAACACACGTTCTCCTGTCAACTTCGGCTCTGCAGCTGCTCCGCGAGCTCGGGATGGCCGCCGAACTCGGCCCAGCCCGCCGGAGTGCCACCGTGCAGCGCATCCGCGATCGAGCGGTCGGCGCCGGCTTCGAGCAGCACCTCGACCGTCTCGCTTCGGCCCGCCTGAGCCGCCAGGTGGAGCGCGGTCACGCCCTCGCCGTGGTCGGGGCCGCCGAAGCTGCCGCGGGCGTCCGGATCGGCGTCGAGCTCGAGGAGTCGCCGCACCGCCTCGACCCGGCCGTTCACCGCCGCCCACGTGAGCGCCGTCCCGCGGTAAGGATCCGCATCGAGGCGGGCGCCGAGCTCGGCCAGCCGCGAGATCGCCTCGACCCGATCGCTCTTCGCAGCCCAGACGAGCGCCTCGTCGAGGATCTCCTGCGGATCGTTGCTCGGCTCCCAGACCGGGAAGCCGCCGTGCGGCCGGTAGAACGAGCGGTGCAGGCCGGCCGCCTGCGTCCCGGCCAGCTCGTCGATCAACTCGACGCGGCCGAGTCCCGCCGCGACGCGCAGGTTCCGCGGCTCTTCGCCGAGCAGCCCGACGACCTCCCGATGCCCCCAGAAGAGCGCGGCGACGAGCGGCGTGCCCCCGTCACCTCGTGCGGTCACACCCGGATCCGCGCCTGCCTCGAGTGCCAGCCGGGCGAGCGGGCGGTCATTGCCGTAGCCGGCCTGGTGCAGGATCGTCCAGCCGTAGTCGTTGCCGCGGTTCACGTCTGCCCCGCGCTCGAGCAGCAGTCGGACGAGCGACGGTGCCCCGCCGGCAAGGCCGAGCAGGTCGTTGCCGTTCGTGCCGCGCTGCCGGACGAGCTCCGGATGCTCGTCGAGCAGCTCGCGCAACGCCTGCTCGTCGCGCGCTTCGAGAGCCCGATAGGCGAGCACGAACGGTGAGGGCGGCTCACGGCCGTCGCGCAACGCCTCCACGTGCTCGACGAGCTCGTCCCAGTCCAGGAAGCCGTGGCGGGCCGCGAGATCGCGTCGGGCCTCGTCGGCCGTCACCCCCGCAACTCCGGCAAAGCCCGCGGCGCGGTCTTCGTAGTACTCGAGGTCGGTGCTGAACGCCTGTTCGGCCTCCATCGCCGTATCCTTACCACCACCAGAGGCGATGGAGCTCGCCCTCAACCGCCGACGACGGCTGATGGCTCCTACGACGAAAGGAGCCACGCAATGCCCGTGATCGTCGGCGTCGCGCTCGGTGGAGCGCTCGGAGCCTCGGCCCGCTACCTCATCGATCAGGCGATCGAGCAGCGAAGCTTCTCGATCTTCCCGTGGGCGACGTTCACGATCAACCTCACAGGCTGCTTCCTGATCGGCGTGATCACCGAGACGCTCGTCGACCGGCACCACCTCCCGGCCTGGCTTCGTATCGGGCTCGTCGTGGGGGTGATCGGCGGCTACACCACGTTCTCGACCTTCGCCCAGGAGAGCCTGACGCTGCTCGAGGCGCGCGACGTTGCAGTCACGCTTCTCTACGCCGTCGGAAGCGTGACGGCCGGGATCGCGTTCGTCTACCTGGGAGCCCTAGCCGGACGTGCGTTCTAGGACGACGACCGGGATCTCTCGCTCGGTCCTCTCCGCGTACTCGGCGTAGTGCGGCCAGACCTCGTTCATCTTCGCCCACAGCCGCTCGCGTTCCTCGCCCTCGGCGGTGCCGGCTCGGGCCGGGAAGACCTCGTCGAGCACCTGCAGCTCGACCTCGGGATCCTGGGAGAGGTTCTTGTACCAGCCGGGATTGTCCGGCGCTCCGCCCTGGGAAGCCACGATCACGTAGCGATCGCCGTCCTCCGCATAGATCAGCGGCGTCGTCCGCGGCTGGCCGCTCTTGCGGCCCGTCGTCGTCAGCAGCAGGATCGTCGAGCCTTCCTTCCAGATGTGGCCGACCTCGCCTCCTGTCTCCCGGTAGCGCCGCACGTGCTCTTCGCCGAACAGGGCTTTCGGTTCACTCATTCGAATGCTCCCTCCACGAGCAACAGGACAGACGGTTCATGAGAACGCGTCTCGTGCCATTCACCTTCCTGCCACTCGACGGCGTCTCCCACACCCAGGCGGATGCTTTCGTCCTTCCCCGAGCACGTCACCTGCCCTACCAGCACCACGAGCCGTTGCCGGGCTGCTGCTTCGTGCCCTCCGATGACACCGTCGAGCCGCGCGAGAGAGACCTGGACCTCGCCGCGCGCGACCCGCGAGTGCACGAACCCCTGAGAGCCGAAGTGCTCGATCGCACGGAACGGCAGCTCGACCTGTTTCACGCGACGATCTCCGCCGCCGGGCCGACCATGCGCGCGTAGCGGGGGACGGCGTCGAGCAGGTCGACCTGAGCGCAGAACTCGATGTCGGCCTCGAGGCCGGGCGGGCCGTAGGTGCGCGCATTCAGACCGGCCAGCGGGTCCGGCCACGCACGTGCGAGCACCGCAGCTCCGATCGCGGCGTCGCTCCGCGTCCCGTCCAGCGCCTCGACGATGCGGCCCGCGCAATACGCGTCGTCGAGCGCGAACGCCCCCTTGAATCCCGAGCAGAGAATCGCGACGTCGCCGCCCAACTCGCGCGCAGTCCGGGCGACCGCGGCCAGGTTCAACAACGAGCCGAGCAGCACGATCTCGCACCGAGCGGCCGCCGTGAGGATCGCGCCGGTGCCGTTGGTCGTCGTCAGGATCAGCGTTCGCGCCTTCGGCTCCCCGGCGAACTCGCGCGGCGATGCGCCGACGTCGAACCCATCCACCACGACCGCGTTGCGCTCGCCGCCGACGACGGCCTCCTCGCCGAGCTCTGCACGGAGCGCCCGCGCCTCGTCGATCTCGGCACAACAGAGCACCCGCTCGTAGCCCGCTGCGAGCGCCTGGGCGATCGACGAGGTGGCGCGAATCACGTCGACGACGATCCCGATGCGAGCGGCCGCCGTCTCCTCCGGAGTAAACGCGACGTGAACATGCACGCCGATACGCTAGCCGCGTGGACGAGCCACGCTATTGCTACCGACACCCGGACCGCGAGACGGGACTCTCGTGCTCGGAGTGCGGCCGGCCGATCTGTTACGAGTGCATGACACCGGCGCCGGTCGGTTTGCGCTGCCCGGAGCATTCGGGCAAGCCGCAGGGGATCCGCAAGGTGACCACTCCGGCCCAGCGGGCCGTCACCGGCGTCGGGACCCGGCGGACGAACATCGTCACGTTGACGCTGATCGGGATGAACGTCGCCGTCTACTTCGCCGAGCTCGCCCTCGGGGGCGACGCCGGTAACGGCACCGGCAACACGATCTACGAGCACGGAGCGCTGTACGGGCCGCTCGTCGCAGCCGGCGACTGGTGGCGCATCGGAACGGCGGCGTTCCTCCATTACGGCCCGATTCACCTGGCGTTGAACATGTGGGGCCTGTACATCGCCGGCACGCTGCTCGAGCAGGTGATCGGGCGGTGGCGATTCGCTCTGCTCTATTTCGCTTCAGGCGTCGCCGGCTCAGCCGGAGCGCTGCTCGTGACGTTCTACTCGCCGACCGTCGGCGCATCCGGAGCGATCTTCGGCGTGTTCGGTGCGCTGCTCGTGCTCGAGCGGAAGCGCCACATCTCCACGGGCGGCCAGGTGCTCGCGATCGTGATCCTGAACCTCGTCTTCACCTTCGCGGTCCCGGGGATCTCGATCGGCGGCCATGTCGGCGGCCTCCTCTCGGGTGCCGTGCTCATGCTGCTGATGCTCCAGTACCGGAGCTCGACGCTCATGAGCATCGTGTCCACCGTCGGGGTGGTCGTCGTCGCCGCCGCGATCTCGTACGCGAAGGTGCGCGGCTACCAGTAGGCGGCCTAGCCGCCGGCCGGCACGTAGGCGCCCGAGTCCGCTTCGTCGAGTGCGGCCTGGGCCGCCGCGAGCCGGGCGAGGGGCACGCGGAAGGGCGAGCAGCTGACGTAGTCGAGGCCGAGCTCGTGGCAGAACGCGATCGAGCGCGGCTCGCCGCCGTGCTCGCCGCAGATGCCGAGCTTGAGCTCAGGCTTCGTTTCGCGGCCGCGCTCGACTGCGATCCGCATCAGGTCGCCGACGCCGTCGATGTCGAGGACCTCGAACGGATTGCGCTCCAGCACCCCGTCTTCGAGATAGGTGGTCAGGAACTTTCCTTCAGCGTCGTCGCGGGAGAACGCGAGCGTCGTCTGCGTCAGGTCGTTCGTACCGAAGGAGAAGAAGTCGGCGACCTCTGCGATCTCGTCGGCGCGCAGCGCAGCGCGCGGCACCTCGATCATCGTGCCGACGAGATGCTCGACCTCGGGCGCTTCGTCCGCCCACACCGACTCCGTGAGCTCGCGCAACCGGGCGAGCTCCTCCCGGAACCCGACCAGCGGATGCATCACCTCGACGAGCGGCACCTCGCCGCTGCGCTCGAGCACCGCGCGCGCAGCCCGGGCGATCGCCCGAACCTGCATCTCGTAGATCTCCGGGTACTGCAGGCCGAGCCGGCACCCGCGTGTCCCGAGCATCGGATTCGACTCGTGCAGGGCGCGAATCCTGCGGCGCAGCTTCTCGTCCGTCGCATCGGCCTCGTCCGGCAGGAACTCGTGCAGCGGCGGGTCGAGCAGGCGGATCGTCACCGGCAGCCCGGCCATCGCCTCGAAGATCCCCTCGAAGTCCGACTGCTGGAACGGGAGCAGCCGGTCGAGCGCCGCGCGACGGCCGGCCTCGGCGTCGGCGAGGATCAGCTCCTGCATCAACGGCAGCCGCTCCGGGCCGAAGAACATGTGCTCGGTGCGGCACAGGCCGATCCCCTGCGCACCGAACTCACGCGCGCGCTTCGCGTCCTCCGGATTGTCGGCATTCGCGCGCACCTTCAACCGGCGCAGAGCGTCCGCCCAGCCGAGAATCGTCTCGAAGTCGTCGTTGATCTGCGGCGCAACCAGCGGCACCTCGCCGATGAACACCCGGCCGGTTCCGCCGTCGATCGTGATCACCTCCCCCTCCTCCAGCACCCGGCCGCCGATCGTTGCCCGCGACCCTTCGAGCGAGAGCCCCTCGCAGCCGGCCACGCACGGCTTGCCCATTCCCCGGGCGACGACCGCGGCGTGCGACGTCATGCCGCCGTGCACCGTGAGGATGCCCTCGGCGGCGATCATGCCGTGGATGTCGTCCGGGGTCGTCTCCCAGCGGACGAGGATGACGGGCCCCGATTTCGCACGCTCGACCGCAGTGTCGGCGTCGAAGACGATCGCCCCGCTCGCCGCGCCGGGCGAGGCGTTCAGGCCTTTCGCCACCACGTCGAGCGCCGCAGCCGGGTCGATCATCGGATGGAGGAGCTGATCGAGCTGCGCCGGGTCGATGCGGCCGACCGCTTCCTCGCGCGTGATCAGCCCCTCGTCCACCATCGCCACCGCCGCCTTCAGTGCAGCGGCCGCGGTGCGCTTGGCCGAGCGCGTCTGGAGCAGAAACAGCTGCTCGTCCTCGACCGTGAACTCGATGTCCTGCATGTCGCGGTAGTGCTCCTCGAGACGGCGCATCGTCTGGACCAGCTGATCGAAGGCGCCCGGCAGCACGTCGCGCATCGCCTCGATCGGCTGCGGTGTGCGGATCCCCGCGACCACGTCCTCGCCCTGGGCGTTCGCGAGAAACTCGCCGTACAGCCCCGACTCGCCGGTCGACGGGTCACGCGTGAACGCAACGCCTGTCCCCGAGCGTTCGCCCTTGTTGCCGAACACCATCTGCACGACATTGACCGCCGTCCCGAGATCGTCCGGAATGTCATGCGCACGCCGGTAGACCTGCGCACGCGGCGTGTCCCACGAATCGAAGACCGCCCGCACCGCCCGCAGCAGCTGCGCACGGCGTCCGTCGCGAACTCGGTCCCGGTCTCTTCACGGTAGATCCCCTTGAACGTCTCGACCAACTCACGCAGATCGTCGGCCGCCAGGTCCGTGTCGTGCTGCGCGCCTCGTTTCTGCTTCAGCGACGCGAGCGCGCTCTCGAACCGGTGCCCGTCGATCCCTTCGACCACCTCGCCGAACATCTGGATCAGCCGCCGGTACGAGTCGAACGCGAACCGACCGTTGCCCGTCCGCGCCGCGAGACCCTCCGCAGCTGCGTCGTTCAACCCGAGATTCAGGATCGTGTCCATCATCCCCGGCATCGACACCGCCGCACCGGACCGGACCGAGACGAGCAGCGGATCGTCGCTCGACCCGAACCGCTTCCCGGCCCGCGCCTCGAGCCGCCGCACGTGCTCGTCCACCTCCGCCTCCAGTCCCTCCGGCAGCTCGCCGCCGGCCAGGTAGGCGCGACACGCATCCGTCGTGATCGTGAAGCCCGACGGGACCGGCACCCCGAGCTGCGTCATCTCCGCGAGCCCGATCCCCTTCCCGCCCAGGAGCTCACGACCACCCCGCGCAGGCTCTTCGAAGTCGTAGACGTAACGGACGGCCATCGACGCGCAATCTATCCGGCTCGGCGCCGCCTCAATCCGCCCGACCGCTCCGCCGGCGCGAACGGAACTCCGCCAGCCAGGCGAGCGAGCGCAGGCCGAACCAGAATGCGGTGAACACGCCGTAGAACAGGACGAGCGCCGCCCCGAGCACCGAGTACCAGAGACCCCAGCGCCACACCGGGACCGGCGGCTTCGGCTTCACGAGGCGTGCACCTCTTCGCGGCGGCGCTCGACCACGCGGATGATCCGGTGCGAGATCTCCTCGATCGACAGCTCGCTGACCTCGATCACCGGGCAACCGAGCCGGCGCTGCACCTGCTCGGCGTAGTCGAGCTCCTCGTAGATCTCCACGAGGCTCGCGTACTTGCGGTCACCGCGCATCCACCGGATCCGCTCGCCGCGGATCTCCGAAAGGCGCTTCGCGTCGATCGTCAGGCCGACCACCTTCGTCTGGTCGATCGTGAACAGCTCCTCGGGCGGCTCGATTCCCTTCACGAGCGGCACGTTCGCCGTCTTGTAGCCGAGGTAGCCGAGATAGATCGAAAGCGGCGTCTTCGAGGTTCGCGAGACGCCGACGAGCACGAGGTCGGCCTCGTCGAGCCCCGCCGGGACTCCGTCGTCGTACTTCACCGCGAACTCGATCGCCGACATGCGCCGGAAGTACGCGTCGTTGAGCGGCGGCCGCGCGCCGGGCTTCATCCGCGCCGACTGGCCCGAGACCCGTGCCACCGCATCGATCGGGTGGCCGAGCAGGTCGCAGTAGTGCAGCTTCGCCCTCCGGCAGAGTGTGCGCATCGACTCGCGCAGCTCCGGCTCGACCAGCGTGTAGATGACCACGGCCTGGCGTCCCTTCATCCGCTCGACGGCGAGCTGCAGGTCGGCGACCGACTCGACCCGCGGATGGCGGATCTCACTGAACTCCTGGTCCGGGAACTGGGCCTCGAGCGCCTGGACGAGCCGCGCCGCCGTCTCACCGGTCGAATCGGAGATCATGTGCAGCTCGACGGGATTCACGTGGTCACCTTAACCGGCTGTTCACGCGCTCCTGACGATTTGCAGGCAGTCTGTGCGCCGTGAAGCACGTCCTCATCGCCGGCCTCGTGGCGCTCGTGCTTCCCGGAGCCGCGCTTGCCTGGGACGGGACGTACCCGACCGGCGATGCATCCGGCACGTCGATCCACATCGTCGTCGACGACAGCTATCCGGTCGACCAGGCACTGCCGCAGAGCTGGGCCACGTATCTCGGCTCGCTCCCGCACGGCTCCGAGCTCTCCTTGCTGACGCTCGACCTGATGCCCATCTCGGTCGTCGAGTCGAATCAGTACTGCGGCGACCAGTCGCTCGCCTGTTACAACCCGAACTCCGACACGATCTACGCAGCCCCCGAGGACCAGCTCGACGAGCCGCCGGCGAAGGAGATCGTGACGCACGAGTACGGCCACCACATCGCGAACCACCAGAAGGACGCACCGTGGCCGGCGGAGGACTACGGGACGAAGCGCTGGTCGTCCGCCGAGAACATCTGCGCGCGCGTAGCTGCGAGCACGGCGTACCCCGGCGACGAGGGAGCCGCCTACAGCCTGAACCCGGGCGAGGCGTTCGCGGAGTCCTACCGCGTGCTCGCGCTGCAGGCGCTCGGCCTGACGCCGAGCGGCTGGGACATCGTCAGCCAGTCCTTCTACCCGAACGCCAAGGAACTGCAGGCGCTGCAAGAAGACATCGCCTCACCGTGGACGGGGCCGACCGTGCGCCACGTGCACGGGTCCTTCGGCTACGGCACGACCCGGACGATCGGCGTCCAGACGACCCTCGACGGAAGCTTCGCCGCGCAGCTGCACGCCCCCGCCACGGCGCGGTTCGAGCTGGAGCTCTACAACCGGGGGACGCTCGTTTCCCGGAGCAGGACGAACATCCGGTTCGAGGTCTGCGGTCAGCGGGCGCTGACCCTGAAGGTGCAGCGCCTCTCCGGGCGCGGATCCTTCACCGTGGACGTCTCGAAGCCGTAATCTCCCTCGCGTGGGAGTCGCCCACTGGGACGAGATCGAACGGCAGCACCGCGCCAAGGGCGAGATGGACGCGACCTGGCAGCGGCTCGGCAGCCCTGCGGGGGCACGGACCGTCGGCCTCAACCGCGTGCGTGTCGCCCCGGGAAGGCTCCCGACCCCACCCCATTCGCACGGCGCATCCGAGGAGATCTTCTACGTCCTCGCAGGGTCGGGGCTCGCCTGGCAGGACGGCGACGTGCACGAGGTCCGTCCCGGCGACTGCGTGATCCACCGGGCCGACCACCATGAGCACACGTTCGTCGCAGGCCCCGACGGGCTCGACTACCTCGTCTTCGGCACCCGGCACCCCACGGAGATCGGATGGCTGCCCCGCTCGCGCGCGATCCGGATCGGATGGCCCTGGGTGGCCGGCCGCGACGACGACCCGTGGGACATCGAGGCGGGCGTCGAGCCGCTCGCTGTCGGCGAGCCGGCGCCGCGGCCCGAGAACATCGTCAACATCGACGAGGTCGAACTGGAGCAGTGGGGCGACAAGGGCGTCACCGCACCACTCGCCACGCGGGACCGCTCCGACCTCGCGGGCTTCCACTGGGAGCGCCTCAATCCGGGCAAGACCGGTGCGGTGCCGCATTGCCACTCCGCCGAGGAGGAGATCTTCGTCATTCTCGAGGGGGCCGCAACATTGCACCTCTGGCCCTCCCCGCTCCGCGCCGAGCGGGGCGCCGAGCGCGAGGAGCACGCGCTCCGGCCGGGCCACATCGTCGTGCGGCCGCCGGGCAGCGGCGTCTCGCACTGGTTCCAGGCCGGCGACGACGGCGTGACGATGCTGATCTACGGGACCAGGGACACGAACGACATGTGCTGGTATCCACGGTCGAACAAGATCTCGTGGCGCGGGCTCGGCGTGATCGGGCGCATCGAAGCCCTCGAGTACGGCGACGGCGAGCCCGACGACTAGGAGGACCGATGGTCGGTGTGATCGTGAGTTTCGACTACGACGGCGAGTTCGACCGCGAGCGGGTGCTCGGTGTCGCGGAGCAGGCACGTTCGTCGTTCGAGGGGATGCCGGAGCTACGGCTGAAGGTCTTCACGGCCGACGAAGCACACCGGCGAGCCGTGAACATCTACGTCTGGGACTCGGAAGGCGCCGCGAGATCGTTCTTCACCGACGAGCTCGCCGAACACGTGACCGGTCTGTACGGCGTTCGTCCGCGGATCGAGTTCGTGGAGATCGCCGCACTCGTCGACAACACGCACCCCTAGCAGCACCCCCAGCCGACCTCAGCTAGTTTCAGGACGATGCTCGAGGAATTCGAAGGAGCCGCCACGATCGAGAAGGTCGCGTCGCTGTGCCGCCGGCGCGCGTTCGTGTTCCCGACCTCGGACATCTACGGCGGTCTCGGTTCGTCCTTCGACTTCGGCCACTACGGGGTCCTGCTGAACCAGAACATCAAGGGCGAGTGGCAGCGCTCGATGATCCAGGAGCGCGACGACATGGTCGCGCTCGACTCCGCAGTGATCATGAACCCGCAGGTCTGGGTCGCATCGGGCCACGTCGCAGGCTTCTCCGACCCGATGGTCGACTGCCGCACCTGCAAGCTGCGGTTCCGTGCCGACCACCTCGCCACGAGCAACTGCGGCAAGCGCCCCTCGAAGCGTCCCGGCGAGGACGCGCAATGCGACCTGACCGAGCCGCGGCACTTCAACCTGATGTTCGAGACGCATGTCGGTGCCGTGCGCGACGACGCCAGCGTGGCCTACCTGCGGCCGGAGACGGCACAGGGGATCTTCGTGAACTTCAAGAACGTGACGTCGTCGCTGCGGGTCAGGCCGCCGTTCGGGATCGCGCAGATCGGAAAGAGCTTCCGCAACGAGATCACTCCCGGCAACTTCCTCTTCCGCGTCCGCGAGTTCGAGCAGATGGAGATGGAGTACTTCGTCCCCCCTGCCGAGGCCGACGAGTGGCATCGCTACTGGATCGAGCAGCGAGTGAGCTGGCACACCGGCCTCGGGGTGCGGCCGTCGCACCTGCGCGTTCGCGCCCATGACGCCGACGAGCTGTCTCACTACTCGAGCGCCACGTCGGATATCGAGTACCTCTTCCCGATCGGGTGGCAGGAACTGGAGGGCGTCGCGAACCGAGGCGACTACGACCTGCGCCAGCACAGCGAGGCATCGGGGACGACGCTCGAATGGATCGGGCACGACGAGCGCTACGTCCCGTATGTGATCGAGCCGGCGCTCGGGGTCGGCCGGGCGTTTCTCACATTCCTGTGCGACGCGTACGACGAGGAGGTCGTCGCCGACCGCCCCCGCACGCTCCTGCGCCTGCATCCGCGCCTCGCACCGGTGAAGGCGGCCGTGCTGCCCCTGATCGGCAAGGACACGGCCATGGTCGAGCAGGCGAGGGGCCTCTACGAGGATCTCCGCAAGTCGATCTCCGCCGAGTACGACGACGCAGCCGCGATCGGCAAGCGCTACCGCCGCCAGGACGAGATCGGAACGCCGTGGGCGCTGACGATCGACGAGCAGACGCTCGCCGACGGAACGGTGACGTTGCGCGACCGGGACACGCTTCAGCAGGAGCGCATCCCACTCGACGGTGCGAAGCGGCTGCTGCTCGACAAGCTCGACGAAGCCTGGCACCCGCGCGCCTGAGCCGGACCGTTGAGCTGGACGCGCCACACGCTCGCCTCGGACGCGTTGCGCGGCAACCCGCTCGGCGACCCGCACGAACGTGATCTGTGGGTCTGGTCGCCACAGGGCGGTTCGCGTCGGTACCCGACGGTCTACGTCCTGCACGCGCACCTGCGCTCGGCGGCGTCCTGGTTCAACGTCGAGCCGTTCGAACGGTCGTATCCGGAGGAGATCGACAGACTCGCTCCGGAAGCCGTCGTGGTCCTCGTCGACGGTTGGACGTCGGTCGGCGGCTCCCAGTGGATCGATTCGCACGGCATCGGTCGGTACGGCACCTATCTCCAGAAGGAGGTCGTCCCGTTCGTCGACGCCGGCTATCCGACGAACGGAGCACGGGGCCTGCAGGGCAAATCGTCGGGTGGCTACGGAGCGATCGTCAACACGCTTGCTCGGCCCGACCTGTTTCACGCCTTCGCAGCGCATGCGCCCGACGCCCTGTTCGACGTCACGCTTGCTCACGGCTTTCCTGCCGCGTCGCGCGTCCTCACCGAGCGCGGCATCACCTCGATGACCGAGTTCTGGGAGTCGTTCACCGGCCTGGGCGAACCGGGGAACGCGCTGCTCACCGAGCTCGGGGCGTGCGCGCTCGCGTTCGGAGACGGCGAGCTTCCGATCGATCCGGTGACGGCCACCGTCGACACCGAGCGCTGGGAGCGATGGCTCGACCACGACTCGGTGCGCGTCGTCGACGAGCACCGGTCTGCCGTCGCCGGACTGCGCGGCGCCTGGGTCGATGCCGGCGACAGCGATGAATACAACCTCGACCGCGGTGCGCTCGCTCTGCGACGTGCGATCCTGCGCGCGGGGCTGCCCGAGGAGCGTCTGCACTTCGAGCTCTTCCCCGGCGGCCACCGCGGGGTCAGCCACCGGTACCCACTCTCGCTCGCCTATCTCGTCGGTTCTCTCTCCATCACTTTCTGACTCGGCTCGGCGAAGCCGAACTTGCGGTAGAGCGGATGCATGTTCGTCGTGTGCAGCAGCCAGCGCACACCACCGAAGGGACCGTTCTCGACCATCTCGCGCACGAGCTCTTCACCGAGCCCGCGGCCGCGGTAGGCCTCGAGGATGTAGACATCGGCCAGGTAGACGAACGACACGCCGTCGGTCTGCGCGCGGCAGAAGCCGATCTGAGCCGTGCCGTCGTACAGGCCCACGACGCGCGACGCCTGGTCGATCAGCCCGTCCTGGGTCTGACGCGGACGACCGGCAGCCCAGTAGCTCTCCTCGCTGAGAAAGCGATGCACCTCGACGCGATCGATCCGCGCCTTGTCGTCATCCACCTCGATGCCGTGTCCGAGCTCGCGCTTCATCCGGCGCGTCGCCCGCTCACGCCGACAAGGTCCTCAGACGGAAGCCTCCGTGTTCCTCGTACGACGAGGTGATCACCGCGAGGGCGTCGCGCCGCGCCCGCTCGGGCAGCTCGGCGGCGGCCGCATCGGCGAGCGGTGTGGAGAGAAGCCGCTCGATCCCGGCGATCCCCTCCGGCGAGAGCCGCAGGGCATTCGCTGTGTGAGCCGCGCAGACGCCGCCTCCCGCCCGGGCCGAGAACGCCACCAGCTGGGCGTCCGAGCCGCACTCGACACAGCTCGTCAGATGCGGCAGGTACCCGGCGAGCCAGAGCAGCTTCAACTGGAAGGAGAGCACCAGCGGATCCAACGCGGGGCGCCCCGCGAGCGGCGGCGTCTCCCCGAGCACGTCGAGGAACCGCGCCAGAGCGACGAACGCCCGCTCGTTCGCCTCGGGCTCGCCGAAGAGCCGCAGCATCGCTTCGGCCCCGATCAGGCCCACGTTCAGGCGGTGGTTGTCCTCGCGGACCGCATGATGAGAGCGCAGCAGCTCGACGCCCGTGATCGTCTGAAGCTCCCCGGCTCCCTCGTGCAGCATCAACTCGACGTGCGAGAGCGGTTCCAACCGGGCGCCGAAGCGCGACTTGGTCTTCCGGACCCCCTTCGCGATCGCACCGATCCGGCCGCGTTCGGCGGTGTAGAGATGCAGGATCCGGTCTGCCTCCGAGTAGCGCAGCGAGCGCAGGACGATCGCCTCGCTCTTGTAGGTGCGGCTGCCCATTCGGGCCAGTCTAGAGCCGCCTCCGGGCCTCACTCGCGACAGGCTCGAGTCGCTGACAGCTCGGGCAGTACCACGTCCCACGGCCGGCCACACGAATCTTGTCGATCGGGGTGCCGCAGCGCTCGCACGGCTCGCCGCCCCGGCCGTAGACCTTGAACTCGTGCTGGGCGCCGCCGGTCCCCCCGTCCGGCAGGCGGTAGTCGCGCAGCGTCGAGCCCTGCCGCCGCAGCCCGGCCTGCAGCGCTCGGCGAATGCCGCGGTGGAGTGCCTGCACCTCGTCCGGGCCGAGTGCAGCGGCGGGTGTGAGCGGATGGATCTGCGCCCGCCAGAGCGCCTCGTCGGCGTAGATGTTCCCGACGCCCGCGACCGTCCGCTGATCCAGGATCGCCGCCTTCACCGGCGCCCGCCTGCCTTTCAGCTCCTCGGCCAGGTGCCTCGCCCGATATCCGGCTGCGAGCGGCTCACGTCCCACGCGCGCCTCGACGTAGGTGTCCACTTCGGCCGGTTCGAGCAGCAGCCACGTGCCGAACCGGCGCACATCGCGATAGGCGATGTCCGATCCGTCGTCCAGTCTGACAACGGCGCGGCGATGAGGGTCGTCCGGCAGCTGTCCGAGAGCGTCGTGCAGAAACGATCCCGTCATGCGGAGGTGAACCAGGAGCGCCCGGCCCGATTCGAACCTCACGATCAGATACTTGCCACGGCGGTCGACGACTGTGACCCGCTCACCCTCGAGCTCCCGTGCGACCTCGACCGGGTCGAGCGGGCGCGTCAGGCGCGCGTCGCTGATCTCCACCTCGGCGAAGGCGCGGCCTTCGAGCACGGGCACGAGCCGGCGGCGAACGGTCTCGACCTCGGGCAGCTCGGGCACGTGGCCCACCGTACCGACGCGCGTCTAAGTGACGACCTCGAGCAGCACGGGGCGCTCGTCCGGCGGCTCGTCGGCGAGCTCGTAGGCCGCGACCACACTCCGCGCGGCTTCGTCCGCCGCGGCCTCGGTGCGTGCGTGCACCACGGCGAGCTGGTCGCCGACGTCGACCTGCGTGCCCCGCTTTGCGGCGCAGACGATGCCGACTGCGTGATCGACGACACCGTCCTTGGTGCTCCGCCCCGCACCGAGCTGCATGGCCGCGTTGCCGATGCCGATCGCACCGAGCTCCCGCACGTACCCCGCCTCGGGTGAGACAACGCTGCGGACGACCGGTGCGACCGGGAGTGCCGATTCGTCGGAGGTCCCGCCCTGCGCCTCGATCCAGCGGCGCCAGACGGCCTCGGCGCTGCCGTCGGCGACTGCCGCCTCGGCGCGCCGGCGGCCCTCGGCCTCGTCGATCCCGAGGTCGGAGAGCGAAAGCAGCGTGGCGCAGGCATCGAGCACCAGCTCGGTGAAGTCGGCGGGGCCGTTCCCGCGCACCGTGTCGAGCGCCTCCCGGACCTCGAGTGCGTTGCCGACGGCAGCCCCGAGCGGCTGGTCCATGTCGGTCAGCAGGCAGACGACCTCCCGGCCGGCCTGGCGGCCGAGCGCGATCATCGTCTCGGCGAGCTCACGTGCGGCCTCGGGCGTCTTCATGAACGCACCGTCCCCGACCTTCACGTCGAGCACGATCGCCTGCGCGCCCCCCGCGATCTTCTTCGACATGATCGAGGCGGCGATCAGCGAGAGCTGGTCGACGGTCGCCGTGACGTCGCGCAGCGCGTAGAGCAGCTTGTCGGCCGGCACGAGGTCGCCTGTCTGGCCGATGATCGCGACGCCGACGTCCCGCACCTGCGCGACGTACTCGTCGAGGCTCAGCTCGGTCCGGTAGCCGGGGATCGACTCGAGCTTGTCGAGCGTGCCGCCGGTGTGCCCCAGGCCGCGGCCGCTCATCTTGCCGAGCGGGACGCCGCAGGCGGCGACGATCGGCGCGACCGACAGCGACGTCTTGTCGCCGACACCGCCCGTCGAGTGCTTGTCGACCACCTTGCGGCCGAGGCGGGCGCCGAGATCGATCGTTTCCCCGCTGCGGATCATCGCGTCCGTCAGGACGTACGTCTCACGCTCGGACAGCCCGCGGAAGAAGACGGCCATGCAGAAGGCAGCCATCTGGTAGTCGGGGACATCCCCGCTCGCGTAGCCGAGGATGAGCCCGGCCAGCTCGTCGTCGGCGAGCTCCTCCCCGTCGCGCTTGCGCTGGATGAGCTCGGCCGCGCGGATCATGTCGTGGCGACGAAGATCGTGCTGCGCCCGTGGACGACGAACGGCAGCTCGACGTCCTCCGGCACCTCTCCGGCCGGGACCGAGACCGAGTCCCGGTAGGCGACGAGCTTCTCCCGCTCGCGCACCGTCGCCGTGACCACCGTGTCGAAGCGCTCGATTCCGGAGAAATGCTTCCGGAGGTGCTGCTCCCCGTTCTCGCTGTTGAACGACAACTCGAACGCGCCGGGTGGATACGCGAGAAGCTCGCGCAGCTCCGCGATGTGGTCGACCGAGTTCGTGACGGCGATGAGCGCACCGCCCGGCACGAGGACGCGGGCGATCTCGGCGAGACCTGCCTCGAGATCGGGCACGTGGTACAGCATCCACGCCGACACGACCGTGTCGAATGAGCCGTCGGCGAACGGCAGCCGCTGAACGTCACCTTCCTGCGCATCGACGCCACGGGCGCGCGCGAGTTCGACCATGCGTGGCGAGAGGTCGACGAACGTCACCTCGGCGCCGAGCTCACGCTGCATCCGCTCGGCGAGCTCGCCCTCGCCTCCACCGACCTCGAGCACACGGCGAGGCTCCCAGGTCTCGATCGTGCGCCAGAGGATCTCCTTCGCGTCGGAGCCCTCGGCGCCCTCCCACAGCGCCTTGCGAGCCTGGAGATTCACCTCGCTCGCATACTGCTCGCGCACGACGGCCTGGTCGTCGAACGCCATCACGTGAACGCGGCCGCGCGTCGGCGAAGGCGGGTCAAGAGCGTTCGACGATCGGCGAGCCCGGGATGCCCTTGCCCGGAGCGCGCCCACCGAGCCAGGCGTTGACGGTCGCCCCCACGTCGGCGAACTCGCCCGCCTCGTGAATGGCCCCCGCGGCATTGCGTCCTTCGACGTAGACCAGCAGCAACGCGTGCTCGCGTGAATGGTCCGTCGACGGAGTGGTCGGGTCGCAGCCGTGGTCCGAGGTCAGGATGAAGAGGTCGTTGGGCCGCAGGGCGTCGAGGAGATCGGGAAGCCGCCGGTCGAAGTCCTGCAGGCAACGGTGGAAGTTCACGGGATCGTTGCGGTGGCCCCAGAGCGAGTCGGTCTCGACGAGGTTGACGAAGATCAGGCCGTCGTCGATCGTCCGCAACAGCTCTTCGGTCTTCTGAATCCCCTCGACGTTCGACTTCGTGGGGAACTCCTCGTCGATGTCCTGGTGGGCGAAGATGTCGCCGATCTTGCCGACGCCGTGCACCTTGTGCCCCGCGTCGCGAACGAGGGAGAGGTAGTTCGGGCGCCTGGGCTCCAGCGAGAAGTCGTGCCGGTTCGGCGTGCGCTCGTACGAGCCGGGCACCCCGGTGAACGGACGCGCGATCACGCGTCCCGACCGCGTGCTTGCCGGTCAGGAGCTCACGTGCGGTGCGGCAGGCGTCGTAGAGCTCCTCGAGCGGCACGGTCTCCTCGTGCGCGGCGATCTGGAAGACCGAGTCGGCGCTCGTGTAGACGATCCACTTGCCGGTGCGCTGATGCTCCTCGCCGAGCTCCTGGATGATCTCCGTTCCGCTCGCGGGCTTGTTTCCGAGCACGCCGCGGCCGGTGCGGTTCATGAACGGGTCGATCACCTCGTCCGGGAACCCGTAGGGGTAGGTGGGCATCGCCTGGGGCGTGACGACCCCCATCAGCTCCCAGTGGCCCGTCGTCGTGTCCTTCCCCTTCGAGCGTTCGAGGAGCCGTCCGGCGACCGCAGGCGCCCCCGGCTGCGGCGCGCAGCCGTCGAGGGGCTCGATGTTGCCGAATCCGAGCGCCTCCAACGTCGGCAGGTCGAGACCGCCGACGGCGCGGGCGACGTTGGCGAGGGTGTTCGACCCCGCGTCACCGAACTCGGAAGCGTCCGGCAGCTCACCCGCTCCGACGGCGTCCAGCACGATGACGCACGCCCGAGCCACGCCGCTATCCTACTTCCGTGCTGGAAAACATCCTCGGCCTGCTGGGAATCGCCGTCTTCATCGTCTTCGTGATCTCGCTCGCGGCAGGTGTCACGTGGCTCGTCGTGGAGATCAGCCCGTCACCGACGAAGAAGAAAGCCAAAGCAGCCAAGGCCGACGCCGCAGCGCGTTAGACAGCGCTACGGGTTAGACGGCGCTTCGCGGCAGCACGTCTTCGAGCGGCGTGTAGTCGAGGCCATGCGCCTCGGCCACGGCTTCGTACGTGACCTTGCCGTCGATCACGTTCACGCCCTTGGCGAGGGCGGGATCGTCCGCGACCGCCGAGCGCAGGCCCTTGTTCGCGATCGCCTCGACATACGGGAGCGTCGCATTCGTCAACGCCTTGGTCGAGGTGATCGGGACGGCGCCCGGCATGTTCGCGACGCAATAGTGCGTCACCCCGTCGACGACATACACCGGTTCGGCATGAGTCGTGGCACGCGATGTCTCGAAGCACCCTCCCTGGTCGATCGCGACATCGACGACGACCGCTCCTTCCTTCATGCTCGTGATCATCTCGCGGGTCACGAGCTTCGGTGCAACGGCGCCGGGGATCAGCACGGCACCGATCACGAGGTCGGCCTCCTCGACGGACGCCGCGACCTGCAGGCTCGAGCTCATCAGCAGCGAGACACGGCCCGAGAGCACCTCCTCGAGATGGCGCATCCGGTCGATCGAGCGCTCGAGGATCGTCACCTGAGCGCCGAGCCCCAGCGCGATCACCGCAGCGTTGTACCCGACGACCCCGCCTCCGACGACCACCACGCGCCCCGGCGCGACCCCGGGCACAGCCCCCAGCAGGAGCCCCCGCCCGCCGACCGGCTTCTCGAGGTGGTAGGCGCCCGCCTGCGGCGCGAGCCGGCCCGCCACCTCCGACATGGGCGCGAGCAGCGGCAGCGACCGCCCCACCTCGACCGTCTCGTACGCGACGGCGCTGATCCCCGAGTCGATCAGCGCGCGCGTCAACGGCTCGTCGGCCGCGATGTGCAGGTAGGTGAAGAGGATGAGGCCCTCACGGAGGCGGGGATACTCGACCGCGATCGGCTCCTTCACCTTCAGCACCAGGTCGCTGCGCTGCCAGACGTCATCCACCGAGACGATCTCGGCGCCGACCCGGCTGAATGCCTCGTCCGGGAACGAGCTCCCGACGCCTGCGCCCTGTTCGATCGCGACCTCGTGCCCGTGATTGATCAGCTCGAGCGCCCCGGCCGGCGTGAGAGCGATCCGGTACTCGTCGGGCTTGATCTCCTTGGCGACGCCGATCCTCATGGCGGCGGAAGCCTACCCGCGACGCACGGTCTCCGAGACGGATAGAAACACGCCATGGAATCCGTGCCCGTCGTGGTCGCAACGCCCGTCGAGGCAGAGCTCGTCGACCGCCTCCGCCGCGTCGACGAGCGCCTCGACGTCCGCTTCGAGCCCGACCTGCTCCCGCCCCCGCGCTTCCCGTCCGACCATCGGGGCGCTCTCGACTTCGAGCGATCGCCCTCGGAGCAGGACCGCTTCAGCCACCTCGTCCAGGGCGCGGAGGTGCTCTACGGCATTCCCGGCGACACGCCTGAAGGGCTCGCCTGGGCGGTCCGCACCGCGCCCGGGCTCCGCTTCGTCCAGGCGACAGCCGCCGGCGCGGGCGAGCAGGTTCGGGCGGCCCTCCTCTCGGTCGAGGAGCTCGACCGGGTCGCAATCGCGAGCGCGAGCGGAGTTCATGCGGTGCCGCTCGCCGAATGGAGCCTGCTCGGCCTGCTCGCGTTCACGAAGGGGCTGCCCCGGCTGCGCCGCGATGCTGCCGAGCGGCGTTGGGGCCACTATCCGGTCGACGAGCTCCGCGGCCGGACGCTGCTCGTGATCGGCGTCGGCGAGATCGGCGCCGAGGTGGCTCGCCTGGCGAGCGCCTTCGGGATGCGCGTGCTCGGCGTGAAGCGCGACGTGGACGAGCCCGTTGCGCACGTCGAGGCGCTCTATCCGCCGTCTGCGATCGATGAGCTGGTGGAGGAGGTCGAGGCCATGGTGATCACACTCCCGCTCACCGAGGAGACGCGCGGCCTGATCAGCCGGCGGACGATCTCCCGCATGTGCGACGGGGCGATCGTCGTGAACGTGGGCCGTGGCGGCGTGATCGACGAGGAGGCGCTCGTCGAGGCACTCGCCTCGGGCAAGCTGGCGGGCGCGGCGCTCGACGTCTTCGCCGAGGAGCCGCTGCCGAGGACGAGCCCGCTCTGGGAGCTCGAGAACGTGATCATCAGCCCGCACACCTCGGCCCTCTCGTGGCACGAGAACGAACGGATCATCGAACTGTTCGCCGACAACCTGCGCCGCTATCTCGACGGCGGCGAGCTGCGCAGCCGCGTGCGGACGTCCGTCTACTACTGAGCGAGCTGCTCCACGAGTGCACGCTGGTCGGCCGTGAACCGCGCTCCGTGACCGGCCCGCGCGTTCTCGGTCGCGCGGGCGGGATTCGAGGTGGCGGGAATGACGGAGTCGATCCGCGGATCTGCGAGTGCCCAGCGCAGCAGCGCCTCGGCCCAGGTCTCGACAGCGAGCTCCTCACGCTGAGCTTCCGTCAGCTCGACGCGCCGCCGCCGGTCTTCGCCGGAGCCGCCCAGGGGCCGCATCGCGATCACCGCAACCCCGAGCTCGGACGCGAGCGGGAGCAGCTCATGCTCGCACTCGCGTTCCCACGGGCTGTACGGCACCTGCAGAACGTCGAATCGCTTCGTGCGCAGCGCGTCGGCCAGCGCCCCGGCGGCGGCTGCCTGATAGTGCGTGACGCCGAGGCGGACGATGCGGCCCTCGTCGCGCTCGGCCTCGAGCCACTCGAGCTGCTCGCGCCAGAGGACGAGGTTGTGCACCTGCTCGACGTCGACACGGCCGCCGTACCACTCGAGCTGGCGCGCGAGCTGCTCGCGACCCTCCGCAACCGTCGTGGCCCAGATCTTCGTCGCGACGATCGCCTCGTCGCGACGGTCCGCGAGGGCGACAGCGAGGGCCGCCTCGGCCCCCCGGTACATCGGCGAGGTGTCGAAGAATCTCACGCCGCTCGCGAGGGCCGAGTCGACGACGGAACGTGCGAGTCGCTCATCGGCGTCGAACGTGTTCCAGGTGCCGAGTCCGACGACGGGCCCGAGGCGGCGCTCCTCCATCACGCTGCGAGCGCGGATTCGACCAACGCGAATGTCACGTCGACCATCGCCTCGAGATCGGCGACCGAGATGTGCTCGGCCGGGGTGTGGATGTCGGCCATCCCGTTCGCGAGGTTCACGACCTCGAGTCCGCGCTCGTTGAAGACGTTCGCATCCGCGGCGCCGCCGGAGAGCTCGTACGTGACGGCGTGCCCGCGCCCCGCCAGCGCCGTCGCCGCAAGCGCGACGGCACGGTCGGACTTCGCGAAGCGATAGCCGCGGTAGCTCTTGCGGGCCTTCGTCTCGACGTCGCAGTCGGCGACGCCGGCCGCGAACGTGATCGCGTCCTGCATCTCCTGGATCAGATCGGCCAGCTTTCGTTCGTCCTGCGAGCGCGCCTCGGCGACGAAGGTGCACCACTCCGGGACGATGTTCGTCGCGGTGCCGCCCGAGATCGTGCCGACGTTGGCGGTCGAGTCGTCGTCGACGCGCCCGAGCCGGAACTCGGAGATCGCACGAGCCGCAGCGGCGATCGCCGAGCGACCGTCCTCGGGATGCATCCCCGAGTGCGCGGCGCGCCCGTGGAAGGTGACCTCCAGCGACTGCGAGTACGGCGCACCGAGGATCACCACTCCGATCGGGGCGGCCTGGTCGTAGACGTACCCGGTGCGCGCACGCAGCCGGGTGTGGTCGAAGGCGTACGCGCCGACGAGCCCGACCTCTTCCTTGGGTGTGAACAGCAGCTCGATGCCGGCGTGCGGGCGGCGCTCGGCGAGGATCAGCCGGATCGCCTCGAGCATGGCGGCGACGGCAGCCTTGTTGTCGGCGCCGAGGATCGTGCCGGCGGCGTTCCGAACGATTCCGTCCTCGACCACGGGCTCGATCGCGGCAGTCGGCGGCACCGTATCGAGGTGGGCGCAGAGCAGGAGAGGCTCGCCGGGCGCGGTCGGCTCGATCCGCGAGTACAGGTTGCCGATCGTCGAGCCGATTCCCGGGCCGCAGCCGTCCTCGTCGACGTCGAGACCGCAGTCGCGCAGATACCGGATCACGAGATCCGCGACCGCACGCTCAGCGCCGGGCGGGCTCGCGACCGCGGCGAGCTCCGCGAACAGGTCGAGGACGTCCGGCGGCACCGAGGGGAGACTAGGCGACTTCGATGCCGCTGCGGGCTCGTGCCCGCTGAAGTGCGGCGTCGACGAACTCGCGGAACAGTGGCGCCGGCCGCGTCGGCCGCGACTTGAACTCGGGATGGAACTGTGAGGCGACGAACCAGGGGTGATCGGGCAGCTCGACGATCTCGACCAGGCGACCCTCCTGGAACGTGCCGCTGACCACGAGCCCCGAGTCGATCAGCTGCTGACGGTAGGCGTTGTTCACCTCGTACCGGTGACGATGGCGCTCCGCGATCACGGTCTCGTCGCTGTACACCGCGCGCGTCCGGGTTCTTTCGGCCAGCTCGACGGCCTGTGCGCCGAGACGCATGGTGCCGCCGAGATCTTCGATCTCCTTCTGCTCGGGCAGCAGGTCGATGACGGGGAACGGCGTCTCCGGATCCATCTCGGTCGAGTTCGCGCCGTCGAGATCGCAGACGTGACGCGCGAACTCGGAGACTGCGACGTGCATGCCGAGGCAGATGCCGAGGTACGGAATGCGGTCCTCGCGCGCAACCCGGCAGGCGAGGATCTTCCCCTCCCAGCCCCGCGAGCCGAAACCTCCCGGGACGAGCACGCCGTCGACGCCCGCCAGTTCGGCGCGGGTCTCCTCGAGCGTCATGTCCTCCGCGTCGACCCAGCGCACGTGCACGCGACAGCCGTTGTGGATGCCCGCATGCTTGAGCGCCTCGTGCACCGAGAGGTAGGCGTCGTGCAGCTTGACGTATTTGCCGACGAGCGCGATCTCGACGGATTCCTTGCGTGCCTTGATCCGCTCCGTCAGCTCCAACCACTCGCCCAGCTCCGCCGGCGGAGCGTCGATGCCGAGCTTCCGGCAGACGAGCTCGTCGAGCCCCTGTTCCTGCAGGGCGAGCGGGACCAGGTAGACGTCGGAAACGTCCGGATTCGTGATCACCGCGTCGACGTCGACGTCGGCGAACAGGGCGATCTTCTCGCGAATCTCACGGGGCAGCGACTCCGTCGAGCGGCAGACGAGCACGTCGGGATGCACACCGATGCGACGCAGCTCGTTGACGGAGTGCTGGGTCGGTTTCGTCTTCAACTCGCCCGCCGTGTCGATGAACGGGACGAGAGTGACGTGCAGATAGATGACGTTCTCGGGGCCGACTTCGCGCCGGAACTGACGGATCGCTTCGAGGAAGGGCTGGGATTCGATGTCGCCGACCGTGCCGCCGATCTCGGTGATCACGACGTCCGTGTCCGTGGCCTCGGCGACCGAGCGGATACGCGCCTTGATCTCGTTCGTGATGTGCGGGATCACCTGCACGGTCGACCCGAGGTACTCGCCCTTCCGCTCCTTGCGAAGGACGCGGTCCCACACGCCGCCGGCGGTGTGGTTGGCGGCGCGGGAAAGGTTCTCGTCGATGAAGCGCTCGTAGTGGCCGATGTCGAGATCGGTCTCGGCGCCGTCCTCCGTGACGAACACCTCGCCGTGCTGGAACGGGCTCATCGTCCCCGGATCGACGTTGATGTACGGGTCGAACTTCTGCACCTGCACCTTCAGCCCGCGCGCCTTGAGCAGCCGGCCGAGAGACGCCGCGGTGATGCCTTTCCCGAGAGACGAGACGACGCCGCCGGTGACGAAAACGAACTTGGCCACCTACGCGCGTCTCTCCGTGAACAGCTTCACGGAACTCCATCCTACCAGTGCGCCCGCCTCGATCACCTGCGGGATCCTAGGCGGACCGTCGGCTGGCTGGTCGCGGCCATCTAAAGCCGGGCGGCTGTCTGGACGAGGTCGTAGAGGCGCTGCACGGCGGCGCGGGCGACCCGGCTCGACGTCGTGACCGTGACCAGGGTGCGGTCGGGGGCAGTGGCACGAAGCCGGATCTCGGTATCGGTGGCGGGCTCGAGCAGGTGCCAGGTCCAGCGCTCGTAGAGGTCGATCTCGCGGACGAGCAGCATCGTCTCGACCCGCCTGCGCCCGATGAAGACGTTGTGCTTGGACGCCTGCACCGTCCAGCGGGCTCCGGGCGCGAACCCGCGCCGGTCCGGGTCGACGCCCGTGATGCCGGGCCACCAGTCCGGGAGGTGATACGGCTCGGCGAGGAACTTCCAGACGTCCTCCCGCGGGGCGAGCAGCTCCCGGCCGGCCGTGCTCACCGGCCGTCAGGCACCACGGTCGATCGTGGCGAGGAAGTCTGCGCCGCCGAGCATCCGCTCGACCTCGTCACGGCGCTGGGCGTCGTCGAGCGGCTCGATCCGCGTGTGGGTCGGATCGCCCTGGATCTTCTCCACCGAGAAGTGACGGTCGGCAACCGTCGCGATCTGGGGCAGGTGGGTGATCGTGAGCACCTGGGCGCGGCCCGCGAGGCGGCGCAGCGTCTCCGCGACCGCGTGCGCGGTGGTGCCGCCGAGGCCGGCGTCGATCTCGTCGAACACCATCGTCTCGCCCCCCGCGACCGCCGCGATCGCCAGTGCGACGCGCGAGAGCTCGCCGCCCGAGGCGGTCTCGGCGACGGGCCCGAACGGCAACCCGGCGTTCGGCCGGATCAGGAACGCGACGTCGTCGGCACCGGACGCACCGGGATCGCGCTCACTCAGCACGACACGGAACTCACCGTCGCCGAGGCCGATCGCCTGCAGCTCGGCTGCCACGGCCGCCGCGAAGGGATCCGCCGCCCGGCCGCGAGCCGCCCGCAGCTCCGCGTGCAGGCGGTCGACCTCCGCCTGCGCCACGGCCAGCGCCGCGGCCGCCGCCTGGACGGGGTCGTGCCCATCGGCAACCAGCTCGAGCTCGTGCCGCGCGGCCTCCCCGCGCTCCAGCAGCTCGGCGAACGTCTGGGCCCGGTGGCGCCGCTTCAGGTCGGAGAAGGTCTCGAGCTCTTCTTCGAGCTCCTCGAGCCGGCCGGGCTCCGCCTCGAGCGAGGCGAGGAATGCGTGCAGATCCGATGCGGTCTCACGCAGCTGCAGGCCGGCCTGGCGCAGCGCCTCCCCGGCGGCCTGCAGCTCCGGCGCGAGCCGCTCCATGGGTGCGACGGAGCGCTCGGCCAGCGCGACGAAGTCCGTCGCGCCCTCGCCCTCGTCCGGCGAGAGGGCCGTCGCCGCGTTCGAAACGCCCTCTGCGAGCTCCGAGAGGTGCAACAGCCGCTCCCGTTCTGCGCGCAGCTCGTCCTCACGGCCCGGTGCGAGACCGGCTGTGTCGTCGGCAATCAGCCGCAGCTCGTCGAGCCGCGCCTGCGCCCCGGCCGCATCGCGGGTCAGCTCGTCGTAGCTGCGCCGGGCAGCTCCCAGCTCACGCCAGGAGCGCGCGGCTGTCCGCGTGTCCAGCCCTGCGAATGCGTCGAGCACGCTCCGCTGGTAGGCGGGCCGCGCGAGGCGCCGCTGTTCGAACTGGCCGCTCATCGCGATCAGCGCCTCGGCTGCCGCGGCGACGTCTTCGCGAGCGGCGCTACGCCCCCACGCGTAGGCCCGCGTGCGCCCGTCGGCGAAGATCCGGCGCGCCAGGACGAGACCGTCCTCTCCGTCCGGCCGCAGCTCCGCGAGTCGGCCCAGCGTCTCGTCGTCCACGTCGTCGAACTCGGCCTCCACGTACGCCTCCTCGCCCGCGGCGCCGATCAGCGCCGCGTCGCCGCGCGAGCCGAGCAGGAGGCCGATCGCATTCGTGAGGATCGTCTTGCCGGCGCCGGTCTCGCCGGTGATCGCGTTCAGGCCGGCAGCGAGCCGCAGCTCGGCCTCCCGGATGAGCACGAGGTTCGAGATCCGCAGCCGAAGCAGCACCCCGCCATCGTACGGAGTGCGCCTGTCGCCCTCCTATCGCCCGAAGGTGGAGGCGTACCGGCGGAAGAAGGTCACCTCGGGCAGGGTCGCGAGGAGACTCGGCCGGCTGCCGACTCGCACGACGGCCTCTGCGCCGGTGGCGAGCTTTCCGACCTCCTGCCCGTCGACGAGCACGGTCGTCTCGAGGCTGGGTGTCAGGTTCGTGATCGTCACCTCCGGGCCGCGCGGCACGACGAGCGGCCGGATGACGAGCGCATGCGGGGCGACGAACGTGAGCACCATCGCGTCGATCCCCCACACGAGCACCGGCCCGCCGTTCGAGAGGTTGTAGGCGGTCGAGCCTGCCGGCGTCGCGCAGATCAGACCGTCACACGGCTGCGAGCCGAGCTCCTCGCCGCCGATCGAATACCCGACTTCGATCATGCGCCCGAGCGTTCCGCCCGCGACCACCACATCGTTGATCGCCACGCTCGTCTCGCCGGCGACCGTCACCTCCAGCGTCGCGAGCTCGACGGTTCGGTAGTCGCCCGCGAACACCCGGGCCATCGCCGCGTCGAGCTCGGCTCCAGCGATCGCCGTCAGGAAGCCGACGCGGCCGTAGTTGACGCCGATCACCGGCACGTTCGAGCCGAGGAAGCGCGCCAGCGCGCGCAGCATCGTGCCGTCGCCGCCGAGCACGATCGCGATGTCCGCGTCGTTGCTGTCGACCAGCTCCACTCCACACCGTTTCGCGACCGCCTGAAGCCGTTCGAGGGCGTCGCCGACGCCGTCACGCTCGATCGTGACGACCGTCGCGCGCCTAACCGACGGCATCGTCGATCCACCGGTCGAGCCGGGCTGGGCGCTCTGCACGTTCGCGCTGGACGAGGTGGAGGACGAACTCATGGTTTCCCTTCGGGCCGGGCAGACCCGAGTCTATGACTCCGCGCGGCTCTCCTCCGGCTGCGAGCAGGGTCTCGGCCACCTCGCGCACGACGCGCCGTCGCACCTCGAGGTCGCGCACGACGCCCTTGGGCGTCTCGGCCCGGCCCGCTTCGAACTGCGGCTTGACGAGCACGAGCGCCTGCCACCCCGGCGCCGCGAGCCGCAGTGCCGGGGGAAGCGCGAGCTTCACGGAGATGAACGACACGTCGCACGTGACGATCTGCGGTTCGAACGGCAACTCGGTCAGCGAGCGGGCGTTGACACGCTCGAGGACGGTCACCCGCTCGTCGTGCCGGATCTTGTCGTGCAGTTGTCCGTAGCCCACGTCGAGAGCGATCACCCGCGCCGCTCCGCGTTGCAGCAGCACATCGGTGAATCCACCCGTGGACGCGCCGACGTCGAGTGCGTCGAGGCCCGCAACGTCGATCTCGAAGGCGTCGAGGGCGTTGGCGAGCTTATGCCCCGCACGAGAGACGTACGGCGGTGGTTCGAGCACCTCGAGGGGTGCGTCTTCGTCGACCTGCTCCCCGGCCTTGGCATGCCCCGGAACGCGGCCCGCCATCACGAGTGCCTGGGCCTGCGCCCGCGACTCCGCGAGGCCACGTTCGACCAGCAACAGGTCAAGCCGTTTCTTGGGCAAGAGTGAACCTCGGTGCGACGACGATGAAGTTGAGGCTTGCAAGCGTCGCGAGGACCGCGATCAGCGCGTACGTGGCGTGCAGGCCGATTGCGACGAAGAGCGTGCCGGCGATCAGGTAGCCGAGCGGCCCTGCGAGCTGGTTGATCGTGATCAGGGACTGCAGCACCTTGCCGCGCAGCGCGCGCGGCACCCGCACCGAGAGCATCCCGAGATATGGCGCGTTGATCAAGGGAATCGACGCGCCGCAGATCCCAAGCGCGACCGCTGCTACGCCGAGCGACGCGTGCGGGACGAGCAGCCAGAGAGGCGCCGCGGTGAAGAACGCTGCGATCGCGGCCAGGCGCATCCCTGGAACCTTGGTGACGAGCCGAAACGCGAGGAGAGAGCCCACGACCTGGCCGCCGCCGATCACTGCAAAGAGGAGGCCTGCGACGCGCGGATTGTGATCGTACTGCTGGTAGGCGAGCACCGGCAACGACGCGCCGAGCATCGGGAAGAGGAACCCGAAGGTCAGGCTCGAGAGTGAGACGCGGGCGAGCAGGACATCGCGGCGCAGGTACGAGAGGCCGGCCCAGACCCCGCCGGAGTCGGCGTCGTCCTCGTGCACAGTGCTCCCGACCCGGACGAAGAGCCCGATGATGACGAACGCGATCAGGAACGACGCCGCATCGAGCCACATCACGTTCGCTGCGCCGAGCAACGCGATGAGCACCCCGGCGAGCGCAGGGCCGAGCAGATTGGTGATGTTTCCAGCGCCCTCGACGAGACTGTTCGCCTGGGCGAGCTGCTGCTCGCCTTCACCGACGACGGCGGGAAGGATCAGCCGCTGGCAGGTGAAGTAGGCGCACGAGAACGTGCCGAGCAGCGCCGCGACCACGAGGATCACGCCGAAGGTCAGACCGCCGACGATGTTCAGGAACGGCACGATCGCGACGATCGGCGCGCGGGCGCCGTCCGCCACGAGCATCGAGGTCTTGGGCCCGAGCCGTTGGACGACCGAGCCGGCGGGGATGCCGAGCAACGCCATCGGCGCCAGCTCGACGGCGAACACGAGCCCCATCTTGGTCGGCGAGCCCGTGGTGACGAGCACGAACCACGGCAGGGCGAGGTACGTCAGCTGCGACCCGAAACGGGAGATCAGCTCGGCGCTGAGCAGAGCGACGATCGAACGGTCGCGGATCATCGGCGCGGAGCCTAGTCGCCGGGAGTCACGAGGCCGGTCTCGTAGGCGAGCACGACGGCCTGTACGCGATCGCGAACGTCGAGCTTCGACAGGATCCGGTTCACGTGCGTCTTGACCGTGGCTCCGCTCACGTAGAGCCTTGCCGCGATCTCGCTGTTCGTGAGGCCCCGCGCGATCAGTGCGAGAACCTCTCGCTCGCGGTCGGTCAAGGCGGCCAGGCGTTCAGGCACGCCGCCGCCGGGCGGCGGCCGCCTCACGAAGTCCTCGATCAAGCGCCGGGTCACCGCGGGCGCGAGGAGCGCCTCACCCGCCGCCACGATTCGCACTGCCTCGACGAGCTGTGCCGGTGGAACGGTCTTGAGCAGGAAGCCGCTTGCTCCCGCCCTCAGTGCGTCGTAGACGATCCGGTCCTCATCGAACGTCGTCAGCACGAGCACGTGGCCCGCCAGACCCTCTTCGACGACGATCTTCGTCGCCTCGATCCCGTCCAGGCCGGGCATGCGTACGTCCATCAGGATCACGTCGGGCCTGAGCTGGCGCGAGCGTTCGACGGCGGCTCGTCCGTCCTCGGCCTCGGCGATCACCTCCAGACCTTCCTGGGCCTCCAGGATCATCCGAAAGCCGCCGCGGACGAGCGCCTGGTCGTCGGCGAGCAGGACGGATGTCATGCGGACACGTCGAGAGGTAGGAGCGCTCGCACGACGAATCCGCCGGCAGCGCCAGGCCCTGCGTCGAACGTGCCGCCGAAGATCCCCACCCGTTCGCGCATGCCGACGAGCCCGTGGCCGCTGTCCCTGCGTGCAGGAGCAGCGCTGCCTGCATCCGTCACCTCGACCTCCAGAGCATCGTCGCCGAAGCGCACGACGACGATCGCAGGTGCGCCGCCTGTGTGCTTCAAGGTGTTCGTCAGCGCCTCCTGGATGACGCGATAGGCGGAGAGATCCACGCCCGGCGGCACGGGTCGCTCGGCCCCTTCGATTCGCAAGTCGACCCGTAGGCCCGCGTTGCGCATCTGTTCGAGGAGACGCTCGACGTCCCCGAGACCCGGTTGGGGCGCGAGCCCGACGTCCTCGTCATCATCGCGGAGGACGCCCACCAGACGTTTCATCTCCACGAGTGCGCCGCGCCCGGTGTCCTGGATCGCGCGCACCGGTTCGAAGGCACGCGCCGGGTCGGTCTTCAACATCTCTTCCGCCGCTCCCGCCTGAACCGTCATCACCGACACCGAGTGGGCGATCACGTCGTGGAGCTCTCTCGCAATCCGTGCGCGCTCCGAAGCGATCGCCTCGCGCCGCTCGAGCTCGAGCAGCTGTGTCCGAGCCTCCGCGGCCCGGAGACTGCGCGTGCGCGCTCCGAACGCGATGCCGAGCACGCCGGGCGCCAGGACGAGGGCTCCGATCCACGGGAAATCGGTCCCCACGTAGTGGTCGGTCCCGCGAAGCATGTCGACGGCCATCGAGACCCAGACGCCGGACACGAGCAGCGTCAGCCCGAGAATCGCGCGGCGCCGATCCTCGTACGCGCCGATCGACCACGAAACGAGAAACAGCGCCACGACCGGAGACACCGCGCTGTGCAACGTCATGCCCGCCGCCGCCTCCGCGATCGATACGGCAGTGACGAGGAGCGCGACCGGGATCGGGTAGAGCCGCCGCCAGGCGAGCGACGCACCGGCGACGATCGTCAGCGGGATCGTCACACCCGCCGGCTGCAGGTTCTCTGCCCAGACCTCGGCCACCATCCACGCGGTCAAGCCGACTGCGAGCGCGATGTCGATCTTCTTCACCGCGCAGACGGTATCGCGGAGCGCGGTTCACGGCATCAACCCCGAGGTCGATCCACGATCAACCCGCACGCCGACGACACCGTTCGCGGCCACGCCTACCGTCGTCCGGGTCAGTCATCCAAGAAGGAGGCTCTCGTGAAGCTCTACAAGGCAATGATCGGAGTCGGCGTATCAGGTGCCGTCCTGCTCGCGCTCAGCTATCCGTTCCGGAACGACGAGCACGGAATCCGGTGGATCCTCGGCGGCATCGGCTGGATCGGGTTCATGCTCTGTGTTCTCACCCTGATCGTGCTCGCGCTCGTCGCGCTCGGACGAGGCGTCTGGCGCCGCACGACGACGGCGTAGCACGCCCTGCGCTCAGGCTGTTCGAACGGCGAGCTCACCAACGATCGCCTCGAGGACACTCGTGTCCACATCGAGGTCGGCGAGCCCCGCACACGCCCGCTCCGCCGCCTCGTCCGCGAGGCGGCGGGCGTGCTCTTCACCCACCTCCAGCACGTAACCGTCGCCGTCGAGCACGTCGTCGACGATCTGGAAGAGCAGGCCGAGCTCGCCCGCAAACGCGCGCCACGGTCCGTGCTCGGAGACCGGGATCTCGGCCGCCCAGAGACCGCACATCACGGAGGCGGAGAAGAGTGCCCCGGTCTTGAGCGCATGGAGCCGGTCGAGCGGTGCGCCGCCCTCCAGGTCGATCTGCTGCCCCGCGATCATCGCGAGCGTCGCATCGATCAGCTCGCGTGCGATTGCCGGAGTGGGATACGAGAGCGCCAGCCGGACTGCTTCGGCGAGCAGCGCGTCGCCCGCGAGGATCGCGGTCGCTTCGCCGTGCTGCGCCCACACCGACGGCGCGCCACGGCGCTCGCGATCGTCGTCGAGCGCAGGCAGATCGTCGTGCACGAGCGAGAAGGAGTGCACGAGCTCGACGGCCGCGGCCGCGGGCAGCAGGTCCTCGACACGCGCACCGACCGCATCTCCCGTGGCGAGGCACAGCACCGGGCGGACGCGCTTGCCGCCGAGTGCGTGCCGCATCGCAGGTTCGAGCGTCCCGAGCTCCGGGGTCAGCGCAAGCTCGGCGAGATACGCCTCGACGAGCTCCCGCAGCTGCTCAACCCGCGGCTGCATCCGGCGGCGTCTCCACTGGCGGCGCGGCAGCCTCTGTCTCGGCGGCCCGTTTCGCCCGCTGGAGCTCCCCTTCGACCTCCTTCGCGAGCTCGGCCAGCTCCTGGAGGATCTCGATCGCCTGATCGGGGTCCTCGGTCTCCTCCAGGCGCACCCGCGCCGCCTCCAGCCGCGCCAGCAGATGCTCTGCGTTGTTCAACGACTCTTCCGACGTCATGCGGCCTCCTCGCTTTGGATGCGTCCCAGAATGCCGTTCACGAGCCTGGCACCGTCGTCGGATGCATAGCGCTTGGTGAACGCCACGGCCTCGTTGATCGCCACCTCCGCCGGGATCTCGCGCGACGTCAATTCGTGCACGGCGACGCGCAGGGCGCTGCGCTCGACGACGCCCAACCGGTCGGCCGTCCAGCCGTCCGCCGCCGATGTGATGCGCAGGTCGAGCTCGGGAGCGTGTTCGGCTACGGCCTCCGCGATCCCGCGCGCCCAGGGATCGATCTCGCCGGCGTACTGCGAGCCGATCTCCTGTCCCGAGAGATCCCACTGGTAGAGCAGGAACAGCGCCTGCCGGCGTGCCTGGCGGCGCGAGATGCTCATAGGACCGGCGCCCGCAGCGCCTCGAGCGTCGAGGTGGAGTACTCGCCGCTGCGGAACGCCTCGCTCCCGAGCACCTCGAGCGCGAGGTCGCGAGTCGTCGGGACGCCCTCGATGACCGTTTCGCGCAGCGCGCGCTCGGCCCGGGCGATCGCGGCCGGGCGGTCGCTGTCCCAGACGATCAGCTTGGCGACCATCGAGTCGTAGAACGGCGAGATCATCGAGCCCGACTCGACGAACGTGTCGACCCGCACACCCGGGCCGAGCGGCGGCTCGAAGAGGCCGATGCGGCCAGGAGAGGGCCGGAAATCGTGCTCGGGATCCTCGGCGTTGAGACGGATCTCGATCGCGTGCCCGCGGCGGGGGGCGCGGCCGGACACGCTCAGCTCCTCGCCTGCGGCGACGAGCAGCTGCTCGCGCACGAGATCGATGCCGGTGCAGAGCTCGGTCACCGGGTGCTCGACCTGCAGTCGGGCGTTGAGCTCGATGAAGTAGAAGCTGCCGTCGGGGCCGAGCAGGAACTCGAAGGTGCCTGCGTTGCGATAGCCGACGGCGCGGCAGGCGCGCTCGGCTGCGAGCTCCATCGCCTCCCGTGCCTCCGGGGTGAGCGCCGCCGACGGCGACTCTTCGATCAGCTTCTGATGGCGGCGCTGAATCGAGCACTCGCGCTCGCCGAGCGTGAGCACGTTGCCGTACTGGTCGCAAAGAACCTGGATCTCGACGTGCCGTGCCGGCACGAGCGCCTTCTCGACGTACATCGTCGCGTCGCCGAACGCAGCCTCTGCCTCGGCCGCGGCCATCCCGAACGCGTCCTCGAGCTCATCGGGCTGCGTGACGAGCCGCATGCCCTTGCCACCGCCGCCGGCCGTCGCCTTGAGCAGGACGGGGAAGCCGATCTCCTCCGCCGCGGCCCGCGCCGCGGAGACGTTCGTTGCACCCTCGGTGCCGGGAACCGTCGGCACGTCGGCGGCGCGCATGGCCTGCTTCGCGGAGATCTTGTCCCCCATCGTCGCCATGACGTCCGCCGGCGGTCCGATGAACACCAGGTCGTTGTCGACGCACGCCTCGACGAACCCGGGGTTCTCGGCGAGGAACCCGTACCCGGGATGCACCGCCTGACAGCCGGTGGTCGTCGCAGCTGCGATCACGTTCGGGATCCGGAGATAACTCTCGGCGGCGGGAGGCGGCCCGACGTGGACAGCCTGGTCGGCCAGACGCACGTGCAGCGCGTCCTTGTCGGCCGTCGAGTAGATGGCAACCGCCTCGATGTCGAGCTCGTGGAGCGCGCGGATCACCCGGACGGCGATCTCGCCACGGTTTGCCACCAGGACTCTGGTGAACATCACTACACCGCGTCGAGTGGTCGGCCGTTGACCGGTTCGAGCTCGAAGAGCAGCTGGCCGTACTCGACCGCCTCGGCGTCGCCCACGTGGATCGCGCGCACGACGGCTTCGACGTCGGACTTCACCTCGTTCATGAGCTTCATCGCTTCGAGGATGCAGAGCGTCTGACCGGCGGCGACGGGGTCGCCTTCCTCGACGAAGGCGGCGGCTCCCGGCGCCGGTGCGCGGTAGAAGGTCCCGACCATCGGGCTCTCCACCCGGACGAGCGAGTCGTCGCGGGGCGCGACCGGCGGCAGCTCTGCCTCACCCTCCGGTGCCGCCGGCCCGGCGGGAGCGGCCTGAGCGGCCGGAGCATGGTCGGCGGTGCGGCGGACGCTGACGCGCATGCCGTCCTCCTCGATCGTGATCTCGCCCACTCCGGTCTCCTGCACGATGCGCACGATCTCTCGGATCTTCTCGGCGCGCGCCTGGTCGACACCCCGTGCGCCGAGCGACTCGTCGCCGCCCGAGCGCTCGCGGATCGAGCGGAGCAAGGGCTCGGCCTCCTCGCCGAAGAGCGCAAGCAGGAGCAGCTCCTCCTCGCTGGAGGCGAGACCCTCTGCGTCCGCGCGGAGCTGGTCGAGGTCGACCACCGGATCCTCGTCGCGACCGTTGCCGATCAGAGCGACCGCGCGGACGAGGGCCGGGTCCACCGCCGCCGGTGTGCGCCCGAAGCGTCCCTCGACGAGGTCGCGAAGCTCGTCGACCATCGTGGAGTAACGATTGGCGGTGAGCACGTTCAGGAGCGCCTGTGACGCGACGATGTTGCCGATCGGCGCGGCGAGCGGCGGTGAGCCCACCTCGATGCGGACCTTGTCGACCTCTTCCAGCACCTCGTCGAGGCGATCTCCAGCCGCCTGGCTGCGAAGCTGCGCGTCGAGCGCACCCACCAGGCCGACCGGCAGCTTCCGCTGCGCGGCGCGCACTGCGATTCGCGGCGCAACCGGCGAGACCGGCTCGTCGCCGATGTGCTCGTCGACCAGATCGGCAGCGGCCCAGAGGGCGTCCATGTCGACCCCCGTCGAGAGCCCCAGCCCGGCCAGCGCTTGCGCGGCGGCCTCGGAGGAGACGCGGTGCATCGTGAGTGCAACGGGGTAGACAGAAGTCGCGATCACGTCGGCGCCCGCTCGCGCAGCCTCGATCGCGGCGGCAAGTGCGTTTCCGCCCGCGCCCTGCGCGTAGAGGCCGACGGGCAGGCCCGACACGTCCCGAAGCTCGGCGACGAGCTCACTGGCCCGGTGCGGCTGCAGGACGGCTGCGGGGTCGTTCAGGAGGATGCGTGCGGCGCCCAGGTGCGGCAGTCGCTTCGCGGCCTCGACGAGCGCTTCGTGCTTCCCGCTGCCGTAGAGCAGGCCGGCCTCGAACTCGGCGCCCGAGTCGACGATCGCCTCGGCCGCCTCGCGCAGGTTGTCGACGTCGTTCAGCGGGTCGTGCAGGCGGAAGACCTCGATGCCGCTCTGGGCGGCGCTCGCGACGAACCGTCGCGCGAAGTCGCCGCCGACCGGCCGCGATCCGACGAGGAACCGTCCACGCAAGGCGAGCGCGAGCGGCGTCGTCGTGCGCGCCTTCAGCGCCCGGATGCGCTCCCACGGGCTCTCGACTCCCCGCCGTACGGCGTTGTCGAAGACTCCGCCGCCCGAGACCTCCAGGTACGCGAAGCCCGCCCCGTCGAGGAGGTCGGCGAGGCGCAGCAGATCCGCCGTCGGCATCAGGCCGGCAAGCGGCTCCTGACTGAGGACGCGGATCGTCGTGTCGACGAGGCGCGGCATGGCCTGGGACCCTACCGCTACGCGCGCTGGATGTACCGCTTCTCCCGGGGATCGAGCTTGATCTTGTCCCCGACGTTGACGAAGAGGGGCACCTGGATGATTGCGCCGGTCTCGAGGGTGGCCGGCTTCATGACGTTCGAGACGGTGTCGCCCTTCACACCCGGCTCGGTGTCGGTCACCTCGAGGATCACCGAGGCGGGCAGGTCGATCCCGGAGGGCGTCCCTCCGACGAACATCACCTGCACCGACGACGAGGGCTGCATGAACGGCAGCTCGTCCTCGATCAACGCGTGCGGCAAGGAGAGCTGCTCGTAGTTCGACTCGTCCATGAACACGACCTCGTCGCCCGAGTCGTAGAGGAACTGCATGTTCTTCTGCTCGGTGCGCACGCGCGGGAACTTCTCGCCCGCCCTGAAGGTCTTGTCGACCACGGAGCCGGACGCAAGCGATTTCAGCTTGGTGCGCACGAAGGCGCCGCCCTTTCCCGGCTTCACGTGCTGGAACTCCACGATGCGCCAGGTCTGGCCCTCGAGCTCGATGTGCATCCCGTTGCGGAACTGATTGGTTGCGACGACCTCTGCCATCGGCGCCGGAGGGTAGCGAACTCGCGAACCTGGTTCGCTGTGCGAACCAGGTTCGGGTGTGTCACGAAACCTCGATCAGCTCCTTCGGGAAGCTCGTCAGGAGGTCGACGCCGTCGTCGCGGACGATCGCGAGGTCCTCGATCCGCACGCCGCCGAGCCCTGAGAGGTAGATGCCCGGCTCGATCGTGACGCAGTGCCCGGCGGCGAGAGTGTCGGTCGATTCGGTCGACAGGCGGGGCGCTTCGTGGATCGCGAGGCCCACCCCGTGCCCGAGGCCGTGGCCGAATGCCTCGCCGAACCCGGCTGCGTCGATGCGATCGCGCGCAAGGGCGTCCGCCTCCACCCCCGTGAGCCCGGCTTTGATGTTCGCGCACGCATGCTGCTGCGCCTCGAGGCACACGTCGTAGGCCTCACGCAGGCGATCGGGCAGCCGTCCGGTCGAGAACGTGCGCGTGCAGTCGCTGCAGTAGCCGTCGACGCGAACGCCCCAGTCGACGGTGACGAGGGTGCCGCGCTCGACGATCTTGTCGGTCGGATGGCCGTGCGGCCTGGCGCCGTTCTCGCCCGACGCGACGATCGAGTCGAACGACAGCTCGTCGGCGCCGTGCGCATGCAGCAGCTCTCGGAGCCGCCAGGCGAGCTCGCGCTCCGAGCGGCCGATCCACGTCTCGGCGGTCAGCGCCTCGAGGCCGCGGTCGGCGATCTTCGCCGAGCGGCCGATCTTCACCACCTCTTCGGCGTCCTTCACCGCACGGACCTCGTCGACGAGGCCACGGGTCGGCACGAGCTTCGCGCCGCCCGACTGAAGGCGCTCCCACTCCAGGTACGGGAGCACGTCCGCCTCGAACTGGACCTTTCCCTTCAGAAGCTCACCGATGTCCTGCATCAGGCCCCGCTTCGCGAGCTGCACCTCGACCCCGGCCACCTCCTGCGCCGACTCGATGTACCGGAAGTCGGTGTAGAGCGTCGCCTGGCCGCCCGGCTCGACGAGGAGCGCGGCATTCGAGCTGTCGAAGCCCGTCAGATAGAAGACGTTGGTCAGGTTCGTGACGAGGAGCGGCGTCTCGAGGCGCTCGCTCAGCGCGTGCATCCGTGCATTCACGTTGTGAGCTCCTTCCCGGCGAGGAACTCGAACGCCTCGCGATAGCCGTCCGGCCCCTTGCCGATCACCCGGTGTGCAGCGAGCTCCGCGATCACGCTCGTCCGCCGCCATTCCTCACGATGGTCGATGTCGGAGAGGTGCACCTCGACGATCGGGACGGTCATCAGCTCGAGCGCGTCCCGGATCGCATAGCTGTAGTGGCTCCAGGCTCCCGGATTGACGATCAAGCCGTCGACGTTGTCGTACGAGTCGTGGATCCAGCCGATGTACTCCCCTTCGCTGTTCGTCTGGCGGCAGCGCGCGCTGATGTCGAGCTCGTGTGCCCAGCCGTAGATGCGGCTCTCGAGCTCGTTCAGGCTGAGCCCGCCGTAGATCGTCCGGTCGCGGCGACCGAGCACGTTCAGGTTGACGCCGTTCAGGACGAGGACCTGCATCAGGAAATCAGGGTATCCAGGGCCGCGCGGACCTCGTCCGGCGAACGCGCGTCGAGATACGGCCCGTCCTCACCGAGGAGCACGAGGTTGATCGTCTCGCCGCTTCGCTTCTTGTCGCGTAGCAACGCCGCCCAGGCGCGCTCGCGATCGACGTGCACAGGCTGCGGATCGAGCGCCGACACGACCCGAGCCGGATCGCGGCCGCTCAGCCGCAGCGCGGCGAGCAGACCGAGGGCGACCGCCTCACCGTGCGGCAGGTCGAAATCGGCGGCCGCCTCGAGGGCGTGCGCGAACGTGTGACCGAGGTTGAGCCATTGCCTCGGCCCGCGGTCGTGCGGGTCACGCAGACACAGCGCAGCCTTGTACGCGGCTGCCGCCCGCACGTCGAGCGCGCGGCCGGCAAGCAGCTCCGTCTTGATCCGTTCGGCCTCGCCCTGGCGCCGCTCGCGCTCGGGCAGCGTTGCGAGCAGCGCTTCGTCGATCACGACGCGGGCCGGCCAGTGGAAGGCGCCGACGAGGTTCTTCCCCTGCGGAATGTCGATCGCAGTCTTGCCGCCGACGCCCGCATCGACCTGGCCGACGAGCGTCGTCGGCACGGCCACCCAGGGGATTCCCCGCAGGTAGAGCGCTGCGGCGAGACCGGCAGCATCGGTCAGCGAGCCGCCGCCGAGCGCGACCACGGTTCCTGTGCGGTCGAGCGTCAGCTCCGACCAGAGGCGTTCCACGACCTGCAGCTGCTTCGCCTCCTCGCCGCGCGGCAGCTCGTGGGTCGAGACCAGCCGGTCTCCGAGCGCCGTCTGAGCTGCTGCTCCGTGGATGCCCATCACCGTCGAGTCGGTGACGAGTGCGACCGCGCCGGTGCCGGGAACGAGCTCGCCGAGGCGTTCGAGCGCCCCGAGCTCATGGTGGACGCCGGCCGCGGCGAGAACGACCCCGTCGGCGTCGTTCGCGACCACGTCCGCCGCCTCGCGATAGAGCGGTTGGCGCTCCTCGTACAGCCTGCGGAACTCCGTTTCGTTGCGCGCGAGGGGACGGCTGCTGCCACGCACGCGCTGCCAGGCCGTGTCCACGTCGATCTCGACGAGCACGGTCAGCGCTTTCGCCGCGAGCGCTTTCCGCACCGAGGCTGTCTTCACGGCGCCGCCGCCGAGCGCGATCACGGCCGGCGCGGTCTTTCTCAGCGTCTCGCCGACGATCGACGATTCGACCACCCGGAACTCGAGCTCACCTCGCTTCGCGAAGAACTCGCCGAGCGGCACCTGCACGCGCCCTTCGATCAGCCGGTCGGCGTCGATCGCGGTGCGCTCGAGCCGGGAGGCGACCTCGCCGGCGAGCGTGGTCTTGCCGGCTCCCATGAACCCGATCAATGCGACATGCCGATCGAGTGCGTTGAGGGTCATATTCGCCCGAGATACGCAGCGTGCGCGGCGACGAAATCGCCGACCGTGTCCCCACCGAACTTCTCGTGCGCCGCGACCGCGAGCTCCCAGGCGACGGCCGCCTCGGCAACGACGGCGAGGGCCTCGACCGCGGCGACATCCGAGCGCTCGACCAGTGCGTCGCCGGGCTCGCCCGTCACGAGGTCGACGGAGCCGAGCGGCTTCATCAGCGTCGGCAGCGGCTTCATTGCAGCGCGCACGACGATCTGCTCGCCGTTCGACATGCCCGCCTCGATGCCGCCGGCACGGTTCGACGTGCGGCGCTTCGATGTGTCGATCTCGTCGTGCGCCTCGGATCCGCGCAGCTGCGCGAGCGCGAACCCGTCCCCGATCTCGACGCCCTTGACCGCCTGAATGCCCATCACCGCCGCAGCAAGCCTCGCGTCGAGGCGATCCTCCTTCGACGCGTAGGACCCGAGCCCCGGCGGCACGCCGGTCGCGCGCACCTCGACGAGGCCGCCGACGGTGTCTCGTTCCGCGCGCGCCTCGTCGATGCGACTGCGCAGGCCCTCTTCGTCCACCGTCGAGCCGGCGACCGAAACGCCGATCGTCGCGAGCAGCGCCTTCGCAACCGCTCCGGCCGCCACGTGCACGGCCGTGTGCCGGGCGGAGGCGCGCTCGAGGGAGTTGCGCACGTCCGCGTGCCCGTACTTCTGCACACCGGCGAGATCCGCGTGGCCGGGCCGCGGCAGGGTGACCGGTTTCGTGCCCTTCCCCGACGGCTCCCCCTCGGGCTGCCAAGGTGCCATCCCCCACGTCCAGTTCTTGTGGTCGACGTTGCGAACCACGAGCGCGAGCGGTGTGCCCAGCGTGCGGCCGTGCCGGAGGCCGGCGAGCACCTCGACCCGGTCCTGTTCGATCTGCTGCCGCGGCGAGCGGCCGTAGCCTTCCTGCCGGCGCTTCAGGTCGGCGTCGATCGCGGCGCGGTCGAGCTCGAGGCCCGCCGGCAGGCCGCTGAGGATCGCCACGAGCGCAGGCCCGTGCGACTCGCCGGCAGAGGAGAGACGAAGCGTCATGGGGCGAAGCCTAGAGTGCGACGTCGTGGCCGTCTCGCTCCAGATCCTCGCCAGCGGATTTGCCGCAGGCGCCGTCTATGGCTTGGTGGCGGCCGGACAGTCGGTCGTCTTCCGCCTGACCGGCGTCGTCAACTTCGCTTTCGGGGAGCTGATCGCGCTCGGCGTCTTCGTCACGTTGCTCGTGGCGGCAGGTTCCGGACCGATCTCGCAGACGAGCGTCGGCGGCGGCCGGTTTCTGCTGGCGCTCGTCGTCGGGCTCGTGGTGACGGCGGCGGCGAGCGCCGGGTCGTACTTCCTCGCGATCGAGCCGTACCGGGCGCGCGGCTCGGTGATCGGCTGGGTCGGCGCTTCGCTCGCGGTCGCCTTCGCGGTGCGGACGCTCCTGCTCGTCTTCTTCGACCGTCCCGCCTATGTCTTCCCGGATCCACTGCCGTTCGGGGTCTGGCACATCGCAGGTGCCACGATCCAGCAGCGCTCGCTCGTGGTGGCGGGCGTCGCCGTTGCGCTCGCCGCGCTCGGAGCCGTCGTGCTGCAGCGCACGCGCTTCGGCCGCGCCCTCGAGGCGATCGCCCAGGACTTCGATGCCGCCGTCCTCGTCGGGCTGCCGGTGGCCCGCCTCGTGGGCCTCGCGTTCGCCCTGGCCGGAGCCTGGGCCGGCCTCGCGGCGATTCTCGCTGCGCCCTCGGGCGCGTTCAACGTCGACACGGCCGCGCGTCTCGGTCTCTACGGCCTCCTGGCAGCGGTCGTCGTGTGGTTCGAGCCGCGCCGGGCATTCGTCGCCGGCGTGATCCTCGGCCTCGTCCAGGCGGCGGTCGCATCGGCGCACTGGAGCGGTGCGGCCGCAGGTCGCGACGTTCTGCCGCTCGCGATCGGGCTCGCGCTGCTCGCCTGGCGGGCACGCTCGACACCCGAGCCGGCCGAGTGACGACGCGCAGCGCGATCGGCGACGCGGTTCGCGACGTACGCGACGCCTGGCGGCCGCTCACGACATTCGTCGCCGTCGCGTTCGGCCTCGCAGCGTTCGCGCCGCTCTTCGTCGGCGAATCGCGCGTCGCCGACCTGGCAGGTGGCCTCTACCTCGCGGCCGCCGCGGTCGGTCTCGCCTTCAGTGTCGGCGTCGCGGGCCTGCCGCTGCTCGCACAGGGGGCGTTCATGGCGATCGGGGCCGTGACGGCGGCGCACCTCGGCTCGACCGCACTCGGGGCCACGGCCGGTGCGGTGGCCGGTGGTCTCGCCGCGCTGGTGGTCGGGATCGCGTTCGCGCGCCTGCCCCTGGCCGGGTTCGCGGTCGCGACCTGGATCGTCTCGTGGCTCGTCGCCTTCGGCCTGCAGTCGTTCCGGTGGCCGCTCGGCGGGACCGAGGGGATCGTGGTCGCCGGAGGCCCGTCACCTTCCGAGCACTACGAGCTCGGGCTCCTGCTCACGTTTCTGGCGGTCGTCGTCTACGCAGCACTTGCTCGCGCGCCGCTCGGGCTGCAGCTCGCCGCTGCTCGCGAGCGCGAGCCCGCAGCGGCAGCACTGCAGGTTCCGGTCGTGCGCCTGCGGATCAAGGCGCTCGGCGTGTCGGGCACCGTTGCCGGCCTCGCCGGAGCGCTCGCCGTGCACCTCGCCGGGGTGGGAGATCCCGGCTCGTTCAGCCCCTTCCTCTCCTTCAAGCTCTTCGTCGTCGTCCTGATCGGCGGGCCGCTATCCGCTCTCGGGGGCGTGGTCGGCGAGCTCGTGCTCGGCGTGCTGTCGCTGGCCGCCGGCGCGATCGGCTCGCTCGAAGACGTCGCCGCCGCGCGTTCGCACACGCTCCTCGCGGCGATCATGCTGCTCGGCGTCATCTCGCTCGGCTGGGACGGCATTCTGCGTCCGGGCGCGCGCATGCGCCGTTCCGACGGCCGGCTCGAGTCCCGACCGAGGTCCGACGTCGGGCCTCGAGGCGCGTGGGCTCACCAAGCGGTACGGCGACGTCACGGCGGCCGAGAACATCGACCTCGACGTGGAGCCAGGGCGGATCACCGCTCTCGTCGGCCCGAACGGCTCCGGCAAGACGACGGTCCTTCGAATGCTCGCCGGCCGGCTGACGCCGGATTCGGGTCGAATCGACGTCGGCCGCGGCGCGGCCGTCCGGACGCTGCAGGCGACCGCCGTCTTCTCGTCGCAGACGCCGCTCGAGCACCTCCTCACTGCCTCCGCGCCCCGCCGTCGCCGCGGTGGTCTGACGCGTTCGCTGTTCGCCACGCCGCAGATGCGGGCCGAGGATGCCGGATTCGTGGCCTGGGCGGAGGATGTGCTCGATCGCTTCCAGCTTCCACGCGACACACCGGCGGGCGAGCTGCCCGTCTCCGATCAGCGGGCGTTGATGCTCGCGACGGCCTACGCGACCGGCGCCTCGGTCCTCCTCGTCGACGAACCGACCGCGGGCGCATCGCACCTCGAGGCCGACCGGATCGCCGATCTCCTCAGCTCTCTGCGAGCTGAGGGATTGGCCCTGCTCGTCGTCGAGCACAATCTGGGGCTCGTGCGGCGAATCGCAGATCAGGTGCTCGTCCTCGAAGCGGGCCGGCTGTGAGCCGCAGGCTCGCGCTCCCTCTGCTGGCGCTGGCCGCGCTGCTCGCAGGCTGCGGCAGCTCGTCGCAGAGCAGTCCCCGCAAGCAGCTGCTCGTCGTCGTCAACGCACCGTTTTCGCGCACGCCCTACCTCGGGCAGACGATCGAGAACGGCGCCCGGCTGGCGGCGAGCGAGGTGAACGCGAGCGGCCTGCGCGTCGACGGCACCACCTACGACCTGAAGGTGCAGACGAAGGACTCGGCGCTCTCGCCTGCTCGAGCACTCGCCAATGTGCGGAGCGCCGCGAACGAGCATGCAATCGCCGTCGTCGACGAAGGAACGGGCATCGACGCGTCGTGGCGTGTCGCGAACGGGATGCCGATCGGCATCGTCTTCCAGGGAGGCAAGGAGCAGGTCAACCCGGCGACGCGGCCGAACGTCTTTCGGATCGCGCCCACCGACCACGGAATTGCGTTCCGGCTGGCCGAGTACCTGATCCCGAAGGGGCTGAAGATCGGGCTGCTCCACGATGACTCCGACTACGGCGCGGCCGGGGGCGAAGCGCTGCACGAGGCGTTCTCCGAGAACGCATCGTCGGTCGCGCTCGACGAGACCCTGCCGGCCGACGCAGTCGACCTCGCCCCGCAGATCGTGCGCGCCCGCCGCGCCGGTGCGACCGCCCTCATCGTGTGGGGGCAGCCGGCCACGATCGCGGCCGCGATCACGGCGGCGCGCACAGCCGGCTGGAACGTGCCGTTCTTCACCCCGCCGGCCGGGGACGACCCGTTCGTCCGCCAGCAACTGGCCGATCACCCATCCTGGGTCGACGGGCTCACCTTCGCGGGCGGCCGGCTCACAGCAGAGGTCGGCCCCGGCCCCTTCGAGACGTTCGAACGGAAATACGAGGCGGCCTACGGCGTCGACCGCGTCGGTGTGAAGACGCGCGAGGGGCGTCAGGTGATCCAGCCGCCGGAAACGGGGATGTATGCCTACGACTTCGTCAACCTGCTCGCCGCTGCCGTCGTCAAGGCGGGCTCCACCGATCCGCGAAAGATCGCGACCGCGCTCGAGGAGGTCACCATCGAAGGCGCGAACGGCGACGAGCGGTCGTTCAACAAGGTCGAGCCACGACGGCGTCGTCGACGACGACGTATATTTCGCGCGCTTCCGGGACATGACGTATGCGCCCGTGAAGGACGACCCTTTGTCAGCAACCTTGCCGAGGATCCCGCAGACCAGATGAAGAAGCTCATACTGATCCCACTCGCTTCGCTCGTGCTCGCCCTCGCCGCCTGCGGGGACGACGACAAGGACAAGGAAGGGCTCAGCAAGTCCTGCCCGCCGGCCCCGGCTGCGATGGCGACCGCACCGACGCTCCCGGGGAACTTCCCGGACGCAGAGGGAATCACCTACACCGGAGTCGAGAAGGACGGCCCGTCGACGATCGCGTCGGGGTATCTCCCGGTCACGATCGGCCCGGCGCACGATGCCTACGTATCCGCCGTGCAGAACGCTCCCGGCTACACGGTCACGCACGAGGAGCAGGACGCCGCGGACTCCGAGGTGAACTTCACCGGTTCCGGCAACAGCGGGCAGGTCAAACTGCTCCAGACGTGCAAGGACCGGACCGACGTCACGATCACCATCCGCCCAGCCTGAGGTTCGCGCTCGCGGCCGGCGCCGCCGGACTTGTCCTGGCTGCGCCCGCCGCCGCAGCGCCCACAGTGGCGCTGCCGTCGCCCGTCGCTCCACTCACGCCGTCGCCTCCGCTCGGGATCGCAACCTCGTCCGGGGAGAGCGTGACGCACCGGATCCGTTCGGACATCCGGGTGCACGTCTCGATCCTCCGGAGCGGCGCGCCGTTCGCCGTCACGGCCGATCAGAGGCTGGTGGTACGCACCAAGGGCGACTACTACCTGACGATCGGCGCGTCGCTTCTCGGCGTGGAGGCGCTGCCCGGGTCCGACGCGACACCCGGGCTCCGCAGCACCTCGATCCTCTGGGAGGGCTTCAACCCGCTCCGGCGCAGGTTGGGGTCGCGCGCGAGGCTCGTCCTCGGGCCGGCTGCGGCAGCGCTCCCACTGCGCATCGAGGTACGCAACGGCACCACGACGTTCGTCAACACGACCGCCGCGACGGTCGCCGCGTTCACCGCCGATGCCGATCCCGCACCCCTCCTGCGCTACCTGAGACAGCTCCGCCGGGCAGCTCTGCTCGATCTGCCTCTCCCGGAAGGGACGGCGACCCTCACGAGCGCAGCCCACGCGACGCGAGTTCGCGTGGTGGTGCCGCTCCTCATCCGCGGCACGGTCGGCGGGCGGCGCATTCACGCACGGGTGCTCGGACGGTTCACGGTGCCGAGGCGCGGGAAGATCGCCGTGTCGGTCGAGCCGCAGCTTCCCGCCGCCGAGGCGCTCAGCGGGCTGTCCGGGCGCCGGGTGCTCGCGCGCGCCACGACGCTCGCGTTGACCGTGGCGCGACTGCGCCAGTTCGAGCGCTTCCTCGGAAACCCCGACCCCGCAGGACCCTCGACGACGGTGTACACCTACAGCACCGCCACCCCACATCGAGTGGCCGTGGCAGCGCAACCGGCGCCGAGCGGCCGCGACTGGACGACCACCATCCTGGTGGCCGCCGGGCTGCTCCTCGCAGCGGCGGCCGGGCTCGCGGTGTGGGCTAGGGCCTGATCGCCGCCCGCATCGCAGCGACCGGCGGCTCGAGACCGGTCCAGAGGCGAAAGCTTGCGGCGCCCTGCCGGACGAGCGCCTCGCGCCCGTCGATCACGATGCAGCCGGCGGCTCGTCCCGCGGTGACGAGCGCGGTCTCCTCGTCGCCGTAGGCGAGGTCGACCACGGTCTGCCCCGCCCGCGGCTCGACGAGCAGCACCTGCCGCTCGGGGGTCGCATTGACGATGAGGTCACAGTCCGTCGCGTCGGGCGGCCACGCACCAGAACGAGTGAAGACGCGCGTGTCCTCGGGCAGGGCGGGCAGCAGCGCGAGAGCGGCGCCCCCGGCGCCGATCAGGCACGCACGGCTCGCGTCGACGCCCGCGAGGATCTCTCGGTCGGTGTTGAAGCCCAGAACCCGTCCTGCCCGGAAGACGATCGTGTTGACGGCGTCGCCGTCCGCTTCGTCGCATGCTGCGACGACGGCCCGCTTGTGCGGGATCGTCACGTTGGCCCCCGCGTAGCCGAGTGTCTGCAGCGCCCCGACCGCGGCGACCGGATCAACGACATCGAACGCGGCGTAGTCCCAGTCGAGCCCGCACACGGCGAATGCAGCGTTCTGCATCCGTGGTGACAGCGAGTGCGCGACGGGGCTCCCGAGGAGCGCGACGTGGTTCAACAGCCGTACCCGTGGGCGCATTCGTACTGCGCGAACGCCGACGCGCTCGCCGTGAAGAACTGGTGGATCTTGTCGGGCTTGCGCACGAAGTAGAGGTAGTCGACATGCGCAGGATGCGCCGCCGCTTCGATCGAGGCCAGCCCCGGGTTCGCAATCGGCGTCGGGGGGAGCCGGGTGGTCTTGCGGGTGTTGTAGGGGCTGTCGCTCTGGAGCTGCGACTCGAGAATCGACTGCGTCGGTGGGATGTGCAGCCCGTAGCGGAGCGTCGCGTCGATCCCGAGCGGCATGCCCGCGTGCAGCCGGTTGTAGATGACGGCGGACACGAGCTTGCGTTCGGCAGGCACGACCGTCTCCTTCTCGATCATCGACGCGATCACGAGCACGTCGTAGTCGGTGAGGTTCTTCGAATGCGCATAGGTGAGGTTCACGTGTGCCCAGTTCTCGCAGAACGCGACCAACTGGTCGCGAACGAGTTGGGCGTTCGTCGTCGAATTCAGGAAGTCGTAGGTCGCGGGGAAGAGAAATCCTTCGAGATTCCCCTGCGCCCGGGGACGAAAGCAGGGAATCGACGCGTGGCGCGAAGCGGCGAGATAGCGGACGGCGTTCAGTTTGACCGGCTTGTCGCTCTTGCGCCGCGCGATCGCTGCGACATCGTGCACTCGGACGGCCATCTGCGTGCGCGTGAAGCCCTCGGGGAAGACGATCCGGAAGGGCTTCGGCGGGGCGATCACCACCGGCTTCGGCGCCGGTGAGTGGTGCACGTGTGGGAAGGCGACGACGACCGCGACCACGACGGCGATGACGGCGCCGATGCTCGCCGTCAACGCGACGAGGCGACGACGGCGGATCTGCTCACGCGAAGGCCCGCTCGGACCTCGCCCCGTGCTCAGGGCCGGCCGCTCTGCCATTCGAGATAGCTCGACAGGAGGTGTGCGGCCGCGCGGGCATCGTCGCCGCCCGCCAGCACGGACGTGAACCGCTCGTCGTAGGTCTCGACCGGGGTCGCAATCGCGCCCCGGAGGCGCTCGACGAACTCGGCCGTCTCACGGGCCTGTTCGCCGTGCTCGCCGCGGAGCGTCAGCGGCATGCCGACCACGACCTCGTCGGGCTCCTCGGCGGCAATCACGGCGAGGAGGTTCGCAAACCCGACATCGGATGCGGCCCGCTCCACCGTCGTGACGGGGCGAGCGACCGTGCCGGTCGGGTCCGACACGGCGACGCCGGTGCGGGCGGAGCCGAAATCGAGCGCGACTACCTTCGTCACGCGAGCGCGGCGGTGAGCCGGTCGCGGCCCGCTGCGAGAGCATCGCGGATGCCTTCGACGTTCTTGCCGCCCGCTTCGGCCAGCGTGGGGCGGCCGCCCCCTCCGCCGCCGATCAGCGGACCGAGCTCGCGGACGATCGCCACCGCGTCGATGGCGGTGAGCGACTTGTCGAGATTCACGACGAGCGCGACCTTCCCGTCGTCTGCCGAGGCGAGCACGACTGCGTCGGCTCCCTCGCGCTGGCGGAGCTGGTCGGACAGGTCACGCAAGGCACTACCACGGGCACCCTCCACCTCCGCCACGAAGACCTTCCCTTGCTTGTCCTGCCACAGGATGTTCGCCCCGGTCTCGGCCTCGGCCTGCTTCGGCTTCTTCGCAGCACGCCTGAGCTCCTCGAGCTCTCCGCGAACGTCGTCGAGCTCCCGCGAGCGGCCCTCCAGCAGCGTCCACGCCTCGCCCGACGTGACCGCCTCGATGCGGCGGGCTCCCGAGCCGACGGAGCCTTCGCCGATGATCCGGAACGAGCCGATCTCCGCCGTCGACCGGACGTGCGTGCCGCCGCAGAGCTCCGCCGAGTAGTCGCCGATCTCCACGACGCGCACCTCGTCGCCGTACTTCTCACCGAACAGCATCATCGCCCCGAGCTTGCGGGCCTCCTCGATCGGGGTCACGTACGTGCGCACCGGGATCGCCTCGAAGATCCGGTCGTTGACGATGCGCTCGACCCGGTCGCGCTCCTCCGGCGTCAACGCCTGCTCGTGCGTGAAGTCGAAGCGCAGCTTGTCGGGCCGGACGGCGGAGCCCGCCTGCTTCACATGGTCGCCGAGCACGTCGCGCAGCGCCTGGTGCAGCAGATGAGTCGCCGTGTGGTTCGCCTGGGTCGGGAAGCGGTCGCCCCAGTTCACGACCGCCTGGACACGCGTGCCTGGGGTGAGCATCTCGAGACGCGGCGCGAAGTCGACGACGAGCACCTGGTCGTCGCCGAACTTCAGGACGTCGACGACGTCCAGCTTGTCCGTTTCCCCGTCGACGACGAGGTACCCGCGGTCGCTCACCTGCCCACCGCCCGCGGCGTAGAACGGGCTCTGCTCGAGCTTCACGAACTGACGGGTCCCGCTCGCCGGGGCCGTATCGATCACCGCGGTGAGCACGTCGATCTTGGCGTAGCCGACGAACTCGGTTGCACGCTTGCCCGGCCCCACGAGCTGCGCCGCGATCTGCTGCGTCGAGTCGTCGCCCCCGCCGCGCGAGACCTCGCGGTGCTCCTCCATCAGGTCACGGAAGCCGTCCATATCGAGGGCCTGTCCCCGCTCCTCGGCGAGCTCCTGCGCCAGCTCGATCGGGAAGCCGTACGTGGCGACGAGGACGAATGCGTCGTCGGCGGTGATCGCCTCCTGGCCCGCCAGGTCTTCGAACACCTTCATGCCGCGCGCAAGCGTCTCGGAGAACTTCTCCTCCTCAGCACGCACGATCCGCTCGATCTGACCTGCGTGCTCGCGCAGCATCGGGTAGGCGTCGCCCATCTGCTCGACGACCACCGCGGGCAGGCGGTGGACGCCCTCCAGGCCGATGCGCTTGGCCTGGTAGATCGCACGCCGCAGCAGACGGCGGCAGATGTAGCCGCGCCCCTCGTTCGACGGCTCGATGCCTTCGGCGATCAGGAACGTGACAGCGCGGCCGTGATCGGCGAGCACGCGATGCGCGCGCTGCGAGACCTCGCTGTCGTTGTAGGCGACTCCCGACTCGCGCTCGATCCAGTCCATGATCACCTGGAATCCGTCGGTGTCGAAGACGGAGCTGACGCCCTGGAGCACGCAGGCAGTCCGCTCGATGCCGTTGCCGGTGTCGACATTCGGCGTCGGGAGGTGCACGAGCAGGTTGCCGGGCTGCAGGTCGTACGCCATGAAGACCAGGTTGTAGATCTCCATGATCCGGTCGCAATGGCCCGGCCCGCAGTTCGGGTCGCCGCAGGCATAGGCCTCGCCGCGGTCGTAGAAGATCTCGGTGCACTGCCCGCACGGTCCCGTCTCGCCGGCCTGCCAGAAGTTGTCCTTTCCGAGCCGGACGATGCGCTCGGGCGGAATGCCGACGCGCTGCCACGCCTCGATCGCGACGGTGTCCTCCTCCAGTTCGAGCAGCGGGTCCCCCTCGTGGACGGTCGCCCAGAGCCGCTCGGGCTCGAGCCCGAGCACCTCGGTGACCCAGTCCCACGCGAAGTCGATCGCCTCGTCCTTGTAGTAGTCGCCGAACGAGAAGTTGCCCATCATCTCGAAGAAGGAGCAGTGCCGTTCGGTGCGCCCGACCTCGTCGAGGTCGTTGTCCTTGCCGCCGGCGCGCAGGCAGGGCTGGACGCTGACGACACGCTCGCTCGGCGGCTCGCTGGTCCGCAGGAAATACGGCTTGAACTGCTGCATCCCGGCGATGATGAAGAGGGTCGTCTGGTCCTCGGCGGGCGGAATCAGCGAGTGCCCGGGCACACGCAGGTGACCGCGCTCCTCGTAGAAGCGCTGAAAGGCCTCGCGCAGTTCGTTCGTCGTCATCGCCACGGACGAACAGTGTACGGACGCCCTGTGGAACGTTTGTCGCACTTCGGTAGGACTTGGTCTGACCAAGGGACTGGTCTCGCCGCGGCCTGTCGGCTCAGGGCTCGTTGACGTTCGCCGCGAGCCAAACGGCGATCTCGTCTCCCAGCGCCGGGCCGACATCGTCGACGATGCCGTGGCCCGCGTTCTCCGCCCACCGCACCTCGGCGCCCGGGATCGCCTCCTGGAAGCGGCCGACGTGCTCACGGTTCTGCTCGACGTGCGGCGGCAGCGTCGCGAGCACGAGCAAGGTCGGGATCCGGTGTCGGGCGATCTCCGGCCACGCGTCGCTCACCCGGGCTGTGAGCCCGTGCATTGCACGGCCGCGCGCCTCCGGCCGGAGTCCGTCCCGCTCGCGCACTTCGTCGACCCATTCGGAGGCGGGACGGTCGACGTCGACACCGGGCAGGTCGCGGTAGTCGATGTGGCCGCTGTCGAGGAGCACGAGCCCCGTCACGTTCTCCGGGTGGGCAGCCGTGTAGCGCACCGCGATCGCTCCGCCCCACGAGTGGCCCATCACGACCAGGGGCGCGAGCTCCAGCCGAACGACGAGGTCGTGTACCAGGTCGGCCAGCGAGTCGAGGTCATACCGCTCCTCGTCCAGCAGCGGCGACGCCCCGAAACCAGGGCCGTCCACGGCGACGACGTAATGCCCGGCGGCCGCGAGACGCTCCGCGACCGGTGCGAAATACTCGGCCGATGCCTCAGGGCCGAGCGCATGCCAGAAGAGGAGCGCCGGCCCGTTCGCAGGGCCCCATTCGTGAACCGCGAGTGTTGCGTTGTCGAGGTCGACGAGCCGCACGCCCCGACGCTACGCGGACCGCCCTGCTCGTCAGCCCGATCGATCGACGGTCTCGATCAGGCGGCGCGTTCGGGGTCGAACTCGCCTGCGGCGATCTCGTTCCTGATCTTCTCGAGCGCGCGACGGATGAGCCGCGAGACATGCATCTGCGAGATGCCGACCTGCTGTGCGATCTGGGACTGTGTCAACCCCTCGAAGAATCGCAGGTGCAGGATCGCGCGCTCGCGTTCGTCGAGCACCTTGAATCCGGGGGCAAGCACCGCTCGATCCTCCGACACCTCGTACTCATGTTCGATCTCACCGAGCGACTCGAGCGGATCGAGCTCTTCCCCGTCCTCGGTGCCGCCGCCCGACGACAGCGAGAGCGACGAGTAGGCCCGCCCCGACTCGAGCGCCTCGAGGACGTCCTCCTCCTCCACCCCGGCCGCCTCGGCGAGCTCGGCGATCGTCGGCGAGCGAGCGTTCTCCACGGTCAGTTGCTCCACGAGCTTGGAAAGCTGAACGTTCAGTTCCTGCAAGCCGCGTGGCACACGGACGGCCCAGCCGCGATCGCGGAAGTGACGCTTGATCTCACCGATGATGTTCGGCGTCGCGTAGGTGGTCAACTCGACGCCGCGGTTGATGTCGAAGCGGTCGATCGCCTTGATCAACCCGATCGAGCCGATCTGAACCAGGTCGTCGAGCTGCTCTCCGCGATAGCTGTAACGTCGCGCCAGCGAGCGGACGAGCGACATGTACTGCTCGATCAGCTGCTCCCGCGCCTGCAGGTCGCCTTCCTCGTGGTAGCGCCGGAGGAGGACCTTGTCGCTCTCAGGCAACGGTCGCCACCCTCTTGGTCAGGCGCACCCACTCGCCGTCGACATGCACGTCATCGACGGTCGAGTCGAGAACCCGGCGCACGCGCAGCTCCCCGTCGTTGGCCTCGCACTCGATCTCGTCCAGCAACGCGGGCAGCAACGGGCCGATCCGCGTCTCGAGCTCGCCGTCGCGCAACGACACCCGCACCGTCACATCATCGGAGCCCGGGGCGATGCGGTCGAACACCGCATCGAGTGCGAGCTGCAGGTCCTCGAGGCTCTCGACGGTCAGGTTCAGCCGAGCGGCCAGCCCCCCGAGGACGAGATGGGCGACGCGGTCGAACCCGGGCGAGCGCGGCACCGTGAGCGTGATCTCGTCGGCCTTAGGGGGCACGCGTCGACTTCAACTCCTCGTCGAGGTCGCGCTCACGCCGGGCGGCGGCATCCTTGCCCTCGGCCACGGCGGCGGACCAGCTGCGGCGCGACTTGAGGGACGCCCAGCCGTGCGTGACGCCCGCCGACAGCCCGACGGCCATCTGCACGGGGCGCTTGACGGCGAAGCTGGCTGCGCGGACGGCCTCGTCCGCCGCCTCAACGGCGTCGACCGCACTGTCGGTCGCCACGTCGAGCTTGTCGAGCTGATGATTGACGCGGTCGACAGAGCCCCCGACCTTGTTGATCACCGGTAGAGCCTCACGCTCTGTTCCCCGGATCAACGACGAGAGCCGGTCGAACGTCACGGCCAAGCGCAGGAAGGCCCAGGAAATCCCGAGCCCGACGGCGACGAGAAACACCGCGAGGGCGAGATCGGCGAGATCCCCGAAGGTGAAGGCGACAACCACCGCTGACCAGCCTAGCCCGCGGCGGCTGAAGTGACCAACCCGGAACCGACCACGACGTCGCCGTCGTACAGGACGGCGGCCTGGCCACGGGCCACACCGTAGGCGGGTTCGTCGAGCTGGAGCCGGAATCCGCCCGCCGTCGCCTCGACGGTCGCGGGGACGGCAGGAGAGCGGTAGCGGAGCTTCGCAGTCACCCGACTGACGGGCGCATAGATGTGACCGCGGGCCGAGACGCGGCTGCGGGCGAGGGCGGCCCGCGGCCCGACCACAACCGTGTTCGTGCGGGCGTCGGTGGAAAGGGCGTACAGGGGCTCCGATGCCGCGACGCCGAGACCACGCCGCTGCCCCGGCGTGAACTGCCAGTAGCCGCGGTGCTCGCCGAGCTGCTCGCCGGCTTCGTCGACGATCGCACCAACCGTCGCAGGCAGCCCCTGCCGGTCGAGGAACGAGCGATAGTCGTCGCCCGCGAGGAAGCACGCTTCCTGGCTCTCCGCGCGGTGGGCCGCCGCCAGCCCGGCAGCGGCGGCCTCGGCCCGCGTCTCCGCCTTGGTCTGTGCTCCGAGCGGGAAACGAATCCGCGAGAGGTGCCGAGGCGCCAGGCGGGCGAGCATGTAGCTCTGATCCTTGTTCTGGTCGACGGCACGCGCCAGCAGCAGCCCGCCGTCGTGCTCCACGATCCGCGCGTAGTGGCCCGTCGCAAGCGCCGCCGCTCCCACGCGGCGCGCGAACGAGAGCAACTCGGCGAAGCGGAACCCTCCGTTGCAGCGGATGCACGGGTTCGGCGTCTCACCTCGCGCGTAACCGCGCACGAACGGTGTGACGACAGCGCGGCGAAACGCCTCACGTAGATCGAGAGTGACGTGCGGGAGGCCTCGTGCGTGACACGACTGGCGCGCGGCGAGCACCGCGCTCGGTGAGCAGCAGGCGCGCTCGGCGTCGGGGCCGTTGGGGTCCAGCCAGAGGCGCAGGGTGACGCCGACGGCCGCCGGCCCGGCCTTGAGGAGGGTCACGGCGCTGTCGACGCCACCGCTCATCGCGACGGCGACCCGTCCGGGATCGGGGGCTGCGCGCACGGCGGGCGCGAGCGCGTTCGCGAGTGCGTCGACCGGCAGCGTCTCGCCGCCGACCGCACAGGCCTCGAGCAGGGTCAGCCCGCGCAGGTCGGTGTCGATGCCCGGCGCGTCTGCGTCGAGGATCCGGCCGTCCCGGATCCGCAGCCGAACGGCCGCCCAGTCGGCGCCGCGTGCCGAATCTCCGTACAGCTCCTGCATCCGGCCAGGGTACTGGCGAAGAGTCGTGGGGGGAGCCGAGGCTCCCCCCACCATGCTCCGATCTCGCCGTTTGGGCCGCGTCCACGTGAACCTGGACAAGCCAGGTGGGTGCCGTGCGAACCGTCGGCATCAGATGCCTAGGCCCGACCCGGGCTCCCTTTCACATGGTGTTGGTTCTACATGTACGCGGCTCTACGAACGAGGTCGAGCACTCGTTTCAGACCCTAGCGGCGATCACCCGGCCCGCGCGTACGACCAGCGGATCGGCTGGACGCCGCGGAGGCCGAGCCGGCGGGCGAGCGCGTCGGTCAGGTCGAACTGGCGTCCGGGCTCGTACGGCCCGCGGTCGACGACCTGCGTGAGCACGGTGGCGCCGTGAAAGGTGATGAAGATCCGGGCCCCGCAAGGAAGCGTGGGCTGTGCGACCCCTTCCGTGTCGGGCTGGAGGACGCCGCCGCACGCCGTGGCGCGCCCGAAGGCCGCAGGGCCTGCAGAGCCGGCGAGTGCGACGAATGAGCCCACGGGTTTCGGGCTCGCAGTGTGCTCGTCGTGCGTCTGAGCCGTCACGGCGAGCGAGACGGCGCCCGCGAGCAACGCCACGCCGGCGAGCGCGACCTCGCGCACCGCAAGATTCGGCCTCATCCGAGCCGGCTCACGGCTACTCCTGCCGATCCGCCCGGCCCGGAAGCGCTCGTGCCCCTCCGGGGCGAGCCGGGACGTCGACACCCTGCGGTGCATCCGTGACGCCCCGGCCGAACCGCCGGCGGGGCGGCGGGTCGCCCAGCGGGTCGAGGCTGTAGCGCGCGACGCCACGCCCGGGCGCAACGCCCGTTTGCTCCGTCGCCGGCACCGGGCGGGGCTCCTCACCGCGGACGGCCGGCAGCGCGACCGGAGCCCATGGCTCCGCATCGGGGCCGTGCTGTTCCTCCTCCGGCTCGGCCGGCAGCTCGACGGGCAGCGGCGTAGCGTGCGGCCACTCGCCGAGCACCTCCTCGCGCAGCGCAGCCGAGGCGATCCAGGTCGGCGCCTCGTCCCGGTGGGCCTCCGGATAGCCGACCCGCACCTGTTCGAGCGGTTGGGCGGGCGGCAGGTTGACGTTCGGGACGTAGTAGCGCGGCGGGAGCCCGCTGCCGTAGTGCGGCTCGCCGCGCCACGCGGCCCATTCGAGCATGGCGACGACCAACCAGCCGAGCAGCATGACACCCGCGATCTCGAGCGCATCGAGCTTCGCCAGCGTGACGGCGACCGCGAGCCCGACGAGAAACAGCGCCTCGAGCACGAACCGCGAGCCGCGGCGATCGGTCATTCGGACCTCAGCAGGAGCTTTCCATCCCCCGGAACAGCCTGGACGCCGAGCTCTCGCAGGACCTCGTCCGGCATCGGGGTGGGCGCGCCGGTCAGCGGATCCGAGCCGCTCGAGACCTTCGGGAAGGCGATCACCTGTCGAATGTCCGGTTCGCCGGCCATCAACGCGATGAAGCGCTCGATGCCCATGGCGAAACCACCGTGCGGAGGGGCGCCCATCGCAAGCGCTTCGAGCAGGTAACCGAACTTCGACTGCGCCTCCTCCTCCGTCAGGCCGATCGTCCGGAACACCCGTTGTTGCACCTCGACGTCGTGGATGCGGATCGAGCCCGAGCCGAGCTCCCACCCGTTCCAGACGAGGTCGTAGTGCTGCCCGCGCACGCCGGCCGGGCTCGCCTCGTCCCAGACCTCGGCGCCCGCGACGGGCGCGGTGAAGGCGTGGTGCATGAACGTCCACTCCCCCGTCTCCTCGTCCTGCTCGAAGAGGGGGAAATCGAGCACCCAGTGAAAGACGTCGAGATCCGGGTCGATCAGGCCGAGCTCCCGGCCGAGCTGCAGGCGCAACAGTCCGAGGACACGAAGCACGGCGGCATCGTTCCCCGCGCCGAAGAGCACGGTCGAGCCGGGGGGCGCCTCGAGTGCCGCCAGTTCGGCCGGCGAGAGGAACTTTGCGATCGGGGAGCGGACCTCGCCGTCGTCGTCGACGACGACGTACGCGAGCCCCTTCGCGCCCCACTCCTTCGCGAGGTCCTCGAGGCGCTGGATCTCGCTGCGGGAAAACGCCCTGGGCGCAACGATGAAGCGAACCGCCTCTGCGTTCCTGAAGACCCCGAACTCGGACTCGCGCGTCACGGCCGTCGCGTCCTGGATCTCGAGACCGAAGCGGAGGTCCGGCTTGTCCGACCCGTAGCGCGTCATGGCCTCGTCGAACGAGATCCGTGGGAACGGACGCGACGGCGCCTGGCGGCCGAGTGCCTCGAACGACGCGACCACGGCCGTCTCCATGACGGCGAGCACATCCTCGCGCTCGACGAACGCCATCTCGAGATCGAGCTGGCGGAACTCGAACTGACGGTCCGCACGGAGGTCCTCGTCACGCCAGCACGTGGCGATCTGGTAGTACCGGTCGAAGCCGCCGACCATGCAGAGCTGTTTGAAGATCTGCGGTGATTGCGCGAGGGCGAAGAACTTCCCCGGCTGCAGGCGCACCGGCACGAGAAAGTCGCGCGCGCCTTCCGGCGTGCCGCGCGTCATGCTCGGCGTCCAGACGTCGATGAAGTTCTGAGCGTCCATCGCGCCGCGGATCGCGGCGATTGCGGTGTGCTGCAGGCGGAAGTTTTGCTGCATCCGGTCGCGCCGCATGTCGAGCCAGCGGTACCGGAGCCGCAGTGTCTCGTCGACGTTCTCCTCGTCGAGTTGGAACGGCAGCGCCGTCGAGCGCGAGAGGATGCTCAGCCTGTCGACCTGCATCTCGACGTCCCCGGTCGGCAGGTTCGGATTGACCGACTCCGGCCCACGGGCGACGATCTCGCCTTCGGCCTGGAGCACGAACTCGTTGCGAATCTCGCGTGCGGCCTGCGCTGCGTCGGCAGCGCGCTCCGGATTGATCACGAGCTGGAGCTTGCCGGTGTGGTCGCGCAGGTCGATGAAGACGAGCCCGCCGTGGTCGCGCCGCGTGTCCGCCCAGCCGGCGACGGTGACCCGCGTGCCGATGTGGTCGGTCCGGAGTTCGCCGCAGTAAAGGTCGCGCCAGCTCACGCCGTGAGCGTAGCGACGACCTCAGAGAGCAGGATCGGCTGCTCGCCGCGTCCGTCCCGATTGATCGTCGTGCCGCCTGCGCGAGCGATCACGACCGTGCCGGCGCCGCTGCGGGCGGCCTGCGTCAGCTGCCCCTTGAACGACCGTCCGGCATAGTCGGTGTCGGCTGAGATCCCGGCTCGCCTCAGGTCGGCGAGTGCCTGCAGCGCGTCGTCTCGGAGCGCGGGGTCGTCCACGACGAAGAACACCTGAACGCCCTGCGGCGCGACGGTGACTCCTTCGTTCGCGAGTGCGAGCAGGAGGCGCTCGAGCCCGGCGCCGAAGCCGATCGCAGGGGTCGGTGGGCCGCCGATCTGCTCGATGAGCCCGTCGTAGCGGCCGCCGCCGCAGATCGTCGAGTTGGCGTTCTCATCCGGCCCGATGAACTCGAACGTCGTGCGTGAGTAGTAGTCCAGCCCACGCACCAGCGTCGGGTCGATGACGTACGGCACGCCGTAGAGGTCGAGCTGACGGCAGACGGCAGCGAAGTGGCTGCGGCACTCCTCGCACAACGACTCGCCGATCTTGGGCGCATCCTCGAGCGCGGCGCGCACGGACGGGGACTTGACGTCGAACACCTGCAGCGGGCTCGTCGCACGCTTGTGCCGTGCGTCGTCGTCGAGCAGGTCTGCGTGCTCGTCGAGCCAGGCGTTCAGGCGCTCGACGTACTGCGGGCGGCACCTCGCGTCTCCGATCGAGTTCAGACGGAGCTCCCACCGGGTGACGCCGAGTCGCCGCAGCAGCTCGCGATAGAGCTCGATGATCTCCGCGTCGATCGCAGGATCGGCGCTGCCGATCGCCTCGACCGACAGTTGGTAATGCTCGCGGTGGCGGCCGCGCCCCGGTGCGCCGTAGCGGTACATCGGTGCGATCATGTAGGCCTTCACCGGCTGCGGCTCGCGATGCATGCCGTGCTCGAGGTACGCCCGGCAGATCGGCGCCGTGCCCTCGGGACGCAGCGTCAGCGGCCGGTCGCTCCGGTCGGTGAAGTTGTACATCTCCTTGTGCACGAGATCGGACGCGGCTCCGGAGGTGCGCGTGAAGAGCCCTGTGTCTTCGAAGCCGGGCGTCTGGATGCGGCGCCAGCCGTAGAGCGCGGTCACCTCCTCCATCATGCGAACGAGCTGCCACCACGCCGCGTCGCTCGGCAGCACGTCGTGCGTGCCGCGCGGTGCCTGGAACCTCTGCTCCGCCACGCCTACGGCGCCCGCTCGGAGCGCAGCTCACGCAGGAAGGGGTTCGTCTCGAGCTCGCGGCCAAGCGTGGTTGCCGGACCGTGCCCGGGACGAACGACCGTTTCGGGCGGAAGCCGGTCGAGGAGCGCCCGCACCGAGTCGAGCAGCGTCTCCCAGTCCCCTCCCGGCAGATCGACACGGCCGACCGAGCCCGCGAACAGCAGGTCGCCCGAGAAGAGCTCACCGCCCGTGTGGAAGGCGACGTGGCCGGCGGAATGACCGGGAACGTCGATCACCTCGAACGTGAGACCCGCGACGGCGACCTCGTCGCCACCCGCGACGGTGTGCGCCGGCTCGTGGGGCGGGACGCGCATCGCCCCCCGCGTCTCTCCGCTGCGCAGCGCCTCGACCTCACCCGCGGGCGCCCACACCTCCGCGCCGGTCCCGTCCGCAAGCGCCGCGACGCCGCCGATGTGATCCACATCGGTGTGCGTCACGAGGATGCCCGCGGCCCGCGACCCGAGACGCGCGAGCTCGAGCCGAAGCTCGGTCGGGTCGGCGCCGGGATCGATGACGACCGCCTCGGACGCCCCGCGCTCGCTCCGCACGACGTAGCAATTCGATTGGAAAGGTCCCATGACGAAGCTGTCGACGGCGAGCGGCATGAGCAGCGTTTGAGTGTATCCGCGCTTCGATACGCTTTCTCGGTGCAGCGCTGGGACCTCCTCGAACTCGATGCCCCTGAAGGCACGCGCGACCCGATCGTCCTCCACTCGGACGACGGCGCGCGCGCGATCCTGATCGTGCTCAGCCCCGGCCAGTCGCTCGGCGAGCACCAGGTGAAGGAGAACGCGTGGATCACCGTGCTCGAGGGCGAGGTCGAGATCAGTGCGGGCGCCGAGACGATCGCTGTCGGCCGCGGCACGCTGACTCGGTTCGAGCCCGACGAGCGGCACGCCCTACGCAGCGACGCCGGTGCTCGCGTGCTGCTGCTCCTTGCGCCGTGGCCCGGTGCGGGCCACTACCGCGGCTCCGGCTGACTAGGGCTTCTTGCCGGACGACTGACGGGCGCTCCGCCGCAGGTAGGTGCGATAGGCCGTGCGGTCGATCCAGTACGTCAGGGGGATGAACGCGAGGGCGTAGAAGGCGCCCCACGCCACCCGCAGGCCCAACGGCGCGCTCTTGAACAGGAAGAGGAACGCAACCAGCATCAGCGCGCCCATCGCACCGCCCCGCTTGAACGCCCGCTCCCACGACGGCGGTGAGACTTCGCGGATGGGCCGTCCGCTCTTCGTCCGCGACGGCTGTTTCTGCTTGCCCTTTGTCTGGGCCGCCACCTTCGGCTTCTCTTCGCGTGCGCGCAGTTCGGCGATCGGCACCTCGTTTCCCTCTTCGTCGACCTCGAAGACTCGGACGTCGTGCCGGAAGTCCTTGCTGCGGCGACGCCGCTGCTTGCGCGTGGGCATGCCGCAGGTTAGCGCCGCAGAACGAGCGAGCCGCCGCGCACGACGGCCGCGACGACGTCGCCGGCCAGGTGATAGGCGAGGTAGCGCCAGTCGGGCGCGCCGAGGAGCGTCAGGTCAGCCCGTTGGCCGGGCGCGATGCGTCCGCGGTCGTCCGCGAGCCCCAGGATCTGCGCCGCATTGACCGTCACAGCGGTCAGCGCTTCCTCCGGGCTGAGCTTGAGCTGCGTGCAGGCGAGCGAGCAGATGAGCGGGAGGCCGGCCGTGAACGCACTGCCCGGGTTGAAGTCGGTCGCGAGCGCGAGCGGCGCGCCTGCATCGGCCAGCGCGCGGGCGGGCGGCATCGGCCGGTCGAGAAACAGTGCGCTCGCGGGCAGCAGCACGCCGACGACGTCGTGCTTCGCCAGGAGCCGCACACCGTCGTCCCCCGTCGCCTCGAGATGATCGACCGAGCGCGCGCCCACCTCCACTGCCAGCGGCACGGCCCCGCTCTCGGTGAACTGATCACCGTGCAGCCGCAACGCGAGCCCGGCATCGCCACACGCCACGAGATAGCGGCGAGCCTGGCGGGCGTCGAAGGCCCCGCGCTCGAGGAACACGTCCGCGGCGTCGGCGAGCTCGGCCGCCTCGGGCAGCACATCGGCCAGCGCGTAGTCGAGGTAGGCGTCGGCGTCGGTGAACTCCGGCGGCACCGAGTGCGCGCCGAGCCAGGTCGGGAAGCCACCTGCAGCGCGCACGGCTCGCAGCGACGCGAGCTCCGTTTCCCGGTCGAGCCCGTAGCCCGACTTGCCCTCCCACGTGGTCGTGCCGTGGGCGAGGAACCACCCGGCGTGGCGCTCGACCCGCTCGCGCAGGCCGTCGGCGCCGAGCGCGCGCGTCGAGCGGACTGTCGAGAGGATCCCGCCGCCGGCAGCGTGCAGCTCCTCGTAGCTCGCCCCGGCGGCGCGGAGCGAGAACTCGTCGACCCGGTCGCCGCCCCACGCCGGGTGCGTGTGGCAGTCGACGAGGCCCGGGATCGCGCAGAGACCGCGACCGTCGAGCTCCTCGAGCTCACCGTCGAGCGCAGGCAGGTCGCGCATGCGCCCGACCGCCGCGATCCGGTCGCCGTCGCAGAGAACGAACGCATCGTCGATCACGTCGACAGCCCCGAGCTCGGCCCCACGGCGCGGCAGCGTTCCGGCAGCGGGCGTCACCACCTGCACGAGGTCGCGAACGAGCAGCCGTGTCGTGCCCCGGGCGGCGGGCTGGGCCATGCGGCTAGGCGTCGAACATCGGCGTCGAGAGGCCGTGCTCGCGCGCTGCCGCCGCCGCTTCCGGATACCCGGCGTCGAGGTGACGGACGACACCCATGCCGGGGTCGGTCGTCAGGACGCGCTCGAGTCGCTCGGCGGCCTCGCTCGAGCCGTCCGCGAGGACGACCATGCCGGCATGGATCGAGAGGCCGATGCCGACGCCCCCACCGTGGTGGACGCTGACCCAGGTCGCGCCCGCGGCCACGTTGACGAGCGCGTTCAGGATCGGCCAGTCGGCGATCGCGTCCGAGCCGTCACGCATCGCCTCGGTCTCGCGGTAGGGCGAGGCGACCGAGCCCGCGTCGAGGTGATCCCGCCCGATCACCACCGGCGCCTTGACCCGCCCCGAGCGCACGAGGTCGTTGATCGCCAGACCGGCCCTCGCCCGGTCGCCGTAGCCGAGCCAGCAGATGCGCGCGGGCAGGCCCTGGAAGGCGACACGCTCAGGAGCGAGTGCGAGCCACCGCTGCAGGAGCTGATCGCCTGGAAAGAGCTCGCGCAGCGCGTCGTCGATCACAGCGATGTCGGCCGGGTCCCCGGACAGTGCTGCCCAGCGAAACGGCCCGATCCCGCGACAGAAGAGCGGCCGGATATAGGCCGGGACGAAGCCCGGGTATGAGAAGGCCTCCGCTACGCCGGCGTCCCTGGCCTCACCTCGCAAGTTGTTGCCATAATCGAAAACATAGCTCCCGGCCCGGACGTACTCGAGCATCCCGCCGACGTGGACGGCGATCGATGCCCGGGCGCGCCGCAGGTACTCGTCCGGATCGGATTCGCGCAGGGCGTCGGCCTCCGCCACGGACAGACCGCTCGGCACATACCCCGTCAACGGGTCGTGGGCGGCGGTCTGATCGGTCACGAAGTCGAAGTGCTCCCCTCGCCGCGCGAGCTCGGGCACGACGTCGGCCGCGTTTCCGAGCAGGCCGACCGAAAGAGCGCGGCCGGCGAGCGCGGCGGCACGCACACGCTCGAGCGCGTCCTCGAGGGAGTCGGTCGCCTCGTCGAGGTAGCGCGTCTCGAGCCGTCGGTCGATCCGGGACTGGTCGACCTCGACGCAGAGGATCGCCGCCCCCGCCAGCGTCGCGGCCAGCGGCTGAGCGCCGCCCATGCCTCCCAGGCCGGCCGTGAGAATCGTCCGCCCGGCGAGCGAGGGGGAACCGAAGTGCTTCTCGCCCGCAGCGGCGAACGTCTGGTAGGTCCCCTGCAGGATTCCCTGCGTGCCGATGTAGATCCATGATCCGGCGGTCATCTGCCCGAACATCGTCAGGCCCTCGGCCTCGAGACGCCGGAACTCGTCCCACGTCGCCCACTTCGGCACGAGCAGCGAGTTCGCGATCAGGACGCGCGGCGCGTCGACCGTCGTCCGGAACACCGCCACGGGCTTGCCCGATTGAACGAGGAGCGTCTCGTCGTCCGCGAGCTCGATCAGTGCGCGGACGATTGCCTTGAGCGCGTCGTGCGAGCGTGCCGCCTTGCCGCTGCCGCCGTAGACGACGAGGTCCTCGGGACGTTCGGCGACGTCGGCATCGAGGTTGTTCAACAGCATGCGGAGAGGCGCTTCCGTCGACCACGAGCGCGCGGTCAACTTGCTGCCGTGCGGGGCGTGAATCGACGACAGGTCGCCGCAGAGGGATTCGACGAGCTCGTCGATCGAGCCGGCCACGGTCACAGCTCGGCCTCCGTGGCGCGTTGCGCAGCCGCCTCCGCACGCAGCCGGCTGCGCCAGCGGTAGAGGCTCCACGCCGAGGCGACGATGAAGAAGAACGCGGCGATCACGGCGGCCTTCCCCACCGCTCCGTTCGTCAGCCAGGCCACCAGCACGATCAGGAGCGCAAGCGCGCCGTACACGATCAGCGTGTCGCGGTACGGGTGCTTCGGCCGCGGCGTCTCCGGCAAGCCCCATTGCAAGCGGCGGCTCATTCGAGGTCACCCACCTCCGCCTCGACGGCGGCGATCAGCGACCCGTCCCGGATCGTCGCTGCGACCGCCTCGATGTCCGAGCTGAGCGACCGGTCGTCGCGGAGGCGCGGCGACAACGACCTGACGAACGCGCGCGTCGCACGTCCGCCGCGGCCGGGCTCGAGTGGCGCCAGGAACTCGACCGCCTGGGTGGCGGCCAGAAGCTCGATCGCGAGCGCCCGCTCGCTGTTCGCGACGACCTGCCAGGCCTTCAGGCCGGAGGCGTTGCCCATGGACACGTGGTCCTCCTGGCCTGCACTCGTCGGAATGGAATCGACCGACGCGGGATGGCACAACGACTTGTTCTCGGAGACGAGCGCTGCGGCGACGTACTGCGGGATCATGAACCCGGAGTTCAGCCCGCCGTCGGTCGTGAGAAAGGCCGGGAGGCCGTCGCTCAGGTTGGGGTTGACGAGACGCTCGACGCGCCGCTCGGAGATGCTCGCAAGCTCGGCGACGGCCATCGCGAGCGCATCGAGCGCAAACGCGAGCGGCTGGCCGTGAAAGTTGCCGGCGGAGACGAGCATCTCGTCCTCGACGAGGACGAGCGGGTTGTCGGTCGCCGAGTTCAGTTCCGTCGAGACGGTGTAGTCGACATAGTCGAGCAGGTCGCGGCACGCTCCGTGCACCTGGGGCGCGCAGCGAAGCGAGTATGCGTCCTGCACCTTGTCGCACCAGCGATGCGACTCGCTGATCGCCGAATCGTCGAGCAGACGCAGGACGTTGCGCGCAGACGCCGCCTGACCGCGGAGCGGCCGCAGAGCGTGCACCTGCGGGATGAAGGAGTTACGCGAGCCTTGCAGCGCCTCGAGCGACAGCGCACACACGCAGTCGGCCACGCGGGCGAGCCGCCGGGCCCGAACCAGCGCGAGCGCTCCTTGAGCCGCCATGAACTGCGTCCCGTTGATCAGCGAGAGCCCTTCCTTTGCGAGCAGGCGCACCGGCTCGAGGCCGGCGCGCGCGAGCGCGTCGGCGCCGTCGAGCAGCTCGCCCTCCCACCAGGCCTGACCCTCACCGACGAGCGGCAGAGCAAGATGCGCGAGGGGCGCGAGGTCCCCCGACGCACCGACGGAGCCGCGTGCGGGCACGAAGGGCAGAACGCCGCGGTTCAGGCACTCGAGCAGCAGCTCGACGGTCTCGACGCGAGCGCCGGAGTTCCCTTTCGCAAGCGCGTTGGCGCGCAGCAGCATCGCGGCTCGCACGACAGGATCGGGATAGGGCTCGCCGACGCCGCACGCATGCGACCGGAGGAGTCGCAGCTGCAGCTCCTCGGTCTGCTCCTCGGGGATCGACTTGGAGACGAACCTGCCGAAGCCCGTGTTCACGCCGTAGGTGTGCTCGTGGGCCCCGTGCGCCACCGCCTCGACGACGGAGCGGGCCGCGCGCATCTGGTCGCCGTGCAGCGTCGGACAGCAGCGACGCCGGCTGCCGTTCGACCGCGATCGCCCACACGTCGTCGAGAGAGAGGTCGTCGCCCGTCAGGGCATGCGTCGCGGTCACGGCCCGAGTCTAGTTCGGGGGCCACGGCAGGGCCGCGCGCAGCTCGAGCACGTGCGCCGCATCGAACCCGTCGATCCTGAGCACCGCGCCGGCCGCTGCGGCGGCGGCCCCGGCGGGCATGAGACCCACGAGCTCAGATCCGACAACCTCGGCGCCGCGCATCGTTGCCTCCGCATCGACTCGCGCGACGATCTCGTGCAGCGCCGACGCCTCCCAATCCTCGACGTTCATCGACACCTGCACGAGCTTCGCCCTGGGCAGATCGAGGCCGAGTGCACGCACGCCGGGAAAGCCGCCGCCTTTCTCGCGCACGACTGCGGCGATCTCGCGCGCCACACTCACGTCGCCACGCAGGTTGACGTTGAAGGCGATCAGCGGCCTCCGTGCGCCGACGATCACCCCTCCGGCCGTCTCGTGCAGCCGCGACGGCCCGTAGTCGGGTGCGAGCTCGCCCGCGTCCAGGCGTTGCTGCAACCCGGCCGTTCCGCCGCGCCGATAGAACGCCGGGCCGCGTTCGGGCGGTGCGTAGACGAACACGGGCAGTCCGAGCTCGGCTCCGATCCGCGCGCCCACCGCTCGCGCCGCCGCGTGTGCGCGGTCGAGATCCTCGGGCCGTGAGCGGGACGATCGGCACGACGTCGGCCGCGCCGATCCGCGGGTGTGCTCCCTCGTGCGTGCGCAGGTCGATTCGCTCGGCGGCCACCGCGATTCCCGCGAGCAACGCATCGCCGAGCTCGGTCTCGGTCCCGACCAGGGTGAACACCGAGCGGTTGTGGTCGGCATCCGCGTGCACGTCCAGCAAGCGCGCGTGTGCGCCGAGCGCCGAGCCGATCTCATCGATCGTCGCCTGGTCGCGGCCCGCACTGAAGTTGGGAACCGACTCGAGAGGCAGCACAGTTCGTACTCTAGGAGCCGTGAAGGAGTACTACGACCGGCGCGCGCCGGAATACGACGACTGGTGGCTCGGACGCGGGCTCTTCGCCGGCCGGGAGCGTCCGGGCTGGGAGGAGGAGCTCGAAGCAGTGGGGGCTGTCCTCGGCGCGCTCCCGCCCGCAAGGACGCTCGACATCGCCTGCGGCACCGGGTTCATCACGCAGCATCTTGCCGGCGACGTGGTCGGGCTCGACCAGAGCGCCTCCATGATCGCGATCGCCCGCGACCGTCTCCCGCAAGCCGAGTTCGTGGTCGGTGACGCGCTCGAGCTGCCTTTTCCGAACGCGAGCTTCGGCCGCGTGCACGCGAGCTTCTTCTACTGCCACCTCGAAGAGCCCGAGCGTCTCCGGTTCCTCGCCGAGGCGCGTCGGGTCGCGCCAGAGCTGATCGTGTTCGCCAGCCGACCCGGGCCCCGACGAGCCGCTCGAACGCTGGGAGGAGCGGGTGCTGCAGGACGGCTCTCGCTGGCCGGTCTTCAAGCGGGTGTTCGAGCCGGAGACCCTGGCCGGCGAGCTCGGCGGCGACGTGCTCCACGCGGGCCACTGGTTCGTCGTCGCCCGCTCGGTGACGTGAGCGATCGCTCACTGGCGGCCCTGAAGCGAGCGCAGTCGGCCTGCCGCGCCTGCGTCGAGGCCGGCTACCGGCTCGAGTCACTTCCGGTGCTCGCGCCCGGCTCCGGGCAGCGTGCCTACCTCTTCGGCCAGGCACCCGGCGTCGTCGAGGGCGAAGAACGGCGGCCGTGGCGCGGACGAGCGGGCAAGACACTCCGCCGCTGGCTCGAGCTCGACGAAGCGGAGTTCTACGCCACGTTCTACTGCGCGTCGGTGACCCGCTGCTATCCGGGCCGGCCGGCCTCGGGACGCGGCGACCGCACGCCGTCGCTCGCGGAGCAGCGCCTCTGCGAGCGCTGGCGAGACGAAGAGCTCCGCCTGCTGGAGCCCGCGCTCATCGTCACCGTCGGGGGCCTCGCTGCCCGCCGCCTGCTCGGTGTGCGCAGCGTCGGCGAGAGCGTCGGTGTCCGCTACGAGCTCGACGGGGCCGTCGTGATCCCGCTCCCGCATCCGTCGGGCGCCTCGAGCTGGCTCAACGTGCCCGAGAACCGTGCCCGCGTTGCGGGTGCCGTCGTGTCGATTCGCGCAGAACTGGCACGACGGTGATGCCCGGTACCCTCCACGGGTGACTGAGGCGCCTCGCTATCGCACGACCTTCGTAAGGCTCCTCGGGTTTCTTCGTCCATACAAATGGTCGACCGCGATCTCCGTCGTGCTCGCGATCGGCTCGCAAGCCGCAGCGCTGATCGGCGTGTACCTGACCGGATCGGTCGCCAACGCCCTGACGAAGGACGAGCACAGCGAGATTCCGTGGCTGATCGGGGCGATCCTGGTGCTGGGGATCGCGCGCGCCGCCATGATGGCCGGCCGCCGCCTGATCGCCGGCAAGCAGGCGCTCGACGTCGAGCTCGACATGCGCACCGCGATCTACGCGAAGCTCGTCCGGCTCTCGTTCGGCTTCTACGACCGGCACCAGACCGGTCAGCTGATGAGCCGGGCCACCGTCGACCTGCAGGCCGTCCGCTTCTTCCTCGGCTACGGCCTCATCTTCTTCTTCCAGCACACCTTCACGATCATCGGGGTCGGGCTGGTCATCTTCCTCATCAACTGGAAGCTCGCGCTGATCTCGCTCACGATCGCGCCGTTCCTGATCGCGGTGGCATACCGCTACAGCCACGTGTCGCATCCACTCCTGCGCGACGTCCAACAAAAGATGGCGGACGTCGCGACGGTCGCGGAGGAGAACATCGTCGGCGTACATGTCGTGAAGTCGTTCGCCCAGGAGGGGGCCGAGCAGAAGAAGTTCGAGCGGCGCTCCGAAGAGGTGTTCGACCTCAGCGTGAAGGCAAACAGGCAGCGGGCGTTCTACGTGCCGATGCTCAGCTTCCTGCCGCTCGTCGCGCAGGCGGCCGTCCTCTTCGTCGGCGGCCGAATGGTCGCGGAAGGCTCGCTCTCGGTCGGCAGCTTCGTCCGCTTCAACCTCTACCTCGCGATGCTGGTGCTGCCGCTGCGCGCGCTCGGCATGTGGATCGGCCAGGCACAGCGTGCGACGGCGTCCGGCGAGCGCATCTTCCAGGTGATCGACGAGCCTGAGGAGATCGGCGACGAGCCCGGCGCGCGCGAGCTGCCCGCCGGCCCGGGCCGCGTGACCTTCGACAGCGTCACTTTCGGCTACGACCCCGACCGCCCCGTGCTCGGGGCGATCGACCTCGAGCTCGACGCCGGCCGGGTGGTCGCGCTGATCGGGCACACGGGCTCCGGCAAGACGACCCTGGCGTCGCTCGTACCGCGGTTCTACGACGTCCAGGCGGGCTCGGTCTCGATCGACGGTGTCGACGTGCGGGAGGTGACCCTCGCCTCGCTACGCCGCGAGATCGGCGTGATCGCGCAGGATCCCTTCCTCTTCTCTGCGACAGTCCGCGAGAACATCGCCTTCGGCCGCCCTGAAGCAACCGACGACGAGATCGAACGTGCCGCGCGCCTCGCGCAGGCACACGACTTCGTCGAGGCGCTCCCTGACGGATACGACACCGTGATCGGAGAGCGCGGCATCACGCTCTCGGGCGGCCAGCGCCAGCGGGTCGCGATCGCACGCGCGCTCGTCGTCGACCCTCGCATCCTGATCCTCGACGACGCGACTGCGTCGGTGGATGCCTCCACGGAGGCAAGGATCCGCGACGGTCTGCGCGAGGCCATGCGGGGCCGGACGACGATCATCATCGCCCACCGGCTCTCGACGATCGCGCTGGCCGACGAAGTGATCGTGCTGCAGGACGGACGCGTCGCCGCCCGCGGCGCGCACGACGACCTCGTCGGCACGAACGTCGTCTATCGCGAGATCTACGAGCACGGCCTGCTCGAGCGCGTCTTCACCGAGGAAGTGGCCTGATGCGCGTGCATCAGCCGGGCAGCCATCTCACGCGCGGGGGCCGGGCGCAGGTCGAGGACTGGTCGTGGGGCCGCACGAGGCGGCGCCTCAGAGCGCTCTACGTGCTCGCCCGGCCGTACAAGGGGCGTACGGCGATTGCGATCGGCTCGCTGCTCGGCGCCACGGCCGTCACGCTCCTGCCGCCGTACCTCCTGGGTCGCACGATCAACGAGGTCAGCAAGGGCAACACTGACACAGCTCGGCTGGCTCGTGGCGGCGTTCGTCGCCGCGGGCGCGCTCGGTATCGCGTTCGGTTACCTCCAGACCTTCTACACGGGCTGGACCGGCGAACGCATGCTCGCGGACCTGCGCGGCCGCCTGTTCGATCACCTCCAGCAGCTGTCGCTCGGCTTCTACGAGCGGAACCGCGCCGGCGTGATCATCAGCCGCTTGACGAACGACGTCGAGGCGCTCGACCAGCTCGTCACCGACGGGGTCACGACCCTCGTTCAGAACACGTTGCTGCTCGTCGGCACGGCGGTCGTCTTGTTCTTCCTCGACTGGCGGCTCGCGCTCGCGGCCCTGATCATCATGCCGGTGATGGCGTTCTCGACCGCCTGGTTTCGCACGCGGTCCGGCCGCGCCTACCGCAGCGTGCGCGAGACGCTCGGGACGGTCACCGCGACCCTCGCGGAGGACATCGCGGGCATGCGGGTGCTCCAATCGTTCACGCGCGAGCGGGCTGCGCGCGAGAACTTCCGTGCCGTCAGCAACCGCTACCGCGACTCGAACATGCAGACGGTGAAGCTGAGCGGCATCTACTTCCCGGTCGTCGACTTCATCTCCTCGGTCGCAACCGCTGTCGTGCTCGGCTACGGGAGCTACCTCCTGTTCAACCACGAGATGACGATCGGCGTCCTGATCGCGTTCCTCGCCTACCTGACCAACTTCTTCGACCCCGTGCAGCAGCTCTCGCAGCTCTACAACACGTTCCTCTCGGCCGTTGCGGCGCTCGACAAGATCACGGATCTGCTGGACGAGGAGCCCGAGGTGCGCGACGCCGCCGGTGCCGTCGAACTGGCGCGCATCGAAGGGCGGGTTGCCTTCGACGACGTTCGCTTCGCCTACGGGCGAGGGCCCGAGGTGCTGCACGGGATCGACCTCGAGGTGCAGGCCGGGACGACGGTCGCGCTCGTCGGCCACACCGGCGCCGGGAAGTCCACGATCGCCAAGCTGCTCGCCCGCTTCTACGACCCGACGGAGGGCGCCATCACGATCGACGCCGTCGACCTGCGCAACATCTCCCAGGCATCGCTGCGGCGCCAGCTCGGCATCGTGCCGCAGGAAGGCTTCCTGTTCGCAGGAACCATCGCCGAGAACCTCGCCTTCGGCCGCCCGGAGGCGACACGCGAGGAGATCGTGGCCGCCGCCGGCGCCGTCGGAGCCGACGAGTTCATCGAGCAGCTCGAGGACGGCTACGACACGCAGCTCGGCGAGCGCGGCTCACGGTTGTCGCTCGGCCAGCGCCAGCTGGTCGCGTTCGCCCGCGCTCTCCTCGCCGATCCGCGCATCCTGATCCTCGACGAGGCGACGAGCTCGGTCGACATCGGCACCGAGCGCAAGATCGAGCGTGCGCTGCGGCGGCTTCTGCACGGCCGCACCGCGTTCATCATCGCCCACCGGTTGTCGACGATCCGCGATGCCGATCTGATCGTCGTCCTCGAGCACGGCAAGGTCGTCGAGCAGGGAACGCACGACGAGCTGCTCGCCGTCCAGGGCCTGTACATGTCGCTCTACGGCGACTGGGCGGCGGACGCCGCCTGAGATCGAGGCGTATCGTGTCCCCGGATGGCCGAGGACAAGAACCAGCTCGACCCACAAACGCGCGAACGGATCACTGATCCCGTCTCGAAGGAAGCTGAACTCGAGACTCGCCTGACACCTGCCGAGGCGGTCAAGCAGATGCGCATCAGGGTTCCCGTCCGCGCGAACCGCAAGCTGCGCACGGTGATCGACCGGGTGAACAAGGACGACCAGATCAAGGGCTGGTGGCACGTCGCGAACGTGAATGCGGTCGCCCGCATGGAGATCAACGACCACTCCTGGGTGCACATCCAGATCGTCACGAACATCGCGCTCAAGCTGCTGCGGCAGTTGACCAAGCACGGCATCGAGCCGGCGATGGTCAAGGACTACGGCATGACCCGCGACGACGCCGAGCTCGTCGTGGCGCTGACAGCGCTGACCCACTGCATCGGCATGTCGGTGCACCGGCACGGCCACGAAGACTTCAGCCTCTTCCTGGCCGAGCCGAAGCTGCGCGAGCTGCTCGGCGGCCTGTACGAGGAGCCCGACCTCACCGTTGTCGTCTCCGAGGTGCTGCAGGGGATCATCAGCCACCGCTCCGATGGTGAGCCTCTGACGCTCGAAGCAGGCATTCTCCGAGTCGCCGACGCGCTCGACATGGAGCAGGGCCGCTCGCGCATCGCCTTCGAGCGCGGCCGGGTGGGCATCCACTCGCTCTCCGCTGCGGCGATCGAGGAGGTCGAGATCTCCGACGGCGAGGAGAAACCGATCAGGATCTCGATCCGCATGAACAACTCCTCCGGCATCTATCAGGTCGACGGCCTGCTGAAGGCGAAGCTGCGCGGCTCGGGCCTCGAGCCGTACGTCGAGGTGATCGCGCACATCGACACGGAGGCGGAAAAACGACTCGTACCGCTCTACCAACTCGATCTGTAGCCGCAGAAGGCGGCTACAATCGGGACGCCCTGCGGGATCGTCTAATGGTAGGACGCCGGACTCTGAATCCGGTAGTCTAGGTTCGAGTCCTAGTCCCGCAGCCTCACGAAAGCCCTGCTTTGGCCGGGTTTTGTGTTTCCAGCAGAGACGACAGATTCTCGAGCCTGGCGGTGTTAGTGCCCATTGGTGCCAAAACTCCGCCGTCCAAGCGGGCGCCGGTCTCGCTGTCGCGGTTCATCTTCTTCGCGTAGATCTCGAGCGCCGGGTCGGCGCGCGTGTGACCCATCTGCGACACCACCTCACGGGGTGACGCGCCGGCTTCGTAGAGCAGCGAGGCGGAAGTCGCCGAGCCGGTCGTAGAGGCTGATCGACAAATGGCAGGGCGAAGAGAAACCCGCCGTTTCCGGCGGGTTTTCCGATGGGGCTTGACGGAAACTTTCCCGCACGAGTTCGTTGCTGGTGTTACGTTCGCCACATGCTGCAATTCGGCATCCTCGGCCCGCTTGGCGCCTGGGTGGAAGACCAGGAGATCGAGCTCGGGGCGGCCAAGCAGCGCGCGCTGCTCGCGGTGCTGCTGCTTCATGCGGGCGAGACGGTGTCGAAGGATCATCTCGTGGAAGCGTTGTGGGGGAAGCAGCCTCCGCAGCGGCCCCTGAAGGCGATCCAGGTCTACGTCTCACAGCTCCGCAAGAGACTCGGGGACGGCGTGCTCGTGACCCAGGCGCCCGGATACGTACTGAAGTTGGAGCCCGGTGCGCTTGATCTCGAGCGGTTCGAGGGGCTCTTCGCGCAGGGAAGGCGGCTGCTCGAGGAGGGGCACGCGCGAGAAGCCGGCGATGCCTTGCGGCAGGCGCTCTCGTTCTGGCGGGGAGAGCCGCTGGCGGACTTCCGCTACGAGACGTTTGCGGCGAACGCGATCACCCGGCTGGAAGAGCTGCGGCTGATCGCGCTCGAGCTGCGCCTCGACGCCGATCTCGCGATTGGCCGCGACGCCGAGCTGATCCCCGAGCTCGAGAGGCTGGTGCGCGAGCACCCGTTGCGCGAGCGGCTGCGAGGTCTGCTCATGCTCGCCCTGCATCGGTGTGGGCGACAGGGAGATGCGCTCGCGGTGATGGCCGACGCGCGCGCACGTCTGAGGGAGGAGCTCGGGCGCGATCCGGGGCTCGCGTTGCAGCAGCTCGAGAAGGCGATGCTGTTTCAGGATTCGGCTCTTGACGGGTCGCCTCACACTCCGCGTCCGCCTCTCCCGGCGGTTCCTCCGCCTTCGGCCGCGGCGACTCCGGGCCGCGCTACGTCGCCCACCGAGGTGTCGGCGGCGACCCGCAAGACGGTGACGGTGATCTTCTGCGATGTCGTCGCCTCGTCGACGCTCGCAGGCCGGCTTGATCCCGAGGCGTTGCGACGCGTGATGTCGGGGTTCTTCGACCTTGCCGCCGAGGTAATCGAGCGGCACGGCGGTACCGTGGAGAAATTCGTCGGGGACGAGGTGGTGGCGGTGTTCGGCGTACCGGTGGTGCGGGAGGACGACGCTCTCCGCGCAGTCCGCGCCGCGGTCGAGCTGCGCGAGCGGATCCCGACGATGGTAAGCAGGTTCGACGGTGACACAGGGCTCGAGGTGCGGATCGGCGTCAACACGGGCGAGGTCGTGGCAGGTGATCCGGGTGCCGGGCACGCGTTCGTCACGGGCGAGCCGCTCGTGATCGGCAAGCGCCTCCAGCAAGCTGGAGAGCCCGGTGAGATCCTGATCGGCCGCCGAACGCACCTGCTCGTCGCCCACGCCGTGGTCGCGGAACCCGCGACGCTGGACAACGTGAAAGGCTGGACGGCTGGACTTGCGGCGTTTCGCCTGCAGTCCGTGGATGCGCAGGCTACGCCGCTTCCGCGCCGCGACGACGCGCGGCTTGTCGGGCGCGAGCGGGAGCGGCAACTGCTGGCGGAGAAGTTCGACCGCGTCGTCTCCGAGCGCACGTGCAGTCTCTTCACCGTCGTCGGCGTCGCGGGCGTCGGCAAGTCGCGGCTCACCTCGGAGTTCCTCTCGTCCCTTGGCGATGTGACCGCCGTGCGGGGCAGATGCCTGCCGTACGGCGAAGGGATCACCTACCGCCCGGTGATCGAGGTGGTCGAGCAGCTCCCGCGGGTCGAGATCGACCCCCCCGCGGCCGGCGCCCTCCGCAGCCTTCTCGGGAGTGAGGCACCGAGTGCGTCAGCGGACGAGATCGGCTGGGCCTTCCGCAAGCTGCTCGGCGCCGCTGCCGCTGAATCCCCGCTCGTCGTCGTCTTCGAAGACATCCAGTGGGCCGAGGAACGCTTCCTCGAGCTCGTCGAGCAGGTCGCCCTGCTCTCGGGCGACGCCCCGATTCTGCTGCTCTGCCTCGCGCGGCCCGAGCTGCTCGATGCCTCGCCACGGTGGCCGGTGGCGCTTCAGCTAGAGCCCCTGTCGGAGCTGGAGGCCGAGCGGTTAATCGACGAGCTCCTGGCCGGACGCGCGATCGGCGGCGACCTCCGCGACCGGATCCTGAGCGCGGCCGGTGGGAATCCGCTATTCGTCGAGGAGATGGTCGCGATGCTCGCCGAGACCGAGGCCGAGGGTGAGGGCGACGTAGTCGTTCCGGCGACGATCCACGCGCTGCTCGCCGCCCGTCTCGACCAGCTCGACCCGGCGGAGCGTCGCGTGCTGGAGCTCGCCGCTGTCGAGGGCGAGGTCTTCCATTGCGGCGCCGTCCAGGCGCTGATCGAGGAAGACACCCAGATCCTCAGTCGGCTGAGCGCGCTCGTGCTGAAGCAGATGATCCGGCGGAGAGGGCGGAACTCGCCGGGGAGGACGGCTTTCGCTTTCAGCATCTCCTGATCCGAGACGTCGCGTACGAGACGATTCTCAAGTCGACCCGGGCAGATCTGCACGAGCGCTTCGCGGATTGGCTGGAGGAGAACGGCACGGGATTGGCGGACCTCGACGAGTTGCTCGGCTACCACCTCGAGCGGGCCTACGGTTATCTGCAGGAGCTCGGGCAGCTGAGCACGAACGCCGATGCCCTCGCCGAGCGCGTCGTAGTGCACCTGGCAGCCGCCGGCCGAAGGGCGATGGCGCGCCTCGACGATGCGGCCGCCGTCAGCCTGCTGGCCCGCGCCCGTGCTCGCGCCTCGCCCGAATCGTGGCAGCTTGCTCTCGACGTTGCCGCGGCGCTCCGGATGACGGGCCGGGTGCCGGAGGCCGATGGCCTGCTGACCGCGACCGTCGGCGACGCGGCGTCCCGCGGCGATCGCCGTGCGGAGCTGCATGCCCGCCTCGCCGAGCTTGAGTTCGCCGAAGACGCCGTCGCTCACCGCGACGTCGCGGAACACGCGCTGCATGTGTTCAAACGGACGGACGATGAGTCCGGCCTGACCCGTGCTTGGGTCGCGATCGGCGCGATCGAGCGCTCGAGCTGCCGATACGCCCTCAGCTCGGAGGCGTACGAGAGCGCTCGCGCTCGCGCGAAGGACGGGCAACGAGCGTGTCGCCGGCGCCGTCATGTTCCAGCTCGTCAGCCTGCTCGTCTGGGGTCCAACGTCCGTGGAGTCGGCACTGCAGCGGCTGGAGCAGAAGGACGTGCCCCGCGAGCATCCACTGATCATGAGCCCGCGAGCCCAGCTGGAGGCCATGCGCGGCCGGTTCGACGAGGCGCGTCTTCTCCACGCCCGGGCCGCCGGCCGGTGGGACGAGCTTGTCGGCCACGAGCATCCAGGGCTTTGGGGCGGGCTCTTCCGGATCGAGAAGGTCTCCGGCGACGACGTCGCCGCCGAACAGGCCCTGCGCCGGGCATGCGAGCTACTGGAGCAGAGGGGCGAGCGCCCGTACCGCTCGACTCTTAGCGGTGAGCTCGGCCGGGTGCTCTGCGCGCTCGGACGCTACGACGAGGCCGAGGAGTGCTCTCGCCTGTCCGAGGAGCTGGGCGCGGACGACGATGTGAACGCGCAGATGCTGTGGCGGCAGGCGCGGGCGCGGGCACTCGTGCATCGCGGCGAGGACGCGCAGGCGCTGCTGTTCGCGCGCCAGGCGCTCGCGCTCGCGGAACAGACCGACGATCTGAACGGGCACGGCGACGCCCTGATGGATCTCGCTGAGGTGCTCGAGCTCGCGGGCGAGGGTCGCGACGCGACGACGGCTTCCCTCCGGAGGGCGCAGGCAATCTACCTGCGCAAGGGCAACATAGCCATGGCCGGGCGCGCGCAGGCAAGGCTCGAGCCCGAACTGGCGGACGTGGACCGGCGCTAACCGGTCCGTCGACCTGTGCGCCGGAGCGTCGGCTCAGTCGATCACCAGTGCCAGTACATGACGACGCAGCAGTACATCCCAACCTCGAGCTCGTAATCGTTCCCGGCGGGGATGTATGCCCAGTCGCCGGAGGACAATTCCTGCCCGTTGACCTTCACCGACCCGGTCGCGATCACGTGCAGGGTGTTCGACTCGTGGGAGTGCATCCCGGTTGTGCTGTTCGCGGCGCCCACGAAGATCGAGGCGCTTCCGCTCGTCGGTGCAAGCGGGAGCAGCATACGGTTGAACCCGTCGGCAAGGTCGTCTACGGCGAGATCGTCTCTCATCGCAAACGCGAGCGGATCGCGCGAGGTGAGAGTCGTCATCGAGTCGAATCGGTGCCGGCCCGTCGCGCTCGCGACCTGCTCGCGATCTCTGCTCACGTCCTCCGGTAGGGAATAGCTCACTTTGACTCCTTTCGCGTTCTCAGTTGACCTTAGAGAATACAAGGGCGTCGACCGCCCCTTGCACGAGCTCGTGCGTCGACGCGCCGATCAGCACCTCCGCCTGGTACCGCCGCCTGCTCCAACCGTGCAGCTACGTTCACCGCATCCCCGGTCACCAACCGCTCCGCCGTCCCCGTCACCACCTCACCGGTGTTCACACCGAGCCGGCCCTGAACACCCAGCGCCGGCAACGCGTCGCGCATCTCTACCGCAGCCCGACACGCCCGCAACGCATCGTCCTCATGCACCAACGGCACCCCGAAGACCGCCAGCACGGCGTCCCCGATGAACTTCTCCACCGTCCCGCCGTGCGACTCGACGATCCCGCTCATCCGCTCGAAATAGCGGCCCAACAAACGCCCGCAACGCCTCCGGATCAGTCTGCTCGCCAAGCGCCGTCGAACTGACCAAGTCACAAAACACCACCCTCACCGTCTTGCGCAACTCACGCACGACCGCAGCCGCGTCACAGAGGCGCCGCAGTTTGCACACAGCGGAAAACCCTCCGGCGTCTCACGACCGCAACTCGCACAGACCAGCACCAGCCGAGGCTAGAACATCCACCGACCAACAGCTACACGCGGCACCACACTGACGAGCCGGCGAACGAGCGGGATCGTGCCGGCGGCAACGGCCTTCCCGTGAAGGAGATCAGCGGGCCGCTCTACTTCACGTCCTCGTGGGCCAGGGTTGCTCCTCTGTCAACCGACTCGACCGAAGACATCCACGAGCATGTGCACGTGGCCGACAGGCTCGAACCCCAGCCGCTCGAGGATCGGTCGGGACATCGAGCCGCCCTGCGTGATCAGCACCGGTGTGCTGCGCGAGACCGCGTCGTCCCAGCGGGCGCGGACGAGCGCGCGGTAGGCGCCGCGACCGCGGGCGCTGGGCAGCGTCGCGCCCCCGTAGAGGAGCAGGCCGTGCGGGGTCGGCGCCGCCGTCCCCGTAGAGACGATCTCGCCGTCGAGCCACACCGCGTGCCGGAGGATGGGCGAGTCACGCCACCGGCTGTCGAGCAGCGCGCGCGCTTCCTCGATCTCCTCCGGCGACGACTCGAACGCGGCCCACTGCACCTCACACGCGGCCGCGAAGTCTTCGAACGTCTCGACGCGACGGGCGACGGCATTCGGAGGGCCTAGCGGCGGCTCGTGAGTGAGGACGAGTGCGACGGCGTAGGGGTCCCTGTCGTGCATGAGTCCGCGCTCGAGAAGCGCATCCACGAGTCCCGCCGGCGCGGAGCTGCCGACCTCCCACTGCGTCTTCGTGCGTCCGCGCTCCCGCAGCGTCGCGCGCACCTCCGCGAGCACCTCATCGACGTCGGCCACGGGGAAGCGCTGCCGTTGCACGGTGTTCCACGAGGCTCCGGGGCCCATGCAGAGCGTGTACCGCCCGGTGTCGATCCGCTCGTCGCCGGATCCGAGCGGCCCGAACGAATTCGGATATTCGGCAACCTCGCGCAACACTGAGAGGAAGCTACCCCTTCGTCGCTCGGGCGCTACGTTCAGGGGGCAGCAGGCGCCGTCCCGCCATAGGCGACCGTGAAGCCGTTCGCAGTCAACGGCGAAGGGACGGACAGATCGGAGCTGCCGTCGTTCAAGATCACATCGGTGGTCGACGATGCGCTGCCGTTGACTCCAAGACCCGTGAACGTCACGCCTGGGACGTAGCTACCGAGAGAGTCCAAGGCCCCGGTCGACCCGGATGTCGGCGCCTCGACGATCCATTCCGCCGAGGTGCCCGGCCCGGTGTAGTCCTGATCGATGAGAAAGCGCTCGCCCGTTGTCTCGTCCGTGATCGAGATCGCCCAGAGCGTGCCGGACAGCTGTCCAATCGTCACGTTCATCTCGTCGCCGGGCGAGACGCTCATCGCGATCGGGGTCGACAGGGCAGGCAGGATCTCCCACCATGCGTAGGTGTAGACGCTGTTCGCCAAGGGGTCATATCTCTGGCCGACTCCGGCCTGGATCAACGAGTTGTTCGAGGCGCCGTCGATCCCAACCCATTCGCCGACGTCGCCCTCGGTCGCGGCGGCGCGCAGGTCGGGCACGTTGAAGGTTCCGGTGACACCCGAGAACGGGCCGCCCTCGACTGCATAGCCCGACCAGTTCGGTGAGTACGCGAGCCCCAACGACGTTGGTGCCGGCACCGGCAACGACGTCGAAGACGGTGGTGGTGTCGCAGGGGCCGGGGAGGGTGCTGTGACCGGAGGCGGAGGTGCGGTGGATCTCGCGGCCGCGACGACCGTCAGCATCTCCTGAACAACGCCACCGCGGCCGCGGACACGAACCTTGTAGCTCAGGGTCTCCTCCAGGCTCGCCGGATTCTTGACGGCAGGCATCGCGACGCGTGCGTAGCCCGATCGGCAAGCGACCGTGCGCACCAGATAGAGCTTCGAGGCGGGAGTGTGCTGGGCGAGGAACGTGCAGCTCGTCGCATTCCGAACGCGCACGGTCATCATGATCCGCTTGCCGAGCGCGACCGGATGGGTCCCGCCCGGCGCAGTGGCGGCGATCGAGAGGATCAACGGGCTTTTGGGAGCGGCAGCGCCGGCCGCTCCCGCCGTCACCGCTGCAAGTCCGAGCCCGATCGCGACCGTCACTACGGCCGCGAACCGACGCCCGGCCCGCTCCTGGGGCGAGACTGGGCTTGCCCCAGGAGCGATGGACGCCATTAGCCGGCGACTCCGAGCAAGATGGCGATCGCCCGGAGTGACATCTGCGCCGGTGTCGGATGCGCCGGAAGTCGCGTCGCAGAGGCGGGATTCGGAGGTGTCAACCCGACTTGAGCACAGGTGCCGTCGTCTGGAACGGTTTGGCCGGTGAACTGCGGGGGGTTGCCGGTCAGAGCCGCGAACAGATCGACGAAGTCGTAGTCCAAAGTCCCTTGCTGCGCGTAGTGGCACTCGTCCAGCGCCGCCAGGGTGCCCAGAGCCGTGTGATCCGAGTTGGCAGTGCTACTCACCGTGTTCAGCGTGCTCCCCAACGCCGCGAGGCTGTTCTGAAGGGTGGTGATCTGCCGCTGTTGGGCTTTCACCTGCCTGTCCAACACTGCGATCTGGCCGGGAATGCCGGCCGGCTTGGCAGTCGCCACCGTCGGAATCGCGAGCGCGACAAGCAGCGCCGCAAATACGAACTTGCTCAACAGAAGTCTCCTAGGTCGCGGGGCGACCTCGAGTGCCTGCCCCAGTAACCCTGGGAATACCAGACCTCCTGCCGACGGACAATCCCCTGAATGAGTCTTCGTGAGCTGCGGTTTGATCGACCCGTGGCGGGTGTCAGTGAAGTCACGCTTCACCACGGGCCGATCAAAACGTGAGCCCCGCCGCAGCGAACTCACGCTCTGGTCCATGGAACCACCGACGGCACCCGGCTCGTATGACACGAGTGGGTCGACTTGGCCCCGTGCAGCGGACTCGGGTCGGCGCGCCATTCCGGTAGTCTCGGTTCGAGTCCAGCCCGGCCGGGCGCGAACGAGAGAGGGGTCGGATGGGGTCGTTTGTTCGGGTAATCGTCGTAGCAGCGACGTCTCTCCTCCTCGTTCCCTCGTCCGTCGGTGCGGCCGCATCCCCGCGCGCGTCGCTGGCGGCGATTCTCGCGGCCGGCCGTGCGCAGCGTTCGGTGCATTACGTCGCGATCGCGAACAACGGCGTGTCGCGCACGCGGCTCGTTTGCGACGTCGCGACGACCTCCGGGATCCAGCGGATCACGTTCGAAGAAGGCGGCCGGACCGGGAAGGTGACGGTGCTCGTGATCGCAGGAACGGCCTATATTCGCGGTGACAGCTTCATCCTCACGAGCTACCTGGGCTTCCACCCGGCGGGAGCCGTCCGATCTGCGGGGAAGTGGGTGCGCATCCCTCACTCGGATCGTGCGTATGCACCGGTGTCCGCCGCCGTCACTCTGGGCTCGACGATCGACGAGTTCGAGCTCAACGGGCCGCTGTCGTTCCTGCCGCCGAAGACGGTTGCGGGCCAGAAGACGATCGGGATCAAGGGAACGGTCGGCAAGCCTGCTGCGCAGGCCTCGCTCTATGCCCGGGCTCACGGAACGCCGCTGCCGGTCGGCGAGGTCGAGACGTTCGGCAAGGCACTCGACGAGACCCTGCTCAGTCGCTGGAACGAGCCGGTGCACGTTCAGGTCCCGGCTCGCTCCGTCCCGATCGCAGCCACCGGTCTCGAATAGGTGACGCGTCGGGAGCGGCCGGCTGTCCGGCTGCTCGGCTAGGATCCTCGGTTCCCGACGCGGCTCCGCCCGCAGAATCGACGGTGGACGTTGTCCCCGAGAAGGCAGAAGACATCGCGCGTCAGGTAGTCACGGGCGCCGCCCAGGAGGAGCGCAGGAGAGACGCATTGACGGCGTACCTCGACGAGCGCGTCGCGGCCGGCTACCGCGTCGAGACACGCGGCGGCACCCAGGCGATCATCGCGCCCACGGGGGTTCGATCGATGCTCGGTCGGTTCGACCGTTCGGGCGGACGGGGACGCCAGGTCGTCTCGGTGGACGACCAGGGCGAAGTCACCGTCTCGCCCGCCGAGCCGCTGCGCTCGTGAGCCCGGACGGCCCCTAGCCGGTCGCTGCGGCCGCCGTCGGGGCAGCCGGCGCGAGCGCCTGCGCGAGCGCCTGCGCGAGCGCGTAGAGCGGAAACGGCTTGACGAGGTACGCCGACGGGCCAAGCTCGAGCAATTCGTCGGTCGCGGGATAGATACTCGTGAACAGCACCGGCACGTTCTGTGCACGCAGGGTCTCGGCGAGGCGCAGACCGTCGAGCTCGCCGGGCTCGATCACGGCCGCGTCGACGCCGTGCGGTTCGACGGCAGGACCGCGGTAGGTCTCCGGTTCGTGGCCGAGACGCCGCACAACGAGCTCGAGCAGCGCCCTGATGTCGTCGTGGGGCTCGCAGATCAGGACCCGCGCCATTGACCGCAGCATCGATGCACTGCGCAGGGATTCAGAGCGCGGATGGTATGAAGAGGGTATGAACGCGCGCGTTCGCATCCTCGTCGTGGACGACGACGCCGACATCCGCCAGCTTCTCCGGGAGCTCCTCGAACGGATCGGCTATGCAGTCGACGAGGCGGAGGACGGCAAGACGGCGCTTCGGAGGCTGTTCGCGAACGCCCCGTCACTCGTGATCCTCGACGTGACGATGCCCGAGCTGGACGGCTACCAGACGCTCGAGCGCATCCGCGACCTCTCGGACGTCCCGGTGCTGATGCTGACCGCGCGACGCAGGAGCTCGAGAAGGTTCGCGGCCTGTCAGCGGGAGCCGACGATTACGTCGCGAAGCCGTTCGGCCGTCAGGAACTGCTCGCCCGCGTCCAGGCGCTCCTGCGCCGGTCCGGCGGCAAGTCGGAGGTGATCGAGGCCTACGGCGACGCCTTCACGCAGGTCGACTACACCCAGCGGCAGGTGAAGGTGCAGGGTCGCGAGGTGCAGCTGACCCCCCTCGAGTTCAAGCTGCTGTCGGCCTTCGTGCAGAACCCCAACCAGGTGCTCTCACGCGACCAGCTTCTGGAGCTCGTGTGGGGCGACCCCTACGGGGTCTCGGGCGACCAGGTGAAGCTCTACGTCGGCTACCTGCGCCGCAAGCTCGTCCCGGACGCCCCCCAGACAGCCCCGATCGAGACGGTGCGGGGGTTCGGCTACCGGTACCGGCGCACCTGATCGACGGGTTCCACCGGGCAAGCATTTCGTGAAGAGAGTTGGCGCCGCCCTGCAGCATCTCTACACTCCCCCGACAATCCCCTGACCCCCCAGACAGGAGGACGAGTGAAAAAGCGTGTCTACGTGGGCGCAGGAGCGTCCGCGCTGATAGCGATTGTCGCTCTGGCGACGATGGTGAGCGGCGCAATCGCCAGGAGCGGTGCCACACCGCTGCCGGCGTCATCGTGCGGCGCGATTCAAAATCCAAGCGGTCAGTATCTGATCGCGTCCGACCTGCCCCTCGAGGGCACCGGCCGGACCCAGACGACACAGATGGGCCGTGCAATCACCTTCATTCTGAAGGCGCACGGCTGGAAGGCGGGCAAGTACTCGCTCGCCTACCAGGCCTGTGACGATGCGACCGCCCAGGCCGGCAAGTGGGACTCGGGCAAGTGCTCGGCCAACGCGAACGCCTACTCGCAGAACTCCAGCGTGATCGGCGTCATCGGGACGTTCAACTCGGGTTGCGCCGAGATCATCGTCCCGGTGCTCAACCGGGCCTCGAACGGCCCCATCGCGATGGTCAGCCCGGCGAACACGTACGTCGGCTTGACCCACCCAGGGCCGGGCACCTCTGCCGGCGAGCCGGGCAAGTACTACCCGACCGGCAAGCGCAACTACGTCCGCGTCGTGGCGGCGGACGACTACCAGGGCGCTGCTGACGCGCTCCTGGCGAAGTCGCTCGGCGTCAAGAAGGTGTTCATTCTGAACGACAAGGAGGCGTACGGCCTCGGCGTCGCGACGAACTTCAAGAACGCCGCAGTGAAGCTCGGCATCAAGGTCGTCGGCTTCACGGCGTGGGACGGCAAGGCGACCTCGTACGAGGCACTTGCGGTCAAGGCCAAGTCGTCCGGGGCGCAGGGAGTGTTCCTCGGCGGCCTGATCTGCGAGAACGGCGGCAAGCTGATCAAGGACCTCGCGGCGGGTGCTCCCGGCGTGAAGATCATGGCTCCTGACGGCTTCACCCCGATCTCGGGCACCATCCAGAGCGCGGGGACGGCGAGCAACGGGATGACCGTCTCGGTCGCCGGCCTGCCGAACAATGCGCTCAAGGGTGCAGGCAAGGCGTTCGTCAAGGCGTTCTCGAAGGCCGACCACAGGGCACCGGACCCGTACTCGGTGTACGCGGCCCAGGCAGCCGATGTCATGATCCAGGCGATTGCCCAGTCCAACGGCACTCGCGCGGACGTGACGAAGCAGCTCTTCAAGGTCAACCTGCAGAGCAGCATCCTCGGCAACGTGTCGTTCAACGCGAACGGTGACGTGACCTCGAACCCGGTCACGATCTACAAGGTCAAGGGAAGCACGTACCCGCCGTACAAGGTGATCGTGCCGCCCAAGGCCCTGGTGAAGGCCGCTTAGCCGGGACCCCAGCCTCACCAGCAAGTGATCGACCCGGAGGGGGAGAGCGCGAGCTCTCCCCCTCTTCTTATGCTCTAGGGATGTCGCTGGCCGCCGTTCCGAACCTGGAGAGCGAGCTGGACGGGCTGTACGCCCTCCCGTTGGCGCAGTTCACGAAGGCGCGAAACGATCTCGCCGCCCGGCTGCGGAAGGCTCATCAGGACGACGTCGCTGCAGCAGTGCGAGCGCTGAAGAAGCCGAGCACCGTCGCGTGGGTTGCGAACAGCCTCGCGCGCGAACAGCCCAAGCAGGTGGACGCGCTGCTGCAGGCAGCCGAGCAGCTGCGTGACGCCCAGCAGCGTTCGCTCGGAGGCAAAGCGAGCGCTGAGGAGGTCGGTGAGGCGTCGGCCGCCGAGCGCGAGGCCCTGCGGGGACTGCTCACCTCCGCCCGAACCGCGCTCGGAGCGCGCGCGACAGCGCCGCTGCTCGAACGGCTCTCGCAGACCTTGCGCGCGGCCGCGATCGACGAGAACGCGCGCACACTCCTACAACGCGGCCGTCTGACCGAGGAGTTGAACGCGGCCGGCTTCGGACCGCTCGAGGCGGTGACACCGTCCCGCCGCCGCGGTGACGAGGTCGCGCGCGCCGCGCGCGAGCGGGTCAAGGCACTCCGGTCGGAGGCACGCCGTCTCGACACGGAGGCGCGCCAAGCCGAGCAGGCGGCGAGCGACGCGGCGCGCGCAGCCGAGATCCTCGGGGACGAGGCAGCCGACAAGCGGAGCGAGGCACGCCGCGCTGCCGCGGAGCTCGAGGACGCCGAGGCCGACCTCGGCAAACGGCGCTAGCTCCTACGAGGGCTCGCCGAGCTCCCGCAGCGCCTCGACCGCCTCGTCGACGGACCAGCAGACCCGTCCGACCTGCTCGATGGCGCCGATCACGAACAGGTTCATGCCGTCTCCGACCGCGTTGCCGCGCCGGCGCTGCAGCCTCAGATCGGTGACGATCCCGACGATGCCCCGATAACGCGGATCGCCGCCGGCGACGAGCTCCGCGAACATGCCGATCTCGCAGGCCGTGCCGTCGTCGACGACCGGGCCGTCGAGCCAGGCAACGAGCACGTTGGCGGAGCGCACGCCGCCTGCGTCGACGCGAAACACTTCGGCGGGCGTCAACTCGGCGAGCGCGTCGAAGTGCTCGTGCGGCACGAAGCAGTCGAAGCCGTCGTCTCGCAGCCGCCGAGCGAGCCGGTCGAGCCAATCGCGCTCGGCCTCCGAGAAGAGCGGTCCGGCCAGATAGATCCGCATCGCCGAACGCTAGCGGCCGCCCGGTCGCGAAGCGAGGCTGGCCCGGCTCGCGACGGCGAGCCGGGCGTCACCTCATTGGAGGGCGGGCACGTACTCCCGGCGGCTGAGCCACTGCTCGAGTGTGCCGATACCGGACGCCACTGCGGACCTGGCGCTCGAGATCTCACGCTCCTGGCGGCAATTGACCGCATTCGGGAACCGTGCCACGTACTCGATCAGCACCTCGTGACGACGCTGCAGATCGAGCTGCCGGTGGCGTAGTACATCGAGAGCGGCGTGCACATCGTCCATGCCCTCGGGACTCCCCGTCCCAGTCAGGCCACGTTCCATCGTTTTTCCCCCTCGTCATCGATCGGAGAAGTCAAAGCGTCACACAGAACAGAGGGAATCGCACTCCCTGAAACGGGTGAATTCGCAGATTTCGATAGAAACACGGCCATGAGCGCGCCTGTCCCTCAGGGCACCGTCACCTTCGTCTTCACGGACATCGAAGGCTCGACCGACCTCCTGAAGCGGCTCGGCGACCGGTATGCCGACGTCGTCGCGACGCACCGCCGCATCCTCCGCGAGGAATTCGGCCGCCGAGACGGCGTCGAGATGGACACCCAGGGTGATGCGTTCTTCTTCTCCTTCGCGCGCGCTCGCGATGCCGTCGCGGGGGCAGTCGCGGCGCAGCAGCGGCTCGCCTCGCACACCTGGCCGGACGGGATCAGGCTGTCCGTCCGGATGAGCCTGCACACGGGCGAGCCCGTCGTCGGCGAGGAGGGGTACGTCGGGATCGATGTCGTGCGGGCAGCACGGATCTGCGCCGCAGGACACGGCGGGCAGGTGCTCCTCTCGGCCGCCACGGCGACCCTGGTGGGCACGGCACTCCCCCAAGGAGTGCGAGAACGCGACCTCGGGGAGCACCGGCTCAAGGACATCGACGACCCGGAGCGCATCTACCAACTCGACGTCGACGGGCTTCCTTCGACCTTCCCACCGCTCCGCACACATGGCGAGCAGCCGCTCGATTTCGAACAGCGGCTGGAGCACCGGATCCAGTCCTACGTCGAAAGGACCGTCGAGCTGGCGCTCGGCGGTCCGGACACGGCTTCCTCCCGAGAGCCGCCGACCGGGCTGACGAAGCTCGCCGCCGGCGGGCTGCTGATCGCCTTCCTCGGCCTCTGCCTGCTCGCGGCCCTCGTGATCGGCATCGTCGTGCTCGTTCGGTTCGCGTTCTGATCCGCCCGCGGGCTGGCCCGAAGGTCGAGTCGTGCGCCTCAGTAGACTCGGCCCCCTGATGAAGATCGTCGTGACAAATCTCAAAGGCGGCGTCGGCAAGACGACGACCACTCTGTATCTCGCCGCCGTGGCCGCGTCCCGCGGTCACGGGCCGGTCGTCGTCGTCGACGCCGACCGCCAGGCGTCTGCCGCTGAGTGGCTCGAGGAGCGCCCGATCGACGGCGTCGAGGTCATCGAAGCCCCGTCGGAACGGACCTTGGCGCGAGCGATGAACGCCGAGGACGGGACGGTGATCGTCGATCTCCCGCCGGGAGACGAGCGGCTCGTCCAGTCGGCGATCACCGCGGCCGACGCGGTCGTCATCCCGACGCGCGCCGGCGGCATCGAATTCGCACGCGTCGCCTACACGCTGGGGATGGTCCCTTCGAGAACGCCTCGCGGAATCGTTGTCACTGCCGCGCGTCTGGGGACGAACGACCTGCAGGAGACGATCGACTGGTGGAAGGCCGAGAACGTCCCTGTTTGGGGCGTCGTCCCCGAGCGCGTCGGCATCGCCGCCGGGCCTGAGGCCAGGTTGTATCGCGACGGGCTCGACGAGTACGGCAAGGTACTGCGCCGCGTCCTGCGCTCAGGCTGATCCGAAGAACGTCCCCGCCCCGCGGCCCGTCGCGTCGGACCGACCTTGCTGATTCGGTTGGCCGGATTGTGGGCAAGGCGAAGAGGGGGACTCTTCGGCAGCAAGGGGGTAAGGATGAGAATTCGGCGTTGGCACAAGCAGGTGCTGGTTTCGGTCCTGGCTGCGTTCGCGACCGCCGTTGCGCTTCTGGCCGGTGGTGTTGCGTCGCAGGCGGATCCTGGCCATCCGTACCTGGCGCTCGGTGACAGCGTGTCGTTCGGCTACATCACTCAGGCCGGGTTCGAGTATCGCAACCCGGACAACTTCATCGGCTTCCCGACCTACGTCGGACAGGCGCTCGGGATGACGCCGACGAATGCAGCGTGCCCGGGCGAGGCGACCGCAGGGTTCTCGTCGGCAACCGGTGCCGACAACGGCTGTCGCCTCTACAAGGCCAACTTCCCGCTCCACACGAGCTACAGCGGCCCACAGCTCGCCTTCGCGACAGCATTTCTGAACGCGCACCCGAATACGAAGCTCGTCACCATCCAGCTCGGCGCGAACGACCTGTTCCTGCTCGAGAACCAGTGCAACGGTCAACAGGCCTGCATCGCGGCCGGACTGCCCGCTGTCCTCCGCACCATCAGCACCAACATGGACGGCATCTATCGCGCGATTCGCTCGGCTCATTTCCACGGCCGGCTGATCGTCGTCAACTACTACTCGCTGGATTACAGCGACGCGGCCGGGACCGGAGTGACCGAGCTCCTGAACCAGGCGATCACGCGCCAGGCACAAGCCGACGGAGCGATCGTGGCCGACGCATTCACTGCATTCGAACATGCGGCCGCCTCCGCAGGCGGGCAGACCTGTGAGGCCGGGCTCCTGAACACCACTCCTGGAGACCAGCTCACCTGCGATGTCCATCCCAGCCAGTCGGGCCAACAGCTGCTCGCACAGGCCGTCGAGAACGCCTACGGCGGGCCGACCGGAAACTGACAGCCTCGTCGCGGTCCTGGCTCATGTTCTCTTCCCGGGCCAGGACCGCGTTCGACCTCGAGCCCGCATGGCGAGATCCACTCCACAAGGCTGGGGAGCGGAATCATCGCCGCAGATGGCCTGTCGCCGCTCGCGTTGCCGCAGGAACGCAGGGCAATCGGCTGGACCGCATCCTGTGCATCCGCATCGACCCCTGCTATCCCCTGAACGGGTGACGGAGCGTCGAACACTGACCGCGACGAAGCTCGATGCGGCGACCGGCAACCTTCTTGTTGGCGGCAAGCGCATCTTTCCGCTCGGCCTCTCCGACCCGCCGCCGGTCGACAGCACGGCGCCGAACGGGAAGCCGGCATGGGCGGAGATCGCCGGCGCAGGCGCCAACTTCGCCCGCAACTACACCGTCTGGACGGCCGCCGGCGCCGGCGAACAACTCATCGCACTCGAGCAGGAACTCGAAGCTGCACAACAGCACGGGCTGCAGATGTGGGTGGCGCTCGCAGGGCTCGACAACGATCTCTCACGGCAGGCGCTGCTCAACAAGATCGTGAACACGATCAAACCGCACCCCGGTCTCGGCGTCTGGAAGGGAGCCGACGAGCCGGCGCACGGGCACGTCGCCGCCGCCGGCCTCGTGGCGGTGCGCAAACATCTCAAGACCCTCGATCCGGACCACCCGATCGCGATCATCGAAGCACCACGCGCACCCGCGCCGGCGCCTACGGCGCCCGACAGGCCGCTCACGATCGCCTCGGTGAAGCCGTACGCGGCCGCCTGCGACATCCACGGCGTCGACATCTATCCCGTCTCGAAACCAATGGGGATGCACGCCGGAGGACCCCCGGTCAACACCGACATCAGCGTCGTCGGCGACATGACCCGAATCCTCGCCCGCGCAACCGGGCGCAAAGCGATCTGGACGACCCTGCAAATCGCGTGGAGCGGCGTCCTCCCACCCCACCACCCCCTCGTCTTCCCCACCCTCGCACAAGCCCGCTTCATGGCCTACGACGCGATCACCGCCGGCGCACGCGGGCTCTTCTTCTTCGGCGGCCAGCTCCCACAGGCGATGAACGCGCAGGACCGACAACGAGGCTGGAACTGGAGCTACTGGAACCGCGTCCAACGACCGCTCCTCCGCGAGCTCAGCGACCCCGCACACACCGCCGCGCTCACCGCGCCGCTCGCGCCACACGCGATCACCGCCAACGCCGCCGACGTCGCCGTCAGCACCCGCGGCAGACGGCGGCACCCTGTACCTGATCGCAATCCGGCGAAGTCCGACCGCGCAAGGCAGCGTCCGCTTCAGCGGCCTGCCCGCGGGCATCCGAAACGGCACCGTCCTCGCTCACCCCGGCCGAAACCCGGCCCGACCGGTCACGGTCAGCCGAGGCGCCTTCACCGACCCCGCACCGTTCAAGCCGCACAACGCCCGCGTCTACCGCTTCCCCGGTCCCAACTGCAGCTAAAGATCGGCGGTCGAGTCGTCGATGAGTAGGGGTGCTCGCAGCTGACGACGCTCGTGCGCTTGCTCCCCGGCTTGGGATTCGCCGTGATCTGAGCCGCGTAAGTGCGAGCCGAGCGCGAGCGCCCGAGCCGGCGCCGGTCGATGGATCGTTCGCGCATCCTCGCCTCGCCACGTGGTTCACGCCGGCGGTCGCGGCGATCCTTGTCTGCGTCTTTGCGCTGTTGCTCTTGCCGGCACCGCACCGCAATTGGGGAGAGATCGCCGTCGCAGCTGTGGCAGCAGTCGCCTTGGTTGCGGGGTCTTCCGTGTTGCGGCTCGCACCAAGACTCGTGGGCATCGCCGCGCCGGTCGCCTTCCTGCTCATCGTTGTCTTGCTGCGCGACGCGTCGGGTGGCTCGACGTCCGGGTTCGGCGGATTCTTCTTGTTGCCGGTCATCTACTTCGCGCTCCTCTACGGCATCGGCGAGGTGCTGCTAGGCCTGTCGCTGATCGGCTTGGCGAGCGCCGTCCCGATCCTGTTGTTCGGAGCGCCTGACTATCCGCTGACGAGCTGGCGGGGCACCGTCGTGCAGCTCGTTGTCGCTGCGATCGCCGGTCTCACGATTCAGCGACTCGTCATGCATGTACGTGCCGATGCAGCATCGAAGGAGCAGCAAAACAGGGAGCTCCTCACCCTGGACCGGATGAAGGACGAATTCATGTCGGTCATCTCGCACGAGTTCCGCACCCCATTGACTTCGATCAACGGGTACCTCGGCCTCGTCACGGAGGAAGCACAAGACTCGCTCAGCGAGGAGCACCTACATTTCCTCGCCACCGTCGAGCGCAACGTCAGCCGACTCCAGCACCTCGTCGAGGACATCCTCTTCGTCGCACGCATCGAACACGCAGGGCTCGAGCTCGACCCACAGGAGATCGACCTCGGCGCGCTCGTCACCGAAGCCGCAGCGACGGCGCAGCCAACCGCGGCGGCCAAAGGAGTCGAGCTCACTCTCACCGCTGCTGCTCCGCTCCCGGTGTACGCGGATCGCTTGCGGATCTCGCAACTGATCGACAACCTCGTCTCGAATGCCGTCAAGTTCACACCCGCCGGGGGCCGTGTCACGATCACGGCTCGAGAACTCGGTCACGCCGTCGAGGTAAACGTCAGCGACACCGGGATCGGGATACCCGCCGAGGAGCTCCCCCACCTCTTCACCCGGTTCTACCGCGCCTCGACCGCCCAGACCAGCCACACTCCGGGAACAGGACTTGGGCTCCGAATCTCCCAGTCGATCGCTCAAGCACACCAGAGCGAGATCACGGTCGAAAGCACAGCCGGCGAAGGAACCACCTTCAGCTTCCAGCTGCCGCACACCACTCGCCGCGACGAGACAGCAGCGTTCATAGCTTCGCTTCACTAAATGAAGTAGGCTGAGTAGCTCCACCTGGCCGTGTCTGGGGCTGGTGCGGTGACCAGGTGCCCGGTTGCGAGGCTGGCGACATGGCCCCCTCAGCGTGTCGCCAGTCTCGCGGACCCGGCACACGTTTCAAGCCCAACCGTGCGTCCCCGCGACCCCGCAGACCTGCCTAGGCAAGTTCGGAGCCTGCCTAGGCAAGTTCGTCCCCTCGGGATGATGCGAGCACCGTGCGGATCTGGTCGGCTGGGAGATCCCACGGCACCGAACCCCCTTTGTGCCGTGTCGTCTGGAGCGGCTCGCGGCGAAGCGTGACTTCGCTGACACCCGTCGCGAGCCGCTCTCGGACAAATCTCGACTCCTCGAGCGGGAACCGACCAACTTTGGATCAGTTCGGCCCGTCTGAATCGAACGCAATGCCTTACAGGTACACACTCAGGACCCCGGACGGCGACGACCCCGGCGCAATCGTGCTCGACCAACCCGCCACCACCGGAGAAGAAATCCAGGTCAGCGGGCACCTCCGGATGCTCATCCGAACCGTCGTGCCGACGCCACCCAGCGAAGAATTCGTCGACAGCCCATGCGTCGGATTCGTCGTCGTCGAACCGGTCGAATAAGTCCACTTCGTGGACTACGTCATCATCCGCCGCTACGGCGACGATCGCGAAGATGAACGTTCCGACTGGGACTCCTGCTGGGACAACATCCGCGTCGTCGGTGACGTCTGGCAGGTAGAAGGCGACGAGCTGAAATGGAAAGTCGCGCGCGTGACGGCCGGCGATGACACCAGACCGGCGGCGATCGTGCTCGAGCCGTTCGGCGAATAGCGTCGAGGCGCTCACGCGGCCAGGCGAGATCCGCTGCGTCTTTCCCCGCCGCAGCGGATCGATCGCCGCAGACGAGCAGGATCTCCCCCAAGACCCAACCACTCGCTGCGACTTCAGTCTCACCAACCACGCCCCGAACCGGTATCCCTCGATGGAGGCACTGGCGCGACGTCAGGTCGAGGTTGTGGAGATTGTCCCTTGGCTCTAGGTTGGCGTTCTACCCATCGGGGTGGCGCGGCTGGAATACGCCTGCTCGCGATCACCGGGGGAAGGGGGGTCAACCATGTCTCTCGACCAGAAGCGGGCGCGTATCTTCGGCGTGCTCTTCCTCATCACGTTCGTCACGTCGATCCCGGCGTTGCTGTTGTACGAGCCGGCGCTCCGTCATCCGGTCGGCTTCATCGCAGGCTCGGGGAACGTCAACAAGCTCTACCTCGGCGCGCTGTTGGAGCTTCTGCTCATCATCGCGAACATCGGAACCGCAGTCGTGATCGTCCCGATCATGAGGCGGCGGTTCGAGGAGCTGTCGATCGGTTACGTGACGGCGAGGCTCGTGGAGTGCACCTTCATCCTCGTCGGCATCGTCGCGATCCTCGGGCTCGCCACCTTGCAACAAGAAGTTGCGGGCGCATCCGAAGGGACGGTCGCGTACACGCTCGCGGCGATCAAGGACTGGACGTTCCTGCTTGGACCGGGCTGGGTCGTCGGCTGGGGGAACGGGTTGATCCTCGGCTACATGATGTATCGCACAGGGCTCGTGCCTCGGCGGATGACCTGGCTCGGGCTCGTGGGCGGGCCGCTGCTCATCATCTCCGGCACCGCAATCTTGTTCAGCGGCAATCATCCGAGCAGCACGCTGCGCGGGCTGCAAAGCATCGCGACCATCCCGGAGTTCGTCTGGGAGCTCTTCCTCGGCGTCTACTGCACCATCTGGGGCTTCAGGCGCGATGCCCCGATCCTGAACAGGAGTGCGCCTCGATCCCTTCCGGGAGCGCCGGCTGACGGCTCAACTCGATCCTGTGCGAGTCACCCGGGCCATGCGCTTTCTGAACCCAACCAGCGCAATGTCTGCACGGGCAGCCGGACCAGGTTACGCATCGACGGTCTCCTCGCTGACGGCCGCCTCGATCGCCGCGACATCGATCTTCCTCATGGTCATCATCGCCTCGAAGGCGCGCTTGGCCGCCGCCTCGTCAGGGCTGGTGGTGGCATCGAGCAGGACGCGCGGCGTGATCTGCCACGAGAAGCCCCATCTGTCCTTGCACCAGCCGCAGGCGCTCTCCTCGCCGCCGTTATCGATGATCGCGTTCCAGTAACGGTCAGTCTCGGCCTGATCCTCCGTCACCACCATGAAGCTGACCGCTTCGTTCGGCGTGAAGGTGGGGCCGCCATTGAGGCCGACGAACTTCTGGCCGAGCACACTGAACTCGATCGTCAGCTCGTTGCCTTCCTCGCCGCCGGGGAAGTCCGACGGCGCCGTGTGGACGGCGCCAACCTGACTATCGGGAAAGACCGAAGCGTAAAACTCCGCCGCCTTGCGGGCCTCGCCGTGGTCGAACCACAGACACGTGACGATCGGACCGTCAGCCATTTTGTTCCTCTCCGTTGTTCGGTGTCGAATGAAGAAAGAGATACCCGCCCGCGTCTGTCTCATACATCGCCATTCACCGGACCACCCGCCGGAACGCGGTCAGACGGTCCCGCCCTGGGCGAGGTCCCAGGGCGGGAGCCGTCTTCGGCTCACGCCATGGTGTTACAGAGGTTCTCCGACAATCCGGAAAGAACTGCGAAAGACTGAACAAGCGGAATTGGACCGGAGAAGTCATCGATCTCGACGGTACGCCCGTGCGTAAGGATCAGGGAGCCTGGCTCGCCGCCACCGAATGCGCCGGTCGGGAAAAACGCCATTGTCGTTCCGGTCGTTTGGGCGCGAAGCAGCGTTGGGGACAGCGCATCGAACGTGACCGCACCCGACAGGTCGAACGTCCGGGTTACCGCCGCGTCGTTGTTCGTGACGCTGACAATGAACCGTCCGTGCGACGTCGTCGTACCGTTGCTGAAAGAGATCGCGAACTGCTTCGTCTCCAGCGTCCTGATCGAAACGCTAAATGGGCACAAGTCGCCCGCCGCGAAATCAAGACTGGCCGGTGGCACGGGAGATTTGATTGGCTTCTCCGCCGCGGCCGTGGTTGCGAGCGCTCCTGCAACCAACAACGCCGCGATCATCGTGACACGAATCATTCGTATACCCCTCCCCATAAGGCAGCAGGAAGCGGACACTGCCGCAGATTCGCGCGATCATAGAACCTTGAGACAACTCGCACAACAGTCGAGATCGAGCAAGGGTTCCATCGTCACTGCGTAGCGTGGCCCACCAGTGATCGAGAACGACCTCAGGGGTGATCTAGGACAAAAAGGCGGGTGCGTACTGAAACCGTCCTGCGACAGACTCTGTGTACGCGGTCAGAGGTCGGGCTTGGAAGCCATCTCCCCAGTCCGGCTCCGGAGGTATCACGCCCAACTCCTTGGCCGGACGGAACCCGAAGCGGCTGTAGTACTGCGGTGCGCCGAGCAGAACGATCAACGGCACCTCCGCGGCATCGGCAGCGGTGAGAAGCGCGTCCATCAGGGCGCTCCCGATGCCCGTGCCTTGATGATCCGGAATGACGCCGATCGGCCCCACGGCAACGACTGGGTCGGTGGCGACCGTCGCCTGGCTCGCCGTAACGTGGCCGACCACCCCACCGTCGGTCAGTGCCGTGAACGAGAGCTCGGGAATGGCGTCGCCCGCCTCCCATAGCGCCTCGAACAGACCGACCTCGGGTGCGACGGAACCAGGGTTCTGCGGCCGGCGGAAACGCGGCCTCCGAAAAGCCTCGGCGTAGACGTGCCGGATCGCCTCGTAATCGTCGACCTGCTGCTCCCTAACGATCACCGGCGCATCCTCGCATCACGTGCAGTCCCTCGCCTGCGCCAGCGTTCAGAATGCACCCCGAGCGCCTTCTACACGGAGGGAGTAATGCCGCCGTCGATGCGGATCGTGGTTCCCGTGATCGTGCCGGCGCGTGCGCTGGCGAGGAATGCGACCAGGTCCGCGACTTCCTCCGGTGTCGTGAACCGGCCGATCGGTATCTCGGCGATCGCCTCGTCGACCACCTTCTGCGGATCCGATCCGGCGCGCGCGGCTACGGTCGCGGCGACACCCGTGGGACCGAGCCACAAGGGCGTGTTGACCGGCCCGGGGCCACACTCACACGCGCACGCCGCGGCGTGCGAACTCCTGGGGAAAGGCCAACGGTGAGATTGTCCATCGCTGCCTTGCCGGCGCTGTACGCGTAGATGGACGTGCTCGGAAGGTGACCGTTCACGCTCGAAGACGTTGACGACCACGCCGCCACCCTCGACGAGGTGCGGGAGCGCCGCACGGGTAGTGCGGATCGCCGTCATCAGGTTCAGCTCGAAGACCTCCGCCCAGTGCGCATCGGACTCGTCGGCGAAGCCTGTCGAGAGACGTCCGCTGCCGACGTTGTTGACGAGGATGTCCAATGAGCCCAGGCGCGCGACCGACTCCTCGACGGCGCGTTCGGCGGCGCCGGGCTTCGTCATGTCCAGTTGAACGTGCGTGAGACCGGCGATGGTCGTCGGGGCGGAGCGGCTGGTGCCGAGCACGCGGGCGCCCTCGGCCAGCAGGGAGGTCGCGCACGCGAGCCCGATCCCCAACGACACCGGTGACGAGCGCGACCTTGCCTTCCAGACCGAGATCCACGAACCGACCTTAATCCGATTCCGCGGCCCGTGAATCGCGCCCGGCAGCACCGGTCTGTTGTGGCGCCGAATGACCTCGACCCAGGCGACATCGCCGAGCCGGGAGAGCATCAGCGTCGAGTCGACGATGTCGGTGAGACGATGCCCGTTGGCTGGTCCGGTACCTCGAGCAGCACGCCCTGGCGACGATCGACGATGCAGCGTTCGTGGTCGCCTGTCTCGAAGCAGTTGCGGGGCCGGCGAACGAGCACGCGGTATCGGCTCTCAGGGACATGGCCGACAAGGGCGTCTTCCGGTCGACGGCCTCGAGGCATAGCTTGAAACGTGGGCCGGGAGGCGTCAGCGCCGCGGCGTTCGGATCGCCCCCGGCCCCGGAGCTGCTCGGTCGACCCGTGGCGCGCGTAGCTGAGCGGCAGCTCCCACCACGGGCCGATCCACAGTCTCACCAGTGCGTTATTCGCTCAACGGACGGACGACCCTGCCCGAGTGGGTCTTGAACCAAATGACAATGTTGTCGAGGATGAAGTCGTCGAAGTTGCCGTCCCCATCGTCGGTGCTCTCGATATGGAGGACGTTGCTCTCCTGGAGCGTACTGCCGTCGACGAGTAGCGACTGGGTATTCCATAGTGGAGGGTGCGGATCGAGGTAGATCCAGAGCGGGCCGACATGGATCCCGCCCGGAACGCCAACGCCGTTCACTTGGATCACGTTGTCCCAGGTTGAGACGGCGAGTGAGTTGAACTGCAGAACGCCCCACTGTGAACGGTCTATCGACGGACAGGTGAACCGGAAGTCCTTCGAGCGACCCACGAATGGTGCTTCGCTTTCGATCGGGTACTCGTCCCAGTCTTCCCCGGGGCTTCCGAGCCCGCCGTCGGGGCTGTCTCCGAACCGCTGGCGAACCGCCTCGATAACCGTGTAGTCGGTGGACACGGTAGTCCTCCTTTTCTCAAGTGCGGCTCGACGTGGACCGCCTGCCTGCTTAGTGGACGGGATCGCACGCACCTCTCTTCCCTTTCACCAAACGGCGAAGCCGCCGCATGCCAAAACAAGTCCAGTGAACAGCGTTCCCCGTCAACGCCCGCAGCGCCGGGCGGTCCGGGTCACGACGATGCAGTTATGTCGCTTGTCACCATGACCGAAAGGGTCGCCAGCGAACGGTCTCTGCTGCGGGAGGGGCGACTTCAACTACGCCTCACTTATCGGCCCTACCGGAGGGATCGGCAGATGGTTGTGCTCTCTGATCTCGAACACCTTGAAGTCGCCAGGTGCGAAATAGCGGACGTCGGTTTCCGGCCCCGTCGGATGTTCCAGTCCGTAGTAAAGGCTGGGGACGAGGTTGGCGGAAGTCGTGTAGATCCTCAGCCAGACTGATTCGTACACCTCGACGCCGAAGGCCTCATCCACAATTCCCCAGCCTGTGACCCTTCCGGGATCAACACTGAGGACGCTCCCGGAAAACGACTCCTCCTCCGTGGTGCCGTCGCTCTTGCTATAGCGGCCGTGAATGACCACCTGGAACGACTCCTCTGTCCCACCTCGATTGATGACGTACACATCGATCGACGAGAACGTGGTGTCTGTCACGTCCGGGAACGTGAAGACGGCGCTCACCCACTCGTACCGGAAGTTCGGGTCTGCCATTTCGCACTACCCCCTTCGCTGAATCGGCGATGAGTCCGATCAGGCGAATCTACAAGACGGCGCACGCGAGGCTGACCGTCGCGATCCTCGCCCGGATGGCGACCAACGACTTCCGCGACGCCGTCCTCGACGAGATCACCCGGCGCGAACTGTTCAGGGCGGAGGCGCCGAGCTAGCTCATTCTCCGGGTATCACCGGTATCTGCACCGCATGCGCTTTCGGGGCATCTGCGGCACGCCTGACACCGCATAGCTAAGCCAAACTCGCCTAGCCATACGGATCTCGAAGGCCCATACGGGATTCGAACCCGTGCCGCCGCCGTGAGAGGGCGGTGTCCTAGGCCACTAGACGAATGGGCCGCATCGAACGCGGCGCAGTGTACCGAAACACCCGTTCAGGACTGGTGCTAGACGCCGATCTCGTGCAACAGCGGCTTCGTGTCGAGCGGGTCGAACCCGAGGCGGCCGGCGATCTCCTCGCTCGTCGGCTTCGTGCCCTCGCGGAAGAGCTCCCTCAACAGTTCACCGGTGCGCGGACTGCGCCACCAGTCGGCCCCCACCTGGTCGACGAGATGGCGTCGGAGCTGGGCCGAGCGGATCCAGGCGCGCAGGTAGTCGGCCGAGTAGAACCCGGCGTCCATGTCGGAGAGATAGTTGTCGCGCCGGTACGGCACGCCTGTGGCCTCGGTCAGAAGCTGTTCGTAGACGCCGGCGTCGCCGCCGTCGCCGCCGAAGCGCGACCAGAAGTCGAGCTCGAACCGCAGCTTCGCCTCGTACCGGCGGTAGAGCAGCGCCTCGAGGAACGTCGTCGCCTCGGCGTTCTCGCGTGCCTGCTCGGGCGAGAGCCCGAAGTACAGCTCGTGCCATTCGGGCTCGCGCGAGATCGCCTCGACGATGTACGAGTAGATCTCCGTCAGCGCGTGGTCGCGCGAGATGCGGCGGAAGATGTACGGCAGGCCGGGGTCGCAACCGGCGTAGTGCAGCGCGTGCCCTGCCTCGTGCAGAAACGCCTGGTAGTCGTGCAGGCCTCCCTGAGCCCGTGTGATCAGGTGCACGACCTTCGGCGGATCGCTCGCGATCACACAGGCACGCGGCGACTTCTGCGGCCGGTCGTCGAGATCGAGCTTGATGTTCGGCTGCGCGTTCAGATCGAACCCGAGCGCCTCGAGAGTCTGCAGGCAGATCTCGGTCGCCCGGTCCTTCGCATACGTCGCCTCGAGGGGCGAGAGCCGACGCATCCACGCGGTGTGGTAGCTGGAAGGAATCGCCTCGCGGTCGTCGCCGAGCAGCTTTTCGAACCAACGCTCTCGCAGACCCGTCGTACGCGGCGGTCGAGTCGTCGCTCGCCTGCTTGAGCGCAACCGAGAGATCCCGCAACGAGATGCCCTTCTCCTCCTCGTTCCGCTCGACCGCATCGGCGATCCCGGAGTACTCGGCCGCGAGCTCCTCACTCGAGGCCAGCAGCTCCTGCCGGTCGTCGTTGAACAGCGCGCTGGCTGCGGCCTGAATCGCTCCGAGCTCTTCGCGGTCGGCGTACGACGGCAGCACTGCGAGCTGCGCCTGTGCATTGCGCAGCGGCATCGCTTCATCCTTGAACGTCACCCGCGCGGCGAGCACGCGATTCTCGAGCTCGTCCTCCCGCTCGGCGAGCTCCGCAGAGATCAAACCGGACTCACAGGTCTTACGAAGCCGGTACAGGAGCTCGCGCTCGTCGCCGGCCGAGGCGCCTTCGGCCGCCCCGAGCGCTTCGAGCTGTTCACGGCTGAAGAGGTCGGCAAAGCGGCGAACGATCTCGGCTTGCTCGGAGACCTCCTTCTCCCCCACCCTGACGGCGCGCCACTCTTCCGAGCGCTCGAACAGATAGCGCTGCAGGCGCGCCTCGAACTCGGTGGGACTGAGGACGGAGGTGGAGCTCACGGGCCAACCCTAGCGAGGCGACGCGCCGTGTCGACGAGGAGGCGCGGCTCGAACGGCTTGCCGAGCACGGCATCGGCGACATCCTGGAAATCGTCGAGGTCGACCGAGCCGGTGACGAGCGCAACCGGGATCCCTGCCGCGCGCAGCCGCCCGAGGAGCTCGCGGGTGTCGTCCTGCTGCAGATGGACGTCCAGGAGGACGACGTCGGGGCGCTCCTCGGCCACGGCCCGCTCCGCCTCGGCGACCGTCGCCGCCTCGCGCACGGCAAAACCGTCGAGCTCCAGATTCACCCGGCAGAGCAAGCGCAGCGACACGTCGTCGTCGACGACGAGCACCCTGGCCGCAGGTCGATCCATCGGCGCCGGATGGTAACGGTAGGATCGGCGTGTGGGGCCGAAGACCGGCACCGATGAACGCTACTCGGTCGCCCTTGGCGATCTGTGGTCGGGGCTCGCCCGAACGCTCGCCAGGCTGGATGTGACCGCTGCCGAGCCGGAGCGGCTCGACGACGCAGGCGCTGGGCCGTCTCTCCGCCGCCTGCAGTACGCACTGCATCTCGCCTCGGAGCACGTCTACGGCCTCGAGCCACCGCCGACGGCTGCAACCGCACACGCGGAGCTCGCCGACGCGCTCGTCTGCGCGCGCGATGCCACTGCCGACGTTGCCGAGGCGGTCTCGATCTGGGGCGGCGAGGGCGTCGATACTCTCCTCCACGAGTGGCGCGGCGCGTTGTTCCGCGTGCGGCTCGCCCGCATGCGCCTCGCCGCACCTGCGCCACGTGCCGTCGTCGTGGAGGAGTCCTTCAAGCACGGCGTGGGCTGGCCGCTCGCCGCCTTCGCCCTGGCGCTCATCGGAGCGCTCGCGTTCGTGGCCGGGGCGACCCTGCAGCTGTGGCCGCTCTGGGTCGCGGGGCTCGTGGCGGTGTGCGGCTCGGTCGTCGCCTACCGCCCCTAGCACTCAGGCGGCGACGGCTGCGCCGAGCCGGGCCAGACTCTCCTCGCGGCCGAGCAGCTCGATGCTCTCGAAGAGCCCCGGGGAGACCTTCGACCCGGTGATCGCCAGCCGGATGGGCGCGAAGGCGTCGCGCGGCTTCAAGCCGCGCTCGTCCGCGAGGGCGCGCAGCGACTCCTCGATCGCGGCAGCCTGCCACGGCTCGACGGCGGCGAGCCGCTCGGCCGACGCACGGCAGATCTCCGGATCGAGGCCGGCCGGCGGAACGACCGGCTCGAAGAAGAAGCGGACGAAGTCCGGGTATTGCGAGAACCTCTCGATCTTCTCCTGGACGAGCGGCACCGTCGCGCGCACGCGCTCGGTCGGCCACGAGATCTCCTGCTGGGCCAGCCAGGTGGCGAGGCTGTCGGCGTATTCGTCGGGCCGCAGGCCCCGCAGGTAGACGCCGTTCAGCCAGTCCAGCTTCTTGTAATCGAAGGTCGCCGGGCTCGGGACGACGCGCTCGAGCGAGAAGCGCTCGATCAGCTCGTCGCGTGACATCACCGTCGTCTTGTCGTCGTAGCTCCACCCGAGCAGCGCGAGGAAGTTCATCAGCGCCTGCGGCAGGTAGCCGTCGTTCCGGAAGTGGTCGACCGAGACAGCGCCGTGCCGCTTCGAGAGCTTGCGCCCGTCGTCGCCGTTGATGTCGGGCACGTGCGCATACACGGGCAGGTCTGCTCCCAGAGCGCGGAGGATGTTGATCTGGGTCGGCGTGTTCGAGACGTGGTCCTGGCCGCGGATCACGTGGGTGATCTCGTCGAACACGTCGTCGACCGGACTGACGAAGTTGTAGGTCGGGCGCCCGTCGGACCGGATGATCACGAGGTCGTTCAGGAGCTCGTTCCGAAACTCGATGCGGCCTCGGACCGCGTCGTCCCACGAGACGACCCCGTCCTTCGGCTGGCGGAAGCGAATCGCGCCGTCGTCCTCGTAGGCCTTTCCCTCGGAGAGCAGCCGGTCGGCGAGCTCCCGCGCCTTGTCGGCCGTATCGAGCTGGAACGTCACGTCGCCGTCCCAGTCGATCCCGACCCACCGCAGGGAGTCCTGGATCTGCTCGACCGCCTCCGCGACCTCACGGCTCGTGTCCGTGTTCTCGATCCGCAGCAGGCAATCACCCCCCTGCTGACGGGCGAACAGCCAGTTGAAGAGGAACGTTCGAACCCCTCCGATGTGGAGGAAGCCGGTCGGGCTCGGAGCCATACGGACGCGGACGCTTGCCATCTCTCTATCGTAGGGCGGCGGTGGAATTCGGCGCGCACATGTCGTCCAGTGGGGGAATCGACACGGCGATCGACCGGATCGAGGCGATCGGCGGCGACTGCGTGCAGGTGTTCACGCAGAGCCCGCGCATGTGGCGGCCGACGAATCACAAGCCGGAGGCGATCGAGCGGTTCCAGGAACGCCGGGCCGAGGCGGGGATCGGCGGCGTCGTCTGTCACGCGCTCTACCTGGTGAACCTCGCGGCGCCGGACGACGCGATCTATACGAAGTCAGTCGAGACGCTGAAGGCGACGATGGCGGCCGCCCAGTCGATCGGCGCGGAGGCGGTGATTTTCCACGTCGGCTCGCACCTGGGCTCCGGGTTCGACGCGGTCGTCGCTCGCATCGCCGACGGCCTGGCGCAGGTTCTCGAAGTGTGCGACGGCGACACGTGGTTATGCATGGAGAACTCCGCCGGGCCAGGCGCGACGGTCGGACGGTCGCTGGAGGAGCTCGAGACACTGATGGACCGGCTCGACAAGCATCCGCTGCTGGGCATCTGTCTCGATTCGTGCCACCTGTACGCCTCCGGCTACGACGTGACCGCCCCGGCGCAGGTCGACGCCGTCGTCACGCAGATCGACAAGGCGATGGGCATCGACCGCGTGCGAGCGCTGCACGTCAATGACAGCGCGATGCCGCTCGGCTCGAACCGCGACCGCCACGCCAATATCGGTGAGGGGCTGATGGGCGAGAACCTCGGTGCGTTCATCGCCCATCCGGCCCTCCAGCACCTGAGCGCCTACCTCGAGGTGCCGGGAGTGGACAAGCGCGGGCCGAACGCGGACGAGATCCAGAAGCTCCGCGACCTGCATGCGCGCTGGACGAACAGCGTCTGAGCCGGCTCAGACGCGGCTCAGAGCAAACGTGGCAAGAGTCGCGCTGGAGACGGCGAACTGTGTGACGGTTTGTGCACAGGCGGCGTAGGACCCGTGAGATGACATTCGCCCAGGCCGCCGAAGCGCACCTCGACGACGTCTACGGCTACCTCGCCTGGTTCACCGGCGACCGCGCGGCCGCCGACGACCTCGCCGGCGAGACGTTCGAACGCGCGCTGCGGCTCTGGCACCGCTTCGATCCCGACCGGGGCTCTGCCCGCACCTGGCTCTGCCAGGTCGCGCGCACCGTCGCACTCGACCACTTCCGCTCCGAGCGCCGGCGCACCCGGCGCGAGCAGCTCGCCGCGGAGCAGGACCGGATCGAGGAGCGCTTCGTCGAAGGGCTCTCGCCCGACCTCGAGACCGCGCTCCGAGCGCTCTCGGCCGGCGAGCGCGAGGTTGTCGCGCTGCGCGTCCTGCTCGACCTCGACGCAGGAGCGGCCGCCAGCGTGCTCGGGATCTCGGCCACGAACTGCACGACGCGCCTCAACCGGGCGCTCACGAAACTCGAGGAGGCGCTCCATGTCGCAGCGTGATCTCGTCGCGGAACTGCGCGGCGCGCGCATCAGCGCACCGTCGGAGGTTCGCGCACGCGTGCGGCTGATCGCAGCCGCCGACACGACGCGCACGCAGCGGACGTTCACGTGGCGCCGCGCCCTCGTGCTCGCGGTGCCCGTGGCCGCGGCGATCGGAGCGGCGATCGTGCTCACCCGGCCCTCGCACAGCCCACCGGTCGCCGTGCCCGTCGAGCGAGGCATCGTGCACGGCGCCGCATCCTCGGCGCCGTCCCAGGGCAAGGCGTTCTCGAGGCCCGCCGCGCCCGCACCGCTCGCACCGGCGCCCTCGACCACGAGGGTCCAGCGCTACGGGGCTTATCTCGCCCTGCGTGTGGCGGATCCGAACGGTGTCTCGGCCGGTGTCAAGCGCGCGCTTCGCATCACCAAGTCGGTCGGCGGCTATGCCGGCTCGGTGCACGCGACCACGACCGGCACAGCGGGCAGCGCCGATCTGACGCTGAGAGTCCCGCGCACGCAGGTTCAGGAGGCGATCACCCGCCTGTCTGCGCTCGGGACGATCACCGCCGAGCAGGTCGACGTGCAAGACCTGCAGACGGGGCTCAACGCGACTGACCGGACGATCGCCCGGCTCCAGCGGCAGCTCGCCGCTCTGCGCGTTCAGCCGCCTTCCGATGCGAACACGATCCGCATCGCGGTGCTCGTCCGGCAGATCGAGCGCCTGCAGCGCGCCGAGGCCGCCACGATCCGGACGGCCCGCTACGCCACGATCCGCCTGCACCTCGGCACGGCCGCTCCGAAGCCCGCCCCCGCGCATCACGGCCCGCTGCACGGCCTTGGCGTCGTGTTCCGGTGGGCCGGGATCGGCGCCGTCTACGTGCTCGCGCTCGGAGTACCGCTGCTGCTCGTAGGCTGGCTCGTCTGGCTCACGGCCAGGACGATCCGCCGGCGCCGCGAGGACGCCTTGCTCAGCCGTTCGTGATCTGGGCGAAGATGCGGAAGGTCGGCTCGCCGACCGGCAGCTCGTCGAACTCGGGGTTGACGCAGCCGAGCTCGTCGTCGAGGCGCGACTCGTAGGTCCGCTCGATCTCGGCCTTGCACATCGGCAACGGACGACGCCTCGCCAGGATCGCGCCGAAGCCTGGTTTCCGCGCTTCCGCCGCACGCAGCATGTCCATGTCGATCTCGACGTCGTACACCTTCTGCATGCAGCCGACGTACGTGTGGCCCCACGCCTCGTAGGAGTAGACGAAGGGGCAGCCGCGCGCGAGACAGGCGCCCGGGTAGACGACCTTGTCGCAGTGGACGCCGCAGCGGCGACACTCCAGCTCGTCCTGAGGATGGAGTGGCAGGGCCGGCGCGGCGGCGGTCTGCTCTGGCGTCATGGGTGCATTGTCCGAGCGTTTCCGGACGGCCGCAAGACTTGACTTTTCAGCCGGCGAGCGCTACGCGGCGCACGGCGTTCAGCACGTCCATGGGCGTGAACGCCAGGAAGTCGGGCTCGATCGAAGCAATGGTGTCGTCTGCTGAAAACCACAGTGCCTGGACGGTCGTCATGCCCAGGTTGGCGGCTCCTTGCACATCCGTCTCCAGCCGGTCGCCCACGAACATCGTGGCAAACGGCTCGACCTCGAGCTCCTCGAGGGCGCGCCGGAAGATCTCTGGCTCGGGCTTGGCCGCGCCCACCTCCTCGGAGAAGACCATGACGTCGAGGAGGGGCTCGAGCCCGAACGCCGCGGCATCCGCGCGCAGCAGGCGCGCAGGCTCCGGCCAGGAGTTCGCGACCAGGCCGGTCTTGATGCCGCGGCCGCGCAGCGAGTCGAGCAGCGCGGTCGCCGAGCCGAGGACGGCGTGTGCCGGCCGCCACACCTCGTGCTCCGCATCGATGAACGCGTCGGCGTCGGCCACGCCCAACTCGCGGAGCACCTCCGCATACGGACGCTGCGCCACACCGGGTGCGAGCATCAGCTCCCGATAGCGATCGGTGAAGCCGGGATCGTCTTGGCCGAGAGCGGCCCGATGACCGGCAACGAGCAACTCGTCGTCCCAGGTGAATTGGACGAGCGTGTTGTTCCAGTCGAAGAGGACGGCCTCGATCAACGCCCGGCTAGGGTAACGCCGTGGCGCGGAGGATCCTCTGGGCATCGCTCGCCCTGACTCCGATCGCCATCATCGCCCGCTACGGCTTCCATCTGGACGCCACGGCGTCGTTCGCCCTGGCGGCGGCCGCGCTGATCCCGCTCGCATGGTTGATCGGCGAGGCGACCGAGAACGCCTCCCAGCACACGGGACCAGGGATCGGCGGCTTCCTGAACGCGAGCTTCGGCAACGCTCCCGAGCTGATCATCGTGCTGCTCGCGATCGCCGACGGACTGCCGGGCGTCGTGCGCGGGACGATCACCGGCTCGGTCGTCTCGAACATCCTGCTCGTGCTCGGGATCGCGATGATCGCAGGCGGGAAGGGCACGGTGAACGCGCGCTCGTTGCGCTTGCAGCTCTCCGGCGTCGCGATCGCCGTCGCGCTGCTGCTCATCACGTCGGTGCCCGGCTGGCACGGTTCGCCGAACCGAGGGTCGCTCGTGGTGGCCGGCATCCCGGTGGCGGTCGCTCTGCTCGCCGTGTACCTGTGGATCACGGTGAAGAACCTGCGGATTCATCACGACGCCGCTCGCGCAGCGCCCGACGCGCACGCCTGGTCGCTCTCGACGTCCCTCGCTGTGCTCGGGGCAACCACACTCGCGACCGCGTTCGTGTCGGAGGTTCTGATCCACTCCTTGCACGCGTTCGGCAAGGCGGTCGGACTGGACGAGTTCTTCATCGCGGTCGTGATCGTCGCGATCGTGGGCAACGCGGCCGAGCACGGAGGCGCGATCGTGATCGCAAAGCGCGGAAACACCAACCTCGCCACGGAGATCGCAATCACCTCGTCGATGCAGGTGGCGCTGTTCGTCGCACCGGTGGCCGCCATCGTGTCGCTGTTGCTTCCCCACCACCTCTCGCTCGCCTTCCGGCCGGTCGAGATCGCCACGATGGCGCTCGCCGCCGGCCTGGCGTGGCTCGTCACGAAGGACGGCACCTCGAAGCGCTGGGAGGGCTTCCTGCTGGTCGGCGCGTACATCGGCGTCGTCGCCGTCTACTACTTCTCCTAGGCCTTGAAGGGCTGCTGCGTGCGGGTGAACGGGTAACCCGCCCACACGAGCTGTCCGTCCTCGCTGCGCAGGTGCTCGCCGCGCTCTCGCCCGACCGCGGCGCGCCAGCCGTCACCGTCGCGCTCGAACGTCGTCTCGCCGCGCCCGGGCGGCGTGCCGACGACCTTCGCCTGGAGCGCACCGTGCTCCCACCAGAACACGAACTCGTTTCCCTCCGACCACCAGCGTCCGAGCAGCGCGCGCACATCGTCGGGTGGATCGTCCTCGGGCCGCCACGGTTCGATCGGCTCGGGCCAGAGCTCCATCGCCTTCTCGACGAGCGAGACCGCGAACAGCTCCATGTTCGCGCGCGTCCCCGAGTTCGTGAGCGCAGCGGCACCGATCTGCGTCTTGCGGTTCACGAAGACGCCCGCGAGATGGCCCGCCATTGCCCCGCCGTGACCGCCGAAGATCGACCCGTTCTGGTTGTAGAGCATCAGGCCGAGCCCCCAGCCGAGCACCCAGCTGTCGGGGTAGTACATGACCTGCGGGAACCACATCTCCTCGATCGTCGTTCCGGCGAGCACGCCGTCGGCACCGCGGGCGAGGAACGTCGCCCAGGCTGCGAGATCCTCGACGGTCGACCAGAGCTGTCCCATGGCCGCCACTCCCCCGAGATCGGTCTCCGGCTCGCTCCAGACCGTGCGCGCATACTCGTCGACGAGGTAACCCTGAGCCTTCGGCGCCTGCGAGTACCACGTCGTCCGGGCGAGCCCGAGCGGCCGGATGATCCGCTCGTCGACGTAGTCCATGTACGGCATGCCCGACTTGGCGGCGACGACCCGGCCGAGCAGGCCGAAGCCGAGGTTCGAATAATGGTGAGCCCGGGCGGAGTCGAGCGCGAATGCGACGTCGAGCTCGGCCTCGGTCGGAGTGGTGCCGTCGACGAACATCTCGCCGACCTCTCGTTGCAGGCCGGAGATGTGCGCGAGCAGCCGCCGGATCGTCGGTGAACCGTCGGCGAGGCCGTCGAGATGCTGGCCCAGACGGTCGTCGAGGTCGAGAGCGCCCTCATCGCGCAGCTGCATGATCGCGGTCGCGGTGAACGTCTTCGTGATCGAGCCGATGCGGTACTGCGTTCCGGGCGTCGCCTCCCGGCCCTCCTCGTAGTTTGCGCTGCCGACGGCGTTCGACCACACGAGCTCGCCTTTCCGGACGACGGCGGCCGCGACGGACGGCAGGCGGTCGGCCTGCCGTTCCTGGAGGAGCCGATCGAGCGCTTCAGGCGTGGACATGTGCCTCGAGCGCCTGTGGGACCAGCTCGACGGCGCGCTCGATGTCGTCGTCGGAGACGTCAAGATGCGTCACGGCTCGGAGTGTGCCGGCCTTCGTCTGGGAGAGCAGCACGCCATGTGCACGCGCGCGGGCGATCGCTTCGTTCTCGTCCAGCTCGATCGCCGCGACGTTCAGCTGCACGAAGTTCGTCTCGACCAGCTCGAGGTCGACGGGCAACCCGGCCGCGGCCCACCCCTCGGCCAGCCTGCGCGCGCGGGCGTGATCCTCGGCGAGCCGCACGACGTTGTGATCGAGCGCGTAGAGCCCCGCCGCAGCAACGATGCCGGCCTGGCGCATTGCGCCGCCGAAGCGATGCTTCTCCATACGCGCCCGAACCATCAGGTCCCCCGAGCCGGCGATGAGGGCGCCGAGCGGACAACCGAGCCCCTTCGACAGGCAGAGCGTTGCGGTATCGAAACTGCCCGCGATCTCCGACACGGCGACACCGGATGCGACCGCCGCGTTCACAAGGCGTGCACCGTCGAGATGCACCCGCATCCCGAGCTCACGTCCGGTCGCGACGACCGCCTGGAGCTCGTCCAGCGGCCAGACCGTTCCACCGGCCGTGTTATGGGTGTTCTCGAGCGCCAGGATCGACGCACGGGGCCCCCAGAAGCCACCTTCGCTCCAGCTCGCCTCTCGAAGCTGACCGGGCGTCAGCCGGCCCCGGTGCCCCGGGAGGCCGCGCGTCTGGAGCCCCGAGTGGAATGCGGCGCCGCCGAGCTCGGCGACCATGATGTGAGCGCGCTCCTCGACGAAGAGCTCCGAGCCCCGGTCGCCGAGGATCGCGAGCGCGATCTGGTTGCCCATCGTCGCGGTCGGCAGGTAGACGGCTTCTTCCTGGCCGAGCAGCTCCGCCCCGCGCCGCTCGAGCTCGAGCACGGTCGGGTCCTCGCGCTCCTGCTCATCGCCGACCTCGGCGCTCGCCATGGCTTCGCGCATGCCCTGCGAGGGCTTCGTCTGCGTGTCGGACCGAAGGTCGATCATCGTGCGATCCTACGCGCGTGGAGGAACGCGATCTGCACACCCTGCCGCCGGGCCTGCCGGTGCCCGAGGACGACGGCGCCGCTGATCACCTGCCCGGCCTGATGCTGCCGACGCTGATCCTCGAGTCGTCGCACGGCCCAGTCGACATCTCTGCGTTCGAGGTTCTCTACGTGTATCCGCGGAGCGGGAAGCCCGGCGAGCCGTCTCTCCCCGGCTGGGATGCGATTCCCGGCGCCCGCGGCTGCACGCCGCAGTCGTGTGCGTTTCGCGATCGTGCAGAGGAGCTCACGGAGCTCGGCGGACGCATCGCGGGCCTCTCGGCGCAGCCGCTCGAAGATCAGCTCGAGTTCGCCCAGCGCAACCACATGCCGTATCCCGTGGTCGCGGACCCCGACCTGCGCTTGCGCGACGAGCTCGCCCTCCCGACCTTCGAAGTGGCCGGTCACACGCTCTACAAACGGCTCGCGCTCGTCTCCGAAGCCGGGCGCATCGTCAAGGTCTTCTACCCCGTCTTCCCGCCGGATCGAAACGCGGCCGACGTCGTCGCGTGGCTCCGGGCACGAGGCTGAGCTCCGAAAGCCGCGAGCTACGGTGTCGGGGTGGATCTCGAGCTCGTCACCGAGACGCTGGCACCCGAGCCGGCTTTCCGCACCCGCCAGGTGTGGGAGTGGGCCGCGCGCGGCACGAAGTCGTACGCCGAGATGACGAACCTCTCGGTCGCCCTGCGCGACCGGCTCGAGCAGAGCGTTCCGTTCTCGACGCTGGAGCTCGTCCGCGAGGCGAAGTCGGTGGACGGGACGGTGAAGGCGCTCTTCCACACGGCGGACGGGCATTCGGTCGAGGCCGTGCTGATGCGCTTCCGGGACGGCCGGCAGTCGGTGTGCCTGTCGTCGCAGTCCGGCTGCCCTCTGACGTGCACCTTCTGTGCGACCGGCCAGATGCAGTTCCGTCGCAACCTGACAGCCTGGGAGATCCTCGACCAGGCGCTGCATTTCCGGCGCCAGGTCCCGATCTCGCACGTCGTCTTCATGGGCATGGGCGAGCCGATGCTCAACTTCGATGCTGTGACCGCCGCCGCGAGGCGGTTGCCCGATCTCGGCGTGACCCACCGCCGGACGACGATCTCCACCGTCGGCTGGCTGCCCGGGCTGCGCCGGTTCGTCGACGAGGTGGAGGAGCCGATTCGGCTCGCCCTGTCGCTCCATGCGCCGACTGATGCCCTGCGCAGCGAGATCATGCCGGTCAACGACCGCTATCCCCTCGACGAGGTGATCGCCGAGTGCCTGCGCTACTACGAGCTGCGCAGGCGCAAGGTGTTCGTCGAGTACGTCATGCTCGCCGGCGTCAACGACTCGCTCGAGCACGCGCGCGGCCTGGCGGAACTGCTCGACCCGAAGATCTTCAAGGTGAACATGATCCCGTACAACCCGACCGGCATGTTCGACGGCTCCTCGCGGGAGACGATGGCGGCGTTCAAAGACTCGCTGCACCGCTCGGGGTTCTCCCCCACGTTGCGACTCACCCGCGGCAGGGACATCGCTGCAGCGTGCGGTCAGCTCGCCGCCGTCGAAGCGGCGTAAACTCCCGCCGTGAAGCAGATCTCAACGACGCGCTTCGTCGTCAGCCGAAAGTCGCGGTACGTCACATCCTGTTCGACCGAGAGGTCACGAACTTCACGTACGCGATCGAAAACCTCGACGAACTCGTCGATGTGCTCGCACGTGGGCTCAACCGTCCCGAGGATGAAATCGCCGCGCTCGCTCAGGAACTCGAGGATGACGACACGCTTCGGCGGGCAGTTCGCGACCAACTCGCGACACGATCCGACCGCAACCGCGACGCACCTTACGGGAGACGCACAGCTTGGTACGTGCTCGTGCGCACCGTACAGCCTCGACTCGTGGTCGAGACCGGAACCCATGACGGTCTCGGCTCCACGGTCATACTCCGTGCACTCGCCCGCAACGCCCTGGAGGGGATCCAGGGCCGGCTGATTTCGATCGATCTCGACCCAAAGACCGGCTGGCTCGTTCCCGAAATGCTGAAGAGCCGCTACGAGCAACGCTGTGGGGACAGTCTCGCCGTGCTCGAAACGCTGCCGGCGGAACGCATCGACCTTGCTGTCATCGACAGCGCCCACGTCTACGAGTACGAGCGCCGCGAGCTCGAGCTGATCGCCGCGCGCTCGTCTCCGGAAGCAGTCGTCGTCAGCGACAATCCCGGCAGCGGCTCGTTCGCTGACTTCTGCGCCGGTCGAAACGCGAACCTCTACACGTTCTGGGAGCGTCCGAAGCGGCACATCCATCCGGGTGCCGGAATGGCTTTCGCTCAGCTCGGAGCCTCTGGGCAGCTGAAGAACGGCGAGGCTGGCCCTGCAAGCAGGCCCCCTCGCTTCGGCTCTTAGTCGTATCGCGCACTCCGGGAGAGGAAGAGCGCGGCGGCTGAACTGCGGGCTTTCAGCCAGGAACCCGGCCTGACAGGGCCAGTGCCCCCCATGGTACGCCTCCCGTGACTGCTCGCCGCTGCCGTCTCGACGCTCTCGCCCGAAGAGCTAGGCGACGCCCGCGGCAACCTGCTCGCGCACGCTCGGGACGGACCGCTGCGCCGGCTGCTCGGAGGCGACCACCTGTTCGAGCGCAGCAACGCATCTCGGGTCGAACGCCGTGCCGGTCTCGCGGTGGAGCAGTGCCATCGCGTCCTCGTGCGACCACGCAGCGCGGTAGACGCGCTTGGAGATCAGGGCGTCGTAGACGTCGCAGACGGTGAGGATCCTGCGTGTCGAGGTCGATCTCGTCGGCAGTCAGCCGTCGCGGGTAACCCGCTCCGTCGAGCCGCTCATGGTGATCGCGGACGAGATGGCGCACGGATGCCGAGAAACCGCCCAGCTCATTGAGGAGCCTGTAGCCGCGCTCGGGATGCTCCTGCACGACGGCGTACTCGGCTTCGTCCAGCGGCCCGGGCTTCTTGAGGATCGCGTCCGGCACCGACAACTTCCCGATGTCGTGCACGAGCGCGCCAATCGCGAGGGTGCGCAGCCTGCTCGGCAGACAGGCCGAGCACCTCTCCCACCTGCACCGCGCGCAGCGCGACCCGTCTGGTGTGCCGCTCGGTGTATTCGTCCTTGTCGGCCAGCCGCACGGTCAACGCACGCACGTGCGAGCCGAGAAAGATGTCCTCGGCGGCGACGAGGTCAGCTCCGCGCAGGTCGCCGGCCAGCGGCCTCGACTGCGCCGAGCGCGCCAGGTCGACCGCGACGGCGAGCCCGACGAGCAGGATCCCGTCGAGTTCGATCTCGTGGCCGATCCACCAGTCGAGTTGTTCGTAGTTCATCGTCAGAGCAGGGACCAGCGCGGTGCCGAGCCACACGAGGCCGACGACGACCACGAGATCGAGTGCGCGCTGCGTGAGCAGGAACGTGCGTGACGCCCGCAGGATCAGCAGCCCGTACGCCACGATTCCCACGACGAGCAGTCCCAGCGCCGCTCCGCTGTTCGGGGCCGGAACGGGCGGGAGAAGACTGGGCCACATCAGAGCCGAGACGCCGAGCCCGATCACCACGGCGAGCAGCACGCCCTCCAGGATCAGCAGCGAGCGAATGCTCTGCAGGGGACGCGGCAACGGGAGGATCGAGAGCGTCAGCAGCACCGCGCCGGCGGGCAGGGTCGCACCGCCGGTGATCGCGACGACACCGTTGTTGCCGAACCACACGCCCGGCGTGGAGAGGCCGTGCAGGGCGAGCAGGCTCGCCATCACGGCGAACGCGGTCCCGACGAGCACCGTCCGCGTGTCGGAGCGCCGCGCACCGACCACCGTCAGACCGAGCGCAGCCGCGGCAGCGGCGAACGCGCTGAATCCCACCGAGTAGAAATGGACCTCCCCCGTGAGGCTCACGGTCACGGGGCGAAGCAGCACCAGAACGGCCGCCGGCAAGAGAGCCGCGAGGAGGCCCAGAGTGACCACCGGCACAAGCCGTTCCCGCAGTCCTATCCGCACTTCGCCTCTTTCGGCACAACCAGGCAGCGCCTTTAGCCGCCCGTTCCCGCCGGAGGGATGCTGACACCCGCGCCCCAGCACGCTATGACTGTCGCGTGGTCCTCGTGATCGGCGCCGGTCCGGCCGGCCTCGCAGCCGCCGCGATGCTGCAGGATGCAGGGCAGCAGGTCGTGGTCCTCGAACGCCTCGACGTAGGGGACGTGTGGGCCTCGCGCTACGACCGCCTCCACCTCCACACCGTGCGCTGGCTGTCGGGTCTCCCCGGCCTGCCGATTCCGCGCTCCGCCGGCCGCTGGCCCTCCCGCGACCGGGTCGTGGACTATCTGCGCGCGTACGCCGCCTACCACCGATTGGAGATCCGAAGCGGAGTCGAAGTGAGCGCGATCAACAGGGCCGACGGCGGCTGGCGTGCGACAACCTCGGACGGCGAACATCACGCCGACCGCGTGATCGTCGCGGCCGGATACAACAACGTCGCGTTCCTCCCCGACTGGCCGGGCGAGCTCGAGCGGGAGGTCGTGCACTCCGCGGACTACCGGAACGGAGAGCCCTTTCGCGGGCGCCGGGTGCTGGTCGTCGGCGCCGGAAACTCGGGCGCCGAGATCGCCGTCGACCTCGTGGAGCACGGCGCAGCGACAGTGGCGCTGTCTGTGAGAACGCCGCCGGCGATCGTGCGCCGCGCTGTGCTCGGGCTCCCGACCCAGGTGTTCGGCGTCGCGAGCGGACATCTGCCGGTCGCCGCGGTCGATGCGATCGCAGCCACGATCCGCCGCGTCGCCATCCCGAACCTCGAGCCATACGGCCTGCCGGCGCCGGCGCGCCCCTACACGGACTTCCTGCGCCGGTCGAACCTCCCGATCCTCGACGTCGGCATCGTCGAGGCGGTTCGTGCGGGCCGCGTGCGCGTGGTGCCTGCGCTGGCGGCGTTCGAGCCCGGCGTCGCGCTCTTCACAGACGGATCGAGCGAGGAGTTCGATGCGGTCGTCGCGGCAACCGGCTTCCGGCCCGGGCTCACCGGGCTCGTGGGCCACCTCGGCGTGCTCGGGGCAAACGGGGTACCGCTCGTGCACGGCGGCGACGAGCATCCAGAGGCGCCCGGGCTTCACTTCATCGGGTACCGCGTCGTGCTCGGCGGGACGTTCCGGCAGGCGGGAATCGAAGCGCGGCAACTGGCGCTCGCGCTCGGCCCCGGGCCGGCAGGCCGGCGAACGCCGTAGACCGGAGCGCTACCCTGCCGGGCCGTGTCGAAGACCCTCGCCTACCGCGAACGACCTGAGGAACGTCGCCATCGTCGCGCACGTCGACCATGGCAAGACGACCCTGGTCGACGCGATGCTGTGGCAGTCGGGCTCGTTCAGGGAGAACCAGGACGTCGCGGAACGGGTGATGGACTCGGGCGACCTCGAACGCGAGAAGGGGATCACGATCCTCGCCAAGAACACCTCGGTCCGCCTGAACGGCACGAAGATCAACATCATCGACACGCCCGGCCACGCCGACTTCGGAGGCGAGGTCGAGCGGGGCCTCACGATGGTCGACGGCGTGCTGCTCCTGGTGGATGCCTCCGAAGGGCCGTTGCCGCAGACGCGATTCGTCCTGCGCAAGGCGCTCGAGGCACGGCTTCCGGTCGTGCTCGTCGTCAACAAGATCGACCGGCCCGACGCCCGGATCGAAGAGGTGGTCAATGAGGTGTACGAGCTCTTTCTCGATCTCGACGCCACCGCCGAGCAAATCGAGTTCCCGATCGTCTACACGATCGCCCGCGAAGGCAAGGCCGGGCTCGACCCGACCGCGCTCGCCGACGACCTGACGCCGCTGTTCGAGACCTTGCTCGAGACGATTCCCGCCCCGTCCTACGACCCGGACCACCCGCTGCAGGCGCTCGTCACGAACCTGGATGCCTCGCCCTATGTCGGCCGGCTTGCGCTGCTCCGGGTCCGCCACGGCGTTCTCAAGAAGGGTCAGCAGATCGCGTGGTGCCGCGCGAACGGCGAGATCGAGAACGCGCGGGTGACGGAGCTCCTGATCACCGAGGCGCTCGACCGGGTCCCGGCCGAGGAGGCCGGCCCCGGCGAGATCGTCGCGCTCGCCGGCCTGCCCGAGGTGACGATCGGCGAGACGATCGCCGACCCCGCCGATCCGCGTCCCCTTCCGGTGACCGTCGTCGACGAGCCGAGCCTCTCGATCACGATCGGGATCAACACCTCGCCGCTCGCCGGCACCGAGGGCGACAGGCTGACCGCGAGCCAGGTGAAGCAGCGGCTCGACCAGGAGCTCGTCGGGAACGTCTCGCTTCGCGTCCTCCCCACGCCTCGCCCCGACACCTGGGAAGTCCAGGGTCGCGGGGAGCTGCAACTCGCGGTGCTCGCCGAGATCATGCGGCGCGAAGGCTTCGAGCTGACGATCGGCAAGCCGGAGGTGCTCGTCCGCGAGGTCGACGGGAAGCGGCAGGAGCCCGTCGAGCGCGTCGCGATCGACGTGCCCGAGGACTTCGTCGGAGTCGTCACCCAGCTGCTCGCGCTCCGCAAGGGACGGATGCAGCAGATGGTCAATCACGGCACCGGCTGGGCGCGGATGGAGTACCTGGTACCGGCGCGTGGGCTCATCGGGTTTCGTACCGAGTTCCTGACGGAGACTCGCGGGTCGGGGATCATGCACCACATCTTCGACCGCTGGGAGCCGTGGTTCGGCGACCTGCGCACGCGGCCGACGGGCAGCCTCGTCGCCGACCGCCGCGGCCAGGCGACCGGCTTCGCGATCGAGAACCTGCAGGAGCGAGGCTCGCTCTTCATCGCCCCGACCGACGAGCTCTACGAGGGGATGGTCGTCGGCGAGAACTCGCGCTCCGAGGACCTCGACGTGAACGCGTCGAAGCCGAAGAAGCTGACGAACATGCGCGCCTCCTCGGCAGACGAGTTGATCCGCCTGATCCCGCCGCGCCCGCTGTCGCTCGAGCAGGCGCTCGAGTTCATCCGCAACGACGAGTGCGTCGAGGTGACTCCCAGGAGCATCCGGCTGCGCAAGGTCGAGCTGTCCGCCTCGAAGCGCGCGAGCAGCGCGTCCAAGCGCAAACGCGAGACCGCCGGCCAAGCGGCACGCTGAAATCCCACCCGCCGGGTCGCTGGTAAACGGCCCCTGGATCGTGCAGAGTGAAGGGCGAGGCCCTGTGCGGCGGGGCCTCGCCCTTCCGTTCTCTGAACGCCTGGAGCTAGGCGACGGTGGCGAGCCGCGCCGTGCAGCTCGCGAGGCCGCGCTTCTCGAGGTAGCGCTGGTGGTAGTCCTCGGCCTCCCAGAACGGCGGCGCGTCTTCGATCTGCGTCACGACCGGGCGCGAAAGGCGCGACTGCACGCGCTCGCGCGACTCTTCGGCCGCGGCGCGCTGCTCGGGACCGTGGACGAAGATCACCGAGCGGTACTGGTCGCCGACGTCCGGCCCCTGCCGGTTCAGCTGTGTCGGGTCGTGCTCGGCCCAGAAGGTCGCGAGCAGCTGCTCGTAAGGCACCTTCTCATCGTCGTACGTCACCTCGACGACCTCCGCGTGCCCGGTCTTGTCGTAACAGACCTGCTCGTAGGTCGGATTGTCGACCTGTCCGCCCGCGTAGCCGACCCGCGTCCCGGAGACGCCGTCCAGCCGGCGGAACGCAGCTTCGACGCCCCAGAAGCAGCCGGCCCCGAACGTTGCCTTCTGCTCGGCCACTTACTCCTCCTCCAGCTTGATCGACGCGGAATTGATGCAGTACCGCAGCCCGGTCGGGCCAGGCCCGTCGGGGAACACGTGCCCGAGGTGGCCGCCGCATGCGGCGCACATCACCTCGGTGCGCACCATCCCGTAGCTCGCATCGGTCTCCTCCTCGACCGCGTCGCCGGATGCGGGTGCGGAGAAGGCGGGCCAGCCGCAGCCGGAGTCGTACTTCGCCTCGGAGCGGAACAGCTCGGCGCCGCAGCCCGCACAGTGGTACTGCCCGGGCTCGAACACATGGTCGTACTCGCCGGTGAACGGACGCTCGGTGCCCTTTTCGCGCAGCACGTGGTACTGCTCGGGACTGAGCTCTGCCCGCCACTCGGCCTCTGATTTGATCGTCTTGTTCTTCACGCCTGTACTGACTCCCTCACTGCGGAAGCGTTACGTGGTTTAACGCCTCGAATGTTCGCATACGATCACGGCATGGCCGGCTACAAGATCGTCAACATCAAGGAGCTCGAGGACATGGCCGTCGGGTTCGGCATGTCACCGAGCATGGAGGCCCGCTTCGGGCGTGCCGCGACGGACGCCGAGCAGGGCGGGTTCAGCTACCAGCGTTTCGCACCGAACTTCCGCCAGCCGTTCGGCCACCGCCACCGCGCCCAGGAGGAGTTCTACATCGTGATCTCGGGCGGCGGGCAGGTGACACTGGAGGACGAGACGCGTCCGATCCGCCAGTGGGACGCCATCCGCGTCTCGCCGCAGACGGCACGCGCGTTCGAGTCCGGCGACGACGGACTGGAACTGCTCGTGTTCGGCGCCGGCGAAGCCGGCGAAGCCGAGGTGCTCGAGAGCTTCTGGGACGAACTGCCGCCCGCCTCCTGAGCCGTTTCCACGGAGAGATCGGGCATCAGGCTCCCTTCTGCACTTCGAGTTGACGGTCACCTGCTTGCTGCTCGGCCGGATGCTCGTCGAACCGGTACCTCACGATCTGATCCTTGGCCGCTCGCACCTCGTCGAGCCGCTTGACGGGCCGTGAATAGGGCGCACCGTGCACGAGCTCCGGCTCGTCCGCAGCCTCGACGCGCGATCGCGAGCATTGCGTCGCAGAACGCGTCGAGCGTCTCCTTGGCCTCGGACTCGGTGGGCTCGATCATCAGGGCCTCGGGCACGACGAGCGGGAAGTACACCGTCGGAGGATGGAAGCCGTAGTCCATCAACCTCTTGGCGACGTCGAGTGCGTTGATGCCGTGCTCCTTCTTCAGGTTGCGGGCGCTCAAAACGAACTCGTGCATGCAGAGCCGGTCGTAGAGGACGTCGTAGTCGTTCTTCAGCCGCGCGAGCATGTAGTTGGCGTTCAACACCGCGGTCTCGCTCATCTCGCGCAGGCCCGGCCCATAGGAGCGCATGAACGCGTAGGAGCGGACGAACACCCCGAACGGGCCGCTGAACGCCCGCACTCTCCCGATCGTCTTCGGGCGGTCGTAGTCGAGCCGGAACGTCGAGCCTTCCTTGACGATCACCGGGACGGGCAGGAAGGGCTCGAGGATGTCGCGCACGGCGATCGGACCGCCGCCGGGCCCGCCCCCGCCGTGCGGCTGCGAAAACGTCTTGTGGAGATTGATGTGCACGACATCGAAGCCCATGTCTCCGGGCCGTGAGATGCCGCACACCGCGTTCAGGTTCGCGCCGTCGTAGTACATCAGCGCGCCGGCGCTCCGGAAGATGTCTCGGATCTCCTCGATGTTCTCGTCGAAGAGGCCGAGCGTCGACGGGTTGGTGAGCATGAGACCCGCCGTGTGCTCGTCGACCTTGCCCCGGAGATCTTCGACGTCGATGTTGCCGCGGGCGTCCGTCTTCACCGGTGTCAGCTCGTAGCCCGCCATCGTCACGCTGGCCGGATTCGTGCCGTGCGCGGTGTCCGGGATCACGACCTTGCGCCGCTGTGCGTCTTCACCCTTGGCCGCGAAATAGGCGTGGAAGAGCATCAGCCCGGTCAACTCCCCCTGGCTGCCTGCCGCGGGCTGCAGGCTGACCGCGTCGAGACCGGTCACCTCGAGGAGGATCTCCTGCAGCCGCCACTCGAGCTCGAGGGCGCCTTGCGCGGCGTCGTCCTCGACGAGGGGATGCAGGCCGGCGAAACCGGGCAGCCCGACGAGCCGCTCGTTGATGCGCGGGTTGTACTTCATCGTGCAACTGCCGAGCGGATAGAAGCCGGTGTCGATGCCGAAGTTCCGCGTCGAGAGCTCGGTGAAATGCCGGAGCACCTCGGGCTCGGCAAGCTCGGGCAGGCGTGGCGGCGTCTTCCGCGCGAGCTCGCGCGGCACCTCGGGCACCGGCAGGTCGGGCCTCGGCACTCCGATCCCGCGGCGCCCGGACTGGGACTTCTCGTAGATCAGTTTCACGAGAGCGCCTCTACCAGCCGGTCGATCTCCTCGACCGTTCGCTTCTCCGTGACCGCGATGAGCAGTGCGTCGTCGAGCCCGGCGTAGTCGCGGCCGAGTGGATACCCGGCGTAGACGCCCTTCGTGCGGGCGGCCGCCAGCGCTTCGAGGGCGGGCCGTCCGGTGCGAACGGCAAACTCCTTGAACGTTGCCTTGCCGGGAAACACCGGCTCGACGCCCACCGCGGCGAGCCGCTCCCTCGCGTAGGCAGCGAGGGCCATGCAGGTCTCCCCCAGCTCGCGCAGGCCGTTCGGCCCGAGCAGGCTCAGGTGGACGAGCCCGGCCAGCGCAAGCAGTGTCTGGTTGGTGGTGATATTGGAGGTCGCCTTCTCGCGCCTGATGTGCTGCTCGCGGGTCTGCAGGGTCAGCACATAGCCGCGGTCGCCGGCGGCGTCCACCGTCTCACCGACGATCCGGCCGGGCAGACGCCGGATGAGGTCGGAGCGCGCGGCGAGAAAGCCGTAGTGCGGGCCTCCGTAGCTCATCGCGTTGCCGGCGGACTGACCCTCGCCGATCGCCATCGCGCAGCCGTAGTTGCCCGGTGCCTCGAGCACACCGAGCGACACCAGATCGACGTGCGCGATCGGCATCGCCCCGGCTTCCTGCGCGTTCGCGGCCAGCTCGGGCGCGTTCTCCAGGATCCCGAAGAAGTTCGGCTGCTGGAAGATCACCGCGGCTGCATCGTGCGCAACGCCGCGCAGGCGGGTCGGATCGGTCACGCCGTCTTCATGGGGCACCTCGACGACCTCGAGACCGAAACCGGGGGCGTAGGTCTTGACCACCTGTCGCACCTGCGGGTTGGTGGCTTCGGTGACGACGATCTTCGACTTGCCCGTGGCGTGCTTCGCGACGAAACACGCATCGGCGGCCACCGTGGTCCCGTCGTAACCAGACGCGTTCGAGACGTCCATGCCCGTGAGCTCACAGATCGCGGTCTGGTACTCGAAGATCGCCTGCAGCACGCCCTGGCTCATCTCGGGCTGATAGGGCGTGTACGCCGTCAGCAACTCCCCGCGCTGCAGGACGGCGTCGACCACGGCGGGGACGTAGTGGTCGTAGATCCCTGCGCCGAGAAAGCAGATCTCGTCGACGACGTTCTTGCCGGCGAGCTCCTCCAGGTGCCGTTGCAGCTCGGCTTCCGCCAACGCGGGCGCGACGTCGAGGTCACGGCTGTAGCGCATGGCCGCGGGGATGTCCTGGAAGAGCTCGTCGACCGACGAAACACCGATCGCGGCCAGCATCGCGTCACGATCGGCAGCGGTGAGCGAGAGGTAGCTCACTGGACCCCGCTCCGCCGCCGGCCGAGCCGACGGCTGGGCTCTTTGCGGGGCTCCGTCAAGCCTACGCCCCCTCCTTGAGCACGTTGGTGTAGCCGGCCAGGTCGAGCAGGTCGGCCTGCTCGCCGGGGCTCGTCAGGCGGATGCGGACCAGCCAGCCGTCGCCATACGGATCTTCGTTGACCGTCTCAGGCGCGTCGACGACCTTCTGGTTGACCTCGAGCACCTCGCCGGAGAGCGGTGAGATCAAGTCCGAGACGGCTTTCACGGACTCGACCTCGCCGTAGGAGGAGTCCTTGCTGATCGAGGCTCCGACGTCCGGCGCTTCGTAGTGCACGAGCTCGCCGAGTGCGTCCTGTGCGTACCAGGTGACGCCGAGGATCGCCTCATCGCCCTCGATGCGGGCCCAGTCGTGCTCGGGGTGGTAGAGCAGATCGTCGGGGTATGACTCGCTCGAGGCCACGTCACGACTCCTTCTTGTAGATGGGCTTCTTCACGACTTCTGCCTTCCGCGCGCGTCCGCGCACGTCGATCACCAGTTCATTGCCGGCGTTCGCCATTGCAGCGGGGACGTAGCCCATGCCGATCCCGATGTCGAGCATGGGCGAATGGGAGCCCGACGTCACCTCGCCGCCGCCCTCGATCGCCATGTGCTGGCGGGGGATCGCCTTCTCGGTCATCACGAACGGCACGAGCTTCTGCTCGGGGCCGCGCTCCTTGATCTCCCGCAGGCGCGCGGCGCCCGTGAACTCGGTCTCGAACGCGCATGCCCAGCCGAGCCCGGACGAGATCGCGTCTCGTTGCGGGCCGATGTCGTTCCCGTGCAGCGGGTAACAGACCTCGAGCCGCAGCGTGTCTCGCGCGCCGAGCCCGCAGGGCACGACACCGCGGTCGAGGACCGCATCCCAGAGGCGCACGGCGTCGTCGTCCATACAGGCGAGCTCGACTCCCTCCTCGCCGGTGTAGCCGGTGCGGTTGATCATCACCTCGACGCCGTCCAGCTCGGCCGCCTCGAATGTGAACGGGGTGCCCTTCGCAAGGCCGAGCCGCTCCAGCGCACGCGGCCCCTGAACCGCGAGGAGCGCGTACTGGTCGGAGACGTCCCGGACGTCGGAGCCGCGCAGCTCGTGCTCCTTGAGCCACGCAAGGTCGGCCTCGCGATTCGACGCGTTCGCGACGACGAGATAGCGATGACCGTCGAGGCGATAGACGATCACGTCGTCGATGATCCCGCCCGACTCGTTCGTGATCAGCGAATACTGCGCCTGCCCGGGCTGGAGCTTGTCGATGTCGTTGGAGAGCGTCGCCTGGAGCAGATCGCGCGCGGTCGGGCCTTCCACCTCGAGCTCGCCCATGTGCGAGACGTCGAAGACGCCGGCGTCGGTGCGCACTGCCTGGTGCTCCTGGATCACACCCGCGTACTGGACCGGCATCTCCCAGCCCGCGAACGGGACCATCCGCGCGCCGAGCGCCACGTGCCGGTCGTGCAAGGGGGTGCGCCGGAGCGTCTGCATCCGCGGGCGATGCTAACCGTCCCTGGAGCGCCGGGCGTCAGGGTGCTCCCGCATCGAAGCCCCGCATCGAAACCTCGGCGGTCGACTCGCCTGCGGCGCGGTCTGACGCTACTCGTCGCGCAGGAAGGACGGCACGTCGAGCGAGTCGCCCGGATCGAACTCCGGGCCTCTCGAGCCGAGCGGAGAGCCGGTCTCCGTGGCTGCAGTGCGGCGAAGGCGGCGCCGCTGCGCGCCGAACCCGGTCGCAATCACGGTCACCCGGACCTCGTCGCGGAGCTGGTCGTCGATCACCGCGCCGAAGATGACGTTCGCATTCTGGTCGGAAGCGCTCGTGACGACCTCGGCCGCCTCGTTCACCTCGAACAGGCCGAGGTCCGGCGGCCCGCTGATGTTGAGAAGGATTCCCGTCGCGCCCTCGATCGAGGACTCGAGCAACGGCGAGCTGACGGCATGCCGGGCAGCCTCGCCCGCACGGTTCTCGCCGGAACCGGAGCCGATCCCCATCAATGCCGAGCCTGCGTCGCGCATGATCGTCCGGACATCGGCAAAGTCGAGGTTGACGATTCCGGGCACGGTGATCAGGTCGGTGATGCCTTGCACGCCCTGGCGCAAGATGTCGTCAGCGAGCTTGAACGCGTCGGAGAGCGGAGTCTTCTTCTCGACCACCTGCAGCAACCGGTCGTTCTCGATCACGATCAGCGTGTCGACCTTGTCGGCGAGCTCGCTGATCCCCTGCTCTGCCTGCTGCGAACGGCGTCGCCCTTCGAATGCGAACGGCCGCGTCACGACACCAACGGTGAGCGCCTCGAGCTCGCGTGCGATCTCCGCGACGATCGGCGCGCCACCGGTGCCGGTGCCGCCGCCTTCTCCCGCGGTGACGAAGACCATGTCGGCGCCCTTGAGCGCCTCCTTCAACTCGTCGCGAGACTCGGTGGCGGCCTCGCGCCCGACGGTCGGATCCGCGCCGGCGCCGAGGCCGCGCGTCGCCTTCGCGCCGATGTGGATCTTCACGTCCGCCTCGCACATCAAGAGCGCCTGCGCGTCCGTGTTCACGGCGACGAACTCGACGCCCGTCAGCCCCGCGTCGACCATCCGGTTGACGGCGTTCGTACCGCCGCCGCCGACGCCGACGACTTTGATCACAGCTAGATAATTCCCGGAGCGGTCTCTCATCTGATGTGGGCTCGACCTCAAGCTCGAGTGCAGGGTGGGGCCGTCGAACTCCTTCTTCCTTCGGGAGCGTACGGGTGGTTTCCTGCCCTGTCAACGCGCAAACTGCGAGTCTCGACCAGCATAACCCTCAACCTCAACCTCCGAGTTGAGAGTTGACCGAGAGCACCGGACGCTCGGGAACGCTGACATCCAGGTAGCCGCCTCCGGCGCCCACCGCCCCGGTCCGGCGCAGGATCTTGCGCGCGATCGCGAGCTTCAGGCGCAGATCGCCGCCGTCGCCGAGCCGCAGTTCGAGGCCGCCCCCGAGCACGAGTGTCAGCTCCTTGGGGCCTGCGCGGATCAGATGCACGCCTCCGGGGAGGGGCGCACCGTGGAGCAGAACGAGCGCCGAGGCAGCCTCCGCAGGGCCCGCCCCGAGCCGCTCCCCGACCACGACGTCGACCTGCTTCGTCACCCAGAGGCGCGGCAGGCTGGACCGGCGCGGATGCGCCAGCTGCTGGATCACTCGGCCGCTTCCCGCAACGAGGAACGCGGCCGAGCCCGGCACGCGGCGGAGGATGTACGCGGCCTGCTCCTGGCGGACGACCACCCGCAGGGTGTGGGGAAACGAGCGGTCGAACGAGAACGAGCGCACCCCCGGCAGGGGCGCAACCGCGTGGTCGACCGCATCGCCGTCCACCTTCAACAGGCTCTTGCCGACCTCGGAGGCGAGAGCGGCCCGCACCTGCGCGCGCAGGACCGGTGTGCCGCCGCGGACGTCGACCGTCTGCACCGCGAAGACCGACGTCTCGCGCGCGACGAAGTACGCACCCGCCGCGCAGACGATCAGAGCGAAGCCCACGAGGACCGAGCGGCCCGACGGCGCGATCCGGGCGAGCTCCGGCATGGCCCGGCGCACGGGCAGCACCGCGGTACGCGCGGTCGACCTCTTCGGGGCAGCCACGACCCCCACTTCGCCGTGCCGGGCGCTTCCCCTACACCGACGGAAGCTCGAGGGGTCCGAGGAATCGCACCTCGTGCTCGAGCTCGACACCGAACCGGTCGTGCACCCGATCTCGTGCCGCCGCCATCAGGGCGAGGCAGTCCGCGCTCGTGGCACCGTCCGAGTTCTCGATGAAGTTCGCGTGGCGCGGCGAGATGAGCGCACCGCCGATCCGATGGCCCTTGAGGCCGCATTCCTCGATCATCCGCCCCGCACCGCGGTCGCCGTCCGGATTCTTGAAGACGCTCCCGAACGTGCGCTTGTTCGTCGGCTGAGCTGCCTTCCGCTGTGCGAGCAGCTCCGAGACGCGCGCCTTGACGGCCTCGGTCGTGCTCGGCTCGAGCTGGAACCGGACCTCTGCCACGACCTCTCCGGCCCGCAGCGCCGAGTGCCGGTAGGCGAGCCCCAGCTCGACCGCGGTCAGCGTCCGGACGTAGTCGGCATCGACGACCACGGCGTCGACCATCACATCCTTCCATTCCCGCCCGTAGGCTCCGGCGTTCATGCGCACGCCACCACCGGCGGTGCCGGGAATGGCGGAGGCGAACTCGAATCCGGCCAGGCCGGCGTCGCGGGCCCGGTGCAACGCGACGGCGTTCGGCGCGCCTCCTCCTGCGACGAGCACGTCTCCTCTGACCTCGGCCGCGATCAGGTCGCCGTCGAGCTTGACGACGAGGGCCTCGACTCCGTCGTCGTGCGCGAGCACATTCGAGCCGAGCCCGATCGTCTCGACAGGAACATCGCGCTCCTGCGCCCAGCGGAGCGCGTCCTGCAGCTGCTCGATCGTGGCCGGGCGCGTGAACCAGCGGGCAGGCCCACCGGTTCCGATCGTCGTGTAGCGCGCAAGTGGCACGTTCTCCTCCACGCGCGCCACGCTAGCGTCGAAGCAGGTCGACGGCCCGAGCGACATCGCCGGCGCCGAGAACGAGCAGCACATCCCCCGGCAGCGCACGGCGGGCGAGACGCGCAGCGCCCTGCTCGACCGTCGGTGTGTACGCCGCCAGCACGCCCCGGTCGCTGAGCGCATCGATCACGAGCTTGCCGCTGACGCCGTCGATCGGCTGCTCGCGCGCCGGATAGACGTCGGTCACGATCACGTCGTCCGCGGCCGAGAGTGCCTCGGCGAGCTCGTCGGCCAGGTGCCGGGTGCGCGAGTAGAGGTGCGGCTGGAAGAGCACGCGCAGGCGAGCCCCGGGGAACCGCTCCCGCGCAGCAGAGATCGTCACGTCGATCTCGGTCGGGTGATGCGCGTAGTCGTCGACGATCGTGACCTCGCCCTCGTGGACCTCGAACCGCCTCCCCGTGCCCGTGAACCGCTCGAGGGCGGCGCCGGCCTCGCGCACGGGGACACCGGCGAGCTCGAGCGCCGCGACCGCGGCACCGGCGTTCCGCCGGTTGTGCTCACCCGGCAGGCCGAGCGGCCCCTCGTAGGGTGGTGCGCCGCGCACGACGTGAGGCACGTCCGCCAGCCACTCGTCGAACGCACTCTCGAGCTCGGCGAGGGACGCGTACTCGGTGTGGTGGTCCAGCTCGAGGTTCGTGATCACGGCGATCTCTGCGGGCAGCTCGAAGACGGTGCGGTCGGACTCGTCGGCCTCCACCACGAGATACCCGGGCCCGAAACCGGCGTTCGAGCCGAGCTGCGGAACGGGGGCGCCGATCAACCAGGCCGGCTCTGCTCCCGTCTCACGCAGCGCGAAAGCGATCATCGCCGCCGTCGTCCCCTTCCCGTGCGTGCCGCTGACCACGATCGACGGCCGCGTCGAGACGAGCTCGCGCAGGAACTCCTTGCGTCGAAGGCCCGGCACTTCGGGATACGCCGACGAGACGACCGCTTCCCAACCGGCCGGCACGACCGGGTCGGGCGCGATCTCGACCGGGATGCCCGCAAGCGCGTCCAGATATGGCGTTCTCACCCGGTCCCAACCGCCGACCTCCGCGCCCCAGGCACGTGCGAGCTGGGCGTATCCGGACAGCCCAGCGCCCCCGATTCCGACGAACCAGAGGCGCCGGCCCTTCATCCTGCCGCCATCGCGACGAGCTCGTCGGCGATCTCGTCCGCAGCGTGCGGCCGCGCTGCGCGCAACATCGCTCCGCTCATCCGCTCCAGGCGAGCAGGGTCGCCGAGCAGCGAACGGACGAGCTCGGGAACGTCGTCGAGATCGAGCTCCCGCACCATGATCGCGCCGCCGGCGTCGACGAAGTGCTGCGCGTTGAGTGCCTGGTGATCGCCGGTCGCAAACGGATAGGGCACGAGGATCGCCGGCTTGCCGGCTGCCGCGAACTCCCAGACGGTCGAGCCGGACCGAGCCAGCACGAGGTCGCACGCCGAGATCGCGGCGCCGAACCGCTCCGTCTCCGCAACCACCCGGTAGTCGTCGCGTCGCGCGCGGCGCCGCACCAGCTCGAAGTCACGCCGGCCGGTCACGTGGAGAATCGCCGGCCCGTCCGCGCCCCACGTGTCGGCCACGAACTCATTCAGCGCCTTCGCGCCCGCGAGCGCTCCGAAGACGCCGAGGACGCGCCCGTCGTGCGGCAGCTCGAAGATGGCGCGTCCCTGTTCCTGCGGCACCGCGAGCGACCGCGCCGGGACCGGCCGCCCGACAACGCGCGTCCTCGCGCGATACCGGGTCGCGATCGGATAGGAGAGGAAGATCCGTTTTGCAAACGGCGCAGCGAGCCGGTTCGCGAGGCCGAAGTGCGCGTCCGCCTCCGTCAGCGCGGCCGGTATGCCGAGCGTCGAGGCTGCGAAGACCATCGGGCCGGCGACGAACCCGCCGCCGCCGAGGACGACGTCCGGGCGGCGCTCGCGCAGGATCCGGCGGCAGGCGCGTGGCGCCGCCGCGGCAAGCACGAGCGAGCGGGCCAGCTCGAGCGACGGCCGTCGCGGGAAGCCGTTGACGCGGAAGGTGTCGAGCTCGTAGCCCTCCTCAGGAACGAGCCGCGCTTCGACGTGATCCGGCGACCCGGCGAACGTCACGCGCACGCCGCGTTCCGTCAGCGCTTGCGCGACTGCGATCGCCGGCAGCACGTGTCCTGCCGTCCCCCCGGCTGCGATCAGGCACCGAAACTGCCGCTGTACCGCCACGATGAGCGATGTTAAGGAGAATCCCGACGCCCGCGAGGAGAACGACCAGGCTGGACCCGCCGTAGGACAGGAACGGGAGCGGGATCCCCGTCAGCGGCGCGCTGCCCATCACGGCCAGGATGTTGATCGACGCCTGCCCGCACACGAGAACCGTCAGCCCGGTCGCGAGGCGCTTGCCGAACGGATCCTTGCAACGCATCGCAATGTCGAGCCCGGCGTAGGCGAACAGCGCGTAGGCCCCGATCACAGCTGTGACGCCGATCAGTCCGAGCTCCTCGCCGATGTTCGCGAGCATCATGTCGGTGTGCGCCTCCGGCAGGTAGAAGATCTTCTGCACACCCTGCCCGAGCCCGACGCCGAAGAAATGGCCGGAGCCCATGCCGATCTGCGCCTGGAGAATCTGGTAGCCGGTGCCCGCCGCGTCGTGGGTCGGATGCAGGAAGGCGAAGAAACGGGCGCGGCTGTACGGCTTCGTCCAGATGGCCGCAAAACCGGCAGCCGCTGCGATCCCGAGCGCCGCACCGAGCACGCGCACCGGTGTCCCGGACACGACGAGGATGCCCGCGAGCATGAGCACGAGCGCGATCGTCGTGCCGAGGTCGGGCTCGAGCACGAGCAGCAACGCGAACACGCAGGTCATCGCCCCGAGCGGCCGCCACAGTTCCTTGAGGGTCCGCGGCGCCTTCCGGCGTGAGAGGTACGCCGCCGCCCAGATCGCCAGGGCGAGCTTGGCCAGCTCGGACGGCTGGAAGACGGCAGGCCCGAAGGAGATCCACCGGCGCGCACCGTTGATCGGCGGCCCGACGGCGAGCACCGCGACGAGCAGGACGAACGACACGAGGACGAGCATCGGCGCGAGCGCCCTGAGCCGCCGGTAGTCCCAGCGCTGGGCGAGGATCATCAACACGATCCCGAGCGCGCCGTAGATTCCCTGGCGTTCGAGGTAATAGGTCGGGTTACGGCCGCCGACGGCCGCGGCCGCGGACGTCGCGCTGTAGACCATCACGAGCCCGAACGCCACGAGCGCCAGGGTCACGAGGATCAGCAGTCTGGAGTCGAGCTCTCCCCGCCTCATGGGTGCGAATTCTCCGGCGCAGCACCGACTCCTTGAGGGCGAGGGCCGGGCGGGTCAGTGGTGCTCGGAGAGAGCTTCGAGCTGCGGCGCGCGCGCCTGCTCGGCGCGAGCGCGAGGGCGCTGCACACGCAGGTGCTCGGCGAGGAAGTACGAGCCGAGCACGAGCGCGGCCGCAGTCACCTGCGCCAGGATCCCCTCGACGGTCGGGAACACGGCGAACCAGAGGCCGACGAACCCCGGGAACGTGACCCCGATCGTGTGCGCAGGCAGCCAGCCGGCCAACTGCATCTCCTGGATGCTCTCGCCGACCATCACGAGCAGCACGAACCCGAGCAGCGCACCCGTCACCACGAGCATGCGCTTGTACGGAAGCCGCTGCTGGAGCGAGAAGGTCACGATGCCGACCGCGACCGTGAGCGCGAGCCCGAGCGCGACCCCTTCGAGCACGGCGTTCGAGCCGGCAGTGATCCGCAGGTTCTGCAGGAAGAGGACGACTTCGAAGCCCTCGCGGTAGACGGCGGTGAAGCCGAGCAGCGCGAGCCCCAGCAGCGCGCGGCGACCGGCGTCGGGGCCGCTCGTCAGACTGCGCCGCTTCTTGTTGTGCGCGGAGATCCAGCCCGTCCAGTAGATCTTGTGGAAGAACCAGTTCATGACGACGAGGAGCACCGCGACCGCGAGCAGGCCGGTGGCCGCCTGGACGTCGAGCCCGGGACCGCCGAGCGCACCGATCACGCCGATCGCGATGAACCAGGTGGCGACGGACGCGACGAGCGCGAGCACCGCGCCCCCGGCCACCGGCCGGCGCAGCTTCCGGTCGCCACCGACGAAGCTCGCCGTGAACGCGGCGAGCACGAGCACCGCCTCGAGCCCCTCGCGGAAGACGAGCAGCCCCGTGTTCACGACCACCGCGCCCGGTGAGAGGTGGGCGCCGGCGGCGGTCGGGTCGGCCACGCCGTCCGGTGCCGTGATCGCCTTCCAGGTCAATGCGGCCAGTGCGAGCGCAGCGACGATCGACCAGGCGGAACGCCGTAGAATGAGCCGGCGCTGGGCGAGCTCCTCGGTGGTCGGGCAGGACGGCCGCACGGTTCGGCACGATACCGGATCCTCGCCTCGCTTGTAAGGTGACCCTTACATCGATGAACGGATTCTCGAGACACCCATCCGGACGGCCCTGGCGCGGTTCACGCGGCCGCGTGCTCGGCCTCGGCGGCCTGGGCGCACTCTGGTTCCTCACCCGCGGACGCGCCGAGGCGGCGTCACGCGGAGTCCTCCGGGGGCTGACCGTGGTGAACCAGGGCCTGCCCTACGCGGGCGACGATCCGCTGTTCGCGACGGTCAGCATGCGGGCGTCGCGGGCCACCGCCCGCTTCGATTTCCAGCTCGCGCGCCGGGCGATCGTCTCGCTCTCGATCCTGGAGACGGGGCAGGGCGCTGCCTCCGAGCAGCCCTCCACCGTCGCGGAGACGACCCTGCGCGAGCAGGATCTCGTCGCCTCGGCGGGCTACCGAACCCTGCGCTGGACGCCCCCTCCGTCACTGCCGGCCCGGACGTACATCGCGCAGGTCACGGCGCGCGCACCGGGCCACCGCCGCCCAGACGATGCATGCGGTCGTACGGGTGCTCGGCGTCGAGGCGGCGTTCTCCACGCGGAGCGCGCTCCCGGGCGATCGCTGCACGCTGGTCGTGCGGACCGACGCGAAGAAGCTCACCGTGCAGATGCTGCACAGCGGGCCGGAGACGGCGCCGACCTACGCGAACAACGAGATCAACGGGGTTCCCGTCGGAGACGCCATCCAGGTCGACTGGCGGCCGCACGCGAACGCACCGGCACCGCTCGCCGTCGACATCGGGACGGACTGGCCCACCGGCGTGTACGCGGCCCGGCTCGATGCGGACGACGGGCGAGTGGGCTTCGCGCCCATCGTCGTTCGTCCGGCCGCGCCCCAGACACGGATCGCGGTGGCCATGCCCACGAGCACCTGGGGTGCGTACAACTTCTACGACGCCGACCGAGACGGCTGGGGCGACACGTGGTACGCCCGCTGGAAGACCATGCACGCCGATCTGACGCGACCGCACGCGACGAGGGGCGTGCCGTATCGCTACCGCAGCTACGACCTCGCGTTCCAGCACTGGCTGGCGCAGACGGGGAAGCGCGTCGACATCTATGCCGACGAGGATCTCGAGCTCTTCGCTTCGCCCGCAGCGGTGCGGGCCGCCTACGACCTGATCGTGTTCCCCGGGCACACCGAGTACGTGACGAAACGGCTGTACGACCTCGTCCAGGGCTACCGCGATCTCGGCGGCAACCTGCTGTTCCTGTCGGCGAACAACTTCTTCCGCCGGGTCGACCGGCGCAACCACGTGCTCACACTCGTGGACGAGTGGCGGGATCTCGGCCGCCCGGAGGCTGCGCTGCTCGGCAATCAGTATCTCGCCAGTGACCGCGGCCAGCGGCGCGCGCCGTTCACCGTCGTCGGCGCCGACGTTGCTCCGTGGGCGTTTGCCGGGACGGGCCTGGGCAACGGGGCGACGTTCGGTCTCTACGGGATCGAGATCGACGCCCGTGGAGCGGCGTCACCGCCCGAGACGCAGGTGCTGGCGACGATTCCGGATCTCTTTGGTCCGGGCCGGTCCGCCGAGATGACCTACTACGAGCATGCAAGCGGCGCGCGTGTCTTCAGCGCCGGTGCGCTCGACTTCGGCGGCCAGGTGCTGCTCTGGCCGCAGACCGCTCAGCTGCTCGCGAACGTCTGGCAGCGGCTGGCGACGCCTTCGACCTAGACGGCCGGAGTGACGAGCTCGCGAAACGTCTCGCCGCGCTCCTCGAAGTTCGCGAACTGGTCGTAGCTCGCACACGCCGGGCTGAGGAGGACGACGTCGCCCGGCCGCGCGAGTCGCACCGCGTGCGCAACCGCGGCTGCGAGCGTCTCGTCCCGATCGCCGTCGATCACCTCGGCCAGGCGAGGAGCTTCCGTGCCGATCAGATGCACCGAGCGCACGTTGGGGCCGATCGCGGCCGCCAGCGGCGCGAAGTCCTCGCCCTTGGGCGAGCCGCCGAGGATGAGATGGACCGGCTCGTCGCTGTAGGCGGCGAGTGCGCGCACTGCGGCTGCGACGTTCGTGGCCTTGGAGTCGTTGACGTAGCGCACACCGCCGCGCTCCGCGACGAGCTCGAGCCGGTGCGGAACCCCGGGGAACGTTCGCAAAGCCTCTGCGATCGCCTCGTCGGAGATGCCCGCCGCCCGCGCCGCTGCGGCGGCCGCCGCTGCGTTCTCGCGATTGTGCGCGCCCCGGATCAGCGGCTCCGCCGGCAGAGCATCGTCCGCAGCGAACTCGATCCCGTCGAGGCCGAGGCCGCGCGGGACGATCTTCGTGCCCGCCCGCTCGAAGATGCGCAGCTTCGCGTCCCGGTAGGCCTCGAAGGAGCCGTGTCGGTCGAGGTGGTCGGGCTCGAGATTGAGGAGGACAGCGACCTCGCAGGCGAGTTCGTGAACGTCTTCGAGCTGGAACGAGGACAGCTCGCAGACGACCCAGTCGGCCTCGCGCACGGAGGTCAACGGCGTGCCGACGTTTCCCGCCACGACCACATCCCGTCCGGCCGCCCGGAAGATCGAGCCGAGCAGCTCGGCGGTCGTCGTCTTGCCGTTCGTCCCCGTCACGCCGACGAACTTCGAGCCCGGAAGCAACCGGAACCCGAGCTCGACCTCGGACCACACAGGGATGCCCCGGTCGTGGGCCGCGAGCACCAGGGGCGCCTCACGCGGAACGCCGGGGGACTTCACGATCACGTCGACGTCGTCGAGGAGTGACAGATCGTCTTCGTTGCCGAGCGACGAGTCGACGACGATCGGATCATCGAGCCGCTCGATCGCAGCACGGCCGGACCGTGCGAGGCCGTAGACGAGCGCTCTCACCGCAGGCAATTGCATCCCGCAATCTTGCCCGTCGGCCCGGCCTGCCTCCCTCTCTCGGTCCCCGGTCACCACCCGTGGGAGGATGATCATCATGAGCCGTTTTCTTCCGATCATCGCCTGGCTGCCGCGCTACGAGCGTCGTTGGTTGAGAGGGGATATCGCCGCGGGTGTCGCCGTGACGGCGCTCATCGTGCCGAAGAACCTGGGCTACGCAGGCATCGCCGGAGTACCGCTGCAGAACGGCCTGTACGCAGCGGCGGCGGGAGCGCTCATCTACGCGCTGTTCTGCACGTCACGGCAGATCTCGACCGGTCCAAGCTCCTCGCTCGCGGCGGTGGCAGGCGGCGCGGTGCTCGCGACGGGTCTGGGAGGCGACCAAGCTGCGCAGCTCGTAGCTGCGATCACGCTCCTGACGGGCCTGCTGTTCCTGGCGCTTGCCGCTTTGAAGCTCGGCTGGATCGCGCAGTTCCTCTCCAAGGCGGTCGTCACTGGATTCCTCGCCGGAGCGGCGGTCGACGTCGTCATCGGCGAGCTGCCGAAGCTGACCGGAACATCTTCCGAAGGCGACAGCGCCTGGCGGGAGCTGGGCTCGTGGGCCCGGACGCTGGGAGACATCCACTGGACAACGCTCCTGGTCGGTGTCGTCGCGCTGGCGGTGATACTCGCGCTGCGGTTCACCCTGCCCGCAGTCCCGGGCGCTCTCGTGTTGGTCGTCGGCGGCCTGCTCGCATCGGCGCTCTTCGACCTGGGCAGTCACGGCGTCGCGCTCGTCGGGACCGTCCCACGCGGGCTCCCGTCGCCCATGCTCCCGGGCTACGACGTCGTCCGGCACAACCTCTCCGTGATCGTGATCGCCTCGGTCGCGCTGCTCTTGATCGGCTTCTCGCAGACTGCCGGCGACGCGCGGGCGTTTGCGATCCGGCATCGGTATCGCATCGACGTGGATCAAGAATCGGTGGCGCAGGGAATGGCGAACGTCGGAGCCGGGGTGTTCCAGGGAATGCCGGTCTCGACCAGCCTGTCGGCCAGCTCGCTCAACGAGGCGGCCGGGGCGCGCACGCCGGTCGCCTCCCTCGTCACGGGAGCGCTCGTGCTCGCGACCCTGATCGTGCTGGCACCGCTGTTCTCGCAGTTGCCGAAGGCGGTGCTGGCGGCGATCATCATCGACGCGGTCGTGTTCGGGATGATCGACATCCCGGAGCTGCGGCGTCTCTACCGGGTGACCCGATTCGACTTCTGGATCGCCGTCGCCGCGATCCTCGGGGTGCTCTCCGCAGGTGTTCTTGCCGGTGTCGTGATCGGCATCGTGCTCTCGCTCGGATGGCTCATCTACGTCGCCACCCGCCCTCCGATGCCGCTCCTCGGCCGCGAGCCCGACACCCAGGTGTTCCGCGACGTCGAAGAGAACCCCGGCGACGAGTCGATCGAGGGGATCCCCGTCCTCCGGCTGGACGGAGGATTGTTCTTCGCGACCGCGGAAGCGTTGGAGAATCGCGTCCGCAGCCTGGTCGACGGCAACGTGCGGGCGCTCGTGCTCGACCTCGAAGGCGTCAACTTCGTCGACTCTCAGGGCTCCGCGAAGCTCACGGAGCTGCACGAGTTCCTCAGTTCAGACGACGTCGGGTTTCGGATCGCACGTACCAAACCGCAGGTTCTTGCGGTGCTGCGCGCAGACGGTGTTGTCGAGCGGATCGGTTCCGATCACATCCACGGCAACGTCCACCGCGCCGTCGAGGCCGAGCTGGACGCCTTACGGACGCACGAGTGACGACACCTCGGTGCCATACGATGCGGCGTCCAGATCCCGTACGCCAGGTTGCTGATGAGAGAGGGCGGATCGACGATGACCGACGGAGTGGCCCCCAAGGTGCCTGAGCAGGGATCGGGCAACCGGAAGCTCGCGCTCCTGCTGGCGATGGCGATGTTCGTGCTCGTCGTGGACACGTCGCTGATGAACGTCTCCATTTCAGCGGTCGTCCACGACCTGCACACGACCGTCAGCGGGGTGCAGTCGGCGATCGCGCTCGAGGCGTTGGTGTCGGCCGCGTTCATCCTGATCAGCAGCAAGGTGGGCGATCTGATCGGGCGAAGGCGGGCCTACGTGTTGGGCCTTCTGGCGTATGCGGTCGGCGCTCTGGCGATGACGCTCGCGCAGAACCTGACCACGATCATCATCTTCTGGGCGATCATCGGCGGCCTCGGCGCGTCCTTGCTGCTGCCTGCGATGCAGTCCCTCATCCACGGCAACTTCGAAGGGGCGGCGCGCAAGCAGGCCTACGCGCTGGTTGGCGCGTCAGCCGCGATCGCCGCCGCGGTCGGGCCCCTGCTGGGAGGCTTCGTCACCACGTACCTGTCGTGGCGGGTCGGCTTTCTGCTCGAGGTGGTCGTGATCGCCTGCGTCCTGTCCGGCATCAAGCTCGTCAAGGATGTCGCTTACACGGGGCCGCGGCAGATCGACCTGGTCGGCGCCGCCCTCTCCGTGCTGGGGATGGGCGGCCTCGTCCTCGGCATCCTCGTGTGGCAGGAAGGCGGCGACTACGTCGTGCTGCTCATGGTGGTCGGGGCGATCGCGCTCGGGTCGCTCGCCTACTGGCTCGTGCGCCGCAAGCGCGAGGGGAAGCTGACGCTGCTCGACCCCGACCTGTTCAGGTTCCCGCACTTCACGATCGGGATCTCCCAGCAGATGCTGCAGCAGGTCACCCTGGGCGGCGCCATGATCGCACTGCCGATCTTCCTGCAGATGACCCTGGAATACAACGCGATGCAGGCAGGCTTGTCGCTGGCGCCGCTGTCGCTGAGCATGTTCGGGGTCGCACTGCTGGCCGGCCGGAGGTCGGGGAAGCGGCGTCCCAGCAGCATCGTGCTGGCCGGCTTCGGGCTCAGCACGGTCGGAATGGCGGCGATCGTTCCGCTCGTGCCGCGAACCCATTCGGGCTGGGCCCTCGTCATCCCGTTGGCGATCGTCGGATCCGGCCTGGGGCTGCTCGTGTCCCAGTTGAACAACTACACGCTCTCTCCGATCGAGGAAGAGCGCGTCAGCGAGGCCGCCGGCGTCAACTCTGCCGCCGGTTCGTTCGGGCTCTCGTTCGGACTGGCGATGGCCGGCGGCATCATGCTCGCGTTCCTGTCCTTCGAGTTCACCAACCTCGTGAACGACAGCAAGGTGATTCCACCGGCACAGCAGCAGCAGATCTCCGACACGTTGGAACACGACGCGCAGGTCATGAGCAATTCGCAACTCGCACCCCTGCTCGCGAACGATCCTCCTGACGTACAGGCCGAGATTCTCCGCATCAACAAGGAGGCGAGGGACCGCTCCCTTCAGGTGGCGCTGCTCGTGCCGATCCTCGCCAGCTTCCTCGGGCTGCTCAACAGCCTCCGCATGCGACGCCTCCCCGACCCCACCTCGGCCGCGGCCGAAGGAATGGCCCTCGGCTGAGGTCAGGATGAGCAGTTTCGGATGACTCCGGAACGCGGCGCGCAATCTCCGCCGGCGGCACTCGAGCGCTGGGCGCCCGGGATCGGAAGCTTCAGGCGGTACGAGCGTGGCTGGCTGCGCTCGGACGTCGTGGCCGGCATCGTGCTCGCGGCGATCCTCGTGCCCCAGGGCATGGCCTACGCCGAGCTCGCCGGCCTTCCCGCCGTGAACGGCCTGTACACGACGATGGCCTGCCTCGTCGGCTATGCGATCTTCGGACCGTCGCGAATCCTCGTGCTCGGGCCGGACTCTTCCCTCGGCCCACTGATCTTCGCAGCGATCATCCCGCTCGCGATCACCAGCGATCCAGGGTCACTCGTCGTGCTCGCCGGGATGCTCGCACTCATCGTGGCCGCGATCGAGATCGGGCTGGGTCTCGGCAAGCTGGGATTCGTCGCCGACCTCCTCTCGAAGGAGGTCCAGGTCGGCTACATGATCGGCCTGGGCATCACGATCATCGTCGGGCAGCTCCCGAAGCTCTTCGGCTTCTCGACCGACGCCAACGGCTTCAGACAGGAGGTACGCGCCTTCTTCGACGGCCTGGACGGACGCAATCGCGACACGCTGATCGTCGGCTGCGCATCACTCGCCGTGCTCCTGATCCTGCCGCGTTTCACCCGCCGTCTCCCGGCCGTGCTCATCACCGTTGTCCTCGCGACGCGTGGCGGTGTCGCTGTTCGACCTGAAAAGTCACGGTGTCGCAACTGTCGGCTCGTTGCCCCAGGGGCTCCCCCGGCCCCAGATTCCCACCACGGGCCTGAACGACTTCGGGGTGCTGCTTGCCGCCGCTCTCGGCATCACGTTCGTCTCGCTCGCCGACACGATCGCAACGTCGACGAGCTTTGCCGCCCGCCGCGGCGACGAGGTCGATGCGAGCCAGGAGATGATCGGGATCGGCGCCGCAAACGCGTTTGCCGGCCTCTTCCAGGGGTTCCCGATCTCGACCAGCGGCTCGCGGACTGCGGTCGCCGAGCAGAGTGGTGCCAAGAGTCAGCTGACCGGCGTGATCGGTGCGGGAGTAGTGGCCGCGATGCTGCTCTTTCTGCCGAGCCTGCTGGAAAACCTGCCGCAGTCGGCGCTCGCGGCGATCGTCATCGCGGCTGCTCTTTCGCTGATGGACTTCGCGATCGTCGCCCGATTCCTCCGCCTGCGCAGATCGGCCTTCGCGCTTTCGCTGGCCGCTGCTCTCGGCGTGATCCTCTTCGGCGTGCTCGAGGGAATCGTCATCGCCGTTGCGTTGTCGATCCTGATCTTCTTCAAGCGGAACTGGTGGCCGAGTGGAGCGGTGCTCGGCCGGGTCGCCGCACTCGACTCCTGGCACCGCATCGACGCCAATCCTGACGCGGTTCCGGTCCCCGATGTCGTGGTTTTTCGCTGGGAGGCGCCCCTCTTCTTCGCGAATGCCGGCATCTTCCGGCAGGCAATCCGCCGGATCGTCCGGACGTCCCAGCCTCGCTGGGTCATCGTCCAGTGCGAGGCGATCACCGACATCGACGTCACCGCGGCCGACATGCTCGAACGCCTCGACAACGAGCTCAACCGGCGTGGCGTCCACATGATCTTCGTCGAACTGCGGAGCCGCCTCCACGAGCTGGTGGTGAGCTATGGACTGCTCGACACGCTCGACCAGGCGCATTTCTACGACTCGATCGACGCCGCGATCGCCGACATCGCAGGCCCGAGAAGCACCTGAAGCTCTACTTTTGCGCGACCGGCGGGCGGATGTTCGGGTAGTACTTGTAGAAGAGCGCGAAGCCGGCTGCGCAGAAGATCGCGGTGACGATCCAGAAGCGGACCATGATCTTCGTCTCCGACCACGCCTTCATCTCGAAGTGATGCTGTAGCGGCGCGATCAGGAAGATTCGTCGCCCCCAGTACCTGAAGCTGACCACCTGCAGGATCACCGAGAGCGCGACGACCGCGAAGATGCCGCCCACGAGCAGCAGGAGCAGCTCGAGCTTCATCATGATCGCCATCGCTGCGAGCGCGCCGCCGATCGCGAACGACCCCGTGTCGCCCATGAACACCTCGGCCGGGAACGCGTTGAACCAGAGGAAGCCGATCCCGGCTCCGACGAGCGCGGCGCCGATGAAGGCGATGTCGAGGCGGTTCTCGATGCGGCCGTGGAACGGCGTTGCGGAACGGATGTAGATCGTCACGGCCATCGCGGTGAACGTCGACAGCGCGATGATGCCCGTCCCGGCCGCGAGCCCGTCCACGCCGTCGGTCAGATTCACCCCGTTCACCGCGCCGGCGATGATCAGGAACAGCAGGACGTACCAGACCGGGCCGAGCGGCAGCCACTTGTCGACAATGGGGACGAAGACGGCGTGACGGAGCTGCTGGTGCTGCGCTGCGAAGCCGACGGCGGCGGTGATGCCCACGAGCATGAGGAGCTTCCAGCGGCCACGGAGCCCGAGCGAGCGCCGGTGGTGCAGCTTCATGTAGTCGTCGAGGAAGCCGATCGCACCGCAGGCGAGCGTTGTGCCGAAGATCGTCAGGGCCGGCAGCGTGTAGTCCGAGAGCGGCAGGAACGCGAGCGTCGCGGCTCCGATGATCAGCAGCCCACCCATCGTCGGCGTGCCCTGCTTGGCCGCGTGATGCTGCAGCCCTTCCTCGCGGATCTGCTGTCCGATCTCGTTTCGGCGCAGGAACGCGATGAACGTCGGGCCGCCGAGGATCGCGATGATCATGGCGACGAGCGCCGCAACGAGAACTCTGGCCATTACGGGGTCAAGTTCTCCGCAACCGTCTCGAGTCCCACCGACCGCGAGCCCTTCACGAGCACCACGTCGCCCGGCCGGAGGCGGCTGCGCAGCTCCGCGGCGGCCTCGGCCGCGGTCGCGACCCAGTCGCCGCCGTAGTCGCGCGCGAGAGGACCGACGGCGATCACGTCGGAGATCCCGAGCTCCTGTAGCAGCGCTCCGATCTCGCGGTGATAGCCGGGCGCCGCGTCTCCCAGTTCCGCCATCTCGCCGAGCACCGCGACGAGCCGTCTGCCGTTCCCACGCTCGGCCAGATGGAGCAGCGCAGCACGCATCGACACCGGATTCGCGTTGTAACAGTCGTTCAGGAGCAGACCGCCCCCAGGCAGCTCATGCTCCTCCTCACGTAGCTTCGAAAACTCGACCGTCAGCTCCGTCTCCGGGAGCGTGACCCCGAGCACCTCGGCCACCGCGATCGCGGTGCGCGTGTTGGCGAGCTGGTGGGCCGACGAGTAGTTCGTCCGGAACGGGACCGCCGCCTCGTCGTCCACACGCCGCACCGAGATGTCCGGACGCGTCAGATACGGCTCGAGCAGCGGCTCGTCGGGCACGATCACGGTGCCACCGGACGGGAGCGCTTCGATCAGCTCGGCCTTCGCGCGCGCGACGTTCTCGATCGTCTGGACGAGCTCGAGGTGAACCGGGCCGACGTTGGTGATCACCCCGATATCCGGACGCACGAACGAGGCGAGCCACGCGATCTGCCCCAGCCCGCGCATTCCCAGCTCGCTGATGCAGATCTCGGTGTCCTCCTCGATCCGGCAGAGCGTCAAGGGGACGCCGACCTCGGTGTTGTAGTTCCCCTCGTTTGCGATCGTCCGCCGTTGCGCTGCACAGAGCGCGAAGAGGATGTCCTTGGTGGAGGTCTTGCCGGTGGAGCCCGTGATCCCGACAACGCGCGCACGTGACTTGTCGCGCACCGCGCCGGCGATTGCTGCGAGCGCTGCGAATGCGTCGGCCGGAATGAGCGCGGCCGACGCGCCGCGCGCCAGTGCATGCTCGACGAAGTCCTCACCACCGCCGACGGCGACGAACAGGTCACCCTCGTCGATGCGGCGCGAGTCGACCTGCAGGCCCGTGACGGCGTCGGCCCACGGCCGCGCGATCAGGCGCCCGAGCGGTTCGATCGCGTCGAGGCTCAGAGGAATCAGGAGAGGACCTCGCGCACGACGGCACGGTCGTCGAACGGGACCGTGCGTTCCGCGAGTTCCATCCCGGAGTCGGCGCCCTTGCCTGCGATCACGACCACGTCGCCAGGCGCGGCATCGGCCAGAGCGGCCTCGATCGCAGCCCGCCGGTCGAGCACGATCTCCAGCCTGCCGTCTGCGACCTGGGCCGCGATCTCCGCCGGATCCTCGGACCGCGGGTTGTCGGTGGTCACGATCGCGCGATCGGCGAGCCGTGCGGCTGCGCGGCCCATCAGCGGTCGCTTGTCGCGGTCCCGGTCGCCCCCGGCCCCGAACACGACGATCAGCCGGCCGCGGCCGAGGCCGCGTGCCGATTCGAGCACGTTGACGAGCGAGTCCGGGGTGTGCGCGTAGTCGACGATCACGGTGAACGGCTGACCGGCTTCGATCGCTTCGAAGCGGCCCGGCACCCCGGCAAGGGACGCGATCCCGGCGCGGATCGCGTCCTCGTCGATCCCGAGCTCTCGAGCCGCCCAGACCGCACCGAGCGCGTTCGCGCGGTTGAAACGGCCCCGCAGCCTCAGATCCACGCCGTCGAGGTCGTCGTCGGGCGTGAACGTTCGCGCATTCGGAAGGTCGGCGGCGAGCCGTCTCCCCCACTCGTCTCCGACGTTGACGACCGCGCGCGCGGCCTGCTGGAAGAGCGCGCGCTTCGCCTCGAAGTAGTCCTCCATCGTCCCGTGGAAGTCGAGGTGATCCTGTGTGAGGTTGGTGAAGACGAGAACCGCGAAGCGTGTGCCGCGAAGACGTCCTTGTGTGCCCGCAATCGACGTCGCCTCCATCGCACACGACCGGTCGCCTGCATCGAGCATCTCGCGAAACAACCGCTGCAGGTCGATCGACTCAGGCGTGTTGAGCCCGGTCGGTCGAAGCGTGCCGCCGATGCGGCGTTCGATGTTCGTCAACAGCGCCGGCCGGCGGCCGGCCGACTCGAAGATCGAACGGAGCAGAAACGCCGTTGTCGTCTTGCCGTTCGTGCCCGTGACCGCGGCGACCTCGAGTGTGCGAGACGGGTCGCCGAAGAAGATCGCAGCTGCAGGCCCCATTGCTGCGCGGACGCTCGGCACCTGCACCTGAGGGATCGCGACGTCGACGCTGCCGTTCGACGACCAGCGCAGCCGCGCCCGCGGCGGCGGCGGCGCCGGCCAGATCGTGCCCGTCGACCCTACTGCCCTTGATGCAGAAGAAGAGCGCCCCACGCGTGACCGAGCGTGGGTCGTACGCCAGGTCACTGATCTCGACGGAGGGCGCGCCGGCGATCCCGAGTCGAGTCAGATCCATCGAGAGCTGAGCCTAGCGGGCGGCCGAGGGGGTGCCTGCTACGAGGTGGGCGAGGCGGAAACGGGCGCGTTCGGCGGCACCGACAGGTACTGCAGGTCGAACTTGGCGATCTGCGCGAACGCAGGCGCCGCCACGACACCACCGTAGATCTGGCCGTGCGGCTCCTCGACGCTGACCAGCACGAGGAGGCGCGGCCTCTTGACGGGCACCATGCCGACGAACGAGGCGACGTATCTGCCCGTCGTGTAGCCGTGCGGGCCCGGGATCTGAGCCGTGCCGGTCTTGCCGGCCACGGTGTACCCGGCGATCTGCGCCGCGTTGCCGGTTGCGCCATGCTCGTCGACGACGCCGGTGAGCATCGCCTTCAGCTCTCGATCGACCGCGGGAGAGACGATTCTCCGGTGCTTGAAGCTGTGCAGGGTCCGCCCGCCGATGCGTGCGACGAGGTGTGGCTGGATCCAGACACCGCCGTTCGCGATCGCCGCGTAGGCAGACGCGATCTGGATCGGCGTGACGGCGATGCCCTGGCCGATCGGCACGTTGCCGATCGTCGTGCCCGACCACTGATCGGGATAGGACGGGACGATCCCACCGCTCTCACCGGGGAAGTCGAGGCCGGTCGGCTTGCCGAAGCCGAACTTGCCGATCCACTTCATCAGGTCCGGCGCGCCGAGCTTCTCGGCGATCGTGATCGCTCCCACGTTCGACGAGTACGACAGGATCTTCGCGACGGTCAGGGTCTCCGTGCCGCGCAGCTCCGCGTCGTGGATGCACTTGTCGGCGACCTGGATGCAGGGAGGCAGCCGGAACGTCGACCGCGGGGTCACGAGCCCTTGTGTGATCGCGCCGGCGACGGTCACCAGCTTGAAGACCGACCCTGGCTCGAACACGTCCGTGACGGCATGGTTGGTGAGGAGCGACTGGGGAACCCGCGACGAGTCATTGGCGTTGTAGCCCGGGGCCTGCGCCATCGCGAGCACGGCGCCGGTGTGAGGATCGAGCACGATCGCCGTTGCCGACCGCGCGTGCCACTTCGCGACGGTCTCGCGCAGCACGTCTTCGGCGTTCGCCTGGATCTTGTTGTCGATCGTCGAGAAGATGTCGTGGCCTTGCCGTTCCGGTGTGGCGCTCACGACGTCGATCGCCTGCCCGAACGGGTCACGGACGACGGTTTGCCGGCCCGGCTTGCCCGCGAGCTGCTTGTCGTACTCGATCTCGAGCCCGCCGAGGCCTTTGTTGTCGGTTCCGGCGAAGCCCACGACCTGGGACGCGACACTGCCCTGGGGGTACGCGCGCTTCTCCTCCGGGTAGTCGTTCACGCCGGTGAAGCCCTTTTTCATCAGCGCCGCCGCCTTCGTGGGGTCGGCAAAGCGCTGCACGTACACGAAGGCGGTCTTGCGGTTCAGGAGCTGCGGGTAGAGCTGGTTCGCGTCGACGCCGAGGATGCGGTGCGCCGCGATCGCGACCGCACGCGGATCGGACAGCTCGCGCGGGTCGGCGTAGATCGTCTTCGTCTGCTCGCCGATCGCCAGCTGGACGCCGTTGGTGTCGAAGATGGTGCCGCGATTGGCGGGGATCACCACAGATTCGCGATGCTGCCGCTCGGCCATCTTCCCGAGCGTGGCCGCTCGAACACCCTGAAGCCACACGGCTCGCGCAAGCGTTGCGGCGAAGACGAGGGCGAAGATGACGAGCAGCAGGCGGATGCGCCGGTTTGCCTGCTTGTCGCGCATCACTTCGCGACGTTGACGTACCCGGTCGGATCCCGGTAGACGAGGCCGAACTGCTTGACCGCCTCCTGCTGGATCGCCTGGGATGCGACGAGCGAGGAGTACTGCGATTGCAGCGCGGCGTTGTCCGCGACCAGCTTCGAGCGCTCCGTGTTGGTCTTGTCGAGCGACAGGTTGAGCTGCAGGACCGCCACGTTCACGAATACGACGCCCGCGAGCAGAATCCCGCTCACGGCGATCCAGAGAATTCCGCCACGCGTCTTCGCCTGGGCGCGTTTCCGCGAACGGGGGCGCGGCCTGGCGACCGGCTCCGCGATCGTGGCTGCCTGGGAGTGGGTGACGCTGGCCATCAGACGCGAGTCCCGACCCGCAGGCGCGCCGACTGGGCACGCGGATTCCGGGCCACCTCTGCGGCGCTCGGCCGCACGGCCCGCCGCGGCGTCGCGCGCATCGTCGCCTCCGAGCCGCAGACGCAGACCGGGAAGTCGGGCGGGCAGGTGCAGCCGTGCTCCTGCTTGCGCAGGAACTGCTTGACGATCCGATCCTCGAGCGAATGGAAGGAGATCACCCCGAGCCTGCCTCCGGGCCGAAGCATCTCGAGCGCCGCCGGCAAGGCGCGCTCGAGCGCGCCGAGCTCGTCGTTCACCTCGATGCGGAGCGCCTGGAAGACGCGCTTCGCGGGATGGCCCTCACCGAACCGGGCGGGAGCGGGGATCGCGGCCTTGATCACCTCGACCAGGTCGGCCGTGCGCTCGAACGGCTGCGATCTGCGGCGCCGGACGATCGCACGCGCGATCTGCCGGGCGTAGCGCTCTTCTCCGTAGCGCTTGAAGATGTCTGCCAGCTCGCGCTCGTCTCCGTCGTTGACGAGGTCGCGCGCGGAGTACGGCGCGCCCGGATCCATGCGCATGTCGAGCGGCGCATCGACCGCGTAGGAGAAGCCCCGCTCGGGCCGGTCGAGCTGCATCGACGACACGCCGAGATCGAGCAGGACGATGTCCGCCTTCACCCCGTTCTCGCCGAGATGCTCCAGGACGGTCGAGAACTCGCCGTGGTGCAGGCGCGCCTTGACGCCGGTCTCCCGCCGGACGCGTGCGAAGAACGGCGCGACCGTCGGGTCGCGGTCGATCGCGATCAGCTTCCCGTCGCCTCGAAGACGAGAGGCGAGCAGGAGCGAATGGCCGCCGGCACCGAACGTGCCGTCGACGATGGTCTCGCCCGGCCGGGGGTCGAGGAGGGAGACGACCTCCTCGGCCAGGACCGGGACGTGATCGGACTCAGTTGGCAAGACGCTCGGCAACATCTTCCGCGCTCCCTTCGACTTCGTGCAGCTGCTGACGCCACTTCGCTCGATCCCAGATCTCCAGGTGGTCGAAGACACCGGCCACCGTGACCTCGCGCCCGAGGCCGGCCTGCTCGATCAGGCCCGCCGGGATGACCACGCGGCCCTGTTTGTCGAGATCGCTCTGCGCGGCGCCTGCGAAGAAGTGCCGCTGCATCACACGCGACCCCGGCGCCAGCGGATCGAGGCTCTGGATCCGCTCTGCCAGGTGCTCCCACGCCGGGCGCGGGTAGGCGAAGAGGCAGCCGTCGAGGCCGCGGGTCACGAAGACGCCGTCCTCGAACGCCGCCCGCTGCTTGGAGGGCAGTGTGAGGCGGTTCTTCTCGTCGAGGGAATGCTCATGCTCGCCAAGCAGGGGGTCCACTGCTCCCCACTTTATCCCACTTTCTCCCACCTGTAAACCCCCCAGGACCACGCAGGGGCCGGCCGGGGTCGAAATCCGTCGCCGTCTACAGGGCCTGCACGAGGTCGCCGACCCGGACCCGGCCGGGCTCGGCGACGGCAGCGTGCACGCCGAAGGGCAGCGGCTCGGTCGTCTGGACGGCGCCCCGGTAGGCCGCGAGCGCCTTCAGCGTGCCGAGATCGGTGCGCCCGGTCTCGGGGCTCTGGGTGGTGACGACACAGCGGCCGACGTTCCCCTGTGGGACGACGACGGCCCCTCCGACCGCAACTCTGCGGCCGAGCCAACCGTCTTCGGCGTGTGCCTCGAGGCCGTCGATGCCGAAGTTCATGCGGAACCGACGCTCGTCGACCTGCTCTCGTCCGAGCACCGCTGCGAGCGCTGTGAGCGACGCCGTCCCGAGCAGTGTCGCTGCGCCGCCACGGCCGCGATCGGCCGCCCCGTCGCCGGGCTCGACGAGGCGGACGCGCCGGCCCACGAGGCTCGAGACGGCTTCTGCCCAGGGGCCGCGCACGAGCCGCGCCCACCGGGGCCGCGAGTGGAAGCGCGTCTCGACCTCTTCCCCACGCTCGACCGGGCCGCTCACGACCGTGCCGTCGGGCATGTGCAGCTGAAGAACGTCGGCTTGCTCGTCGTACTCGGCGCGCACGAGCTGCAGCGGCCCGCAGTCCTTGTTGTTGATCAGCCGCCCCGTCTCGGAAACGAGGTAGAACCGCCGGTCGCCTTCGAGACCGTTCTCGAGCAGTTCGATCTCGTCGACGAGGTGCACGGCGGTCGCCTTCACGGGCGCGAGCGAGATCCAGGCGACGCGGCCCGTCATCGGTCCGCGGCGAGCTGGGCGGCGTACGGGCCACCGCCGCCGATCACGGCGGAGCCGGCCCTGGCGGCGAGCGCGACCGCTTCTGGGAGAGGGTCGCCTGCCGCCAGCGCGAAGGCGAGCGCCGCAGCGAACGAATCGCCGGCGCCGTAGGTGTCCACGACCGCCTCGGCCGGCACCGCGGCGTAGGGCACACCGTTCGCGATGCCTCCGTTCTCACCGTCGGTCAGCACCACGGTTCCTGCTTCGAGCGAGCCGTCGTAGCGTTCGCCTGCGTCGTTCAGGCTGCCGACGACCAGATCGAGGGGCACGCCTGCCTCGCGGAGCGTGGGCAGCTCGCGGACCGTCGCCGCAAGGAACCGCGCCGCGCGGGCCGTTCGCAGCACCTCGGGCTCGCCCGAGACGAAGAACAGGAGGTCGTACCCACCGAGGGGCAGCGAGCCGTGCGGCAGGAGCTTGTCTCCGAGCACGGTGATCGTCCGTTCGCCCTCGCTGTCGACGTGCGTCCAGGCCCGCCGGGTCTCGCCGCCCCACTGGACGTGCACATCGATGCCGAGCCCGGCCAGACGTCGCTGCGAGGCCCGGCCGAGCTCGTCGCTGCCGAGCGCCGTGAAGAGCTCGCATCTGCCGGCGAGTAGGGCCAGCTGGCGCGCGACAACGGCACCGCCCCCGGCCGGCTCCGACCACGTCTCGCTCGCGTGCACGATCGAGCCCGCCGGCGGCATGTGGGGCACCCGCGCGAACTCGACCCACTCGACGTGACCGACGACGGCGCATCTCACGATTTCGCACCCTGCCACGTTTGCTTCGATGATGGGGAGCATGGCCGCTACTGATCCGATCCCGCCGTTCGAGCGCTTCTATCTCCTGCACCGCGACGAGGTGCTCGGCTACCTGCGCCGGTTGCTCGGGCCGCGGGCGGAAGACGCGTGGCAGGAGACCTTCCTCCGCGCGCTGCGTGCGTACGACCGGCTCCAGCACGGTAAGCACCTGCGCGCCTGGGTCTTCACGATCGCAACGAATGTCGCAATGGACGACCTGCGCGCACGGAAGCAGGAGCCGCTCAGGGACGGCGACGAGCCCTCGGTCGAGCTGCACCGAGCGGCGTTTCGCGAGCTCGAGCATCTGACCGGCGACCTGCCCCCGACAGAACGCGCGGCCGTCGTGCTTCGCTACGGGTACGACCTGCCCTACACGCAAATTGCCGATGCACTCGGCTCGTCCGAGGACGCTGCGCGTGCCGCAGCCTCCTCCGGTGTCCGCAGACTGAGGAGAACCCATGAACGTCACACCTGAGCTCGACAACCGATTTCGTGAGGCCGCACTGCGTGAAGGGCTCGTCGACGTGCGCTTCGACATCTTCGACTCGCCGGTCGGCGAGCTGTTCGTCGCTGCGACGAACCGCGGGCTGGCCCGGATCTCGTACCGGCCGGACGGAATGGAGGAATCGCTCGCCCATACGTTCGGCGTCCGCGTGCTCCGCGCACCGCTCGACGACGTGCGTCGTGAGCTGGACGAATACTTCGCAGGCCGGCGCCGCGAGTTCGACCTTCCGCTCGATCTACGCGTCGCGCCGTTCCACGCCGATGTGCTCCGGGAGCTGGCGCTCGTCCCGTATGGGCGCACCGACACGTACGGCGCGCTCGCCGCGAAGGTCGGCCGGCCGCGCGCAGCGCGTGCGGTGGGCACGGTGATGAACCGCAATCCAATCCCGATCGTGCTCCCCTGCCACCGCATCGTCGGCGCCGACGGGTCGCTCACGGGCTACGCCGGCGGTCTCGATGTGAAGCGGCGTTTGCTGCAGCTCGAAGGCGCGACGCTCGTCTAGATGAAGGTCGTCGTCGTCGGAGGCGGTTTCGGCGGACTGCTCGCAGTCCGCGGCCTTCGTCGTGCCGACGTCGAGGTGACGCTGGTCGACCGGCAGAACTTCTACCTCTTCCAGCCGCTTGCCTACCAGGTGGCGACGGGATCGCTCTCGTCGGCGGAGGTGGCAGTGCCGCTGCGCCAGATCCTGCGCCGCCAGCGTAATGCGGAGGTCGTGCTCGGCGAGGTCGACGGCTTCGACCTGGAAGCGAGACACGTGTCGGTCGCGGGCCTGCCGAACGGCGGCAAGCTCACGTTGGACTACGACGTCCTGGTCGTCGCCGGCGGCGCTCGCTACTCGTATTTCGGCCACGACGAATGGGCGCCGCACGCGCCCGAGTTGAAGTCGCTCGAGGGGGCACTCGACCTGCGCGATCGCATCCTGCGCGCGTTCGAGGCGGCGGAGGTCGAGCAGGACGAGGCCGTACGGGCCGAGTGGCTGACGTTCGTCGTCGTCGGTGCCGGGCCGACGGGCGTCGAGATGGCAGGCCAGATCGCCGAGCTCGGCAAGGACGTCCTGCACCGTGAGTACCGCGCCATGGACACGCGGACGACCCGTGTGCTGCTCGTCGAGGCCACGAGCCGGGTGCTCGGCGCCTTTCCACCCTCGTTGTCCGCGAGTGCCGAGCGGCAGCTCCGCTCGCTGGGTGTCACGCCTCTGCTCGAGACGACGGTCGTCGGGATCGATGCCGGGTCGGTCGAGGTCGAGACCTCCGGCGGAGCCCGCTCGCGCATCCCGGCTCGCACGATGATTTGGGCGGCCGGTGTCACCGCCTCGCCGCTCGCAGGGCTGCTCGCGCAGGCAACGGGAACGGAGACCGACCGGGCCGGCCGGCTGACCGTCGAGCCGGACCTGACGGTGCCGGGGCACCCCGAGGTGTTCGCCCTCGGCGACATGGTGACCGTGCGCGGCCAGCACCTGCACGGCGTGGCACCGGTGGCGATGCAAGAGGGCCGCCACGTTGCCCGCTCGATCGCCACGGGCTCACGTGAGCCGTTCCGCTACCGCGACAAGGGAGAGCTGGCAACGATCGGCCGCTCGCGGGCAGTCGGCGTCGTCAGCGGCGTTCGCGTGAGCGGGCTCGCCGCCTGGGTGCTGTGGCTCGGCATCCACATCACGTATCTCATCGGCTTCCAGAACCGGCTGCTCGTTCTGACCCGATGGACGTTCAGCTATGTCACGCGCGGCCGCGGCGCCCGCGTGATCCACCACCCGCAGCGATCGGGCTAGCCGGCCGCTTCCGCCACCACGCGGGCCGCGGCGTCGTAGGCGACCGCCGCGAGGCCCCCACCCCAGGTGAGACGGGCGACTCGAAGCTCCTGCAGCTCGGCCGGGCCGGGCACCCCCCGGTCGGCGATCACGTTCATCGGCCCGTTGATCCGGCGTGCGAGCTCCGGGATCGAGACGGGCGGGCAGAGGATCGGGTACGCGCAGTCGGCGCCCGCGTCGAGGTACGCATTCGCGCGTTCGACCGCCTCGTCGACGTCGCCGCCGATGCGCAGGAACACGTCGACGCGCGCGTTGACGACGAGCTCCGGCTCCGCCGCACGAATCGCAGCGATCGCCGCCGTCTGCTCGTCCAGCGGAACGAGGCCGGCGCCGGTCGAGTCCTCGAAGTTGATCCCGACGAGACCTGCCGCCCAGGCTGCCCGGGCGGTGCCGACCGGATCGCCGTAGCCGCGCTCGAGGTCGGCGGAAACCGGCAGGTCGACCGCCGCGGCGATTCGCCGTGCGGCCTCGACCATCTCGTCGCGTGGCGCCCGTTCCCCGTCCTCCCAGCCGAGCGACCGTGCGACGGCGGAGCTCGTCGTGGCGAGCGCACGGCAGCCCTTCACCTTGGCGAAGGCCCTGGCGCTCGCCACGTCCCAGGCGTTCGGGAGGACGAGGATCGGCGGCTCGACATGCATGCGCCGAAACGCCGCCGCCTGCTCATGCTGGTCCACGTGAGCCCCCGGCGGTCACCCGTGGCAGTTCTTGCTCGCCCACGAGGTCAGATGCTCCTCGGCGGTCTTGAGGTTCGGCGCCGAGAACGACTTCGACGCCAGGGCGAGCGCTGCGATCTGCGAGGCCGTGGGAATCTTGCCCGGTGCGTAGCCCGCCTTCTGGACCGCGTTCGCGTAGTTCTGGAACGCCGTCGCAATCGTCTCGAAGTCGGATCGGATCGCCGCCGGCGCCTCGCCCGCGAGTGACTTGTAGGCGGTTGCGACCTGGGTGAGACTCGTCGTGCCCTTGGCCGAGGCCGCGGCCATCGCCTGCGAGAACTTCGCGCCGACTCCGGCCAGCTGCGCGCAGTTCTTCACCGATGCGAACGACTGCGTGTTCACGGTGCTCGAGCCCCCACTACCGGTTCCTCCACCGCCTCCGCCCGACGTGGTGGTCGCAGCCACGGTGGTCGCAGCCACGGTGGTCGCAGCCGCGGTGGTCGTCGTGTTGCCCGAGACGGCCGCGTTCGACGCCGTCTTCTTGCTGCCGCAGCCTGCGGCCAGGATCGCGACCGCGAGCAGGAGCACGAGCGAGCCCGCCTTGAATCTCATCTTCGATCTTCCCCTCTCACCCCGTTTTCGCGCAGGCCGTCAACGGCCTCTCCGGCGATCGTAGGCCCAGGGAGGCGTTCCGGCAACCTCGAGCGGATGAAGAGGCTCAATCCTCGGGCCTCACCTCGCGCAGCCGGTAGCCCACGCCCCACACGTTCTCGACGAGCGTCGCCTGCGAGCCGGCTTCGCGCAGCTTGCGGCGCAAGCGCGATGCATGCGAGTCGAGCGTTCGCGTACGGCCGGCCACGCGATAGTTCCAGACGTCGCGCAGCAGCTCGCCTTTCGTGAACACCCGCTCGGGCTCGCGCGCGAGGCAGACGAGCAGCTCGTATTCCTTCTGGGCGAGCTGAACGCGCCGGCCGTCGACCCGGACGTCGCGCGTGCGCGTGTCGATGCGGACCGGCGGCGCTTCGACGATGTCCTCGAGCGGCGGGCACGCCCGTCGCAGCACCGCCCGGATTCGCTCCACGAGCTCCTGGTAGTCGAACGGTCGAGGCACGTAATCGTCGCAACCCCGTCGAAAGGCGTGGATCCGGTCGACGGCGTCCGCCTGCTCCCGCCCGAGCACGATCACCGGCGCCCGCTCGAGCCACCGGTCGAGCCGCTCGACGTCGCCCACGAGCACGAGATCGAACCGTCCGTGGTCCGGCACGAGCTCGAAACCGTCCCGCGGCAGGTGCCGCTCGAGGAACCCCCGCGTCTCGGGCTCGGCGTCGGCGAGGAGCAGTGCAGCGGCCATGACGAACGACGGTAGCCCCGCCCGGCCGGGCGCACCAGTTGTCCATTCGCACGATTCTGCGCCGATCGATCCTCAGGCGGCGAAGGCGGCCATGTCGAGACGACCGAATGTGCGACGCGCGTGCCAGAGGCCCCAGAAGACGAGCACGGCGAGCACGGGCGTTCCGGTCAGGACCGAGACGACCACGAACCCGCCGACCCCGGACCCGAGCAGCGCGTAGAGCCGGAGCGCCGCCCGGCCGAGGCAGTACGCCGCCCAGACGAGCGACTGGAGCCCGAACTCGCGGCGGTACGCGGCGCTCGCCTGGAACCACGGAGGGAACGGGTACCACGCACTCGCGAAGATGCCGATCAACGGGCGGCCGACGACGACCGAGCCGATGTACACGAGGCCCCAGAGCGCGCTCAGCACGACCGGCTGCGCCAGATACACGGTGGCGCTGTTCGCAAGCAGCGCGACGAGCGCCTGGACGACGACGAACAACGCAGTGACCACCGCGACGCCCGCCTGCCGGCCGTGGTGCAGCTGCCAGGCGGCGATCGCCAGCGACAGCGCGGTCGACACGACGACGGCCGCCGCCAGCCCGGACGTCCGCCACAGACCGTAGAAGACAAGCACCGGCACGATCCCCTCGAACGCGAACTGCGGCAACCCGCGCCGCAGGAGCAGCTGCCAGGTCGGGTCAGGCAGCTCGTTCAGCCGCTCAGCAGGCGGCGCTCCTGGCGGTCGCACCACTCGGTTCCCCATTCGCAGTAGTCGAGCGCCCAGCGGTAGACCAGGTCGACGAAGGGCGGATCCGGCTCGCCGCTGCCGTCGTCGAGCGCGCGCAGGTAGGCCAGCATCGCCGCGTACCCCTCCCGCCGTGCGCGCAGCAGGCCGAGCCCGTCGCCGACGGGCAGCGCGTCCGAGAAGAAGAGCCGCAGCAGCGATTCGTCACGCAGCTCGATGCGCGTCTCCTGGCCGTGCAGCCAGCCCTCGAGCGCACCCCGCCCGGCCGGCGTGAGCTCGTAGACGCGGCGCGCGCGGCCGCCACGGTCGGCCGCTGCGCCCCTGATCCAGCCCGCCTCCTCGAGCTGCCGCAGCTCGGGATAGATCTGGCCGTAGCTCGCGGCCCAGAAGTGGCGGATCGTGCGGTCGACCGCGCGCTTGAGGTCATACCCGCTCCGGGCCCGTTGGCCGAGCAGGCCGAGGACCGCCCAGGTGACCGCCGACGGCTTCATCTATCGCGAGGATATATCTAAACGCTACGTCGGTCAATCGCTCCCGTAGTCGAGCTGCGGGTTCCAGTCGCTCCCGCGCCCCTCGGGCACGCGGTCGAAGATCGCCCAGAGCGGCCACATGAAGTCCACGTGCCGGGGATGCTGCCCGGGCTCAGTGGGGGCGGTGAAGAGCTCGCTGCTCCAGAAGTGGTGGATCCGTCCGTCGCTGCGCGCGAACACGGTGGCGATCGGAAGCTGGCTGCCGTCCTCCCCCTCCGCGCCATAGTCGCGGTTGTAGGTGTTGCGGGACGACGACAGCAACCGCGCGTGGCGCCAGCCCCGCGACTGCGCGTGTGCCTGGAACTGCTCGATCGGCGCCTTCGCACAGACCGCGAAGTTGATGCGCTGCGTCACGTGCGGCGCGGCACCGTCGATCGAGTCGATGATCGACGTGCAGCTGGGACACCCGTAGGCGAGCGGCTCGCCGTCGGCCGGCAGGAACATGAAGCTGTAGAGGAACAACGTGTCCTTGCCGTCCGCGAAGAGCTCGGACAGCCGCACCGGCCCGTCGACGCCGTCGAACGCGTAGTCGACCGGCACCTCGCCGCCGAGCGGCAGCTCGCGTCGCTTCGCCGCCACCACCTCGATCTGGCGCCGCAGCGCGACCTCCGCATCGAGGAGCTCGTCCCGAGCCCGGCGGTACTCCTCCGACTCGCCCGGAAAACGCATCAGAGGCGGCCGGAGCGAATGACGCCCCAGAGCAGCCAGACCCCGAGGATCGCGGAGAGCAGGAAGCCGAGCACGGACACGACGTGCAGCCCGAGAACGTGCGGGCCGCTCTTGGCGAAGATGCCGATCAGGCTCGAGCCGATCAGGCCGCCGGTGACGACGAGCGCGATCACGAGCCGGTTGAACAGCGTGTCGAGCTTCGCCATCAGGTCGTCGAGGCCCTTGTGCACGAACCCGACCTCGATCTGGCCGTCGCGCACCTGCTCGAGCGTGTCGTGGATCTGGTACGGCAGCTCCAGCGCCATCTGCGTGTACCGCCAGCTCTCCCGCCGGGCGCGGATCGCAATCCGCCGCGGCGTGAAGCGCTCGAGCATCAGGTCGCGCGCGTAGGGCTTCGCGACCTCGAACACGTTGAAGTCGGGGTAGAGCTCGATGCCCACCGAGCCGAGGGTCGCGATCGCCTTGTCGAGCATCACGAAGCGCGTGGGCAGCCGCAGGTTCATCGAGTAGATCAGAGCCATCGCCTCGCGAATGACCTGGACCGGGTCGATCTCCTTCAGGCTGGCGCCGTAGTAGCGGTAGTAGAGATCCTGCAGCTCCGCGACGAACTCGTCCTCGCGCTCCTTCGGATAGCGGACACCGAGATCGAACAGGCGAGTCGGGAGCATGTCGATGTTCTCCGACGCGGCGTCGATGAACAGCCGCGTCAGCTTCGTCATGTCGTCGTCGGTGAGCTTCCCGGTCAGGCCGAAGTCCACGAGCCCGATGCGCTCCGGCGACAGGACGAGGATGTTGGCCGGATGGGGGTCCCCGTGGAAGAACCCGTTGCGGAAGATCATCGTCATCCACGTCTCGGTGATCAGGTACGCCAGGTGCCTGCGCTGCTCGAGCGACCATGCGTCGAGCTCGAGGTCGGCGAGCTGCACGCCGTCGAGATACTCGAGCGTGAGCACGCGCGAGCGGGTGTACGTCCAGTAGACGCGGGGCACCGCGACGTGAGGATGCCCAGCGAAATCCTTGTGGAACGCATCGGCGTTCCGGGCCTCGAGCCGATAGTCGAGCTCCTGTCGGATCGAGCGGGCGAACTCGTCGACGATCTCCCCGGCGTCGACGAAGTCGAGCGCCCGGATCCGCTCTTTCGCGAGCCGCGCCGCCTGGTACATCAGCGAGAGGTCGGCCTCGATCTTCCGCGGCGCATCCGGGCGCTGCACCTTGACCACGACCCGTCGGCCGTTCGGAAGCGTCGCGCGATGCACCTGGCCGATCGATGCCGCAGCGAGCGGCTCGTGGTCGAACTCCGTGAACAAGCGCTCGATCGGCTGGCCGAGATCCTCCTCGATCATCCGCTCGACATCGGTGTACGGAAACGGCCGCACATCGTCCTGGAGACCGCGCAGCTCGGCGATGATGTCGGGTGGGACGACGTCCGGCCGAGTCGAGAGCAGCTGCCCGAACTTGACGAAGGTCGGGCCGAGCTCGTCGAGCATCTCGCGCAGATGCCTGCCGCGCGCCGTGCCCTCCGCCGTCGGTTCGGTGGCCTTGTGGCCCTCGATCGCGTAGCCGAACCCGTGCCGAACGGCGACCTGGGCGATCTCGCTCAGACGGCCGAGGCTTCGCTGCTGCGAGCGGGTTGCCACGGACAGAGTGTTACATGAAGATCGAAGCTCGCCAGAACCGGCTGGCTTGGCCGTCTCGCATGGGAGGAGCAGCATGAAACGGAAGATCGTCTTCATTCACGGTCTGTGGCTCACGTCTCGGAGCTGGGAGAACTTCGAGCAGTACTTCACGGAGCAGGGATACGACGTCGTCGCGCCCGAGTGGCCGCGCAAGCAAGGCGACGTCGAGGAGATCCGCCGAACGGCCGACACCGTCGCGGGGCTCGGCATCACGGAGATCGCCGACCACTACGATCAGATCGTTCGCGAGCTCGACGCTCCGCCGATCATCATCGGCCATTCGTTCGGCGGTCTGATCACGATGATCCTGCTCGACCGCGGGCTCGGCGCAGCCGGGGTCGCGATGGATCCGGCGCCGCCGAAGGGCATCCTGAACCTGCCGCTGCGACAACTGAAAGCGTCCGCGCCGGCACTGCTCCATCCCGCCACGCGAAAGGGCATTGTCGCGCTGAACCTCGAGCAGTTCACCTACGGGTTCGTCAACACGTTCACGCCCGAAGACGCGCGTTCAGCCTTTGAACGCCAAGCGGTTCCGGACACCGGCCGCCCGTTGTTCGAAGCAGCGTTCGCGAACTTCAACCCGAACGCTCCGAGCAAGGTGGACTACTCGCGCGACCGTGCACCTCTCCTGATCACCGCCGGAGAAGAGGACAACACCGTTCCGGCCTCCGTGTCACGCTCGATCTACAAGAAACAACGGCGCTCGCCGGCACGCACCGACCTGATCGAGTTCGACGGCCGGCCGCACATGCTGATGGCCGGGCCAGGCTGGGAGGAGGTTGCAGCCGGCGTGCTCGGCTGGCTCGAGGGCGCAGGCTTCGGCGCGGAGTAGCGGCTCTCAGTGGATCCGCTTGATCGTCGCCCGCCAGGCGCCCTTCGGCGCCTGAACGTCGACGCTGGCGCCGAGCTTCTTGCCGAGTAGAGCCGACCCGAGCGGTGACGTCGGCGACACCGTGCCCGCTCCACCGACGGCGCTGATCTCGACGGTCATCGACTGACCTCCGTCGCCGGCGACGTCGACGATCGAACCGACGCCGACTTCGTCTGCGCGCGCGTCCTCGACGATCTCGGCGCCGTCGAGCCGCGCCCGCAGTGTGCGGATGCGCGCCTCGAGGAGCCCCTGTTCGTTCTTCGCAGCGTGATACTCGAAGTTCTCGGAGAGATCGCCGAACTCACGCGCCTTCTTGATCGCTGCGATCACCTCCGTGCGCCGCGGGCCCTCGAGACCGGCGAGCTCCTCGCGCAGCGCAGCCGCCTGCTTCTCCGTGAGCTGCTCTACCACTTGGAGCGGCCTCCCCGGCGGCGCGATGTGTAAACAACGCGCGGTTTCGCGACCTGCATTCCGGTCTCCTCGAACTTCTCGACGTGGCCCTGCAGCCGCGCGACCCGCGACATATCCGCCTGCTGCTCGGGCAGCACCAGCGTGATGCCGACGCCGCCCTTGCCGGCGCGCCCGGTGCGTCCGACACGATGGGTGTAGACGTCGGGCTCCTCGGGGGGATCGAAGTTGATCACGTGCGTGATGTCGTCGACGTCGAGCCCGCGTGCGGCGACGTCCGTCGCGACGAGCGTCTTCACCCTGCCCGTATCGAAATGCGCAAGCGCCTGCTCACGCTGGGCCTGCCCTTTGTCGCCGTGAATCGCGATCGCGTCGACGTTGTGACGGCGGAGCTTCTCGACGAGGCGGTCGGCGCCTGCCTTGGTGCGCACGAACACGAGCACGAGCCCCCGCTCGGCATCGTTGAGCAGTTCGACGAGCGTCGAGACCTTGGTGTCGTTCGTCACGGGGACGAAGCGGTGGTCGATATCGCCGCTGCGACGATCGGCCGGAAGCTCGCCCTCGAAGCGCGCCGGGAAATGGGTGTAGCGGCGGGCGAGCTCGCCGACCTCGCCGTCGAGCGTCGCGGAGAAGAACATCGTCTGGCGGTCCTCCCGCAGCTTGCGCACCAGTCGATCGACCTGTGGCTTGAAGCCCATGTCGAGCATCCGGTCGGCCTCGTCGAGCACGAGCACCTGCACGGCGTCGAGTGAGACGAGGTTGCGGTCGACGAGATCCTGCAATCGGCCCGGAGTCGCGACGATCACGTGGGCGGCTTTCGCCTCGTTCGCCTGTGCCTTCAGGGGCACGCCGCCGTACACCGACGCGACCTTGATCTTGTCGCCGGAGATCAACGCGAACTCCTCGGTCACCTGCACGCACAGCTCACGCGTCGGAACGAGCACGAGCGCCGCCGGGCGCGGCTTCGCCGGGTCCAGGCGCTCGAGGATCGGGATTGCGAACGCGAGCGTCTTGCCCGAGCCGGTGGGGCTCTTGGCGAGGATGTCACCGCCCCGAAGCGCCTCGGGGATCACGAGGGCCTGGATCTGGAACGGGGACTCGATGCCGCGTGCAGCCAACAGCTCGCACACGGCCTCGGAGACCCCGAGGGGACCGAACTCTGTCACTTGTCTCAACTCCTTCGGACGTCGAGATCGTGTGTCCGAAGAAGGAGACGCGATCTCACGGGAACGCGGCCCATCCGCGCTCCGTAGCAGTCACGGTAGCAGTCGATCCGGACGCGAGCTCAGCCGGGGCCTGGATCGCGGTCTTCGACGAGCCGCAACCGATGCTCGAGCTGGGCGACCCGAAGCTCGAGCTCGTCCCATTCCTCACGCGTCACGAGGCCGACCTCACGGGCGAGGTCCTGGATCCGGCGCTTCGACCCCTCCCCCACGCGGATCGCGTCTCCGCGCCAGCGTCCGCCGAGGTCTTCGAAGAGCGAGCGGAACTCGTCGAGGCGCGGCCCGAGCACGGCAAAGAGCCGATCGAGGTCGCTATCTGGCACGGCCATGCGGCCGAGACTTGCGCCGCTGACGGCGGGCTTCCCGTTTCGCATCCGGATCTTCGTCGACGATCGGAGCGAACGCGTCGAGCGGGGTTTCCGGGCTCGGTTCGTCGGCGGTCTCCTGCTCGACGTGCTCGAGCAGTTGCTCGGCCTTCTCGCCTTCCGGCATCGTCTGTCCCCTGCGGCGTGCGTACTCGGGCTCACGCTCTTTCCAGAGGTTGAGCAGCGGCGCGGCGATGAAGATCGACGAGTACGCGCCGGAGGTGATACCGACCATCAGCGCGAAGGCGAAGTCCTTCAGCGTCGGGCCACCGAAGAAGTACAGCGACGCAACCGGGAGCAACGTGATGAACGTCGTCGCCAACGAACGGCGGATCGTCTCCCACAGCGAGATGTTCGTGATCGTCGCGAACGATGCGCGTCGCATGATCGGCACGTTCTCGCGGATACGGTCGAAGATGATGATCGTGTCGTAGATCGAGTAACCGAGCACGGTGAGCACCGCCGCGACCGTCGCCTCGGTCACCTCGCGTCCCGTGATCGAGTACACGCCGACGGTGATCAGCACGTCGTGCAGCATGGCCGCGATCACCGGGACCGCGAACGCGAGCCCTCGGAAACGAATCGTGATGTACAGAGTGATGATCAGGATCGAGAAGAAGATGGCGAGGAGCGCCGACCTCGCGATCTGTCGCCCGAAGCTCGACGAGACGTTCGTCGTGCCGGCGGCGATCGCATGGACGTTGTCGGTGAGTCGCGACGACAACTTGGACTGCTCTTGCTCGGAGAGCTTCTTCAGCCGGATCTGGAAGCTCTTGTAGCTCTCGCTGCCGTAGGCCGTGCCTCGGCCCTGGACGACCGCGTCGCTGCGGCCGATCGCCGCGGTCTGCTGACGCACGAGCGCGATCGAGGTCGGCTTCACCGTGCGGAAGGTGATCTGCGCGCCGCCCTTGAAGTCGATGCCGAGGTTCAGGCCGCGAATGGCGAGCGAACCGACGCTGATCACGAGGATCGCGCCGGAGATCGAGAACCACAGCAGCGTCCGCTTCATGTAGTCGATCTGCAGCCAGCGGCCGCGCTGCGAGTGGCTCGCCCCCATGAACTTCGGGTTCTCGAACCAGCGGAAGCCGGCGAGCAGGCCGAGCATGGCCCGCGTCGCCGCGACGGCGGTGACCAGCGAGATCGCGGTACCGATCAGCAGCATCAGGGCGAAGCCCTTGACGCCTGCCGTCGCGACCGCGAACAGGATCAGCGCGGTGATCGCGGTGACGACGTTCGCGTCGATGATCGTGTGGAAGCCCTTCGCGTAACCCGCGGAGATTGCGGCGCGCACGGATTTGCCCGCACGTGCTTCCTCCTTGATGCGTTCGAACACGACGACGTTCGCATCGGCCGCGACGCCGATGGTCAGGATCAAGCCGGCAAAGCCGGGCAACGTCAACGTGACGCCCAAGAGGAGGATTGCGCCGTACATGAACGCGGCGTAGATACCGAGCCCGATCACCGCGACGAGACCCAGGAAGCGGTACAGGAAGAGCAGGAACAGACAGACCACGATCAGGCCGCCGATCGCCGCGTTCTGTGCCTGCTTCAACGAGTCCTTGCCGAGCGTCGCCGACACGTCCGTGCGCTCCAGCGGCACGAAGTTCACCGGCAGCGCACCCGTCTGCAGGACGAGCGCGAGGTTCTGCGCCTCCTTCAAGCTCGACATGCCCGTGATCTGCGCGCCCGTTCCGGTGGGGTCGATCCCGTTCGGGTACTGGGTGTAGTCGATCTGCGGCCAGGAGCGGATCTCGTTGTCGAGCACGATCGCGAAGTGCTGCGGGACCTTCAGGATCGAGCCGCGCACCGCCTCGTTCTTGGTCACCTGCGCGAACGCCTTGTTCCCCTTGCCCTTGAACGAGAGCAGCACGATCGGATCGCCGCTCGTCGGGTCGAAGTCCTGCCGCGTCCCCGACAGGTTCAGCTCGGAACCGGTGATGTTCGGGAACTTGCCGTTGGTCGCGTACTGGTTGTCCGGGTACGCGCCGTTCTTGAACAGGTAGTAGTCGGTCAGGCCGACGGGGGGCACGCCCTGGTTGTCACCCGGGCAGATGACCGAGCCCGGCTGCGAGCACGTGATCACGACCGTGCGTGCCGGGACCGGCAGCACTTTCCAACCGGCCGGGATCTTGCCCTTGTGGGCGTCCAGGAGACCCTCGTTCCCCGTCGAGGGGTCGCGGTGCAGGGTCGCGGTCGGGCCGGCCTTCCTCACCCAGACGGTGGTCGTCGTCGTCTTCTTGTTCTTGCCGACCCCGGTCGTGGTCTTGACCTTGACGGGCTTGAAGAGCACATACCCGGTCGGAGTGCCGACCTTCGCCGTCGACTGGACCCGCGAAAGGAGGTCGTAGAGGTTGCGGAACGCGACCGGCTGGCCGCCGCTCGCCGTGATCGACGGCGGCACCAGCGCCACCTCGAGGTCGTACAGCTCGAGCTGCGCCGTCGTGCCGATGATCGACGCCGCCTGGGCCGGGTCGTGAACGCCCGCCAGCTGGATCACGATCTGGTTCGTCCCCTGCTTGCGGATCTCCGGGGAGGCAACGCCCAGCTTGTCGACGCGGCTGCGCATGATCGACACCGAGCGGTCGAGGTCGGACGACGTGAGCTTGTGGCCCTTCGGTGGCTGCGCCTTCAGCACCACTTCCAGGCCGCCCTGCAGATCCAGGCCTTTCTTGACGCCGCGGTGCCACGGTGAGCCGGGGACAGCCAGGAACGCCACGCCGATGAGTGCGAGGGCGATCAGGCCGATCAGGATCAGATTGGAGCGCCGAGACGACACGCGCGGGAAGGTTAGCCTGGTTCCTCGGTTGCCCCGCGGGCAGATTCCTGCGGCTCCGCTGCGGGCTCCGGCTCCGGATCTGCCTCGGGCTCCGGCTCGACCTCGACTTCGACCTCGCGCGCGACCGCTGCGATTGCGCGCCGGTCGACCTCCACGACCACGCCGGGCGCGATCTCGAGGTGCACGAGATCGTCGACCACCTCGCGCACCGATCCGTGGATCCCGCCGGCGGTGATCACGTCGTCACCGGCGGCGATGGTCTCCTGCATCGCAGAGTGCGATGCGCGGCGCCGGCGGGCAGGCAGCAGGAACAGCAGCCAGACGGCGCCGAAGATCACGATCAAGATCAGGAATCCGCTCACTGGAGCCTCTCAAGTCGGTCACGCTTGTAAGACGCGAATCCGCCGCAATCGATAGCGTCTCGCGCGCCACGGGTCAGGTCGGTGAGGAAGCGTAGATTGTGGAGCGAGAGCAGGCGGAGCCCTAGGAGCTCGTTCTGGTTGACGAGGTGCCGGATGTAGGCCCGCGTGAAGCGTGAGCAGGCGGGGCAGTCACAGGTTTCGTCGAGCGGCGCCTGGTCGCGGGCGAAGCGGGCGTTGCGCAGGTTGATGCGGCCGTCCCGCGTGAGCGCGCTGCCCGTGCGGGCCGTCCGCGTGGGCAGAACGCAGTCGAACATGTCGATTCCAGCTTCGATCACCTCGAGGATCCCCTCGGGGTCGCCGATGCCCATGAAGTAGCGTGGCTTGCCGGCCGGCAGCAGGTCGGCCGCCCAGTCGGTCGTCTCGAACATCACCTCTCGGTCCTCGCCGATCGCAAGGCCGCCGATGGCGTTGCCGTCGAAGTCGAGCTCGGCGATCTCTTCGGTCGAGCGCCGCCGCAGCTCCGGGTCGACGCCGCCCTGGGTGATGCCGAACCGGAGCTGTCCGTCGGGGCGCGGGGCGCCGCGCTGGCGCTCCGCCCACAGCGTCGTGCGCCGCACCGCGTCCTCGAGCTCGCGGCGGGAAACGCCGGCGGGCGGCACCTGGTCGAGGCACATCGCGATGTCGCTGCCGAGGTTGGCCTGGATCGCGGCCGCGAGCTCGGGCGTGAAGCGCGCGGACGCACCGTCGTAGACGCTTCTGAACGTCACGCCCTCGTCGTCGACCCGCGCGATCGTGTCCCGGAGCGAGAAGACCTGGAAGCCGCCGGAGTCGGTGAGGATCGGCAGGTCCCACGCCATGAAGCGGTGCAGTCCGCCGAGCTCGCGGATCAGCTCGCTGCCCGGTCTGAAATGCAGGTGATAGGTGTTGCCGAGCAGGATCTGTGCCCCGAGATCACGCACCTCGTCCGGGTGCAGCGACTTCACCGTCCCCTTCGTGCCGACCGGCATGAAGACGGGCGTGCGAACCTCCCCGTGCGCGGTCCGCAGCACCCCAGCGCGGGCAGCCCCGTCGCTCGCCTGTACCTCGAAGACGGGCCTCACGGAGCCACGCCTAGTGGTCAGACCAAAGGTCAAGAAAGGGGGACATTCTCTCCACAGGCCAGGTTGCAGGCGCGTTCTTCAGCGGGCCATGGCCGGAAGAGCCAAGACCCTTGGTCAGACCAAGGTGACGAGACGCAGACGTTCGATCCACAGGTCACAGGATCAGCATCGCATCGCCGAAGGAATAGAAGCGATAGCGCTCCTCGATCGCGAGGGCATAGAGGCGCTTCGTCTCCTCGACGCCGGCGAAGGCCATCACGAGCGCGAGCAGCGTCGACCGCGGGAGATGGAAGTTCGTCAATAGATGATCGACGCGGCGGAACGTGAAGCCGGGTGTGATGAAGAGCTCGGTGCGGCCGGCGCACGGACCGCCCGCGGCGACGGTCTCCAGCACGCGCGTCGTGGTCGTGCCGACCGCGAGCACACGTTCCGCGCTTCGGATCCGCTCCCAGACCGCGGGCTCGACCGAGTAGCGCTCGCCGTGGATCCGATGCTCCTCGACGACCGCCTCCTGGAGCGGCCGAAACGTGTCGAGGCCGACGTGCAGCGTGACCCGCTCGACGTCGAGCTGCGCGAGCACGTCGCGCGTGAAATGCAGCCCCGCCGTCGGCGCAGCAGCCGAGCCGGGCCGATTCGCGTAGACCGTCTGATAGCGCTCGGCGTCGCCGAGCGGCTCCGTGATGTACGGCGGCAACGGCACCGCCCCGGCAGGGTCGCCGTCGAGACGGACCCGCCAACGCCCGTCGCCCAGATGCTCGAGCAGCTCGACCGCGCCGTGCCGCTCGCCCGGACGCAGCCTGCGCGTCGGGCGCGCCAGCGCCTCCCAGATCTCGCCGTCGACCGGTTCGAGGAGCAGGACCTCACCGCGGGGATGCTCGATCGGGATGCGCGCCGGGACGACCCGCGTGTCGTTCACGACGGCCAGAGCCTCGATCAATCCAGGCAGCTCGCGAAAGACGTGGTGGGACACCTCCCCGGTCGCGCGCCGGAGCACGAGCAAACGTGACTCGTCGCGCTGCGCGGCGGGATGCTGTGCGATCAGCTCCTCAGGCAGGTCGTAGTCGAGCTCACGGGCCTCCATCCGGTGCGGACGGTAGCTTCGCCGATCATGGAAGAGATCCGTGAAGCGCTCCGCGACGGCCTCCGCGAGGAAGCGGCCCCGATCGCACGCCGGCTCGCCGAGGTGAAGGGCCTTTCGAACAATGTGATCCGGCGGCTCGAAACCCTCGACCGCACGATCGACGCCGAGCGAGACGCGCGCGTCGACGACCTCGCTCTGCTCGTCGAACTGCTCACCGAAGGTTGGCGGGGGCTCAACGCACGGCTCGATCGGATCGAGGCGGCGTTGAAGCCGGCAGAGACGAACGTCGTGAAGCTCCGCGAAAGCGCCTAGCGCCCCTACGCGCCGCTACGCGGGCAGGAGCAGCTCGAACCGCGAGCCCTTGCCGACGGCGGACTCGAGGTCGATCCGCCCGCCGAGCGCAGTCGACAGCTCCTTCGCGATCGCAAGACCGAGGCCCGTCCCGCCGCTGATGTTCGACACGAACGGCCGGAAGAGCCGCTCCCGTGCCTCCGCCGGGATCCCCGGCCCCGTGTCCTCGACCGCGACGTGCACGGTGCCGTTCCGCTGGGCCAGTTCGAGCGTGATGCGCCCGCCGTCGGGCGTTGCGCGGAACGCATTCGAGAGCAGGTTGCCGACGACCTGCAGGACCCGGTCGCCGTCCGAGATGATCACCGGTCGCGCGTCGAGCTGTTGGCGATAGTCGATCGACCGGCGCTGCGCTTCGTCGCGGTAGCGATCGTACGCCTGCTCGATCAGTGCGGCCATGTCGACCTCCTCCGTGGTGACGGTGAACCGATTCGTGTCGAGCTTCGCGAGGTCGAGAATGTCTCCGACCAGCCGCTCCAGCCGCTGCGTCTCGGCCTCGACCGTCTCGAGCGAGTTGCGCCTGAGATCCGGGTCGGCGATCACACCTTCGAGCAGCGCCGCGACATGACCGCGGATCGCCGTGAGCGGGGTCCGCAACTCGTGCGACACGGACATCAGGAAGTTGCGCTCCATCTGCTCGACCACTCCGAGCCGGTCGGCCATCTCGCTGACGCGCGCGCTCAGGTGGCCGAGCTCGCCCGGCGCGTTCTGGGGCACCTTGACGTCGTAGTTGCCGTTCGCGACCTCGTCGACGGCATCCGACAGCTGCAGGATCGGCCGCACGATGCGTCGCGACAGATACCACGCGAGCAGCGCGGCCACGAGCAGGCCGAGTGCGCCGGCAATCGCGAGCCGCCCGATCAGCGAGACGACCTGTTGTCGAATGTCGGTCTGCGGCGTCGCGACGACGATCGCGCCGATCGTCGTCCCGGAGGATGCGATCGGGTTGGCGACGGCGAGGTACCGGCGATGCTGGCCCGGCGGTGTGAACGAGAACGTGACCGACTTCCCGATGTGCCAGTCGATCGGCTCCTGCGGGAGCGGGCGCAGCCCGGTGATCTGGCCGGGGAAGAGCCCGAGGCGAGGGCCGAGGAGGTAGATCCGGTCGCCCGTCGCCTTCTCCAGCGTCTTGCCCGCGAACGTCGGCGCCTTCTGGTCGTGGTTCTTGTTGCCGTACCCCGCGTTCACCGCCTTCGAATAGAGCTCGGCGATCCCATGCGCCTCGCGGTTCAGCTTCGAAAGCGTCTGATTCTCGGTGAACTGCTGGAAGAGGCGGATCGAGATGGCCGTCGTGATCACGCCCGCGAGGACGATCCCCGCGAGGAAGACGAGCGGCAGCCGGACGCGTAGCGATCCGAGCATCTCGATCAGCCTACGAGGTCGCGGGGTCTTTCTTCGCGTCCTTGGCCGGCGACACCTTGTAGCCGACCCCCCAGACCGTGACGATCGGCGATGCGTCGCCGAGCTTGCGGCGCAGCTGCCGAACGTGCACATCGACCGTTCGCGTGTCGCCCGCGAAGGTGTAGCCCCAGACGCGCTCGAGCAACTGATCGCGCGTGAGCACGAGCCCGCGGTGATCGAGCAGCTCCCACAACAGATCGAACTCCTTGGGCGCGAGCTGGATCTCCTCGTCTCCGACACGCACCTCTCGACGGCCCGCATCGATGTGCAGGTCGCCGTGGTCCATCGTCTCGCTCTCGCGCTCACGCCGTTCCGGGGTGGCGCGACGAAGGATCGACTTGACCCGGGCGACGAGCTCGCGCGGGTTGAACGGCTTCGTCAGATAATCATCGGCACCGACCTCGAGGCCGATGATCTTGTCGACGTCCTCGTCACGCGCGGTGAGCATCAGGATCGGGACGTCGCTCGTCTGGCGGATGCGCCTCGTCACCTCGATGCCGTCGATGTCGGGCAGCATCAGGTCGAGGACGATCAGGCCGGGCATCTCCTGCGCGACCTGCGCGAGCGCATCGTTTCCGTTCGAGGCGGTCCGGACGCCGTACCCGGCGTTCTTCAAATACAGAGAGACGAAGCTGGCGATCGAGCTCTCGTCCTCGACCACCAGGATGTTCGAGGTCGGCGAGCTCACGCTACGGGTTTGCTGACGGGCTGCCGACCGTCGCTGGCTGGACGCCGAACAGGACGAGCCGCGATGCCGGGAAGTACGGCACGGGAATCCATTTGCCGCTGTCGAGCGCGTAGTTGCCCGAGGTCTCGGCCAGCAGGTCGCCCGAAAGCTGTGCGGTGCCCACGCCGACGGCGGTCAGGTCGATGCCGCTGCCCTTCAGCGACAGCCGGTAGCGCCCGCCGGTGACGCGGAAGCGGATGTCGGTCCCGCCGTAGATGGTCGTCCCCTCGAACACGCCGGCACGCTTGGTCTCCGCCCCACTGACGAGCACCTGACCGTCGCCGATGATCGGATCGGAGACGACGAGCCTGCCCTTGTCGATCTGTCCCCAGAGCGTTCCGCGCGTACCGGTGACGACGACACTGCCGTTGACCTTGCTCAACTCGAGCACACCGTCGCCGGGTGCGCGTGCAGCTGCCAGGGCCGCCGGGACGGCGACCAGGCCACAGAGCAGGATGAAGCAGAGCCGGCGCATCGACATCAACAGTCTTTCCTGCCGAATTATGCCTCGAATGAGGGGTATGTAAGGAGTTTTGTTCCCGCCGCTCTTATACGGTCGACCGGGTGGACGACGTGACGAGCTTCGGCCTCACCATCCTGCTCGTGTCGGGTGCGCTTTCGGCCGCCCTGCTCGCCTCGAAGCTCGGCGCCCGCACGTCGATCCCGTCGGCCGCGTTGTTCCTCGTCGTCGCCTCGCTGGCCTCCTACCTCTTCCCGTCGCTCGTCCTCTCGATCTCGACCGTCGAGAAGGTGGCGACCGTGGCGCTGATCGTGATCCTCTTCGACGGTGGCTCGTCGATCGGCTGGCGGCGCTTCCGCGCGTCGGCCCTCCCGATCGCGTCTCTGGGCGTCTTCGGGACGTTCGCCACCGCCGGCCTCGTCGCCGTCTTCGCGCACTGGGCGTTCGACCTCACCTGGATCACCTCCGGCCTCCTCGGCGCGGCGATCGCGCCCACCGACCCGGCGGTGATGTTCTCCGTGCTCGGCGAGCGCGAGATCACGGGCCGCACCGGCACGATCCTCGAAGGCGAGTCGGGCGCGAACGACCCGGTCGGCATTGCGCTCATGCTCGGAATGATCGAGCTCGCGACGCACGCCGATGCCTCGTTCTGGATCGTGATTCGAGTCTTCGTGGAGCAGATGTCGATCGGGCTCGCAATCGGCATCGCGGGCGGCCTCGTCGAGCGCGTTCTGATGCAGCGCGTCGCCCTTCCGTCCGCGGGGCTCTACACGCTGCGCACGCTCGCACTCGCCGGGCTCGTCTTCGGCGTCGCGACGGTCGCGCACGGCTCGGGGTTCCTCGCCGTGTTCGTCGCCGGCTTGATCGTCGGCGATCTGCGCGCGCCGTTCAGCGCCGAGATCCACGTCTTCCAGGACGGGCTCGCCGCGCTGGCCGAGATCGTCGTGTTCGTCGCGCTCGGACTGACGATCGATCTCTCCGCGTTGACGGCCGGCCGCTGGGTGGACGGCCTGCTGCTCGCGGCGTTTGCCGCGCTGGTCGCCCGTCCGCTGGCGCTCGGCGTGCTGCTCGCTCCTGCGCGTCTTCGAACCGGCGAGCGCCTGTTCGTGATCTGGGGCGGGTTGAAGGGCGCCGTGCCGATTCTCCTGGCCGCGTTCGCGCTCGGACGCCACGTCGCCGACGCGCAGCGCATCTACGAGACGGTCTTCGTCGTCGTGCTCGCCTCGGTGATCGTGCAGGGCGGGACGATCGGCATCGCCGCACACCGCCTCGGCGTGGAAGAGCGCGCGGCGTAGCTAGGCGACGCGGCGGACGGTTCGCGTCAGCCCGGTCGCGCGAACGCTCTCGTAGGCGTCGACGACGCGCACGCCGCCGGCCTCGTCGACGATCGGCTCGCAAACCACACAGACCGTCTGGTCGCGGCGTTCGAAGCGCCACGTGCGGTAGCGCTCGCCCGCGAGCAGAGTGCGGCGGCAGACCTGGCACATCGCCATCTGCCCGCCCACCGTAAACACGGCCCCGGACGGCGCCAGGCGGCCCTAGAGGCGCTCGACGACGCCGGCGATCGCCATCCCGAAGCCGACGCACATCGACGCGATGCCGTAGCGCGCCTCGCGGCGCTCGAGCTCCGACAACAGGGTCGCCGTGATCCGGGCTCCCGTCGCGCCGAGCGGATGCCCGAGCGAGATACCGCCGCCGTTCGGGTTGACGTCGTCCATCCGCTCCTCGAGGTGGAGGTCCTGCGCTGTCTGCAGCACGACGGACGCGAACGCCTCGTTGACCTCGATCACCGCCATGTCGTCCAGCGTGAGGCCGGCCCTCGCGACTGCCCGTTCCATCGCCTGAGGGTTGCCGTGCAACATGCGGGTCGGATCGACTCCTGCGATCCCGAACGACACGAATCGCGCGCGCGGCTCGAGCCCGAGTCGCGCCACCGCGGCCTCACTCGCGATCAGCACGGCGGCCGAGCCGTCGACGATCTGCGACGAGTTCCCGGCGGTCACGACGCCGTCCGGGCGAAACGCAGGTGCGAGAGCGGCGAGCGCCTCGGCGGACGTCTCACGGCGCGGTGCCTCGTCCACTGTGAACGGCGCAGTCGTCTCGGGCAACTCGATCGCGATCAGCTCGCGGTCGAACTTGCCTCCGTCCGAGGCAGAGAGCGCACGGCGGTGCGACTCGAGCGAGTAGGCATCGAGCTCCTCACGCGCCAGGTGCCACTCGTCGGCGAGCAGCTCGGCCGACGTTCCCTGCATCACGATGTCGTACCGCTCGGTGACCCGCTCCGAGATCGAGCCGCCGTTCGACCCCATCGGGACGCGCGACATCATCTCGACCCCGGCAGAGACCACGAGGTCGAGCTGTCCGGCCAGCACGGCGGCGGCGGCGTTGAAGTTGGTCTGCATCGAGGAGCCGCACTGCCGGTCGACCGTCGTCGCGGAGACGGAGACCGGCCAGCCTGCTGCGAGCACCGCCATGCGACCGACGTTCCAGCCCTGCTCCCCGATCTGCGTGACGCAGCCCATCTGCACGTCCTCGATCTCGGCCGGGTCGAGACCGTGCCGGCCGACGAGGCCGTTCAGGACCTGTGCCGCGAGGTCGTCCCCCCGGAGCACCGACAGGGCCCCGTTCCTGCGGCCGATCGGCGCCCGAACGGCATCGACGATGTACGCCGCCATCGAGCTCACTCTAGCCCGGTCGCCACGGCTCCTCGTGGTGGGCGAGATAGACGCGACGCGGCTGCAGGGCGTGAATCCGCAGGATCGACGGAGTCGCTCCGGCGATCAGCTCCTGCATCGAGTAGGTGACGTCGCCGCCGAGGACGACGATGCCGTCGCCGGTCTCGACGACGACGGCCTGGTGACCGGCCGAATGACCCGGAGTGAGGAGAACGGACACGCCGGCCGCGAGCTCGGCGTCGCCTGCGAGCTCGACGTAGGACTCGCCGGGGAAGTGCACCCACTCCTCGAGGTAGTCCGGCGCGACGGCGGCCTCCAACTCGGCGCTCTGGACGTACGTCGGCAGACCCGCGAATCTGCGGTTCCCACCGCAGTGGTCGAAGTGCAGATGGGTGTTGATCACCGCGGTGACCTCGCCCAGCGCCGGCCAGGGCAAGAGCTCGGGCAGCCACTCCGAGTCGAGCTCAGGGGTCGAGTCGACCATCCCGGTGTCGACGAGGATCGTCCCGTCAGGGCCGTCGATCGCCCAGCCGTAGACGGGCCACCGCCGGCCCTCGACCGTGACGTTGCAGAAGTGCAGCGGCCGAACGACGTTCAATCGGCGAGTGCAGGCTCGAGCGCTGTGACGCGGCGCGCGTGATACTCGAACACGAGGTTCACCGCGACGAACGTCGCGACGGCGTACGCCCAGCCGGCGACGCAGTCGACGACGTAGTGCTCACCGGTGTACACGAGCGAGAACGCCATCGCGGGCGGGTAGAGCGCGAGCAGCGGCCGCCACCAGCGCGGCACCAGACGCCAGACGTACAGAACGATCAACAACGAGAAGGCGGCGTGCAGCGACGGCATCGCCGCAACGTTGTTCGCGTATGTCTGGCCCTTTTCGAAGAGCGAACCGAAGTGCGCGATCGGCACGTGATGCCAGACGATGGCGATCGTCCTGTTCGCCGAGCCGATCGCGCCGTGCCGGGCGGCGAGCCACGGCGGCACGGCGGGGAAGAGCACGTACGTGGCGAACCCCGCGAGCGAGAGGACGCACACCATCGTCGCGAAGCGGACGAAGCGGTCGTGCGCCCACCTCCACAGGACGGCCGCGACGATCAACGTCGCGAAGAAATGCGTGAGGTAGATGAACCACGTGGCGTAGTCCCACCAGCGCAGGTCTCCGGCACCGTGCCAGAGATGCGCCTGCAGCCAGACCGTGGGTATCGGCCGCCCGAAGAGCGCCGCCTCGATCTTGATCTGGGGCACCTCGCGTGCGTGGAAGAGCAGTCCGTCCGCGTAGCCACGCAGCCGGTCGTAGATGAACAGCACTGCGATGAACGGCGACCATTCGATCACGAGGCGCGACGTCCGGCGCCGGACGTCGGTCACCGAGAACGAGATGATCCCGAGCGCGAACCAGAAGAAGACGAGGTCGTGCGAGGTCGGGACGCCGACGCTCACGATCATGGCAATCGACGCGAGCACCCACACCGTCGGGGCCGCGATCCGTGCTGCTCTCCGGAAGCTCACGGGAGAACATTAGAGTTGACCTCCATGACGGCCGTCAATACCGACCATCCGCTCCTGATCGACGGCGACTCCGTCGAGACGGGCGACTGGACCGAGGTGCGGTCGCCGTTTTCGGGCGACATCGTCGCTCGAATCGCGAAAGGCGGGGCGCCCGAGGCCCGGCAGGCCCTCGACGCGGCGGAGCGCGCGATGAGCGCTCCGCTGGCGGCGCACGAGCGCGCCCGGATCCTGGATGTCACCGCCCGGCTGCTCGACGAGCGTCAGGAAGAAGCGGCCCGGATCGTCTCCGCCGAGGCCGGAAAACCGCTGAAGGCCGCTCGAGTCGAGGCTCAGCGCGCGGTGTCGACCTACACGTTCGCGGCCGTCGAGGCTCGAAAGCTCGCGGGCGAGATGGTGCCGATGGATGCCTCGGCAGCGGGCGCCGGGAAGCTCGCGTTCACGATGCGCTTGCCGATCGGGATCGTTGGCGCGATCTCGCCGTTCAACTTCCCGTTGAACCTGGTCGCACACAAGATCGCGCCCGCGCTCGCGGCCGGGTGCGCGGTGGTGCTCAAACCTGCCTCCACGACCCCCTTGTCAGCGCTCTTTCTCGCGCAGCTCGAGGAGGAGGCCGGGCTGCCGCCCGGCTGGATCAACGTCGTCTCGGGCTCGGCCGCAGCGATCGGAGACGTGCTCGTCGATGACGAGCGCGTCAAGCTGATCACCTTCACCGGCTCGGGTGCCGTCGGCTGGGGGATCGCCGAACGCGCGCATCACAAGCGCGTCAAGCTCGAGCTCGGCAACGCGACACCCGCGATCGTCTGCAACGACGCCCCTGCCGGCACCCCAGCCAAGCTCGCCGCCAACGCATTTTCCTTCGCCGGGCAGAGCTGCATCTCGGTGCAACGGATCTTCGTGCTGCAGGAGGCGTGGGACGACTTCGTCGCCGAGTTCGTGCCGGCGGTGGCAGCCCTCCAGGTCGGCGATCCAGCCGATGCGGACACCGACGTCGGCCCGGTGATCGAGCAGCGCGAGCGCGACCGCATCCTCGATTGGATCCGAGCATCGAAGGGAGACGTGCTGACGGGGGGCGACCTCACCGCCGACGGCCTGATCCGCCCGACGGTGATCGCGCGGCCCGCGCCGACCGACCAGGTTCAGTGCGAGGAGGTCTTCGGGCCGGTTGTGACGCTGACGAGCGTGGCGAGCCTCGACGAGGCGATCGCCGGCGCGAACGCAACGCGCTACGGGCTGCAGGCGGCGATCTTCAGCAGCGATCTTCCGACCTGCCTGCGGGCGGCGCGGGAGCTCGAGTTCGGCGGCATCACGGTCAACGAGGCACCCACGTTCCGCGCCGATCAGATGCCCTACGGTGGGGTCAAGGCCTCCGGCAACACGAAGGAGGGGCCCGCGTGGGCCGTCCGCGAGATGACCGAAGAGCGGCTCGTCGTCCTGCAGCTCTAGAGGCCACGCCGAACTGCTCGTTACACTCGCCTGGCGATGGCCGCACCCTTTCGCCGCCGGGCGCACGAAGCTGAAGGAATCGCTCCGCGGCGGCCCGCGGCCGGGGTGCTGCGCAGGGAGCGCCGCGCGCTGCTGAAGGCCCGCGAGGATGCGCTGCGCGACCTCGGTGGGCTGCTGGTCGAGATGTACCGGCGCGGCGGCTTCCGCGACGATCTGCTCTCCGAGCAGGCGGCGACAGTGATCGGGATCGACGCCCGTCTGGCGGAGATCGACGAGCTTCTCCACGTCCACCGGCGCGTCCCACGGTGCGAGTGCGGCGCCCCCATGCTCCGAGGCTCGCGCTTCTGCCCGAACTGCGGCCGGCAGCTCGGGAGCGAGGCGACGTCGGAGGAGACGGTCGTCGAGCGAGCGTCCGACAGCTGATGGGCACAAGGGCAGCGGAGCGCGAGACGGCGATCACCGCAGCCGACGAGACGTGCCCCAGGTGCGGAGCGAGGCGGGCCGAGGACCAGCGGTACTGCCTCGATTGCGGCCTCCAGCTTCCCGAGGTGACCGGCAGGCTCGCGTCGCTCCGCCGGCGCTGGATCCGCCGGTTCGGCTGGTATCCCGGCGACTGGATCTGGGTCTCGCTGCTGACCTTGATCGTCGCTGTGGGAGGCGCGGCGGCAGCGATCTCGCTGACGGCTTCCGAGGCGGGCGCCACCGTGCCGACGCTGGCCGGCGCATCAGCGGTGACCATCGCGGCGCCGGCCTCCGTCCAGGCGACGACAGGGGTCGACACGTCGGCCTTGCCGCGGGCCCCCGAGCCGGGAACGCCCGCGGCGGGCGGCCGGGCCGCCGGCCTCCGGAAGGGCCGCTTCGCGTGGCCCTCGAACGAGAACGGATGGACGATCGTGCTCGTCTCGTACCCGAAGACGAACGGAGCGGCCTCGGCACGTGCAAAGGCCGCTCAGGCCGCGAAGTCGGGCCTCTCCGAGGCCGGCGTCCTCGACTCGTCGAACTACGCGAGCCTGCAGCCGGGGTATCTGGTCGTGTTCACGGGCGTCTACGCGTCGCAGGCCGACGCCGACGCAGCGGTCTCGACGGCCCGCCAGGCAGGCTTCGCGGGCGCCTACTCCCGCCAGATCGCCCGCTGAGCAAGCGCAACTCGGGCAGGTGTAAACCGCCGCAGGATGGGCAGGAAACCCCTGGAACTCCGCGAGGACGTTTACTCAGCTGAAAACATTTGTAACAGCCACGCCGAGCGTGTAGAGTCGTCGGCGGGTCGCGTCGGCAAGGGAGGATTTACTGCTTCTTAAAGGGCTGGCGGCTAGAGTCGAGGAGAGATAGACGGCGATATGGATGAACGGATTCTGCATATTCAGCATTGCATGTATCAGTACTCGCGAGCGATCTATCGCTCGATCAAGGACCTGATCGACCCGTACGTCGACGATGAGACGCAGCTCGAGTACCGCAGGGAGGTGCTCCTGGCCTGCGAGGGCACGATGCAGCGTCTGGCCCAGGACCCGCATTACTTCGCGAAGCCTGACCGGGCCCTCTTCCAGGACATCCGGCGCTACTTCCCGATCAACGTGCAGGCGCAGGTCGCCTGGGCGGTCAACCACGGTGTCGATGCCGCAGTCGACTTCGTCGAGGACCAGATCGAGGCCGGCGCATTCGACGGCGGCGTCGCCCGCTGTCGCGCAACGACACGCAAGGGCAAGGCTTGTCAGCGGACCCCACTGCCGGACCGCGACTACTGCCCGAGCCACCAGCACCTCGAGCGCAGCAAAGCCGCCGCATAGTTGTCGGATAAGCTCGCCCTCACCGGCGAAGGCTCGACGGAGCCGGCCGGAGAGATCAGATGAGCCATGACACCGACAAGCTGATTCGTCAGCTCTCGCTGGTTGCGTTTCTGATGGCGGAGCGCCGCCCTCTGACCGCGCGCGACATCAAGTCGAATGTCGAGGGCTATCAGGAGATGAGCGACGAGGCGTTCGCGCGGCGCTTCTATTCCGACCGGGCAGAGCTCGTGTCGCTCGGCGTTCCGCTCGACTCGCAGCGCGACGAGTTCACAGGCGAAGAGCTCTACACCTTGCGCTCGGAGCGTTACTTCCTGCCGGAGCTCGAGCTCGACGATGAGGAACTGGCGGCGCTGCAGACCTGTTTCTTCCTGCTCGAAGGACGCTTCGCGTACGCCGAGCCGCTCCGGCTCGCGCTGCAGAACCTCGCACTCGGACGTTCGGCGGGCTCGCTCGCCGCCGCTCCTACCGGCACGGCTTCACGCGTCGAGGTCCGCGATCCCGACTACTCGCCCGAACTGCAAGGCCGTCTGGGCAAGCTCGAGGGAGCGATCTCGAAACAGCGGACCGTGAAGTTCCGGTACTGGTCGATCTATCGCGACGAGGAAGAAGAAAGGACGCTCAACCCGTTCGCGCTCCTGCCGGAGAACGGGTCGTGGTACGTGATCGGCAACGATCTCGAGCGAGACGACATCCGCACGTTCCGGGTCTCCCGCATCCGCTCCGACATCCGCTTCGCAACGCGCCGAGAGCGCGACTTCCGGCTGCCGCCCGAATTCGACGTCGAGAACTACCGCGGCCGCGCCGAGTGGCAGTTCGGCGACATCGTCGGCGAGGCGCGGATCGAGGTCGCGCCCGACACCGCCTGGTGGGTCGAACGCGCTTACGGCGGCGCCCGTAACCATGTCGAGGGCGACATCTTCAGCACCCAGTACGCCTCGTCGAACCTGCTCGCGCGGTGGATCCTGCGACAGGACGGCCGCGCTGTTCCGCTCGAGCCGTCGGAGCTGCGTCGTCTCGTCGTCGAAGGTGCCAGGGCCGCACGCGCCGCGCACGAGGGCGCCCCCCTGACTCCCGCGGCCGAGGTCATCGCCGGAGAGTCCGACGTCGTCGAGCGCTTTGCCGGGCCGGTCGCGCCCGAACGGTTCGGCGTGCTGCAGTCGCTGCTCGCCTACCTGCTCGCCGCGTGCGGCGAAGAGCGCGAGGGGATCATCCCCGCGCACGAGCTCGTCAACCGCTTCTCGATTCCGGCAGAGCAACTCGAGGAGCATCTCTCTCTCCTCAACCTGGTCAACTTCGGTGGTGGTTGTTACGCGGTCTACGCGGAACTGCACGGCGACGAAGTGCATGTCGACAAGGAGCTCTTCGGAGACACCTTCCGCCGCGCGCCACGTCTGACTCCGCTGGAGGCTCGCGCGATTCGGCTCGCGCTCGAGTTCGTCGGCCCGATGGTCGCCGCCGGCACGCATTCCCCACTGGATCGTGTGCGCGCCAAGCTCGAGGAGACCTTCGGCGCCTTCGAGCTGACACAGACACCTGCACCGCACGTCGGCGAGGAAGAGGGACTGGTCGACACGCTCACCCATGCGATCGACGACCACAAGCTCGTCGAGATCGAGTACCTCAAGCCGGAAGAGCAGGAAGTGGTGACGCGGACCGTCGAGCCGTACGCAATCGAGCGCCGGCTCCCGCACTGGTACGTGCACACGTGGGACATCGACCGCAACCAGCCTCGTTCCTACCGGCTCGATCGCATGCGTAATGCGAGGGTCCTGCGCAAGAGCTTCGTTCCGCGCGAGGGCTTCGATCCGTCGGAGCTCCGCTCGGCGACGACCGCGCGCATCTGGTATTCGCCCGCAGTCGCCCGGTGGGAGGTCGAGAAGGGCGCTCGCCCGCTCGTCGACGGCGCTGCACTCGCCGACAAGTCGGTCGGCAGCGCCGAATGGCTCGTCGGAGAGGTCGTCTCCTATCGCGGCGAGGCGGTCGTGCTCGAACCGGCTGAGCTGCGCGCCCAGGTTGCGCTTCGCGCACGTGCGCTCGCTGCGGAACTGCGCCCCAAGCGCGCGGCGTCAGCGTAGGGACGACGGCGCACCAGGCGCAGAGCGCGCCTCGATCCGTTCGATCGCCCACCGTGCGTGCTCATCGGCCGAATGCTGTTCGAGCACCTCGATGTGCTCGGGGCCGCCGACGTTGCCGAGCGCGACGAGCGCGTTGCGGCGCAGGAACTGCGCCTCGTTCCGCGGCACGTACAGCCGGTCGTAGTCGACGATGAGTGTTTCGGACTCGAGCCACTCGACGAGATCGACGTGCCCCGCTGTCGTCGGCGCGCGGTCGCCCCGGCGCTTCTCCACGCCACGGTTCCAGGGACAGACGTCCTGGCAGATGTCGCAGCCGTACACCTGTGCGCCGAGCCGCGGCCGATACTCCACGGGGATGGCCGTCGGCGCCTGCGTCCAGTAGGACAGGCATTTTGTCGCGTCGAGTGTGCCCGGCTCGTCGAGCGCGCCGGTCGGGCACGCGTCGATGCAGATCCTGCAGTCGCCGCAGTCGGTGTCGAGCGCCGGCGTCGTCTCGAGCTCGCGATCGCTGACGAGGGTTCCGAGCACGACCCACGATCCGTGGGTGCGCGTGATCAGCATCGTGTTCTTGCCGTAGAACCCGACCCCGCTCCGGGCGGCCGCTTCGCGGTCGACATGCTGGTTCGCGTCGACAAGCACCCGGTAGTTTCCTCCGATCGCACGCCCGAGAACGTCGAGCTGTCCGCGCAACTCGTCATATGCGTCCGACCACGTGTAACGGGCCAGGCGGCCCGCTCCGGCAGCAAGCGGCGCTTCCGGCTCCCAGTAGCACAGCGCAGCCGAGACGACGCTGCGCGCGCCGGGGAGGAGCAGCTCGGGATGACATGAGCGCTCCGGCTTCGCCATCGTGAACTTCATGTCCGCGAACAGGCCCCGCGCCCGCCGCTCCACGATGTGACGCTCGGTCTCCACATAGGCCTCGGCACGCGAGACGCCGAGTGCGGCAAGACCGAGCTCGGCAGCCAACCCGCGGATGTCGTCGGCGGTCATGCGAGGATTGTGCCCACGTGAAGGCGATCCGCATCCACGAGGACGGAGGTCCGGACGTTCTCCGGTACGAGGACGTGCCTGATCCGGTCCCGCGCGAGCACGAGGTGCTCGTCGAGCTGCGGGCCGCATCGCTCAATCATCTCGACGTGTGGATTCGCAAGGGGCTCCCGTCGGTCCCCAAACCGCGAATCCTCGGCGCCGACGGCGCCGGCGTGATCGCCGGCACCGATGCTCGCGTGGTGATCAACCCGGGGATCATGAGCGGCGGGAAGATCCACATCGTCGGCGAGACGATGGACGGCACTCACGCCGAGCTGATCGCCGTTGCCCGCGACGCCGTCCACCCCATTCCGGACTCGCTCTCGTTCGAGGACGCGGCCGCGTTTCCCCTCGTCTTCGTGACGGCGTACCGCATGCTCGTCACCCGAGCGCGATTGCAGGAGGGGGAATGGGTCCTCATCTGGGGCATCGGCGGCGGTGTCGCCACGGCCGCCCTCGCCATCGCGAAGTCGCTCGGGGCTCAGGTTGCCGTCACCTCGTCGAGCGACGAAAAGCTCGCACGCGCGCGCGAGCTCGGCGCGGACCTCGGGATCAACCACACGACCGGAGACGTGGTGGCGTCCGTCAAGGAGGCGACCGGTGGCGGCGCACACGTGATCCTCGACGATGTCGGCGAGGCGACCTGGAAGCGCACGCTCGAAGCGGCCCGGACGGAAGCACGGATCGTCGTCTGTGGTGCGACCACCGGCGCGAATCCGCCGGCTGCGCTGCACCGCCTCTGGTGGAAGCAGCTGTCGATTCTCGGCTCCTCGATGGGCACCCCGGAGGATTTCCAGGGAGCCTTCGACCTGGTCGTGGCCGGAAAGGCACTCCCGGTCGTCGACCGCGTCTATCCACTTGCCGACGCCCGCGCGGCGCACGAGCGCCTCGAAGCCGGCGAGCAGTTCGGCAAGATCGTTCTTTCGATCCCGTCCTGAACCGACGAGTGCCCCGGCGGTGGCCGGGGCACTCGAGGCAACGTCGCGGTTGTTCGCTGAGCCCTACGGTCCGGTCGCAGCTGCGAGCGTGACAGTCGACGTATACGTGCCGGCGAACGAGTTACCGGGGATGGCAACCTGGATCGTCGGAGTGACGTCGACCTTCCCGAGGCCGGTGTTGGCGGCGGCATTGAAGAACTTCGCCGCGGCGCCGGTGACTGCCAGGGGCAGCGTGATGCCCGAGTTCGTCGCTGCGGTGCAGCTCGAGCCGGCATGACATGCCTGGACGGCCGCCGTGACGCTGCCCGGAGCCAGGGTGTGCCCTGCGCCGTCCGAGAAGTTCGTCGCCGAGATCTGGAGGTTCCAGCCTGCGCCGCTTCCGCGTGCGTCAACCACGTTGAGCAACGGGGAGTAGGACGCCGTCTGGTCGGTGCCGTCGAGTGTGTCCGAGATGGACGCGGTGGACGGAACGGTGAGCGAGATGCCTGCCGTTCCGGAGACGGTCGCAGTCGCCGTCAGGGTGCTCGCAAGCGCCGCGGTGGCCGTCACCAGCGCCAGCGCCGCAGTTGCGCCGATGATCAAGATCCGCTGCCTCATATCGTGTTCTTCTCCTGGTTTCCGAGGGGATGACTTCGCCATCCCACGATCGGACAGGAGCGTGGGAAGACGAGGTGCCTCCCGGTATGAAGAAGGAAGGGACGCCGGGCGCGCCCAGGCCCGGAGCGGGCGCTCCACGGCTTGTGCGCTCGCAGCCGCGGGCGTACGCTTCGGTTCGAGCACTGCGGCTCGACCGAGGGACAGAGATGACCGGATCCGCCGAGCCGCCGGCACGGAGCGCCGCAGCAGAGAACGACTTACTTCGTCTCGACTATCAGCAGACGACCGGGCTCCTGGCCGGGATCAGCGACGTCCGCTTCAAGCTGCTCGCCCTCGTCCCGACGTTGAGCGGCGCCGCCGTGGCAGTGCTCGGCCGTCCGAGCTCGAATGCGGAGCTCCTGGCCGTCGGAGCGATCGGGCTGGTCGCCACCCTCGGGGTGCTCCTGTACGAGCTCCGAAACACGCAGCTCTACGACTACGGCCTTCGCCGCGCGCAGATGCTCGAGCACGAGCTCGGCTTCGGCTCGCTGGACAGCAGTGGCAGGCCGGGCGGCCTGTTCTCCGATCGCCCCGCCAGGACGTTGCGGCTGTTCGGAGTGCTACCGGTCGACCGCGATGCGGGGCTGAGCCTGGTCTATAGCGCAGCGATCGCGGGCTGGACCTATCTCCTCGCATGGGGAGCTCTCCACGCGCTCGGGCTCGGTCATGCACGCGCGGTCGGCGGCATGATCGGAGCCGCCGCAGGACTGCTCCTGCTGTTCGAATTGACGCGCGCCCGCGCCGGCTGAACGAGCACCGTGCTCGCCGCTTCAGGTGCCCGGGCCGGGGAAGTTCGGCGAGTCGAAATGCTTCAGCTCGTACGGTGGGCCCTGCGGCTGATAGATCGTCACCGTCACGTAGTAGTTGCGGCCCTTTCTCGGTGCGGGCACCCAGACCGACCAGTCGCCGGCGTCGTCGTCGTTCGAGGGGACGAGTGTGAATGCACTGTTCTCCGCGGCCACGAGATCGTTCGTCGCAGCGTTGGACAGCTCCCAGCGCAGAGGCAGCTTCTTGTGGCGCAGCCCGACGATCTCGTAGTGGAAGCTGACCATGACCCCGGGCCGCGCAAGATACGTGCGGCTCAGTCCGGCGGGAATCGGCAGCTGTTGACGCTGCAGGTACCGCTTGAAGGTGACCGGCTGGAAGACACGCGTGTCGCTGATCGTGGCCTTCGAGGCGTTCGACGGGGCCTGAGGCTTCCAGCCGGGCTTGAAGATGAACACGAGCGCCACGACTCCACCGATCAACCCGACGAGCGCCGAGGCCTGACCGACCGAAGGACGGCGGCGCAACCAGCTCGTCTTCGGCGCCTCAGCCGGTGGCGCGGCGGCCTTCTCGGTCGTCACCTCGGCCTCGGCAGCAGGACAGCCCGGGTCGGCAGCACGAGCAGGCCGCCGTCGGGGTTGACCAGCGTGATCTTCAACCGGCACGGACCGGCCGGCAGCCTCTTCGGAATCGGCAGGCGCAGGATGTTGGTGCCCGGCTTGACCGCGAACCGGCGTCTCGCGACCACGGATTGCTGCCTCGCCAGGACGAGCAGCGCCGACGTCGATCGGTTCACGCGCAGCTTCACGACGACCCGCCGGGCGGCACCGCCGCGATCGATCCCCACGCCGGCGAGCCGCGCCGCGAGGCGGCAGGGCTGGGTCGACCCGGTGATCGACGCGCGGGCCGACCGGTTGCCGACCTCATCGGCCGCATCCACTCCGAGCGTGTACTGGTGACCGCAGACCAGGTTGGTGAAGGAATACGTCGTGCTGATCGTGTCGCCGGCGGTCGCGTCGTTGAGATAGACCCGGTAGCCGGCGACGGCGACGTTGTCCTTCGCGGCCGCCCAGGTGATCTGCAGGCCGGTGCGTGTCTGTGACGTGACGGTCAAGGCGTCCGGGCTGCTCGGCGGGGTCGAGTCGTGATCGAAGACCGCCTTGATCGAGGTGACCGGCCCGACCGGGAACGTGCAGGTGGTCTGCGTCTTCGGACAGACGCCGTTCCACCCGGAGAACACCGAGCCCTGGTCGGCCGCCGCCGTGAGGGTGATCGTCTTCCCGTAGCCGTACTGACGGGTACAGACCGTGCCGCAGTCGAGATCCGATGCGCTCACTCGACCGCTGCCGGTCCCCCCTCGCTTCAGGTGGAATTGAACGTCGATCGTCGTGGGCAGCGGCGGGTCGCCGTCCGGGTCGCCGACGAAGTGTGCTCCTGCCCACGTCGTCTCGTCGTCCACCGTGATCGTGCACGTCATCGCGTTCGTCGGCTCGCATCCGGATTTCCAATGATCGAAGGTTCCGCCCGCGTTCGTCACGGTCAGCTTCACCTTGGTGCCGGGCGCGTACTTCAGGCACGTGATGCCGACACCAAGTTGCTCGTCGGCACCGCAGGGTGTACCGGCCGGGATCCGCCGTGACCGTGCCGGCCCCGGGCGTGGAGAACTGCACTCCGAGCCGAAGCGGATCGAACAGCGCGACGATCGACGTGACGTCGTCGTCGAGGGTCAGGTCGCACTCTCCGGTCCCTGGGCAGTCGGGCGTGCTCCAGGAGGACAGGGTCCGGCCGCGGTCGCTGCTCGCAGTCAGCTTGACCTTGTCGCCGCGGTTGTACGTCAGGAAGCACGACTGCGAATCGGTGTTGTCACTGCCGATGCAATCGCCGTCCGGGTTGTTGCCCAGCGGCCTCACGGACACCGTGCCGAGCCCACGGGGCGCGATCTGCAGCGTCACCACGGCCGAACCGTGGCTCCCGGAAGCAAACGCGAGCGCCGCGAGGAGAAAGGACGCAGCAAACGCCCCGACAAGCGCCGCAGCAACGACCAAAGGACGGACGGACATGTGCCCCCTCCCTCGCTGCCGAGCTCACACGGTTGCAGCTGGACGCCGTTGTGTCAATCCCTACAAACATTCACCGCCTACCCTGTCCTCGTGGCGCAGACCCCGCCCTCGAGACCGCTGACCCGGCGCGAGTTGATCGTCCGGGCGGCTGCGCTGTCTGCGGCCTTTGCCGTGCCGGCACTGCGCTTCGAGCCCGAGGCCGGAGCTCGCGACCTGGGCGATCCGCGGATCCGCGCACTGGCCAAGACGCTGCGAGGACCGGTGATCACACCCGCTTCGGCGGGATACGAGCAGGCCCGCCTCGTCTTCGACGGGCTCTACGACGGCGTCCACCCACTCGCGATCGCACAACCACTCGACGCAGCCGAGGTGAGCGAGGTCGTTCGCTGGGCGCGCACCAGCGGCGTGCCGATCGTCGCCCGGTCCGGCGGGCACAGCTACGGCGGCTACTCGACGACCCCGGGGGTCGTCGTCGATCTCTCGAAGCTCGCAGCCGTGCAGGTCGCGGCCGGACAAGCCGTCGTCGGCCCGGGCGCACGGCTCGGGAACATCTACAACGCGCTCGCCGCACACGGGCTCGCGATCCCGGCAGGCACCTGTCCGAGCGTCGGGATCGGCGGCCATGCACTCGGCGGCGGTTTCGGCCTGGCCTCACGGGCCTGGGGCCTTGCCTCCGACAATCTCCGCTCGCTGCAGATCGTCACCGCCGACGGAAGGCTCCTGACCGCGGACGCGACACACAACAGCGACCTCTTCTGGGCCTGCCGCGGCGGCGGAGGCGGCAATTTCGGGATCGTCACCCGGCTCGTCTTCCGGACCCACGCCGTGTCTCAGGGCTCGTACTTCGTCGCAACGTGGCCCTGGGCGCAAGTCGAGGCTGTGCTCGCGAGCTTCCTGCGCTGGGCGCCGGCGGCACCCGACGCGCTCGGCAGTCTCTGCCGGCTCGCCACCGGGCCGGGTGGCCCGACGGTGCAGGTGTTCGGCCAGTTCCTCGGGAGCGAGACGACGCTGAAGTCGGCCCTCGCGACGCTCGGGCCGCCGGCGCAGCAGCTCGTCACCGGAACCTCGACGTGGCTCGATCTGGTGCGTCGCTGGGCAGGCTGCCTCGGGCACACACTCCCGTCGTGTGCGATGCCCGGGCACCAGGTGTTCGTAGGTGCCTCGGACTACATCTCCCGTCAGCCGACCGCAGGGCACATCGGCGCGTTCAAGAGCGTGGTCGAGGCGCGCGGCTCTGCGCCCGGAGCGCTTCTGATCGACGCCTACGGCGGTGCGCTCAACCGCGTGCCGGTGAAGGCGACTGCGTTCGCGCATCGCAAGACGCTCGCGTCGATTCAGTATTTCGCCACGGGCGACGCTGCCTCGGCCCGTGCGTGGGTGAACGCCTCACGCGTCACGCTCGCGCCCTCGACCTCAGGCGCCGCGTATGTGAACTACATCGATCCCGATCTCGCAAACTGGCAGCACGCCTACTACGGCTCGAACCTCGCTCGCCTCCAGCAGGTGAAGCGCGCCCGCGACCCGCACAACCTCTTTCACTTCGCGCAGAGCATCCGACCCGCCTGAGCGGCTACCACCCGTAGGTGGCAGGCTCCGGATCGGCCATGGTGCGGGCCGGGACGGGCTTCGGCCGTCGAACCTGCTGCGCGGCCCGGGCAGCTGACTTCTGCGGCGGCCGGCGTGCAGGTTCAGCTGCGACGGCTCTGGAGCTCGCGCACCGCGTCCCGGCCTGCAGAGATCGCGCTCAACTGCCGCCCTTCTGCCAGCCGAACTGCCGTATAGCCGATTGCCGCGGCGACGACGCAGACGAGAGCCGATCCCAGCCCCGCCGTCGCCCAAACCGCCGCGAACGCGAATCCAACCGCGCCGCCGATGTACCGCTGTGCACTCCCAGGCATTCGTGACCGCCTCCTACGTCGCCGTGCAGATTCCGGAAAGGGGAGATTCGGTTTCTCCGTGCGGGCCTGGCCTCCTGCGCGGCGGGCGTCTCACGGAGCGACTCCGAACACGCGCCGGTACAGCACCTCCCAGTTCGACGCGATCCCGGCCTGGGCAGCGTGGAGGGTCATCGTCCCGGCGCAGACGAGGTCGTGCAGCTCGTTCTCGAGCCTGTCCTTGACGTGGTAGCTCGCCGGGCCCGACCCGGGCTCCGGGTACAGGTTCGCGATGTCGTTCGAACCGCCGAGCTCGAGCGAGACGATGTGGTCGATCTCGATCGTGCGGCCGTAGCTCCTCGGCGCCATTCCGTACTCGACCTCGACCTGATGCTTCTCCGAATCCGGCACGTTCCGGATCGAGCCGGTGCGGAAGCGCGGAGGAGCAAAGCACCGTCCTCGTGAGCCCGCCGTAGTAGGCGCCGGGTGAGCACTGCCGGTCGGGACGCGGGCCTCGTGTGCAACTGCTCGTCTGCGTGCGCGGTGCGAGCTTGACCGTCCGGCCGACCGAGATCGTCGTCTGTGACGTGCCGGATGTCGGCCCCCGAGCCCGCAGATGGCCTCCGACGCAGGCGAAGCCGTGGCGCTCGTAGTCGAGCTCGTGACCGGGCGAGCAGAACTCGCCGGCGCGGAGGCACTTGGGTGCACCGCCGATGACGGCGTCCACGTAGCCGGCACCGCACAGGGTGCCAACCGCATGGAGCGGAGACGCGCTACCGGTGGTTCCCGCCGATGCGCCGTAGCAGCCCAGACCGAGGACCACGCTCGCCACGCCAACTGCCACCGCCCGCTTGACCATCTTCCCTCTCGCTCGACCGTGACTCGTTCTAGTTGGCAGGCCGGCGCGGGTCAACAACCGTCAGCGGGTCACAAGACCGCCGTTTCTTCGAGGGGACTTGATCGAAACACGCAAATTGGACACAATCGCGGGGTGTCGACCACCCGGGCTGAACAAACCGATCGGCGCCTCCTCGAGGCTCAGAAGTCAGCCACGGCCCGGCGGTGGCGTGTCCAGCGCCGACATTTCGAACGCGACACGCGCCGCGACACCGACGCAGCCGGCACGAAGATCGACCGGCACCACCGCACCGAGGGTGCCTAGCTCTTCGTCTAACCGAAGCCGAGGATGAACTTGGCGTCGTCGGACATCCGGTCCGGCGACCACGGCGGCTCGAACGTGAGCTCACTCGAGACGGCCTCGACACCGGGGATCTCGCGAACGACGCGCTCGATGTCCTCCTGGATCATCGCCCCGGCCGGGCAGCCCATCGACGTCAGCGTGTACTGCACCTTCACATTGGGCCCTTCGATCTCGGCCTCGTAGAACAGGCCGAGCTCGACGATGTCCATCCCGAGCTCAGGATCTTCGACCCCGCGGAGCGCTTCGACGACTTCTTCCTGCGACGGCATGACGCCAGGCTAGCTGAGGCGCACTTCCTCGCGGCGGTCGCGAGCGAAGAAGTGGATCCCGTCGACGAAACGCACCCAGTTGCACCGGGTGCACATGACGAGCGAGTGCGTGCGGGCCGAATCGGCGAGGAACCGGACACCGCGGAGCAGGTCGCCGTTCGAGACACCGGTCGCCGCGACGATCACCTCCTGTGGCGCGAGATCGTCGATCGTGAAGATCTGGTCGATGTCCTCGATCCCGTGCTCTGCAGCCTCGGCGATCTCGGCACGGCGCGTCGGCCAGAGCTGCGCCTGGAGCTCGCCGCCGAGACAGCGCAACGCGGCGGCGGAGAGCACTGCCTGCCGCGTTCCGCCGATGCCGATCGCCAGGTGATCGTTCGTGCCTCGAACGGCCGCACTGATCGACGCCGTCACGTCACCGTCCTGGATCAACTTGATCCGCGCCCCGGACGCGCGGATCTCCTCGATCAAATCGTGGTGCCGGGGACGGTCGAGCACGATCGCGGTGACGTCGTTGACCATGCGGTCGAACGCCTCGGCGATTGCGCGGATGTTGTCGCCCACCGGGCTCGACAGCGAGATTCTCCCGCGGGCGCGCGGCCCGACCGCCATCTTGCGCATGTACATGTCGGGCAGCGACGGCAACGAACCGCGCGGCGCTGCCGCGATCATCGAGATCGCGTTCGTGCCGCCCCGGGCGACGACCGAACGTCCCTCGAGCGGGTCGAGCGCCAGGTCGTACTCCTCACCGCCCAGCCCGATGCTCGTCCCCGCGGCGAGCTGCTCGGCCTCCTCGTGACCTCCGATCACGACGTGGCCGCTGATCGGCATCGCGCTCCAGGGCGAGCCGCGCGCCCGAAAAGGCGGCGTCCTCCGCCGCCTGCATGTCCGCCCGTCCCAGCCAGCGTGCTCCCGCGAGCGCAGCGCGCTCCGTCACTCGCGCAAACGTCTCGCACTGGCACAGGGCGCGTGTGTCGTCGACGGTCTGAGTCACGCGACCTGCCGCGAACGCTCGGCCGCCTTCATGACGTGCTCGATCACCTGGTCGATCGTCCGCTCGACATTTGCGTTCTCGATCACCTGGACGCCCTCCCGGCGCGCGCGGCCGACGACGTAGGTCTGGACTCTCCGAATCGCATCGAGTTGCCCAAGGTACTTGTCCATGGCGCGGACGCCGCCGGTCGACGAGTCCCGCACGTGGAAGTGGAGCCGATGCACGTTCTCATCCGCAATCTCGAGCACGACGTGAACGATCAGCGCGCCCTCGAGCTCAGCCGGCAGCAGCCCGGGCACGAGGTGGACGCCTTCCAGCACCATCGACCACCCCTCGGTGAGCGCCCGGCGGAGGGCCGCCTCGACACCGACGCACACATGGGTGCATTGATCGAGAAAACCGACGATCGTCGGGTCGCCGGTCGCCTCGTCGTCGAGCGCCTCGCCCGCCTCGAAGCTCGAGAAATGAATCGTCGGCATGAACTCCGGGGAGAAGAACGCGCGCATCGTCTGGCGGATGAAGTCGGTCGAGGCGACGCGTGTGATGCCGAGCCGATGGGCGACCTCGGCAGCGACCGTCGACTTGCCCGTGCCGGTCGAGCCGCCGATCAACAGCACGATCGGCACGTCGAGCGACTGGAGGTCCGCGAGCCTGCGCAGGCGGCCGATCGCCCGCTCGGCCTCCTCCTCTCCCAGCACCTCGCGCGCGAGCTCGTCGAGGCGGTCGACCTCGATCGCCGAGATGCCGCGCTCTGCGAGATCGAGCTCGATCCTCCGCGCGAGCTGATAGGCGTGGTCGGCCGGGACGCCTGCCGCGATCAGCGCGCGCGCCATCAGGCCCTTCGAGTAGGGCAGACCGTCGTCGCCGAGCGGCAGCGGCTCGCCGTGCCGGGGTTGTGTCATGCCTCCACCGGGACGAGTGCGAGCAGCTGTTCGTCGAGTCCGGGCGCGACCACCTCGTTGGTCGCGAGCACGACGCGCACTCCGTGCGCCAACGCATGCTCGACAACGACATCGATCGCGGCGGCTTTCAACTCGACCAGGTACGTATCGGCGTCGACGAGGTCGCGCCGCAGCGCCTCACGGTTCGCGAGGTTGGTCGAGACGTGGACGACCTCCGCCTCGAGTTGCGAGACATCACTCGAGCCGGCGGTGAAGACGGCGACCCGGCCCTCGAGCGGCTCAGTCGCACCGAGCCGCAACTCGAAGTCCTCGACGACGACGTCGGAGACGAGCCGCCGGTAGGTGTTCAGGTAGTCGTCGCCCGTCTCCCCGCGTCCGACCACGAGAATTCGCCGATCGACGTCGATCGGCGGGATCGCGGCACCGCTGCCGTCGAAGATCACGACGTCGGGGCTGCGCTCTGCGGCAAGCGCCGCCCCCGCGGCGACGTTCGAGACGAAGACGGCGCCGGCCAGGCCGCCACCCGCGCGCCGGCAGCCAATCGTCGGCACACCCGCGAGCGCGGCGATCTCGAGGTGATCGGAAGCGGCATGGAGCCCGGAGCGCGATCGCGCGACGAGCTCCTCGAGCGACGGCGGCGTCTCGACGACCTCGGGCTCCGGCGGGCCGCCCCGGCCCATCGCAACGACGACGACGCTCCGGTCCCGCGCGAGCAGCCGGGCGAGATGCGTGGTCACCGCGGTCTTCCCGACGCGCTTCCCCGTGCCGATGACTGCGATCGACGGCAGGTCGAAGGCCTCGAAGGAGGGTGGCTCGAAACGAAAGTCGGCTCCGACATAGGGCAGTCCCTGGGCCAGAGCTCTCGACGCCCAGCGCAGCCGCTCGGCTGGGCCGAGCACGGGCTCATCGGAGAGGTCGACCACGATCTCCGCTCCGGCAAAATCGCCGACGAGCGGGACGCCGTAATCCCGCAGCGCCGCGCAGCTTCTCGGAGCCCCCCACGAGGATCGCGCCGACCCACTCGTACGGGAGGGCCTGCAGCGCGTCGCGCACCACAGGCGCATAGTGCTCCCCATCGATGAGGGCGACTGCCTTCACCGGCGTGCCGTGACCTCCCGCTCGATCCGTCCGGTGTACTTCTCGTACTCGCCGCTCACGAGGTCGAACTGGATGATCTGCTCCTGGCCGTGAAACGGATACCGCCGCCAGATCGCAGCGTGGGTGCCCGCAACCTCGACGACGTTGTAACAGGGTCGTGTGTTGCCACGGAGCCGCAGGGTCGAAACAGTCCCGGTGTTGACGACGAAGAGGTTCTCGAGCTTCCACGCGTAGGGCACATGCTTGTGGCCGGAGAGCACCAGGTGGGCACCCGCCCGCTGCAGGCACTCGATCGCGTCACCGGCGTCGTAGACCACGTTCCGCTCACGGCCCGTTCCGGGGATCGGCAGCAGGTGGTGATGCAGCACGAAAACACGGAGCTCGGAGGGCTCGGCCGCGAACTGCTCCTCGATCCAGCCGTACCGGCCCCGCCCGATCTGGCCGTGATCGAGGTCCGGCTCGGTCGAATCGACGGCGACCACCGTCGCGCCCGCCTTGCGGAGGACGGAGCTGCGCTCGCCGATCAGCTCCTCGAAGTGCACGTAGCCCACGTTCCGGGAGTCGTGATTGCCGGGAACGACCACGAGCGACTCGCACTCGATCCGGTCGAGATAGCGCTTCGCCTGGACGTACTCCTCCTTGAAGCCGAAGGTCGTGAGATCGCCCGAACAGACCACGATGTCCGGTTCCAGGTCGTTGATCTCCGCAATCGCCCGGTCCATCAGATCCGGGACGAAATGCGGGTCGCCGCAATGAAGATCCGACAAATGGGCGATCGTCACATCCACGCAAATGAGTCTAGGGCATCCGGGCTCACTGCTACTCTGGCCCGAGTGGTGCCGGAAACACCCGTTTTCCAGGCATATTGCGGCTCAGAGCCGCCGCGTTTTGCCAACCCCGCAGAGCTCGAGTACGCAAAGGTGCTCGACTGGTACGGCATTCCGTGGCAGTACGAGCCCACGACCTTCGTGCTGGAACGAGACGAGGAGGGGCGGGTCACCGAGGCGTTCTCGCCCGATTTCTACCTGCCCGACCAGGATCTCTACCTCGAGGTGACCGTGATGAAGCAGTCTCTCGTCACGCGGAAGAACCGGAAGTTGCGCAAGCTGCGGGCGCTGTATCCCGAGGTCAAGTGCAAGCTCTTCTACGAGCGGGACTTCGAACGGCTCGCGGCCCGCTACGGGCTGCGGAAAGCGTCCTGAGCGCGCTGGCCGAGCTCGACGAGCGAATCGGCGAGGTCTTCCTCGGGGCCGACGAGATCCGTGGACGGGTGCGGGAGATCGGGGCGGAACTCGCTCGTGACTACGAGGGAAGCGAGCCGCTGCTCGTCGGCTCGCTCAAGTCGTGCATCCCGTTCGTCTGCGATCTCTCACGCGCGGTCCAGATCCATCACCACCTCGATTTCATCGAGCTGGCCGGCTACGGCGAGGACGACGGCGGCATCCGATTCCTCAAGGATCTGAACGCCGAGATCGAGGGTCGTGACGTGGTGCTCGTCGACGCGGTGATCGACACCGGGCTCACGATGCACTATCTCGTGCGCTCGCTGGCGCTCCGGAGCCCGCGCTCGCTGAGAATCGCCTCATTGTTCGACCGGCCCTATCGCCGGCTGGTCGACGACCTGCCCGTGGGCTGGGTCGGTTTCACGATCCCCGACGAGTTCTTCGTCGGCTACGGCTTCGAGCTCGACGAGCGCTACCGCAATCTGCCCGATCTGCGCCTCGTCTCCTGAAAAGTTTAGGTCCGGCTAAATTAGCCGGGTGATCGCCTCCCGGACCGAGCTGCCGGAGGGTCTCCGCACCGTCGACGAGGCCCTCCACCGCACACGTTTCCGCATCCTCCCCTTCCTGGGGCCGGCCTTCATCGCCTGCGTCGCCTACATCGACCCGGGCAACTTCGCCACCAACATCGCCGGCGGATCGCGCTTCGGCTACCGGCTCGTCTGGGTGATCGTCGCCGCCAACCTCATGGCGATGCTGATCCAGACTCTCTCGGCCAAGCTCGGAATCGCCACCGGGCGGAACCTGCCGGAGCTCTGCCGCGAACGATTCTCCCGCCGGACGACGATCTTCCTATGGGTCCAGGCGGAGTTGATCGCGATGGCCACCGACCTCGCCGAGTTCCTCGGAGCCGCGATCGGGTTTCAGCTGCTCTTCGGCTGGGCCCTCTTTCCGTCCGCGGTCGTCTCGGGTGTGGCGGCGTTCCTGATCCTCGGCCTGCAGCGCTTCGGCTTCCGCGCCTTCGAGGCGGTGATCGCAGTGCTGGTCGGCGTGATCGGCGCCTGTTACGTGATCGAGCTGACGTTCGCCCACGCTGACTACGGCCAGGTGTTCGAGCATGCCGTCTACCCGCAGTTCGGCAGCAGCGAGGCGCTGCTGCTCGCGGTTGGCATCATCGGCGCGACCGTCATGCCGCACGTGATCTATCTGCATTCGGCGCTCACGCAGGACCGGCTCGTGCCGGAGACGGACGAAGATGCGCAGACGCTTCTGCGCTTCACCCGGGTCGACGTCGTGATCGCGATGACGATCGCCGGAGTGATCAACGTCTCGATGCTCGTGATGGCGGCCTCGACGTTCTACCGCACCGGTCTCTTCCACGTCGCCTCGCTCGACACGGCGCACAGGACACTCGAGCCGATTCTCGGCCCGGCCTCCGGCGCGATCTTTGCGCTCGCGCTCATCGCCTCGGGTCTCTCGAGCTCAGCCGTCGGGACTCTGTCGGGGCAGGTCGTGATGCAGGGATTCATCCACCGCCAGATTCCCGTCACCGTGCGGCGACTCGTCACGATGATTCCCGCATTCGTCGTGATCGCGATCGGCGTCGACCCGTCGAGAACGCTCGTCCTGTCTCAGGTCGCGCTCTCGTTCGGCATTCCATTCGCGTTGATCCCGCTCGTCATCTTCACCGCGCGCAGCGACGTGATGGGCCAGCTCGTCAACCGTCGAACCACCACCGTCGCAGCCACGGGCGTCACCGCGCTGATCGTCGCGCTGAACGTCTTCCTGCTGCTCCAGACCTTCGGCGCGGTCTGAGTGCTCTAGAGGTAGCCCATCGGGTCGACGGGGTTGCCGCCGACCCGTACCTCGAAGTGCAGGTGTGGTCCCGTGCAGTGACCGGTGCAGCCGACGTATCCGATCACCTGACCCTGCGCGACCTGCTCGCCGCAGGTGACGGCAATCGAGCTCTGATGGCCGTACGCCGTCGCAAGGTTGCCGCCGTGGTCGATCACCGTCAGGTTGCCGTAACCCGATTCCCAGCCGCAGTAGATGATCCTCCCCGACGCGGCCGCCTTGATCGGTGTTCCCATTGGCACGCCGATATCGATGCCCTGGTGCATTCGGCCCCAGCGCCAGCCGAACGGGCTCGTGATCGGCCCGTCGACGGGCCAGATCAGCCCAGCGGAGGACGGAGCCGAGGTCTGCCCGGCCTGCGCCGCCCGAATACGCGCCGCGATGTCGTTCGATGCCGCCTGTAGCGCGTCGATCTCACCCGCCTCGGCCTGCTCGGCGGACGTCAGCTTCGACAGGTCGGTGAGCTTGTTCTCCTTCGTCGCCGCGAGATCGCCTGCTGCGCCGACGAGCTCGTCTCTCACATCGCGTGTCTGTGCGGCCCGCGCGGAGATGATCGCCGTCTCGCCCTGGACCGTCGAGCGCAGCTTCTTCGTCTTCGCGCGTGCAGCCGTGACCTGGAGCTTCGCGTAGCGCACCTGGGCTGCGATCCGCCGATCCTGCTCTCCGATCTCGTTCACGTACTGCACCTGATCGAGTGCGTCCTGGATCGAGCGTGCACCAAGCACGACCTCGAGCGTCGATGCCGGCTCGGATTCATAGATGTCGACGAGCCGCCGGTTCAACGTCTCGACCGAAGTGGCGTACTGCTGCTTCAGGAACTCGAGCCTTTGCGTCTGCAGACCGAAGAGCGCATTCAAGGCATCGAGGCGACGCTGGTGGAGTGAGAGGTCGGACTCGAGTGTCGTCAGGCGAAGCGAGACATCCCCGACCCTGGCCTCGAGTGACCGGATCCGGCTCGTGTAGCCCGCGACCTCGACACGCAGCGACTGCTCGCGCCGCTTCTGCACGGCGAGCCTGTCTTTCAGCGAGGAGATCTTCGTGTCGATCTGCTGCTTCCGGCCGATGTCCGACCCGAGTGCGGGTGTGACGCAGACAAGCGCAACGACGAGAGCGAGCGTGATCCGCCCCATGAGGGACGCTTTCGCCGCCGCCCCTGGCTACTCCTGCGGCAGCGTGGCCTGATCCGGCGGCACTGCCGGTTCGAGGCTCGGATCGGGCGGGCGGACCGCCTGCTCCGCCCCTCGGATCGGGACGCTGTTCCTGTTCGATCGCCCGCAGTGCGGCGGCGACCGCCCGGCGCAGTGGGCCGACGAGCTCTCGATAGTCGTCGTCGCCGACTCCGCCGGCTCGATGGTCGAATTCCAGCTCCTTGAGCGCGGCGAGAGCACGGTCGCGCTCCTCGAGCAGCGCGAGCAGCCTGAGCTCGTCTTCCCCCCGCGCATCGAGACGATCGTCCGCGACCGCCGGCTCGCGGAGGAACGGCAGCGCAACCACCAGGACGACTGCCGCGGCCAGGACGATCCCCAGGACGAGCGTCATGCCGGTACGAGCCGCGATGCGAGCCGGCGCTGCTCGCGCGCATCGGGCCAGAGTGCAACCGCCGCCCCGAACAGGAACACGATGCCGGCGATCCAGATGAAATTCACGAGTGGCTTCACGAGAACCTTCGCGTAGACGACGTTCGTCTTCAGGTTGACGTCGTCGGCGATCACGTAGAGGTCTTCCGCCCTCGGCCAGCTCGTCTTGATCCCCACTTCCTGGGACGGCTCCGGTGGGAAGAAGTACTGGTTGCTGCCCGAGGAGAGGCTGCCGTGCCAGCGGCCGGTGACGTCGAAGACGGCGCGTGTCTCGATCGCGTTCGGCGTCGGGGTGCGGTGCACGCCGCGCAGCGTGAGGGTGTAGCCGCCGATCGACGTGCTCTGACCGGGAGTGAGCCGAACCTCCTTCGATCGGCCGTAGGCGCTCGAGCCCGCGATGCCGATCGCGAGCAGCACGATCGCGGCGTGCACGATGTACCCGCCGTAGCGGCGGCGGTTCCGCGAAACCAGGGTGAACACGGAGCCCGTGACCCGCGTGCCCCGCACCACCTCGAGCACGATCGATGCGAGGACGAAGGCTGAGAACGTGTAGGCGATCAGGCCCGGCTTCGACGAGCCGGCGCCCGCAGCGACGAGTGCGATGCCGCAGAGGACGGCCACGACGATCGGCCATGCGAGCGTTCGGACGAGCGCGCGCACGCTCGTCTTCCGCCAGGCGATCAGCGGCCCGATGCCCATCAGCAGCAGAAGCGGCAACCCGAAGGCTCGGAGGAAGAAGTCGTAGTACGGCCTGCCGATGGTCCGCGTCTCACCCTTGACGAACTGCGTCAGGATCGGGAAGAGAACGCCCCAGAGCACCGTCAGGCAGAGCGCGACGAGCAGCAGGTTGTTGTAGAGGAACGCCGCCTCCCGCGACAACGCCGACTCGAGCTTCGTGCGGGCTTTCAGCAACGGCAGCCGCCACATGATCAGCACGAGCGAGAAGACCGTCGAGATGACGACGAACGCGAGGAACCACGATCCGATCGGGCTCTTCGCGAAGGAATGAATCGAGTTCACGACACCGGACCGCGTCAGGAACGTCCCGAAGATCGAGAGCTCGAACGCGAGTGCGACGAGCACCATGTTCCAGACCTTCAGCATGCCCTTTCGCTCCTGGATCATCACCGAGTGCAGGAAGGCGGTGGCAGCGAGCCAGGGCATCAGAGCGGCATTCTCGACCGGGTCCCACGCGTAGTAGCCGCCCCAGCCCACCTCGACGTAGGCCCAGTGGGCGCCGAGCAGCTGACCGAAGCCCAGGAACGCCCATGCGACCAGCGTCCAGCGACGGGTCGCGACGATCCAGCGCTCGTCGGTCTTCCCTGAGAGCATCGCCCCGGCGGCGAAGGCGAACGGAATCGACAGGCCCACGTAGCCGAGGTAGAGCATCGGCGGGTGCGCGACCATGTACGGGTTCTGGAGGCTGGGCGTCAGGCCCGCCCCGTCGATGGGCGCAGATTGCGTGCCGAAGGGGCTCGCGACGGCGACGAGGACGAACGCGAAGAAGGTCGCGATGCCCCCGAGCACGGGGACGACCCAGGCCGTCAGGTCACGCATCAGCTTCTGGTTCAGCGCAACCGCCAGCGCGCCGTAGCCGGTCAGGACGAGGAGCCACAGGAGCAGAGACCCCTCCTGCCCACCCCAGAACGCACTCAGCGTGTACGCCGTCGGGAGCGTGCGGTTCGTGTGCTGTGCGACATACGTGAACGAGAAGTCGTGGCGCACGAGCGCGGAAGCAAGGACCGCCGCAGCGATCAGCGTCGAGGCGAAGCTGCAGTAGAGCGCGTTGCGGGCGGATGCGGCGAGACGGCGGCGATTCGTCACCGCAGATGTCGTGCCGGCGACGAGCGCATACACCGACAACCCGAGGCTGACGACGAGGGCCGCGCGCCCGAGGTCAGCCATCTACTTGGCGGTCGATGTCGTCGCCGTGTACTTGGACGGGCACTTGGTGAGAATGTCCGTGGCGTTCAGGCGACCGGCGGCGAAGCTGCCGCTGGCGACGACGCTCCGGCCGACTCTGAAGAGCGGCGGTGGGTCCTCACCGCGGTAGACGACGGGAACCATGCCGCTCTTTCCGTCGATGTTCTTCAACCCGAAGCGAAGGCCACCCGCTGCATGCGAGTCCCCGCGCACCGGGCCTACGACGACTCCGACGACCGCGAGCTTGCCGGTGTGGCCGGCGATCTGGTGCGGCGTCAGCGTCGGCGTCGAATTGCCTGCGACCGCGGTGTAGAGCAGGAAGACGGCGAGGACGGCCGCCACCGCGAGGGCGACGACGAGCCGCGCGGGACTGCGCGTGGGCACGGCCCGAGTTTAGCTAGACGTCGACGTTCGCGGTCTGCTTCCGCGCCGGGACCCGATAGCCGTGATCGGCACAAAGTGAGCCGGGCAGATCCTCGGTGAGCGCATCGCAATACCCCTTGCCGTAGGCGGCCCGCATGAACGCGGCGACGACGTCCAGCGACCATTCGCTGATTCCGGCCGCTTCGCGCCAGAGATCCGCGAGCCGCAGGTCGATGTCGAGCTCGAGGAGGTCGATCCGTGAGGGCCCCGTTGTCATTGCGCCTTCAGAGTAGGAATCGCGTCGGACGGACTTGCCGAGGCTGTCTGCATTGCCGGCGCAGGCGCGGCGATACCCTCTTTCGCAATGCCTCGGCGCCTCCACTACGGGCCGGCCAGGGTGCCGTCCCGGGACTCCCCGGCCGCGGCGGTCGCCGCCCTGCTCGAACGGGGGCTGTCGGCGTGTGAGATCGACTTCGAGGGACGGTTCTGGATGGACTACGACTTCGCAGCCGACTTCGGCGAGCGCTGCGCAGCAGCGGACATCGCGCTGTCCGTGCACGCTCCGATCGCCGGCTTCATGGGGCATGCCGAGCGCGGCAAGAAGCTGAACATGGCCGTCGGCATGCTCGACCATTCCGCGGGCATCGCAAAGGCCGCCGGTGCCGAGGTCGTGGTCTTCCATCCAGGTTTCCTGCTCGGCCGGACGCGTGAGGACGCGATCGCCGCGGTCGTCACCCAGCTCGCCGAGCTGCGAGAGCGGCTCGAAGGGAAGGATCGCGCGGTTCCGTTCGGGATCGAGGTGATGGGCCGGGTGCGCGAGCTGGGGTCGATCGACGACGTCTGCGAGATCGCGTCTCAGCTCGACTGGGTTCGGCCGGTGATCGACTTCGCGCACATGCACGCGACCTCCGACGGTGCGTTCCTCTCGGTGGAGCCGTTCGCCTCGGCCCTCGAGCAGGCCGACGCGGTGATCGAGGCCGGCGCGCCGTTCCATATCCACTTCTCGGACATCCAGTTCGCAAACCGCAACGAGACGAAGCACCTGCCCTACGGCGAGGGCACGCTGCGCGCAGAGCCGCTGCGAGACGCACTCGCCCGTTTCGAACGGCCCGCGACGGTCATCTCCGAATCACCGACCGCTGAATCGACGGCGGCGATCAAGGAGATCCTGGGCGCATAGTCGCTAGGCTCCGGCCGTGCTCGACCCGAAGGCCTTCAAGGCGTACGACGTCCGTGGGCTCTATCCCCAGGAGCTCGACGAAGCAGGCGCGTACGCGATCGGGCGAGCCTTCGTCGAGGAGTTCGAGCCGGCCTCGATCGCGGTCGGGAGAGACGTTCGCCTCTCGTCCCCGTCGATGGCGGCCGCGTTGATCGAGGGAGCGATGGACGGAGGCGCCGACGTGCTCGACCTCGGGCTGGTCGGAACGGAGATGGTCTATTTCGCGGTCGGCGAGCTCGCACTCGACGGAGGCGTGATGGTGACCGCATCGCACAACCCGAAGCAGTACACGGGGATGAAGATCGTGCGTCGCGGCGCGCTGCCCGTGGGCGCTGAGTCGGGCCTGCTCGACGTGCGCGACCGCGCGATCTCGGCCACGTGGCGGGACGGCGTGCGGGGCCGGGTGAGGCCGGAGGACATCTGGGGCCGGTTCGTCGACCGCGTCCTGTCGTTCGTCGACCTCGATGCGCTGCGCCCCCTGCGAATCGTCATCGACGCCGCGAACGGAATGGCGGGCGTGATGCTGCCGCCGGTGCTCGCGCGTCTGCCGATGCTCGACATCGTGAGGTGTTACTTCGACCCGGACGGCTCGTTCCCGAACCACGAGCCCAACCCGCTGCTGCCCGAGAACCGCGACTTCATCATCGATAAGACCCGCAGTGAAGGAGCGGACTTCGGTGTGGCCTACGACGGCGACGCCGACCGGTGCTTCTTCGTGGACGACAGGGGCGAGTTCGTTCCGGGCGACTTCACGACGGCGCTGTTCGCGGAGACGATCCTCGCCCGCGAGCCGGGCGGGAAGGTGATCTACGACGTGCGCGCCTCGCGCGCCGTGCCTGAGACGATCGAGCGGGCCGGTGGCGTCGCGCTGATCAACCGCGTCGGTCACGCCTTCATCAAGCAGCGCATGCGCGAGGTGGACGCGGTGTTCGCCGGCGAGGTGTCGGCTCACTACTACTTCCGCGGGTTCTCTCAGGCCGACTCGGGCACCGTGCCGTTCCTGCTCATGTGCGAGCTCGTCTCGCGACGCGGCACGCTGCACGAGGTGCTCGCACCGTTCCGCGCCAGGTACTTCATCACGGGCGAGATCAACACCCCGGTCGCGGACGTTCCCGCCAAGCTGCAGGAGCTCGAGGACCGCTTCGGCGCCGACGGACGGGTCACGCATCTCGACGGGCTCTCCGTCGACTTCGACGACTGGCACTTCAACGTCCGCCCGTCGAACACGGAGCCGCTGCTCCGGCTGAACCTGGAAGCAAGCTCGCAGGAGCAGATGGACGAGAAGCGTGACGAGGTGCTCGCGGTGATCCGGGAGTAGCCGGCAAGGACCGGGCTCAGCACGCCTCGTCTCGTCGCCGAACGAGGTCCGTGCGCAGGCCGATGCGAGCGGGGAGTCTCGGCCCAGCCCCGCGCAGCCGGAACCGGCCCCCCGGCCGTTCGAGGCACGTCCCGACGCCGAACGACGTTACGGAAGTGTCACAAACGCTCCACAGGGCGCCGGCACGCTCACGGTCGTCGTTCGGCCCCAGCCTCACGAAACCATCCACACGTGTCGTTTCGAGACCAGTCCCGTGGTCAGACCAAAGGTTTCCGAAGTGTGACGAACGCTCCACGGCCGAACGTTACGATCGCCCGAGGATGATCGAGCTCGGGCACGTCAGCGATCGGAAGCCGCCATACCGGTACGCCGCCTACCAGCGGGTCGGGTTCTCGGAGACCGACGCACAGGGAGTCGTCTACTACGGCCGCTACATGCCGTACTTCGACGTTGCACGCACCGAGTACCACCGTCATCTCGGACGCGTGCACCTCGGTGACGTCGACTTTGCGATGCGCGCGGTCAACGTCGAGTACGTCGCGGGCGCCCGATTCGACGATCTGCTCGAGATCTTCGTACGGGTCGAGCGGATCGGGACCACCAGCATCACGTACGACCACGCCGCCTACCGCATCGACGAGGACGGCGACACGCTGATGGCGACAGCGAAGGCGACCCTGGTCTGCATCGCCCTCGACGTGCGCAAGGCAGTGCCCGTGCCGGACGCGTTCCGCCGGCAGATCGCCGCGTTGGAAGGCCCCGTCTGAACGATTCCCGACTATCCCTCGCTCGAGGTACCCCGCCGGAGTGTGACTTGATGACTCGATCGAGGGAACGCCGGGAGGTTCACGAGGGGGTGACGCGATACGCGTCGAACACGGCCTCGAGGTTGCGCAACGCGGTCAGGAGCGTGCGCAGCCCCTTCACGTCGCCGACCTCCGCCGTGTACCAGTTCTTCGCCAGCTGATCCTCGACGACCCCGCCGTAGCCGACGATGTTCGCACCGTGCTCGGCGAACGTCCGCGCCACGTCCTCGAGCAGGCGCGGGCGGTCCCACGAGTCGACCGCGATCTGGACCCGGAAGCTCTTCGCCGACGCAGCGCCGTCCCAGTCGACCGGCGTGAACCGCTCGGGGCTGCGCCGGAGCGCCTTCACGTTCGGACAGTCGTCACGGTGGATGGTGATGCCCTTGCCCATCGAGATGTAACCGACGATCGGGTCGCCCGGCACCGGGGTGCAGCATTTTGCGAGCCGGATCAGCACATCGGTGACGCCGGGCACGACGACCCCCATGTCGGTGCCGGAGACGGGCTGCGTCTTCGGCGCCTTGGTGATGACGGGGGCTTCCTCGGCGACCTGCTCGGTCTTCAGCCGCTGGACGACCTTGTTGACGATCGCCCCGGGCTGCAACTTGCCCGAGCCGAGCGCGAGATAGAAGTCCTCGGCCTTCTTGAACCCGGTCTCGCGGATCACCTGGGCGAGCGTCGCCGAGCCGCGAAGCTTGGCGTACGGCAGGTTCTGCGCCTTGAGCGCCTGCTCGAGCGCCTCGCGTCCCTTGTGCTCGGCGTCCTCGCGTGTCTCGCGCGAGAACCACTGGCGGATCTTGTTGCGGGCACGTGAGCTCTTCGCGAGCGACATCCAGTCCCGCGACGGCCCCCGTCCCTGCTTGGACGTGAGGATCTCGACGAAGTCGCCGTTCTTCAGCGTGTAGTGCAGCGGGACGATCCGCCCGTTGATCTTCGCGCCGACCGTGCGGTGGCCGACGTCCGTATGCACGGCGTAGGCGAAGTCGATCGGCGTCGCGCCTGCGGGCAGCGTCTTGACCTGGCCCTTCGGGGTGAAGACGTGTACCTCTTCGTCGAACAGGTCGGTGCGGAACGTCTTCATGAACTCGCGGGGATCCGCCTCGTCGGTCGTCCCCTCGTCCATCAACTGCTTGACCCAGGCGACCCACTCGGCGTCCTTGTCCTTCTTCCCGCGCTTGTAGAGCCAGTGCGCGGCGACCCCGAACTCGGCCGTCTCGTGCATCTCCCGCGTCCGCACCTGGATCTCGAGCGGCCGGCCCTGCGGCCCGATCACGGTCGTGTGCAGCGCGCGATAGCCGTTGAACTTCGGCATCGCGACGAAGTCCTTGAAGCGGCCGGGCATCGGCTTCCAGAGCGAGTGGATCAGGCCGAGCGCGCCGTAGCAGTCGCGCGTTCCCTCGTCGGCGCCGCGCTCCACGATCACCCGCATCGCCGTCAGGTCGTAGATCTCGTTGAACTCGCGGCCCTTCTTGGCCATCTTGTCGTAGATCGAGTAGAAGTGCTTGGCCCGTCCCGAGATCTCCGCCGGGATGTCGACCTTGTCGAGCTCCTTCTGCAAGACCAGCGCCGCCTCGCGCACATGCTCCTCACGGTCGGTGCGCCGCTCGGCAACCATCTGCTTGATCTCCTCGTACTTGCGCGGGTGCAGCGTCTGGAACGCGAGGTCCTCGAGCTCCCACTTGAGCGCGTGGATGCCGAGGCGGTGTGCAAGGGGCGCATACACCTCGAGCGTCTCACGGGCCTTCTGGAGCTGCTTCTGCTTGCCGAGATACTCGATCGTGCGCAGGTTGTGCAGACGGTCCGCGAGCTTGATCAGGATCACCCGGAGGTCCTCCGCCATCGCGACGATCAGCTTGCGGTAGTTCTCGGCCTCCGCGTGCTCGCGACTCTGGAACCGAACGCGCGTCAGCTTGGTGACGCCCTCGACGAGCTGCGCGATCTCATCGCCGAACTCCGCGCGGATCTCGTCGATGTCCTTGTCCGTGTCCTCGACGACGTCGTGGAGCAGCGCCGCCGACAGGGTCGCCTCATCGAGCTGCAGGCTCGCCAGGATCTTCGCGGCCCCCCACGGGTGGTAGATGAACTCCTGGCCCGACTGGCGCACCTGGCCCGCATGCGCATCCGCCGCGTACTGGAACGCCCGCGTCGAGCAGCTCGCGGTCGACATCGGGTTTATACGCCTCGACATCGGCAATCAGCTCATCGACGAGATCCTGATGGCGTTCCAGAACGGCCATCAATCCAGTGTACCCCCGCTCTTCCGAGGGATCCGTAACCCCTCAGGAGGAAATGCCGTTCTGCCGATGAACGAGAGGAGCCCATGTTCAAGCGACGGCGGCAGAACAAAAAGCTGATTCAGATCGCCCGTATGCTGCGGGAGCTGGACGCGGTTGCGGCCGCGCCTAGGCAGCCTCGGCGAGCGCGGGTTTCTCTTCGAGCAACGCCCTGAATGACGGCGACTCGAGCAGGCTGCGGCGGGCGCCGTCTGCGAGCTCGAGCTCCTCGAAGATCAAGCGCGCCTGCGGCGTCCACGACGCCTCGCCGGCCTTCCACTGACCGCCGAGCCAGTCACGCAGCTCGTCGAAACCGTCGACCGCGTCGAAGACGCGCCGAACGACGAGCTGCGGCGACGACACGCCGTTCCACTGGTTCTCCTGCAGGCGGAACGCAACGTCGTAGCGGCCCTCGCGGCGGAAGCGGTCGAGCTGGCCGCCCATGCCGAACGCGATCGCCGACCCGGAGTCGCGGCCGCGCTGCCTCACCCGGAAGCGCAGGTGCTTGCCGTCGCCGACCGTCGAGAGGTCGGCAAGCTCGCAGCCGTCGACGAGGAGGAGCACGCCGGGGTTGCCGAGCCCGAAGGGCGCGAGACGGCCGAGCTCCGCGCAGAGATCGAGGTTCAGCTTGCTGCCCGGAACGATGGCATCCACCCGCGTCACCGGCCGGAGATCGTCCTCGGTCAGAACCTCGTCGGCGTGAGCGGCGAACGCGACGGCGAACGTCTCGACTCTGTCGGCCGCGATCGTCAGTCCGGCGGCAGCACGATGGCCGCCGAAGCGCTCCAGGTGGGCGGCACATGCGCCCAGGCCGGCATGCAGGTCGAAGGCCGGCACCGAGCGCCCTGAGCCCTTCCAATCGCCGTCCGTGCCGGCGATGATCACGACCGGCCGGTTGTAGCGCTCGACGAGCCGCGACGCGACGATCCCGATCACGCCCTCGTGCCAGCCCTCACCTGCGACGACGTAGCCGCGTCGGCGACGGCGTGCCTCCGGCCAGGACTCGACCTCGGCGATCGCCTCACGCAGGATCCGCTCCTCGACTGCCTGGCGTTCGTGGTTCAGCGCCTCGAGCTCATCGGCGAGCGCGTGTGCCTCGCGCTCGTCGTCGGTGAGGAGCAGCGCGAGCGCAGCCTCGGGCCGGCACAGCCGGCCGGACGCGTTGATGCGCGGCGCGAGCCGGAAGCCGATCGACGACTCGTCGATCGAGGCAGGGTCGACGTGGGCGACGCGCATCAGGGCGCGCAGCCCCGGCCTCTGCGTTTGTGCGAGACGCCGCAGGCCGAGCAACGCGAGCGCGCGGCTCTCATCGACGAGCGGCACGACATCGGCGATGGTGGCGAGCGCGACGATGTCGAGGTGGCGCTCGAGAAACGGGTGCTCGGGGCCGAGCAGAGCCTGCGCGAGCTTCCAGACGACCCCGGTGCCGCACAATCCGGTGAAGGGGTAATCCCCTTTGAGCGGCGCAACGACGGGACAGGCGGGGAATGCGTCGCCCGGCCTGTGGTGGTCGGTGACGACGACTTCGAGCCCGAGCGAGTGTGCGTGCTCGACCTCGGCGACCGCGGTGATGCCGCAGTCGACGGTGAGGACGAAGTCGAAGCCTTCCTCCGAGAGACGCGTGAGCGTGTCGACGTTCAGGCCGTAGCCCTCTTCGAAGCGCGAAGGCAGGTGCCACGTGACCTCCGCCTGCAGTTCGCGCAGCAGAAGAACGGCGAGCGCTGTTGCGCAGATCCCGTCGGCGTCGTAGTCGCCGTGCACACAGATTCGCTTGCCGGCGTCGACCGCTGCCGAGATCGACGCAGCCGCCTCGCGCATGTCACCGAGGGCGAACGGGTCGTGTCCCGGGAGGGCGCCGTCGAGGAAGCGGCGCGCCTCGTTGGGCTCGTCGTAGCCGCGGCGGACGAGCACCGAAGCCGTCACCTCGTCGAGGGCGAGCGCGTCGGCGAGCGCCTGCACGCGGGCGTGCGAACAGGGTTGGAGCTGCCAGGTTCCGGACGCCATGTAGCGCGACGGTACGGACGCCGTCGGACAGAACGTCCTGGAAACTGGTTGAATTGCGGCCCTGGTGCTCCGGACGTTCGCCGCGATCGTCGCCGCTGCAGGACTGGCCTGCGCGGCCGCCCCAGCCTCGGAGCCGACGATCGTGATCCCGGCCGGGGTCAGCGTGGCGGGAGTCCAGGTCGGCGGACTGAGCGCCGAGCCGGCGCGCGCAGCGATCGACGCTGCCTTCACGCGACCGGTGACGATCGCCTACGGCACCCGGCAGACGGTCATCGGCCCCGGCGAGATCGGCGCGGGCGTCGACGCCGACGCCGCCGTGGGCTCGGCGCTCGCCGCGACGCCTCACAGCCGGATTGCGCTGCCCGTCACGTACTCCAGGGGACGAGCGGCTCGCATCGTCGACAGCCTCGCCGACCGGGTCGACCGGCCACCGGTCGCCGCGCAGGTGATCGGCGCGAACGCGGCGGGGCCGGTGTTCACTCCCGCAAAACCGGGAGTCGCGGTCGATGTGAACGCGATGCTGCGCGCCCTGCCCGGCCTGCTGAGCGACGGAATGCGAGCGCCGCTCCAACTGATCACGCGGCCCCTGCCCGCGCAGCGGACGATTGCGCACTTCGGACCGGTGGTCGTCGTGACCCGGGCCACGAACACGCTGCGCCTCTACAACGGGCGGAAGCTCGTGCGCAGCTTTCCGGTCGCGACCGGACAGGCGATCTACCCGACCCCGGCCGGTGTGTGGCGGATCATGAGCAAACAGCGCGATCCTTGGTGGTATCCACCCACCTACGATGAATGGGCCAAGGGCCTGAAGCCGGTGCCGCCCGGTCCGTCCAACCCGCTCGGCACCCGCTGGATGGGACTGAATGCCCCAGGTGTCGGCATCCACGGCACCGACGCGCCCACATCGATCGGCTACAGCGCCTCGCACGGCTGCGTGCGGATGCATGTCCCCGACGCGGAGTGGCTGTTCGAGCACGTCGACGTCGGGACGCCGGTGGTCATTCTCTAGGCAGGGAAACGCCGAGCCAGGTGAGCACGACGACCACGCCGACGAGCGCCACCAGTCCGCCGTAGATCCACTTCGGATGGCCCGATTCGCGCACCGTGGCCGCAAACGCACGGCCGAGCAGGATCATCACCATCGCCACGAGGCCGATCCCGACGACGAGCGCGGGCAGCCAGATGACGAGACGCTCCCAGTTGGATGCGGCGGCGATGACAGCCATTACCATTGGGATCGTGCCCGAATCGCTCCCGTCGCCCGATTCGAACTACAGCTCCGGTAACGACTACGTCGTCGAGTTCCTCGGCTACCGGTTCTCGTTCAGCAGCACCGACTTCGAGGGGCGCGTCGTCGCGGCGGCCGTCAAGCTGGGTGTCGTCGAGAGCTCCGAGCTCGACGAGGACGAGGTCGCCGACCTCGTCGCGCTGGCCGCTCAGGGGGTGGTCGACGAGCCGTTCTCGCGCCTCGGCCGCTACCTCGTGCGCAACTGGGAGCGCGTGTCGCTCGTCGAGGGCGAGTCGCTCGTCTACTGGCTGCGCAAGCTGATCTTCCGCGGCGCGTGGCTCGATCACCAGGTGAAGCGGGGTGCGCTCGAGGTGGTGTGGGACGAGGGCGAGGCCGAGTTCGCCTACCAGCACCCGGGCGGCGGCGGCCGGCCGCTCCTCGAGCTCGCACCGGTGCCGTCGTGGCACGAGCTGCAGTTCCGGCAGTAGGCGGTTGCGCCTATCTGGCGCTGCTGCTCGCACTCGATCACTTCGCGACCTACCCCGAGCAGCTGGCGCTCGGCGTGCTCACGTTCGCGGTGCTCGGAGCGGCGCTCCTGCGCGTCTCGCCGGAACGTCGGGCGCAGACGCTCGCCGTCGTTGCGTTCGCGACGATCGGCGAGATCACCGGCTCGCTCATCTGGGGCGTCTACACCTACCGGCTCCACAACCTGCCCCTCTTCGTGCCTCCCGCGCACGGCCTCGTGTATCTGACCGGGCTGTCGGTCGCGATCCTGTTCCACCGGCACCGCCGTTGGCTCGTCTGGACCGCCGGCCTCACAGCGGCGACCTGGGGCGTGCTGGGCCTGACGGTGCTGCCGCAGCGAGACGTCGCCGGCGCGGTCGGTGTGCCGCTGCTCCTGCTGTTCCTCCTCCGCAGCCGCAATCGGGCCGTGTATGCCGGGGTGTTCCTCGTGGTCGCGTCACTCGAGCTGTACGGCACGGCGATCGGCACGTGGCGCTGGGCTCGAGCGGTGCCGGGCCTCGGCATCCCGGACGGAAACCCGCCGAGCGGCGTGGCGTCGGGCTACGTGTGGTTCGACGTGATGGCGCTCGTGACCGCGCCGCTCGCACTGACGCTCGTCAGAAGGCGTCGAGCTTCCCGAACTCGGGGTGAAGCTGCGTTGACCTAGAAGAGCCGCGCCGAGTCGGCGGGCGCACCGAGATGGGCGCGGCCGAGATCGGTGACGATGCGGCCGCGGGGTGTCCGCTGGAGAAAGCCGAGCTGAAGCAGGAACGGCTCGTAGACGTCCTCGATCGTCTCGGGCTCCTCGCCGAGCGCGACGGCCAGGGTCGAGAGCCCGACCGGCCCGCCACCGAACTTCTCGACGACGCACCGCAGCAGCTCGCGATCGAACCGCTCGAGGCCGGCGCCGTCGACCTCGAGCAGCGTCAGCGATTCCTCTGCGATCGCCGTCGTCACCTTTCCTTCGTGGCGCACCTCGGCCACGTCGCGCACCCTTCTCAGGATGCGGTTGGCGATCCGGGGTGTGCCTCGCGACCTGCGCGCGACGAGCTCGGCCGCATCGTCTGCGATCTCGACCCCGAGGATGGACGCCGACCGTCGCACGATCGACGCCAGCTCGCCGGGCGTGTAGAGGTCGAGCCGGAAGGTCAGCCCGAACCGGTCGCGGAGCGGCGTCGTCAGCAGTCCGGTGCGCGTGGTCGCTCCGATCAGCGTGAACGGCGGCAGATCGAGGGTGAGCGTGCGAGCGGCGGGCCCCTGCCCGACGATGATGTCGAGCCGGAAATCCTCCAGCGCCGGGTAGAGGATCTCCTCCGCGGCCCGGTTCAGCCGGTGGATCTCGTCCACGAACAGCACGTCCCGCGGCTCGAGCGAGGTGAGGATCGCGGCGATGTCGCCCTTGCGCTCGAGCGCAGGCCCCGCGACCTGCCGGATGCCGACGCCGAGCTCGTTGCGCACGATCTGGGCGAGCGATGTCTTGCCGAGCCCGGGCGGCCCGGCGAGCAGGACATGATCCAGCGCCTCACCGCGGGCCTTGGCTGCCTCCAGCGCGATCGAGAGCTGCTCCTTGACGCGCTCCTGGCCGACGAAGTCCGACAGGTCCCGTGGCCGGAGCGACCGTTCCAGCTCCTCCTCGGCGTCACCGAGGACTGGCGCGAGAAACTGAGTCACGCTGCCGCCCGCAAGACGTGCCGCACCTGCTCCTCGACCGGCAGCTCGGGATCGACGGCCGCGAGCGCGCGCTCGGCGTCCACGAGCGTCCAGCCGAGCTCGACCAGGGCATCGCGCGCGGTCAGGTCGCCGCTCTCGGGCTGGCCGGCCTCCACGTACGGGAGCTTCTCCTTGAGCTCCAGGACGACGCGCTGTGCTGTCTTCAGCCCGATGCCGGGGATCGCCTGGAAGCGCTTGACGTCGTCGCGTGCGATCGCCCGCCGGAGCTCCGCAGGTGTCGACCCGGAGACGATCGCGAGCGCGACCTTCGGTCCCACACCCGAGACGCCGAGCAGGAGCTCGAAGAGCTCTCGCTCCTCCGCCGTCGCGAAGCCGAAGAGCGCAAGCGCGTCCTCGCGGACGACGGTGTGGATCTCGATCGTCACCTCGCCGTCGCCGAGGCGTTGGACGGACGGCGTCGCGCTGACGAGATAGCCGACGCCGTTCACGTCGACGATGAGCCCTTGCCCCGCCCGGCCCGCGATGCGCCCACGCAGCCGGGCGATCATGCGGTGAGCCTCATCAGCGGAGGGACGAGCGCATGGCAGATCGCGACCGCGAGCGCGTCCGCGGCGTGGTTCGGCGCCGGGACCTCGTCCAGACCGAGAATCGCCTTCACCATCTTCCCCACCTGCTCCTTGTCTGCGCGGCCATAGCCGCAGACCGCCTGCTTGACGCGCGCGGGTGCGTACTCAGCGCACGCGACGCCGGCGGACGACGCGGCGACGAGCACGGCTCCCCGTGCCTGTCCGACGGAGAGTGCGATGCGGGCGTCTGCGCCGACGTACGACTCCTCCAGGGCGACGGCATCCGGCTCGTGTTCCGCGATCAGCGCCTGGACGCCCGTGAAGATCGTGAGCAGACGGGCCTCCAGACGATCGCGCGGCGATGTTCGCCACCACCCGTGGCACGTGGCCCTGAGGCGCCCGCCGCTTTCGTGGACGATCCCGTACCCGCATGCTGCCGTCCCTGGGTCGATGCCGAGAACCTTCACGCGGACACGTTAGGCACCGCTCCGGACGTTCCCGGCGGGAGCATCGAGGCGCCTCTAGGCGTCTCGCTCGAGCACGACCTCGTACTGATCGACGGAGACGCGGCGCATCGTGCCGTCATCCGGAGGGCTCATCGCCTCGAAGATCGCGGCGCCTGCCGTCAGGTCGTCCTCGGACGCGAAGCGAACGGCGATCACGAGGCGGCCGGCTGCCCGATCCGCGAGCACGGTGATCCTCTTCGCGTTCACGCCGGGAGGCGGACCGTCGGAGGAGGTGATCTCGCCGACGACCGCGTCGATTGCGGCGTCGTCGGCCTCGAACGTGACTACACGCGCGTATTCGGACATGGCGTCCTCCTTGACATCGGGTTCGGGCGGAGCCTACGCCAACTCCGGCGGCTCAGCCGTGTTCGGCGGCCGCGCGGCCCGCGAGCCCGGGATCGTCCCCGCAGAGCCGGTCGAAGTCCGCCCGTTCGACCACGAGCAGACGAACGTCACTGAGCGCCCGGACCCGCGCCGTCCGGAGGCCGTCGGCGGAGAGGAGGGCGCGCTCGCCGATCAACGCGTCCGGCCCGAGCTCCACCGTCCCGTCCGTCGTTTCGACGACGACCGTGCCTTCGAGAACGACGAAGAGACCGGCGCCGGGCTGGCCACGCTCGATCAGCACCTTGCCTGCGGCCACCGCGGTCTCGGTGCCGACCGTTGCGAGCAGGCGGACGTCCTCGGGGCTCATCCGGCAACCGCCTCGAGCACCTGTTCCGGGATGTCGAAGTTCGCGAAGACCTCCTGGACGTCGTCGTTGTCCTCCAGCTCGTCGATCAGGCGCATCACCTGACGCGCCTTCGCTTCGTCCTCGACCGCCACGGTCGTCTTCGGAACGAGCATCAGCTCTGCGGAGTCGACCGCGAAGCCGGCCGCCTCGATCGCTCCACGCACGCTGGAGAGCGATTCGGGCGCCGAGGTCACCTGGAAGATGTTGCCGTCACGCTCGAGGTCGTCGGCCCCGCCGTCGGCCGCGACCAGCAGGAGCTCCTCGTCGTCGACGCCGTCGGCCGGGACGACGACGACGCCACGCCGGTCGAACTGCCAGGCAACAGCACCCGTCGCGCCCAGATTGCCGCCGTTCTTCGCGAACAGGTGGCGCACATCGGCGGCCGTGCGGTTGCGGTTGTCGGTCAGGGCCTCCACGATCAGCGCGACGCCCTCCGGGCCGTAGCCCTCGTAGACGATCGTCTCGAACGCGTCGGCGTCGGCGTCGGCGCCCGAGCCCTTCGCGATCGCGCGGTCGATGTTGTCCTTCGGCATCGAGTACGACTTCGCCTTCTCGATCGCGTTCTGCAGCGCGAGATTGTTGGCAGGGTCGCCCCCGCCCTCCTTCGCTGCGACGATGATCGCCCGCGAGAGCTTCGAGAAGAGCTTCCCGCGCTTCGCGTCGGCAGCACCCTTCTTGTGCTTGATCGACGACCACTTGCTATGCCCTGACACGTTGCTCCTCCCTGACGAGCTCCAAGAACTGTTCGTGCAGCCGTGTGTCGTCGGTCAGCTCGGGATGGAAGGCGGCGAGCAGGAAGCGCCCCTCGCGCGCCAGCACCGGCCGGCCGTCGACCTCGGCGAGCACCTCGACGCCGGGACCGACCTCCTCGACCCACGGCGCGCGAATGAAGACCGCGCGCACGGGGTCGTCGTGCCCGACGACGTCGAGATCCGTTTCGAACGAGGCCACCTGCCGGCCGAACGCGTTTCGCCGGACCGCGAGATCGACGAGCCCGAGGTGATTGCGGTCGAGCACGATCATCCCCGCGCAGGTGCCGAAAACGGCGCCGCGGAAGCCGCGAATGCCCTCGTCCAGGCCGTACAGATGCATCAGTCGCGTGAAGGTCGTCGACTCTCCGCCCGGAATGACCAGGCCGTCGAGCCCGTCGAGCTGCTGCGGCTTGCGTACCTCGACAGCTTCCGCTCCGAGCCTGCGCAGCATCTGCGCGTGCTCGCGAAAGTTGCCCTGCACGGCGAGAACGCCGATCCGAAGCGGCTCCATACGGGAATGGTATCCGCCCGATCAGGCGGGAATCACGTAGCCGGAGCCCGCGCGGGCCGCCCGGCGCTCCTGCACGAGGCGCTCGAGGTGAGCCAGCGCCTCCGCCGTCGCAAAGCGGCGCAACGTCGTGGACAGATCCGCTCCGAAGAGGGACAACGAGACTTCGTAGGCCGAGCGCGGCTCGGGCCCGAGCGAGGCTGCGGCATGGTCGAGCCGCTCGACGTGATGCGCGCGGATCTCACCCGCCCGGCGGGCAGGGTCCGAGACCGGCGTCTTGTGCCCTGCATAGGCGATGCGGGGAGCGAGCTCCTCGATCCGGCCGAGCGTCTCGAAGTAGTCGCCGAGCGGATCGGGGCGTGAGTTGGGATAGAGCCCGATCGCCGGCGTGATCCCCTCGAGGATCACGTCTCCGGCGATCATGACGCCGTCTCGGACGAGCACGATGTGGCCGTCGGCATGGCCGCGCAGGACCTCCACGCGCCAGCCGTCGACCTCGTCACCGGCGTCGAGCAGCTCGGGCTCCGGCACCCAGTGGACCGCGGCGACGAGCCGGTCGGATTCCTGCGCGAGCCCGTGGACGTGGCTCTCGGGCAGCCCGTGCGCGGCCCAGTACGCCGCGAACCGCTCCGGGCTCCGTTCCCCCCAGGCACGTACGCACTGGGCATGATCCTCACGCCCCTGGAACACCGGAGCTCCCGTGAGGCCGGCGATGTCGCGCGCACCGCCCACGTGGTCCGGATGCATGTGCGTCACGACGATTCGCTCGACCGGTGCGTCGAGCTCGTCGAGCACCGGGCGCCAGCGTGCTTCGGGGTCGCGCGAGCCGAGACCGGTGTCCACGAGGATCCAGGCGCCGGTCGTGGAGCGCAGGAAGTAGCAGTGAACGTGGTCGATCCCGAACGGAAGGTCGAAGGTGACGCGGTGGATGCCGCTCTCGAGCTCCTCGACCATGCCGGGACCGTAGATGAGCTGCTGGGGGCGGTGCGTCGCACCGCCCCCAGCGTGTCAAGTGCTCTAGCGAGCCTTGCCGAACAAGCGCCCGAAGGGCTGCCAGCCGGTCCCCTTGTACTGCTCGAGGATCTGCTGGTCGATCGGGAACCGCTCCGTGGGCGTCGTGATCATCTGGATGCCCGGGAAGAGGAACGGGTTGTCCTGGTTCATGCTCGTCATCGCGCTCATGAGCCCGGATCGCGTCGGGTTCGGCCCGGCCTTCTTGAGGGCCTGCACCATCGTCCACGCGCTCGCCACGCCGTAGAGCACGTTGGCGTCGAGCGGGTCCGCCCCACTGTCGTACTTGGCGATGATCGTCTTGTACAGCTTGGTCGTCGCCGTGTCCGGGTGGTTCCACACGTCGTAGACGTAGGTGGCGGAGATATCGCCCTGCACGTTCGCACCGCTCTTCTGCGCGAGCCCCATGAAGAGCGGCGAGGAAGACACGTTGTTGATGAACGTCGTCGGCTGCCAGCCGATCTTGGTGGCCACGACGAGCGCGGTGATCGTCTGTGTCGGCAGCGCGAACAGCGCGAACACGTTCGCGCCGGCGGCCTTCAGCTTCACGACCTGCTGGCTCACGTCGGTCGTCGTAGCGTCGTACTTCTCGACGTCGACGATCTTCGACTTGGCGGAACCGAGGCCCTGTACGAGGCCGTTGTAGTAGTTCTGGCCGTAGGCGTCGTCCTGCATGAGGACGCCGATCTTCGCCTGCGGCACCTTGTTCTTGATGAACTGTCCGTAGACGCGTGACTCGCCGGGATAGTCGGGCTGGAACCCGATCGTCCACGGGTACTTCTTGTACTGCAGGCCCCAGTACGAGTCACCCGTGGCGACGAGCACCTGCGGGACCTTGTTCTGGTTCAGGTAATCGCGGGTCGCCAGCGTCGGCGCGGTGCCGAGGCTGCCGTACACGGCGAAGACGTGATCCTGCTGCACGAGCTTCTTCGTCAGCGGAACCGTGTTGGCCGGGTTGTACCCGTCGTCGTAGTACTTGAAGACGATCTGACGCTTGTTGACGCCGCCGTGCGCGTTGACGTAGGCGAAATAGGCGGCTTCGGCCTTGGGAATCACGCCGTACAGCGCGGCCGGCCCGGTCAGCGGGAAGGTCCCGCCGATCGTGATCGTCTTGCTGGTGACACCGGGGGTCGCGGAGGTCGCGGCGAACGACGCCGAGACGACGACCGCGGCCAGCACCAGCACTGCGAGCGCAAGCGCTCCGTTCAACCTTCTAGTCATCTGCCCTCCGTGCCTTGGGGAACGTCTGAACTCTGACCGATCTGGGATCCGAAATGCAAGACTTGTCGCAGCAAGTTGGCCGCGCCCAGGGGAAGCACGGCCATGATTGCGATGACGACGGCTCCGAAGATCACCGGTACCGATTGCGACGAACTTATGTGGCTGCTGGTTAGGCCGATCGGGAGCAACTCGACGAAACACGCCCCCACGAGAACGCCCCAGAGCGAGCCCAGGCCGCCCACGACGGCCCCGATCAGGATGTACAGCGACAGTGTCAGCGCGAAGACATCGGGGTTCACGAAGTTGTTGACGAGCACGTAGAGCGACCCGGCGACGGCGGAGAAAGCCGCGGAGATCCCGAAGGCGAGCGTCTTGTACGTGGAGAGGTTCACCCCGGACGAGACCGCCGCGATCTCGCTGTCGCGCACCGATCGGAACGCGAGCCCCGTTCGGCCGCGCAGGATCAGCCATGCGAGCACGAAGATGATCCCGGCCACGATCCACGTCGTGCGGTACAGCCACAGGCCCGTATGGGTCGGCAGCGCGAGCCCTTCGGTCCCACCGGTGAAATTCGGATAGTTCTTCGCGATCTGCGGCACGGCGAGCGCGACCGCAAACGTCGTCAGCGCGAGATAGACGCCGTGGAAGCGCAGCGCGGGCAGCCCGACGACGATGCCGACGCCGAACCCGACGAGCGCCGCCAGGGGCAGGGTGGCCAGGTCGTTCCAGCCGTGGTTGTGGGTCAGGATCGCCGTCGTGTAGCCGCCGAAGGCCATGAACGCCCCCTGGCCGATCGAGATCTGGCCCGTGTAGCCCGTCACCATGTTCTGACCGAGGATCGCGATGAAGAAGACGGCGACACCCGCGCCGGTCGACAGGTGGTAGTCGGACAGGCTGAACGAGAGCAGGGCGATCCCCGCCGCGACGACGAGGGCGGCCGTGACCCCGATCGTCGTTGCCGCGTGGCGCCTCATACCCTCCGCACCCTCGTACGACCGAACAGGCCGGACGGTTTGACGAGCAGCACGACGAGCATCAGCACGAAGGCCGCGGGCAGCAGCAGCTGCGGCGTCACCCAGCTCACGTAGCTGCCGAGCAGGTTGAGCACGACGCCGATCGCAAGAGCGCCGACGACTGCGCCGGCGGCGCTTTCGAGCCCGCCGAGCACCGCGGCCGCGAAGGCGTAGATGAGCACCCCGTCCATCATCGAGGGCTGCAACAACACGCTCGGGCTGGCGGCCGCCATCATCCCGGCGACCGCTCCGAGCGCGGCCGCGAGCCCCCACCCGAGCGACAGCATCCAGCTGACCCTGATCCCGACCAGCCGGGCAGCGTCGGGCCGCACCGCGGCCGCCCGCATCGCGAGGCCGAGCTTCGTGAACTGGAACAGCAGGTGGAGGACGAAGACGGCGGCGATCGAGATCGCGATCGTCGAGATGTCCTGCCGGGAGAATGCGACGCCGCCGACCCGGTAGATGTGCGCGGGGAACGGTGTGGGCATGAACTTGATCTCGTTGCCCCAGATCCACCCGATCGACCCTTCGACGAGGATCAGCAGTCCGATCGAGGCGATCACGACCGTCAGCTGGCTGCCCCTCCGCTCGACCGGCCGGATCGCGACCACCTGGACGAGCGAGCCTCCGACGAACGCGATCGCGAGCGTGCAGGCGAACGCGAGCCAGTAGGTGAGCCCCCAGTCGATCAACTGCCACGCGATATAGGTCGTGAAGGTCGCGAGCGCCCCCTGGGCGAAGTTGATCACCTCGGTCGCGCGATAGATGAGGACGAGCGCGACGGCAAGGCTCGCATAGATGCCCCCGTTCGCGAGTCCCGAGATCGTCTGTTGCGCGAACAGCGAGCTCCTCAGCGAGCCGATCACGAGCAAGATGCAGCCCGTGATGATCAGGGATGGGACGACCCAGCCGGAGGTCGGACGAACCACCGGGCCCCGCTGTTTGAAGGAGAGCGCCGCCACTAGAACCCCAGGTAGGCGCGACGGATCGTGTCACGTGACAGGAGCTCTTCGCTCGTTCCTTCGAACGCGACGCGGCCGACCTCGAGCACGTAGGCACGCGCGGCGGTCGCAAGCGAGGTGCGGGCGTTCTGTTCGACGATCAGGATGGCGGTGCCCTCCCGCTCGTTCAGCTCACGGACGATCCGGAAGATCTCGGCTGTGACGAGCGGCGCCAGACCGAGCGACGGCTCGTCGAGCAGCAGCAGCTTCGGCCGCTGCATCACCGCGCGCGCGATTGCGAGCATCTGCTGCTCGCCGCCCGACAGCGTGCCCGCTTGCTGGGCCCGCCGCTGCTCGAGCCACGGGAAGTACTCGAGCACACGGCGAAAGTCGTCGCGCAGCGAGCCGTGGCGAATGATCGCGCCGAGCCGCAGGTTCTCCCAGACGGTGAGCTCGACGAAGGTGCCGCGCCCTTCCGGCACGTGAGCCACACCCGAGCCGCGCGGTCGACTCGGGCCCGCGACGCGCAAGTGACTGGCCGGCGAGCTCGATCTTCCCGGTCCGTCGCACCGTGCCGGAGATCGCGCGCAGCGTCGTCGTCTTGCCCGCTCCGTTCGCTCCCAGGATCGCGACGATCTCCCCGTCGTCGACCGTCAGGCTGATCCCGCGTAGGACCTGCACCTGGCCGTAGCGCGCATCGACGTCGCGGAGTTCGAGCAGCGCCCCCATGCGGTGGGTCAGTCAACCTGCATTTGACTCATCAGTCAATATTGGCCCATGCCAGAAGCCGTGATCGTCTCGGCTGCGCGCACCCCGATCGGCCGTGCCGCCAAAGGATCGCTCGTCGCCGCCCGCCCGGACGACCTGGCCGCGTTCGCGGTCGACGCCGCCCTCGCTCAGGTGCCGGGACTGCCGACGGAGGAGATCGTCGACGTGATGATCGGCTGCGGCTTCCCGCAGGAGCGGCAAGGGATGAATCTCGGCCGGCGCGTCGCCCTGCTCGCGGGGCTGCCGCAGACCGTGCCGGGCACAACGGTCAACCGCTTCTGCGCATCGAGCCTGCAGACGATCCGCATGGCCTTCCACGCGATCAAGGCCGGCGAGGGTGAAGCGTTCGTCGCGGGCGGGGTCGAGTCGACCTCGCAGGTGAGCGGGTACCCGAAGTCGGAGGAAGAGCTCCATCCCGCCCTCTTCGGAGACGACGCCCCGATCGCGAACGTCTACATCCCGATGGGGCTCACCGCGGAGAACGTCGCCGAACGCTGGGACGTCTCGCGCGAGGACATGGACCGGTTCGCCCAGCAGTCCCAGGAACGCGCGGTGGCGGCTCAGGACTCCGGGTTCTTCGCGCGCGAGATCACGCCGTACGACGGCGTCGAGGCCGACGACGGGCCGCGGCGGACGTCGACCTACGAGAAGCTCGCTGCGCTCGACCCGGCCTTCAAGCCGGGCGGGAAGGTCACCGCCGGCAACGCCTGCCCGTTGAACGACGGCGCAGCGGCGGTCGTCGTCATGTCGGCGAACCGCGCGGCCGAGCTCGGGATCCAGCCGCGCGCGCGCATTCTCGCCTCCAGCGTCTCCGGCGTCGAGCCGGAGATCATGGGCGTCGGACCGATCGAGGCGGTGCGCAAGGTGCTCGCACAGGCGGGGATGACGATCGACGACGTCGACGTGATGGAGCTGAACGAGGCCTTCGCCGCCCAGGTGCTTCCTGTGTGCCGCGAGCTCGGCGTCGACCCGTGGAGCGACAAGCTCAATCCGCACGGCGGTGCGATCGCCGTCGGCCATCCGTACGGCATGACGGGCGCACGGATCATGAACACGCTGCTGAACGACCTCGAGACCATGGACCGCACGATCGGCCTCGAGACGATGTGCGTGGGCGGCGGACAAGGGATGGCGATGCTCGTGGAGCGGCTGAGCTAGCTCTGAGCGCACTGGCGCTCGTCCTCGCGCTCGGGTCCTCGATCGTCTGGGGGACCGCAGACTTCTGCGGTGGATCGCTGACCAAGCGGCTGCCGGTCTTCGCGGTCACGGTCGTGTCCCAGGCGGCGGGGTTCGCGGCGCTCGCGGTGGTCGTCGCGTTTCACGGCGACGTCGGCGGCCGGTCGTTCGCGCTCGGGTTGCTCGCCGGCCTCGGCGGAGGCGCGGGGCTCGCGGCGTTCTATCTCGCGCTTTCACTCGGGACGATGAGCGTCGTCTCGCCCGTGGTCGCCTGCGGGGCGGTTGTGCCGTTCGCCATCTCGATCGCAACCGGCGAACGACCGTCGAAGCTGGCACTCGCCGGCGCGGTCGCCGCGCTCGGTGGAGCGGTGCTCGCGTCGGTGGAGGAACGGCGTGCGTCGTCTCCCGCCCGGGCGCGCGCGATCGGGCTCGCGGTCGTTGCGGCGATCTGCCTCGGCCTCTTCGTCTACTTCCTGGGCCTCGGCAGCAGGCACGGAGACGCGCTCTCGACGCTGTTCGGCGCGCGAGTAGGGTCGCTGACGCTGCTGATCGTGGTCGCCTCCGCGCGGCGCGCGTCGATGCACGTCCCGCGCCGGTGGCTCCTCGCGGTCGCGGCCGTCGGGCTTGCGGACGTGGCCGCGAACGCGCTGTTCGCGTTCGCTGCGGGCCATGCGCTGCTCGCGCTCGTTTCGGTGCTCGGCTCGCTCTACCCCGTCGTCACGGTGCTGCTCGCGCACGTCGTCCTCGGCGAACGCCTGACGCGCACCCAGAAAACGGGCGTCGCGGTCGCCCTGGCGGGCGTGGCCGCCATCGCGAGCGGCTGAGGCGACCGCCACAGCGGTTCGCGACCTGTGGAACGTTCGTCACACTTCCGTAACGTCGTTCGGCGAAGGGACGTCGCTCAGAAGGCCCGGCGAGATTCGAGGCTGCGAGGCGGATCCCGCGACCTGTGGAACGTTCGTGACACTTCGGTAAACCTTGGTCTGACCAAGGGACTGGTCTCGCAACGACCTGTCTCGAAGGGCTAGGTGTGCTCGTCCAGCCACGGTTTCAGCTCCGACCACAGGTGCTCCATCGTGGTCGCACGCGACGGGTGGAGCGGGTCATACGGGATGTAGTTGACCGTCCGCACGATCCACGTGCCGTCAGCGCCGAGATCGAGCACGTTGATGCACGCCGGCGCCTGCTCGAACGTGCCGAAGTACGCACGGCCGCCCGCCAGCGCTTGTGAGAGGAGGATCCGGTTCACGCCGCCGTGGAACACCGCGAGCGCCGTCTGCCATTCGCGCGCTACGAGCTCGTCGAGTGCCGGCAGCACGCGGTCGAGCGCCTCGCCGAGCGACTCACCGCCGAGGAACCGCGCGGCCTCGTCGCGCACCTGGAGGGAGCCGACGAAGAGCTCTTCGAGCTCCTCGAGCGGGACATCGTCCAGCCGGCCGCCTCGCCATTCCGCAAATGCAGGCCATTGCTCGGGCTCGCGGTGGGGGACGACGACCGCCGCCGTCTCGAGCGTCCGGGCCAGTCCGCTCGTGACGACGAGATCGAAGCTCACGTCGTCCAGAGCACGATGAGCGGCGGCGGCCTGTCCGAGCCCGCGCTCCGTCAGATGCACGACCTCCGGATCGTGTTCACCGACGTACGAGACCTCGGCATGCCGCATCAGGTAGAGCCGGCGACGCACGGTGCGTAGCATCGCAGCGATGGCCGACCAGCTCCCGCTGATCGTCGAAACGAGCGTCGAGGCGTTCCTGGACGCGCACGGTCTCGGTTCCGGGCCTGTCGTCGCGACGCGGATCGGCGACGGCGGCGGCTCGAACTTCAGCTTCCTGATCGAGCGCGGCACTGAGAGGTTCGTGCTGCGCCGTCCCCCACGCCCACCTCTCCCGCCGACGGCGCACGACATGGTTCGCGAAGCGGGACTGCAAAACGCCATCCGCGCCGCGGGCTTTGGCCGGCTCGCCGACATCCTCGCGGTCTGCGAGGACGAAAGCGTGCTCGGCGTGCCTTTCTACGTGATGCGGTTCCTCGACGGGCACGTGATCACCAACGAGCTGCCGCCGGGCCTCGAGACGGAGGAGGCGCGCAACGCGCTCGGGCTCGACCTCGTCGACACCCTGGTCGAGATCCACTCCGCAGACGTCTCACGCAACGAGCTCGCGGCCTTCGCGCGCCCCGGCAGCTACCTGGAGCGCCAGGTACGCCGCTTCGCGCAGCTCTGGGAGATCAACAAGACGCGCGAACTGCCGGAGGTCGATCAGGTGGGCGCGTGGCTCGCGGCCAACCTGCCGGAGCCTTTGCCGTCGACCGTCGTGCACGGCGACTACCGCCTCGGGAACATGATGGTCGCGCCGACCGCTCCCAGCCGGATCGTCGCGGTGCTCGACTGGGAGATGGGCGCGATCGGCGACCCGCGCGCAGACGTCGGCTACCTGCTCGCGACCTACACGGAGCCGAACGGTCGGGCGAGCGCGCTCGGATCGTCTCCTGTCACGGGTGAAGCCGGTTTCCCCACACGGGCGCAGCTCGTCGAGCGGTACGAGGAACGCAGCGGCCGAGACGTGCAACCGCTCGCCTGGTTCGAGGCGCTCGCGCTGTGGAAGGCGGCGGTGTTCTGTGAGGCGATCTATGGACGCTTCATCCGCGGCGAGCTCGGCCGCGAGGACACACGCGCCGCGCTCTTCGAGCATGCGGTGCCGCTGCTCGCCGAGACGGCGCTCGAGACGATCAGCTAGCCGCTTCGGCGACACCGCGCAACGTCGCCGAATCTCTCGTCGAAACGAGCAGCGTCGTCGCACCGCTCTCACGCCACGCGGCAAGTCGGTCGCGGATCTGGTCGACGGAGCCGATCAGCGCGACTTCGTCGACGAACGCATCCGGCACCTTCGTGGCAGCCTCGCGCTGGTTGCCGCCGAGAAACAGATCCTGGATCTCACGCGCTTCTGCCTCGTAGCCGTAGCGCGTGAAGAGGTCGTTGTAGAAGTTCTTCCCACGTGCGCCCATGCCGCCGATGTAGAAGGAGTAGTACTCCTTCAGCATCGAGCGCGCGGACTCGGCGTCGTCGGTGACGATCGCCGGCACCGACGGTGCAATGTCGAACCCGTCACGTGCCTGTTCGAGCGGGAAGACGGCACGCGCCTGCTCCGGCGACCAGAAGATCGGCAGCCACCCGTCGGCGATCTCGAAGGCCTGCTCGACCGCCTTCGGCGCGATCGCGGCGAGATAGATCGGTATCTCGGTTCGCAGCGGCCGCGCCATGAGCTTCAGCGGCTTGCCGAGCCCGGTGCCGCCCTGGACGGGAATGTCGTAATGCGCGCCGTGGTGCTCGAGCCGCTCGCGTCGGACGACCGCACGGACGATCTCGACGTACTCGCGGGTCTTGCCGAGCGGCTTCCCCCACTCCTGGCCGTGCCAGCCCTCGACGACCTGTGGGCCCGACGTGCCCAGCCCCATCAGGAACCGGCCGCCCGAGAGCAGATCCAGCGTGACCGCGGTCATCGCCGCGTTGGCCGGCGAGCGCCCCGGCAACTGCATGATCGCCGTGCCGAGCTTGAGGCTCGAGGTCTGCGCACCGAGCCAGGCGAGCGGAGTGATCGCATCGACGCCCCAGGCCTCCGCAGCCCAGGCCGAGTCGTACCCGAGAGTCTCCGCCTCCCGCGCCAGCGCGAGCAGCTCCAGCGGGTTCGTCCCGGGCTGGGCGTATCCCATGTAGAAGCCGAGCTTCATTGGTTCAAGCTACTCCTCTGCGATGCTATGGGAATGACCGCCCCGACCTTCGCCCCGCCCGCAGAACGCCTCGCGCAGGTGCGCGCGTTCATGAACGACCGAGTGCTCCCGAACGAGCAGGTGCTCGATCGGGAGAACGACGAATCGGACGCGCTGGTCGCCACGCTCCGTGATGAGGTGCGCGAGCTCGGCCTCTGGGCGCCCCACGTGCCGCCCGAGGCGGGCGGCACCGGCACGGGGTTCCTCGACTACGCATACCTGAACGAGCAGATCGGCCTCACGGTGTGGGGCCAGCTGATCTTCGGCTGCCAGGCGCCGGATGCGGGCAACGCCGAGATCCTGCACCTGTTCGGCACCGACGAGCAGAAGGAACGATGGCTCTTCCCGCTCGTGGCCGGCCGGATCCGCTCGTTCTTCTCCATGACCGAGCCCGAGGTGCCGGGCTCGGACCCGACGACGCTGCGCACGCGTGCTGTGCGCGAGGGCGACGACTGGGTGATCAACGGCCACAAGTGGTTCTCGTCAGGCGCCGAGGGCGCGGCGTTCGGCATCGTCATGGCCGTCACCGATCCCGAGGCGGCCCCGCACGCGAGGGCGAGCCAGATCATCGTTCCGGTCGACACGCCCGGCGTCGACGTGGTGCGGCCAGTGCCGGTGATGGGACACGCCGGCCGCGGGTGGTCGACCCACTGCGAGGTGCGGTACACCGACGTTCGCGTGCCGGTGACGAACACACTCGGCGCGGAAGGAGCCGGCTTCCAGATCGCCCAGAAGCGCCTCGGGCCCGGCCGCATCCATCACGTGATGCGCTGGCTCGCACAGATGCAGCGGGCGTTCGATCTGATGTGCCGCTACTCGCTCGAGCGGGAGACGTTCGGCGAGCCGCTCGCGCGCAAGCAGACAGTGCAGAACTGGATCGCCGACAGCTATGTCGAGATCCAGGCGTGCAGGCTGATGACCCTCGACGCGGCGCACAAGATCGACACGGGAGACGAGGCTCGGGTGGAGGTCTCTGCGATCAAGTTCTTCGCCGCACGGGTGTTGAACGACATCATCGACCGCGCGATCCAGGTGCACGGCGCAAAGGGGTTGACGGACGAGACGCCGCTCGCGCACATGGCGATGATGGCGCGCGGCGGGCGGATCTACGACGGGCCCGACGAGGTGCACCGCCAGGTGGTCGCCAAACGCATCCTGCGCGCGTTTGCCGACGGCGACGGGTGGCATTTCCAGTAGGTGGACTCGCTCCAGGGGAAGCTGCTGGTCTCGTCGCCGGCCCTACACGATCCGAACTTCCGCAAGACTGTCGTCCTGGTCGCGCACCACGACGATGAGGGCGCGATGGGCCTCGTGCTCAGCCGGCCGTCGGAGCTGGCGGCCGTCGATGCAGTGCCCGCGCTCGAAGGTCTTCCGGGGGCGACCGACCCGGTGTTCGTCGGAGGACCGGTGCAGCCGGATGCGTTCATGGTGCTCGCAGAGTTCGACGACGTGGAGGACGCGGCCGCGCCGATCATGGAGCAGCTCGGCTTCATGGCCGCGGAGTCGGAGCCCGAGGACCTCTCGATCCGGCGCATGCGGCTCTTCGCCGGCTACTCCGGCTGGGGCACCGGACAGCTCGAAGCAGAGCTCGAGGAATCGTCGTGGATCGTCGTCGACGCGTTGACGGACGACGCATTCGCAGACGACCCGGACGCTCTCTGGCGCGCGGTGCTGCAGCGGAAGGGCGGCCCGTTCGAGCTGATGGTCGACATGCCGTTCGACCCCGGGCTCAACTAGCCGCTGATCGGCGGCAGGCCGACCGTCTCTCCCTGCCGCCTCGGCCCCGGGACGTTCGGGAAGCGAAACGGTGCCGGTGTGCGGCCCGGCTGCACGAACCAGCATTCGCCGCTCGCCTCGCTCGTCGCGGCGAGCCACATCGCGTCTGCGACCTCCCCGGGCTGGAGCAGGGGAAAACCGGCAGCCGCGAACATCGCGCGCTGATCGTGCTTGTCGAGCATCGGAGTGTCGGCGATCCCAGGACAGATCGCATTGATCCTGATCGGTGCGATCTGTGGAGCGATGCTGCGCACGAACCCCACCACCGCGTGCTTGGTCAGGGAATAGATCGCATCCAGCGGCATCCCGACGAGACCTGCGAGCGACGCCGTCGCGACGATCGTTCCCCCGTCCATCACCTGTGCGAGGCGGCGAACGCCGAGCACGACGCCGTCGACGTTCACCGAGACCGCGGTCCGGTAGTCGTCGTACGACAGCGTCCGAAGGTCCGTGCCCGCGGTGAGGATGCCGGCATTGAGACACGCGAGGTCGACCGCCCCGACGCGCTCCCAGGCGGCCGGGTCGGTGACGTCGAAGCCGGTCGTGAGGTCGAGAGAGGCGACCTCGAAGCCCTCTCGCTCGAGCCTCGCCCGCATGGCACGTCCCAGGCCGCCCTCGCCGCCCGTGACGAGCGCCTTCACGGCTCGAGCACGACCTTCCCGACATGCTTCCGACTCTCGATCAACGCATGGGCCGCACCGGCATCGGCCAGCGGGAACGTCGAGCCGACGACGGGATCGACCTGACCGTCGGCCCACAACGCGAGCAACTCGATCGCGCAGTCGTGCACGAACCGGGGCTGCAACTTCATCAGCCGCCCCAGGTAGATGCCGACGACGGACGCGTTGCGCCCGACGAGCCACTGCACGCTAGGGTCGGTCCACAGGCCGCCTGCGAAGCCGATCGCGACGATCGCCCCGAGCGGGTTGAGGAGCGGCAGCGAGCGTGTGAACACATCACCGCCGACCGGGTCGATCACGATGTCGACGCGGAGATCCTCGAGCTCGTCGTACCCGAGTGCCTGGTCGGCGCCGACCTCCAGCGTAAAGGCCCGTTTCTCATCCGAGCTCGCGGTTGCGATCACCGTCGCACCGAGCTGCTTTGCGAGCTGAATCGCCGCGCAACCGACGCCTCCTGAGCCCGCGTGAACGAGCACGGTCGACGCGGGCGTCACTCGCACCTGGTGATGCAACGGGACGAAGGCCGTGAGGTAGGTCGTGAAAAACGATGCGCCGGCGGCGAACGAGGCGTTCTCGGGCAGCGTGAACGTCCAGTCGGGATCCACCTCGACCCGCTCCGCGTAACCGCCCGCTGCTCGTGGGAGAGCGACCACGCGCCGGCCGTCGAGCTCGCCGGCAACCTCGCTCCCGAGCACGTGCGGAAGCTCAGGCGCCTGCGGGTAGAGGCCGCGCCGGATGAGAACGTCGGCGAAGTTGACGCCGGCTGCGCGCACGTCGAGAACGTTGCCGGTCGGCTCGGGCCAGTCCTCCTCGAGCTCCAGCTCACCGCCGACCTCGCGCAACACGACCGCTTTCATGTTCCAGACCAGACCGGGGCGCGCTTCTCGAGAAACGCCGCCACACCCTCCTGCCCGTCATCCGAGTTGAGGCAGGCCGCGAACGCCTGAACCTCGCGGGCGTCGCTGCGCTCGTCCCGCGTGGCCTGGAGGAGCTCCTTGATCTGGCGGATCGCATGCGGGCTCTGCTTGGCGAGCGGCTCGACATAGCGCGCGATCCCCTCGTCCAGATCGTCGACGACGAACTCGACCAGCCCCCACTCCCCGGCCGTCTCGGCAGGGATCCGCTCGCCTGACATGACGAGCCAGCGGGCCCGCCCGGGTGAGATCAGCCGTGGGGCACGCTGCGTGCCGCCGCCACCGGGCAGCAGGCCGAGGTTCACCTCAGGAAAGCCGAGCTGCGACTCACGCTGCGCGATGCGGAAATCGCAGGCAAGCGCGATCTCGAGCCCACCGCCGAGGCAGTAGCCGTGAATCGCGGCCACGACCGGCACGGGTGCCTGCTCGATCAGATCGGCCACCGGCTGGATCCCGGCGGGCCGCTCGCCGTCGGCTGCGCCGCCGACGAAACCGGTGATGTCGGCCCCGGCCGAGAACGCTCGTTCCCCCTTGCCGCGAAGTACGACCGCACGGACGTCGGGACCGAGTTGCTCGAACGCGTCCCAGAGCGTGGCGATGATCCCACTGTTGACGGCGTTGACGGGCGGATTGTCGAGCCAGACCGTCTCGATCATGTGGTCGCCGCCGGCTGCTCGGCGAACATCTCCCGCAGTTCGGTCTTGCGGAACTTGCCGACGCTCGTCTTCGGGATCTCGGCCACGAACTCGAAGCGCTCGGGCAGCCACCATTTCGCGAAGTTCGGCGCGAGGAACTCGCGCAACTCGTCGGCCGTCGCCGTCTTCCCTTCGCGGAGCACGACAGCTGCGAGCGGCCGCTCGTCCCACTTCGGGTCGGGGATTGCGATCACGGCCGCCTCCGCAACCGCCGGATGAGCCATCAGCGCATTCTCGAGCTCGACGGAGGAGATCCACTCGCCGCCGGACTTGATCACGTCCTTCGAACGGTCCTTGATCATGATGAAACCGCGCGGGTGCATCGCGACCACGTCGCCTGTCTTGAACCACCCGTCCTCTGTCCAGCGTTCGGCCTGATCGGGTGTGTCGTAGTAGCCGGCCGCAACCCAGGGGCCGCGAATCTCGAGCTCGCCCATCGACTCACCGTCCCAGGGCAGGACCGTTCCCTCCGCATCCCGGTTGCGCAGCTCGACGAGCGGCAGTGGCCGCCCCTGCATGGCGATGTAGTCGAACTGCGTCTCCTCGTCGGCCTCTGCGAGATCACCGGGCAGCTGCGCCGTGGAGGCGACCGGCGATGTCTCCGTCATCCCCCAGCCGTGGACGGCGCTCAACCCGTGTCGCTGCTTGAAGCCGGCGATCATCGAGCGTGGAGCGGCCGAGCCGCCGACGAGCATGCCCTTCATCCCCGAGAGATCCCACTTGCCGGGATTCGCGTCCAGCAGGGCGAGAATGCCGAGCCAGATCGTCGGCACACCTGCCGTCCAGGTCACGCCCTCCTGCACGAAGGCGTCGAGCAGGCTTTCGGGATCGAGGTGCTGGCCCGGGTACACGAGCTTTGCGCCGAGCATCGTGGCGAGGTACGGATATCCCCACGCGTTCGCGTGGAACATCGGCACAACCGGCAGGATCGTGTCCGCCTCCGAGATGCCGAGCCCCATCGGGTTGCCGGCGGCAACGCCGAGCGTGTGGAGCATCGTCGACCGGTGCGAGTACAGCACACCCTTCGGGAGCCCGGTCGTGCCGCTCGTGTAACACATGGCAGCCGCCTCGTTCTCGTCGAGCTCCGGATCGCGCCACGCGTCCGCGTCCGCGGCGCTGACGAGCTCCTCATAGGAGTCCTCGACGACGAGCACGTGCTCGATGGGGGTCCGATCCACGAACTGGTCCAGCAGCGGCACGAGGCTCTTGTCGACGATCACGACCTTGTCGCCCGCGTGCGTCGCGATGTAGGCGAGATCGTTCGGATGCAGCCGCAGATTCAGCGTGTGCAGCACGAACCCACCGCAGGGAATCCCGAGGTAGGCCTCGTGGTGCTGGTGGTGGTTCCAGCACAGCGTCGCCACACGATCGCCCCGCTGGAGCCCGAGCTCCTGCAGCCCGACGGCGAGCGCACGAGCCCTGCGGCAGTTCTCGCCGTAGGTCGTGCGGTGAAAGCTCTTGTCCGGGAGGCGGGTGACGATCTCGTTGCCGCCGTTGTACTGCTCGGCCCGCCGCAACAAGGAGGGGAGCGTCAACTGGTAGTCCATCATCAGACCGTTCACGGCTGCATCTCCTTCATTGCGATTCGCTTTGCGAGGTCCTCCGGGCTCACGACCTGGCCGTCACGCTCGACGTAACCGCCCTTGCCGCCGACGATGAAAAGAACGAGATCGTCGCCGGTGCGGTTCGAGATCATCCGGTGCGTTGTCGACTCGACGTGGACGATCCCGCCCTCGGTGACCTCTTGCTCATCGCCGTCGAACGAGAACGTCGCCGTCCCGCGATGGACGAAGTAGAGCTCGTCCTGGTGATCGTGGTAGTGATTCGGCCCTTCGAACCCGGGCGGTAAGACGAGTGCGTTGACGCCGAACGCGCTCACGCCGAGTGCCCCGCGAACCTTGCGGAACCCGTAGCCCTCCCCGAGCGCGTCCAGGGAGGAGATCGAATAGCTCATGGGCGTGATCCTAGGCCAGTCCCTCGACACGTCCAACCCAGACGGGCAACCGCACTTCCCGTCGGCTGCCACCAGACTGGTCTCGCGCAGGCATGTCCGGGGTCTGACCCCGGCCCGCGTCAGACAGCCGGCTCGGGCCAGCGGCGGACGAGCACCGCGCTCACCACGGCCAGGACGCCGAAGACGCCGGCGACGGTCTCGCTTCCCGCCTCGTAGAACGCGACGGTCGCCGAGGCGAAGATCACGAGCTCGACGAGCAGGCGCGGCGGATCCGGCAAGCGGTGCGTCGCCTTGGGCGCGACCACGAGCCCCCACATCACCGCGACGGCGAGCGCCACCAGCCAACCGACGAGTGGCCAGCCCCACCAGACGAACGCCACCAGCGCAGCGAGCTCGCAGCCGAACCGCACGATGAGATTGAGCGTCCTCATGAGCCGAAGAGAAAGCGCGTGAGCACCCGGTCGCGCAACCGGTCCGGGAGCTTCTGCACACGGGCCCGCCGCCTGGCGTCGGGGCCGACCACGTACCGCGTCCTTGGCTTTGCCGAGGTGAGTGCGTGCTCGACGGCCTTCGCCACCTCGACCGGCGAGACCGCGCGCGAGGCGCGCGCTGCAGCGAGCGCGCGGAACTTCGCGACCCGCGCTCCGTACAGCTCGGTCGCCTCTGCCTGGAACTCCTCGACCGTCCGCTGCGGCTTCGACCAGATCGGGGTGGCGATCGTCCCGGGCTCGATGATGGCGACCTGCATCCCGAACGGGGCCAGCTCGACCCGCAGCGCATCCGCCATAGCCTCCAACGCGAACTTCGACATCGCGTACGCGCCGAGGAAGGGAAGCGCCGATCGCCCGCCGATCGAGCCCATCAGGACGATGCGGCCCCGAGACCTCCGCAGGGCCGGCATGAAGGCCTGCAGCACCCGCAGCTGTCCGACGACGTTGACGTCCAACTGGCGCGTCAACTCGGCGGGTGGCAGGAACTCGAGGGGTGACGCGATCGCGATGCCTGCGTTGTCGACGACCGCGTCGAGGGACTCGACTGCCGCCGCAGCTCGTGCGACACCGTCGGCGTCGGTGACGTCGAAGACAAGCTCGGTCGTTCCTGCGGGTGCCTCGCCGGCGCACCGCACCGAGGCGTAGACCGTCCAGCCGAGGTCGCGCAGGTGCGCCGCCGTTGCTGCTCCGATCCCGCTCGACGCACCGGTTACGAGGCCAGTAGGGATGTTGCGATCTCCGCGCGGTGCTCGCGACCATAACCGAGCGCGCTCTCGAGCCACAGCGCACGCTTGTAGTAGCGGTGCAGCGGGTGCTCCCAGGTGAAGCCGATGCCGCCGTGCGCCTGGATCGACTTCTCGCAGGCCAGCACAGCGGCCTCGGCGGCCTGCGACTTGGCGGCGGCAACCGCGAGCTCGACCTGCTCGTCGTTCTCCGCGACACACCAGGCCGCCCAGTAGGCCAGCGACCGCGAGAGCTCGACCGCGACGTACCCGTCGACGAGCGAGTGCGAGATCGCCTGGTACGAGCCGATCTTCTTCCCGAACTGCTCGCGGCCGGAGACATACGCGAGCGCGAGCTCGATCGCCTTCGAACCGATGCCGACCGCCTCGAGCGCAAGTGCTGCGAGCAACCGCCGCCGAACGTCGACCCATTCCCCCTGTGCTGTCTCTGCACCGTTGGGTGACAGCCGCCCGAGCCCGAGTGTCTCGTCGACGGTTGCGACGGTGTCCCCCTGCGCCGTCGTACCGCGCATGTCCGGCGTGAGCACCCGGCCGACCTCGTTCAGGTGGGGAACGAAACCGTCGATCTCGATCGACCACACGTCGTCGCCCGACTGGCCGGCGACCTCGTTCAGCGCGAACGGCCCGTCGTAGAGCACGCGCCCGAGCTCCTCGAAGAGCACTGCAGCGTCGAGGAACGTGAAGTCGTCTCCGTCTCAGGATCCCCACCCAGCCGAGCTCGGCGAGCTGCTCCATCGAGGGCGACGGGTTCGCCTCCAGGAAGGCCCGCGCTTCGCGACGAAGATCGTCCTGTTCCGGCGTGAAGGAGAAGTCCACCTATCTGCTCCTCGGAAGGTCGAGCACGCGCTCGGCAACGATGTTGCGAAGGATCTCGCTCGTTCCCGCCTCGATCGTGTTGCCGCGCGAGCGCAGCTGCTGGTACTGCCAGTAACCGTCGGCGTAGCCGCCGCCGTTCGTCAGCTGCGCATGCGAACCGAGGATCTCCAGAGCGAGCTTGGTGAGCCGCTGGTTGTTCTCCGACCACACCAGCTTCGACGCCGAGCCCTCGGGGCCGGGGATGCCGGTCTTCGTCAGGGTCGTCAGCGAGCGGTAGTTCGTGTACTTCAGTGCCTGGAGCTCGATCCATTCGCGAGCGATGCGGTCGCGGAGGATCGGGTCGGTGACGTTCCGTTCCTTGGCGAGTGCGATCAACTTGCGCACGGCGACGTCGAGCGTGGCCGAGAGGGCGAAACCGAGCGTGCCACGCTCATGGAGCAGCGTCGTCATCGCCACCTGCCAGCCGTCGCCGACCGCGCCGAGCAGGTTCTCCTTCGGCACCTTCACGTCGGTGAAGAAGATCTCGTTGAACTCGGGATGCCCGGTGATCTGGACGAGCGGACGCACCTCGACGCCGGGTGCATGCATGTCGACGATCACATAGGTCAGATTCTTGTAGCGCGGCGCATCCGGCAGCCCCAGGCCGACCAGGATGCAGAAGTCGGCGATGTGCGCGAACGACGACCAGACCTTCTGTCCGTTGACGACGAAATGGTCACCCTGTTCCTCGATGCGCGTCCGTGAGGCGGCGAGGTCGCTGCCGGCGTCGGGCTCGGAGAAGCCCTGGCACCAGATCTCCTCCGCCGTCAGGATCTTCGCGAGGTAGCGCTCCTTCTGCTCCGGCGTGCCCCACGCGATGATCGTCGGCCCGGCCATGCCGAGCCCGATCACCCCCAGGTGCGACGGCGCCTCGGCCCGCGCGAGCTCCTCGAGGTAGATCGCCTGGTGGCTGTACGGCGCGCCCGCGCCGCCGTACTCCCTGGGCCAGGTGAGCCCCGCGTAGCCTGCCGCGCCGAGCTTGTGGCTCCATTCGCGGTCCGCGTCCTCGAACCGCCGTGCCCCGCGCGCCTTCGCACCCGACGGAAGGTTCTGCGCGATGAAGTCGCGCACCTCCTGCCGAAACGCTGCTTCCTCCTGCGTGTCCCGGAGCTCCATGAGTCGATCTTAATCGTCGCCGTTGCGCAGCGTCATGCAGGTCGAGGTCGCGTACGCGACGAGCGAGCCGGAGTCGTCCGTGATCCGGCACTCGAGGAGCGCGAGCGTCCGACCCGCCTTGATCACCTCTCCGACCGCCGTCAGCCGGCCGGTCCAGACCGGCTTGAGGAAGTTGATCTTCAGCTCGACCGTCGCGAACGACTCGTCGGCCTCGAGTCGCGAGAGATTCGCGCAGCCCATGGCGCCGTCAGCGAGGTCGCAGAGAATGCCTCCGTGGAGCGTGCCGGGCGGGCTCGAATGCTGCGGCCCCGCGTCGAGCTCGAAGGTCACACGCCCCAGCTCGGCGGCGACCATGCGCATCCCGAGCAGCTCCGCGACCGGCGCCCCCGGGGCCTCGCCCGAGATGATCTGCTGCAGGAGCTCGAGCGTCACGTCGTGAGCACCGTGCGGATCACGTCGCCCCGCTGCATCGCGTCGAGCGCGGCCTGCCAGTCGGCGAGGGGCGCCGTGCGCGTCACCATGCCTGCGAGGTCGAGCTTGCCTTCGAGCGCCCACTCGGCCAGGCGCGGGAAGTCCTCCTGCGGCAGGTGATCGCCACCGTGCGAGACGAGGATTCGCGCGCGTCGCCCGAACAGGGCCGGCAGCTCGACCTCGACCGTTTCGTGGGCAGGCGAGAGGCCGATCAGGGTGACGGTGCCACCCGTCGCGATCATCCCGAGCGCTTGCTCGAACGTGGCACGGCGCCCGACGACGTCGAACACGAAGTCGGCACGTCCTGGGCCGGTGTGCGTGGCACCGAACTGCAGCGCCTGCTCGAGCTTTCGCTCGTCGGGATCGATCGCGCGGATCTCGGCCGCACCGGCGATGCGCGCGCCCTGGATGACCGACAGCCCGACGGCACCGCACCCGATCACAGCGACTCGCGCACCCTCCCAGACGCCGGCGGTCTCGAGCACCGACAGCACACCGGTTGCGATCGCGCAGCCGATGAGGCACGCCTGCTCGGGCGGCAGCTCGCGCGACACCTTCACGGCGGAGGCGACCGGCACGACGGTTCGGGTTGCGAACGTCCCGGTGCGCAGCACGGGCGTCAGCTCGGCCCCGTCGGCGCGGAAGAGCCGTCCGGTTGCAGCGGGTGGCCGGGCACAGCGGCGCGGCTCACCGCGCAGGCACGTGGGACATCGGCCGCAGGCGCTCTTCCACCCGAGCACGACGCGGTCGCCGCTCGCGAGGCCGTCGACCCCGCTGCCGACCGCCTCCACGGTGCCCGCGCCCTCGTGCCCGAGGAGCACGGGAAACGCGTGGCCCCAACCGTCCTCCTCGATCACGTGCAGGTCGCTGTGGCAGACCCCGGTCGCCTCGATGCGGACGAGCACCTCGCCCGGTCCGGGCGGCTCGACCCGGATCTCCTCGAGTGCGACCGCGCCCGGGCCCGAGAGGACTACGCCGCGGTCGACAGCCACGAACGATCGAGCTCGCGGATCGACGTCCCACCGGCGAGCGCGAGGGTGAGGTCGATCTCGGCCAGCAGGTTCTGGATCAGCTCCTCGACGCCGCGGCGCCCGCCGACGGCGAGCGCATAGGCGTATGGGCGACCGAGCAGCACGGCGTCGGCGCCGAGCGCGACCGCCTTGAGCACATCGGCCGCGCAACGGATTCCGCCGTCCATGAGCACGACCGCCTCGGGCAGCCCCTCGCGAACCTCGACGAGCGCGTCGAGCGCTGCAACCGCCCCGTCGACCTGGCGCCCGCCGTGGTTCGAGACGACGACACCGTCCATCCCACACGCGAGCGCACGCCGAGCGTCGTCGACGGTGAGCACGCCCTTGACGAGCAGCGGCAAGGTGGTCTGCTGCCGGAGCCAGTCGAGGTCGTCCCAGGTCAGGCCGAGATTCGGAAAGGTGGCGAGCATCGTGGCCGCGGCGGTGAGCGGATCCTCCTGCGGCGTTCTGTCGAGCCGCGACAGGAACACCGGGTCGGAGAAGTACTGCCCACAGCCCTCCCCTCTGATGAACGGCAGATACGCCTGGCGCAGATCTCGCGGGCGCCAGCCGAGCGTCAGCGTGTCGAGCGTGACCACGATCGCGCCGTACCCGGCCTGCTCGGCACGGCGCACGAAGCTCGCACAGATCTCGCGATCGTTCACCCAGTAGAGCTGGAACCAGCGGGGCGCGTTCGTCGCGGCGACTTCTTCGATCGAGTGGGTCGCAGCGCTCGACAGCACCATCGGAACCCCCGACGACGCGGAGGCCTCGCCGACCGCGACTTCCGCCGCCTCGTGAGCGATCGAGAGCACCCCGACCGGTGCGAGCAGGACAGGCCCGGGGGAACGCATGCCGAGCACCTCGACCGAGATGTCCCGGACAGCGTTTCCGGTGAGCATCCGCGGACGAATGCGCCACTTCGCGAACGCGTCGAGGTTCGCGCGCATCGTCGACTCCGCACCCGCGCCGCCCGCGATGTAGCCGAACGCGCCGGCGTCGAGCCGCTCCTCCGCCGCGCGTTCCCAGTCATCCGCCGTGATCGGCCACGCCGGCGGTTCCTGCGCGATGTAGATCGCGTTCTGGATCAATGCCCCGGAGAAGCTCATTCGACTCATCCTCCGATCCTAAACTGGCTCGATGAACACAGCGCGTCTCGAGACGTTCAGCGACGGCGTGTTCGCGATCGCGGCAACGCTGCTGATCCTCGAAGTACATCGTGCCGGCGGCTCGGTGGCTCATGGCCTCGTGCACGCGTGGCCATCGTACGTGGCCTATGCGATCTCGTTCCTGACGATCGGGATCATCTGGGTGAACCACCACACGGTGATGCAGCAGATCGACCGGGTCGATCGCACGTTCCTGTTCATCAACGTCGTCTTCCTGATGATCGTCGCGTTCAGCCCCTATCCGACCCGGGTCCTCGCGGAGACGCTGCGCGACGGCTCAAAGCCGGCGGCCTTCGCCTACGGCCTGACCTTCACGCTGATGGCCGTCTCCTACGGGACGATGTGGTTCTACGCGGCCCTAGGACGTCGGCTGATCTCTGCCGACGCCGACCAGCGGGTCGTCAGCGGTATCTCACGGTCGTTCGGGCCGGGCTGGATCATCTACGGCCTGGCGACGCTCTCGTCGCTCATCTCCGCCTATCTCGCCGTCGCCCTCTACGGCGCGATCGCGCTCTTCTACGTGCTCGAGAGCTCGCTGTTCGGACGCGACGGCTGACGACGATCACGGAACATCCGAGCGGGTCAGGTGAACGCGTTGACAGCACGCGCGACGACGAGCCCGAACAGGGCGATTGCGACGGTCGACTGCACCACCATCGTGAACTTGGCTCTGTGGGTGAGCGGCATCACATCCGTCGGGCTGAACGCTGTTGCATTCGTGAAGCTCAGGTGGAGATAGTCGAGAAAGAACGGCCGCCAGCCGTGGGGCGCGATCTCCGGGCTCAGCTGCTGCGTGAAGGCGAAGTCGACCGGAGCGGCGTGCCGCAGACGCGCGATCGGGCCGCCCCCGTCCATCAGCCAGTACAGGAGCGCGAATGCGAGTTGTTGCCCACCCAGACGAACGCACCGTCCGCGAGCAGCGTCGTCGGCGACTGAGCGACCTTCGCTCCCGTGATCAGGTCGTGGATCAGGAGCCCGGTCGCCAGCAGCGCGCCCGTGACGAGTAGGGCGACCAGCACCAACGCGACCCGACGGATCGACCCCCGCGTGCGGTGGCCCGCATGGCGACTCGGGTCAGCGAGTGCCAGGACGCCGAGGAGAACGATCTCGATCACCGGGACGAGCCACGGGAACGCCACGCGCGGCTCGTCGCGGAGCCAGAGCCGCAGACCGATGTTGAGCACGATCAGCACCGCGAGGGCGGTGAGCGGCGGCCAGCGCGGTTCGCCGAGCGGGACTTCGGGAGACGCCACGGTGGCAATCCTCTTACACGCGCACGGCGGCCGTCCGCAAGGCGCCTAGCAGATTCGAACTGCTGTAAACGGCTTTGCAGGCCGCTGCCTAACCACTCGGCCAAGGCGCCAGGGGGCGGAATGGTATCGGCCCGCCCGGGATCACTCTCCGCGGCCGAAGCACTTTCGCCGGCTGAATGACGCGTATACAGTCGCGGTTGCCGTGTCGTTGCAGGAACGAAGCGCGATCGGAGCGCGTCCAGGAAGCCCGCGAGCGCTACGTCGCGCGAGGGATCTCGACTCCGCCGCTGGTCGTCGAGCGAGCCGAGGGCGCACGCATCTGGGACGCCGAAGGGCGCGAGTACATCGACTTCGCCGGCGGGCTCGGCTGCGCCAATCTCGGCCACAACCTGCCTGCTGTCGTCGACGCGGTACATGCGCAGGTCGACCGCTACATGCACCAGTGCTTCATGGTCGGGATGTACGAGCCGTACATCGAGGTGTGCCGGCGGCTCGCCGAGCTCTCACCGTGCCGCGGCGACGATCCAGAAGTCCATTCTCCTGACTCGAGCGGTGCCGAGGCGATCGAGAACGCCGTCAAGATCGCGCGTGTCGCCACGGGCCGGCCGGCTGTGATCGTGTTCGACAACGCGTTCCACGGCAGGACGCTCCTCTCGATGACGATGACGTCGAAGGTCGTTCCCTACAAGGCGGGGTTCGGGCCGTTCGCGCCCGAGGTCTACCGGACGCCCGCGCCCGTACCCCTTCCGCGGCGTCAGCGAGGACGACGCGATCGAGGCGCCTGAAGCGGCTCTTCAAGGGAGATGTCGATCCGAGATCGGTCGCGTGCGCAGTGCTCGAGCCGGTTCAGGGCGAGGGCGGCTTCATCCCGATGACGCCCGACTTCCCAAGCCGCCTGCAGGAGCTCCTCGACCAGCTACGGGATCCTGTACGTGGACGACGAGGTGCAGTCGGGCTGCGGCCGGACCGGGCCGGTGTGGGCGATCGAGCATTACGGCGTCGAGCCCGATCTGCTCGTCAGCGGCAAGACGCTCGGCGGCGGCCTGCCACTCGCGGCCGTGACAGGCCGTGCAGAGGTCATGGACACGGTTCCGCCGGGTGGACTCGGCGGCACCTTCGGCGGGAACCCACTCGCGTGCGCTGCGGCGATCGGCCATCCTCGACGCGCTCGCGGAGCAGCGTCCACGCGCAGAACAGATCGGCGCGCGCCTGCGCGAACGGCTCGAGGCGATGGCTCCAGCCGGATCAGAGGTGCGAGGGCTCGGCCCGATGGTCGCGATCGAACTGCCGGAACAGACCGGAGACGAGACGAGCCGTATCACGCGCGCGGCCCGTGAGCAGGGCCTGCTGCTCCTCTCGTGCGGGCATCTACGGAAACGTGATCCGGATCCTCGTGCCGTTCACCATCGGCGACGAGGAGCTCGAGCGCGGCCTCGACATCCTGGAGCTCGCACTTGGCGGCTGACGTCCGCGTCGAGGGGATGTCGAAAGAGCTACGGGGACGTCGTTGCAGTTGACACCGTCGACCTGACGGTCGGAGACGGCGAGTTCTTCACGCTGCTCGGCCCGTCGGGCTCCGGCAAGACGACGACGCTGCGGATCATCGCAGGCTTCGAACAGCCCGACGCGGGCCGCGTCACGCTCGGCGGCGAGGACATCACGAATCAGCCGCCGTACTCGCGCGACGTCAACACCGTCTTCCAGGACTACGCGCTGTTCCCGCACATGACGGTCGCCGAGAACGTCGGCTACGGGCTGAAGGTGAAGGGCATCGGACGGGCTGCCCGCCGAACCCAGGTCGAGGAGGTCCTCCGGATGGTGCGCCTCGACGCCTACGGCGAACGCAAGCCCGTTCAGCTCTCGGGCGGGCAGCGCCAGCGCGTCGCGCTCGCGCGCTCGATCGTCAACCGCCCGAAGGTGCTGCTGCTCGACGAGCCGCTCGGCGCGCTCGACCTGAAGCTGCGCCAGGAGATGCAGGTCTTCCTCAAGTCGCTGCAGCGCGAGCTCGGCATGACCTTCCTCTACGTCACGCACGACCAGGAGGAGGCGCTGACGATGAGCGACCACGTCGCCGTCTTCAACGAGGGGAAGATCGAGCAGATCGGATCCCCGACCGAGGTCTACGAACGTCCGGCGACGGAGTTCGTCGCCGACTTCGTCGGCACCTCGAACATCCTCGAGCGCGACGGCAGGCGCTTCTCGGTCCGCCCGGAGCGGATCGAGCTGAACGGGCAGCGGCGAAGCCGGCGTCGTCGCCGACGTCGTCTTCGTCGGTGCCTTCACGCGCATCCTCGTCGACACCGACGCGCGGCGACCGACTGACCGTCGTCCGCCCGAACGACGGCTCGTCAATCGAGCCCGGGCACCCGCGTCCACGTCGCGCTGGCGGGACGCGGACGCGTACGAGATCGACCCCCCACCAACACCACGAGCAGGAGGTCAGATGACGAAGCGCATGTGGGCGCTGCTCGCGATCCTCGCGGTCGCCGCACTGGCGTTCCCGGCGGCCGGCGCGACGAGCAGGCGAGCCGGCGGCACCCTGAACATGATCGCGTGGGAGGGCTACCTCCAGCCACAGTGGGTGACGCCGTTCGAGAAGCAGAGCGGCTGCACGGTCCACCCGAAGTACGCGAATTCCTCCGACGAGATGGTCACGCTGATGCGCTCGGGCGGCGGCAGCCAGTACGACATGGTCTCCGCGTCCGGCGACGCGTCGCTGCGCCTGATCTACGGCAAGGACGTGCAGGCGGTCGACCCGTCGAAGATCCCCGACTTCAAGAACTTCAACAAGGCGTTCCAGTCACCGCCGAACAACACCGTCGGCGGCAAGCACTACGGCATCTCGCTGCAGTGGGGGCCGAACATCCTGCTCTACAACACGCAGAAGGTGAAGCCGGCGCCGACGTCGTGGTCGTCGATCTACACCCCGAAGTACAAGGGGAAGATCACGGTGCCGGACAACCCGATCCAGATCGCCGACGCGGCGCTGTACCTGAAGAAGACGCAGCCGTCGCTCGGGATCAAGGATCCGTACGAGCTGAACTCGACCCAGTTCAACGCGACGATCAACCTGCTCAAGAAGCAGAAGCCGCTCATCAAGCGGTACTGGCCGTCCGGTGGCCAGGAGATCAGCGACTTCAAGAACGGCAACGTCGTGATCGGAGCCGCGTGGCCGTATCAGCTGAGCCAGCTGCTCGCTGGCGAAGGCTCCGGTCAAGGACGTGATCCCGAAGGAAGGCGCAACGGGATGGCTCGACACCTGGATGGTGTCGGCGCACACGAAGAACCTCGACTGCGCCTACAAGTGGCTCGCCTACATCTCGACGCCGAAGGTGCAGGCGCAGCAGGCCACGTACTACGGCGAGACGCCTGTCAACTCGAAGGCGTGCCCGATCATGAACAAGCTCGCCAAGGGCTCGTGCGCGCAGTACCACGCGAACGCGCCGCTCGCAGTACTTCAAGCAGATCTCACTTCTGGAAGACGCCGCTCGCCGATTGCGGCAACGGCAAGAAGAACTGCATGGACTACACGAAGTGGCAGCAGGCCTGGACACAGCTCAAGGGCTAGACCCGCAATGGCCGCGGAGGGCGCCGCCGCGCTCGGCGGCGCCCTCTGGCGGCGACCGTGGCTGAAGGCGGTCTCGCTCCTCTCGCCGCCGGTCGTCGCGTTCCTCGGCGATCTACGTCGCGGCGCTCGTTGCGCTGTTCATCTACTCGTTCTGGACGGTCGACCCGTTCACGTCGCTGACCATCCACAGCTGGACGCTCGACAACTACCGCGAGCTCTGGAACGGCTCGACCTACCACACGGTCGCGCTTCGCACCGTCCTGATCGCCGTCGGCCGTGACGGTGACCGATGCGATCATCGCGTTCCCGTTCGCGTACTTCATGGCGCGGCTGGCCGGACCGCGCGTGCGCGCCGTGCTCTTCGTGCTCGTGCTCCTGCCACTCTGGGCGTCGTATCTCGCCCGGGTCTACGCCTGGCAGCTGATCCTCAACCACGAACGGCCTGCTCAACTGGAGCGCTGCAGAAGATCGGTCTGCCCGCCGGCGAACCTCGCCTACACGAACACCGCCGATCTGGATCGTCTTCTCGTACATCTGGCTGCCGTTCATGATCCTGCCGGTCTACGCGGCACTCGAGCGGATCCCCCACTCCTACATCGAGGCGTCGCGCGACCTCGGAGCGAAGGGCGGCCGGACGCTGCGGAGCGTGATCCTGCCGCTCGCGCTGCCCGGCATCGTCGCCGGATCGATCTTCACGTTCTCGCTCACGCTCGGCGACTACATCACGCCGATCCTCGTCGGCGGCCCGTCGTCGCAGTTCATCGGCAACGTCGTCTACGACTCGGTCAACGGCGCCGGCAACCTCCCGTTCGCCGCCGCGTTCGCAGTCGTGCCGCGTGCTCGTGATGGGCGTCTACCTCATGATCGCGCGCCGACTCGGCGCGTTCGACGCGCTGTGATGGAGAGCCGCCGAACGAGGATCGCGCTCGGCGTCTGGGTCGCTGCTCGTGCTCGCGTTCCTCTACATCCCGATCGTGATCATCTGCCTGTACGCCTTCAACGCGTCGAACGTCCAGAGCTGGCCGATCCCGGGCCTGACGACGAAGTGGTTCTCGCCGGCGATCCACAACGGCGACATGCAGCAGGCGCTCTGGCTCTCGCTCAAAGCCGGCGTGCTCGCCACCGTTGTCGCGCTCGTCCTCGGCTCGATGGCGTCGTTCGGCGTGCACCGCTTCCGCTTCTTCGGCCGCGAGTCGATCTCGTTCCTGCTCGTGCTGCCGATCGCTCTTCCCGGCATCATCACCGGCATGGCGCTCAACTCGTACTTCACGTACTGGAAGCTCAACTTCGGGCTGCTGACGATCGTGATCGGCCATGCGACGTTCTGCGTCGTCGTCGTCTACAACAACGTGATCGCGCGACTCCGCCGCGTCCCGGGATCGCTGACGGAGGCGTCGATGGATCTCGGCGCCGACGGCATCCAGACGTTCCGCTACGTCACGTTCCCGTCGATCTCGACGGCGCTGATCTCCGGCGGCCTTGCTCGCATTCGCGCTGTCGTTCGACGAGGTGATCGTGACGACGTTCACGGCGGGCGCCCAGAACACCCTGCCGATCTGGATCTTCGGCCAGATCCGCCTCGGCCAGCAGCTGCCCGAGGTGAACGTCGTCGTGTTCCTGATCCTCGCACGTGACGATCATCCCCGTTGCGCTCGCGCAGCGCCTGACCCGCGAGAGCGGGATCCTTCGCACCGAATAGGAGAAGCAGATGGCAACGATCGACGTGATCAACCCAGCGACGGCGGAGACGATCGACTCCGTCCCGAGCATGACTGCGGCCGAGGTCGACGAGGTCGTCGAGAACGCCAAGCGAGCGCTGCCCGAGTGGCTGGACGCGACCCCGGCCGAGCGCGCGGCGCTGCTGCTCGCTCTCGCCGACGTGATCGACGCGAACGCCGAGGAGCTCGCCCAGATCGAGTCGCGCAACGTCGGCAAGCCGCTGATGGCCGCCCGCGACGAGATGCCGTTCTGCGCCGACAACCTGCGCTTCTTCGCCGGGGCGGCACGCAACCTCGAAGGCAAGTCCGTCGGCGAGTACATCAAGGGCTACACGTCCATGATCCGGCGCGAGCCGATCGGCATCGTCGCGGGCATCTGTCCGTGGAACTACCCGCTGATGATGGCGATCTGGAAGCTCGGCCCCGCGATCGCCGCAGGGAACGTGCAGATCCTCAAGCCCTCGGAACAGACACCGATGTCGCTGCTGCGGTTCGTCGAGCTCGCCAAGGACGTCATCCCCGACGGGGTGCTGCAGGTCGTGACCGGCGACGGTGTACCGACCGGCGAACGCCTCGTCAGCCACCCCGACATCGGGCTCGTCTCACTCACGGGAGACGTCGCGACCGGCAAGCTGATCGCGCGCAATGCGGCCGACACGCTCAAGCGCGTGCATCTCGAGCTGGGCGGCAAGGCACCGATGGTCGTCTTCGACGACGCCGATCTGGAGCAAGTCGCCGAGGGCATCAAGATCGCCGGCTTCTGGAACTCGGGCCAGGACTGCACCGCCGGGTCGCGGATCATCGCAGGGCCGAAGATCTACGACGCGCTGCTCGAGGCCCTCGTCCCGACGGTGGAGGGCATCAAGGTGGGCGATCCCGCCACGAGCGACGAGATCGAGATGGGCCCCGTGATCACGAAGGACCAGCAGGACCGCATTCTCGGTTTCCTCGACCGGGCCAAGGGCGCCACCGTGCTCACCGGCGGCGAAGCGGACGGCGATACGGGGTGGTTCGTGAAGCCGACGATCATCACGGATGTCGCCCAGGACGACGAGATCGTCCAGAACGAGGTCTTCGGCCCCGTGATCACGGTGCAGCGCTTCGCCGACGACAACCAGGCGATCGAGTGGGCGAACGACGTCCGTTACGGCCTGGCCGCCTCGGTGTGGACGCGCGACATCGGGCGCGCGTTGAATGCCGCCCGCAAGCTGCAGTTCGGAACGGTCTGGGTGAACGACCATCTCGTGCCGATCTCATCCGAGCTCCCGCACGGCGGCTACAAGTCGTCCGGCTACGGCAAGGACATGTCGATCTATTCGATGGAGGAGTACACGCAGCTCAAGCACGTCGCGATGAAGATCGCCTGAGCTGCACAGTTCAGAGCTTCTCGAGCTCGTCGAGCTCGGCCGGCGGACGGCACCCACTGCCCGGCCGCGGCGTTCGCGCGCACCTGCTCCGGCTTCGTCGCACCGGCGATCACGGACGCGACCGGCGACGTGGCGGCGAGCCCACCGACGGCGACCTCGAGCAGCGAGACGCCGTGGGCTTCGGCCCACGCCTGCAACCGCTCGACACGGTCGAGGTCGGCGTCGTCGATCGTCCGGCCGTGCAGACGCGTGCCCTCGGCCGGAGGAGCGTCGCGCGTGACCTTCCCGGTGAGAAGACCACTCGCGAGCGGGAAGAACGGGATGAAGCCGAGCCCGAGCCGTTCGCAGGCGGGGAGCACTTCGGCTTCGGCCTCGCGGCGCAGCCAGGAGTACTCACTCTGCTCAGAGACGTACGCGCCCGAGGCGATCGCCTTGGCGCGTTCGAGGGTGGCGGCGCGATAGTTCGACGTGCCGTAGGCGCGAATCTTGCCTTCGGCGACGAGCTCGTCGAGTGCGCCGATCGTCTCCTCGAGCGGCGTCTCGGTGTCCTCTTCGTGATGTTGGTAGAGGTCGACGACCTCGGTCTGGAGGCGGTTCAGCGATGCGTCGAGCGCCGCGCGGAGGTAGCTCGCGCGAGCCACGACGCTCTGCGCCGTCCCCCATCTCCTTGCCGAACTTCGTGGCAAGCACCACGTCGTCGCGGCGTCCGCGAAGCGCGCGGCCGAGCAGCTCTTCGCTGCCTCCCTTGTTGCCGTAGATGTCGGCGGTGTCGAAGAACGTGACGCCGACGTCGAGCGCGGCGTCGACCACCGCGCGCGTTTCCGCCTCGTCGATTCGGCCGCCGAAGTTGTTGCAGCCGAGGCCCACCACACTGACGGTGAGCGGTCCAAGGTCCCTCGTGCGCATCTCGAAGACGGTATCGATAGCGTGCCGAGTCATGCGCCACTGGGAGGACTTTCAGATCGGCGAGGTGACCGACGTCGGACCGGTCACGGTCACGCAGGATGAGATCGTCGAGTTCGCAACCCGCTTCGACCCGCAGCCGTTCCACATCGACCCCGAGGCGGCCCGGCATTCGCCGTTCGGCGGCCTGATCGCGAGCGGCTGGCACACGACGGCTCTGTTCATGGGGATGTTCGTACGCGCCGTTCTGCTCGACTCGGCGGCACTCGGGTCACCAGGCGTCGAAGAGATCCGCTGGACGGCGCCGGTCCGCCCCGGCGACACACTCACGGGCCGCTCGACGGTGATCGACGTGCAGCCGTCGTCGAAAGACCCGCGCAGGGGCACGATCATCACGTCGAACGAAGTCTTCAACCAGGACGGAGTGCTCGTCCTGCGCCTGAAGGCACGCAGCTTCTTCGCGCGACGCGCCTCTGAATCTGATTCGCCGTAGGCGAACCAGATTCACGAGTTCCTCGGAAGCGCACCGGGACTCGAAACTCGCGAATCTGGTTCCGCTGCGCGGAATCAGCTTCGGTTCAGTTCAGTGCCACGTCGCGCGCAGAACACGCAGCCAGTTCTCGTGCGTGATCAGCGCGACGGCATCGTCGTCGTATCCGGCTTCCCGTAGTGCTTCGACGAGCTTCGGCAGCCCGGCGGCGCCACCCAGCTCCTCCGGCACCACCGCCCCGTCGAAGTCCGAGCCGAAGGCAACGTGCTCGACGCCCATCCGTTCGGAGAGGTAATCGATGTGACGCACGATCTCGGTGATCGGCGTCTCGGGCACGAGTAATCCGTCTGCTCGCAGGAAGGTGACGGCGAAGTTGACGCCGACAATCCCGTTCGACGCGCGAATCGCGTCGAGCTGGGGATCGAGCAGGTTGCGCGATGCGGCGCAGAGAGCATGGGCGTTCGAATGCGTTGCGACGAGCGGCGCGTCGGAGAGCGCCGCCACGTCCCAGAATCCGGCCTCGTTCAGATGCGATACGTCGACGAGGATGCCGAGCCGGTTGCAGGCGCGCACGAGCTCGCGCCCCGCCGCGGTCAACCCACCGCCGATATCGGGCGACGAGGGGAAGCGGAACGGCACGCCCTCGGCGAAATCGTTCGGTCGTGACCAGACGAGGCCGATCGACCGAAGCCCTCGTTCGTGCCACCGTTCGAGATTCGAGAGATCCGACGCGATCGGTTCGGCGCCCTCCATGTGCACGATTGCCGTGATGTGGCCGGCATCGAAATCGTCGGCGGACGTCGCGCGGGCCACGGGCAGGCCGCAGAGCGCGTCGAACAGCTCCTCTGCGATCCGGGCCGCCTCGTCGTGCGGAATCGGCTCCGGAAGCGGCACCGCGTAGGGAGTCGCGATCGGATCCGGCATCGGCGGGGACGGGACGTACAGCGCGAAGAAGCCGCCGCCGAACCCCGCAGCCGCCGCGGCTTCGAGGTCGAGGTGATCGGTCGGCTCACCTCGCCAGCGATGCAGGACGAGATCGTTGTGGCCGTCGATGATCACCGCCGCATCCTACGGGCCGCCTGTGACAGGCTCCGGCTCGTGACCGACGAACCGCTCCGCATTCTGATCGCCGAGGACGACGAGCAACTTGCCGACCTGGTCGAGAGCGTCCTCGACGATGACGCGCGCTTCGTTCTCGTCGGTCGAGCCTCGGACGGCGACGAGGCGGTTCGGCTGTGCGCCGAGCGGGAGCCCGACATCGTGTTGATGGACATCGGGATGCCCGGCCTCGACGGGATCGACGCAACCCATGCGATTCACGCACGCGACGCCGACCAGCACGTGGTCATCTACACCGGGTCCGACGAGTACGACGACGTCGCCCGCGCCGACGCCGCGGGCGCGGCGGGGTTCCTGCACAAGCACGCGCTCACCTCCCCCGACCTCGCGGAGGCGCTGTACGTCCTACACACGAACTACGTCAACCGGGTTCCGGATCCCGAGTAACGGTTAGGGCGCCGCTCGGGCGACCAGGATGCGCGCGAGCCGAAGTTCGGCGGCGCGAACCGGCGCCTCGGCGACCATCGGAGCCGTGGTCGTCAGCGTGATCTCGGTGCTGTGTCGGCCGATCAGGACGAGGTCGACGAACACGCGCGCGGTCCCCGAGGGGGACTTGACGTCCACGGTGGTGCGGTACGCACGGGTGTAGCCGGACAGCGCAGGGAAGGGAATGCGACGCACCGAGACGAGCCGCTCCGATGCCGTGAGCTGCTTCTCGAGGTTGCTCCGCAAGCACGGCATCACCTGCGGCGCCAGCACCGTCCGCTGCCAGTCGAGACGCACCATCGCCGGGGTCTCCAGTACCTGTGCCTCGCTGTCGAACTCGACGCCGGGATGCCTGAAGACGTTCTCGGCAGCACCGATCAGGACGAGATCGGATTGTTTCGGCTTGAAGTTCGCGCAGCCGGTCCCCGACGACAGGTCCGGCTTCTTCGGCCCGCCGGTCCAGCCGCCCCCGCCACCGAGATCGGCGCGATGCATGACGGCAGCCCGTGCAGCGGCCTGCCCGGCAGCGGTCAGGTGGATCTGCTCCTTGTCGGCGACTGCTGCGCCGGCGAGCAGCAAGGCAGCCGCGAGGGCGGCGAGGAGCGCCGCAGCGTGCCGCGAGCCGATTCGCCTCATTCGTCCCGTCCCTCGTTCATTGCCCGTTCACGGTATCGGCCGGAGCGTCCGAGTCTTGAGCGTCCGCCGCCGGGTCATCTTCACGATTCACTAGGGTCACGTCCGAAATGGGCCGTTTCGTCCTCAGAGCGTCGATCGTCTCTGCCGTCGCGGTGGTCATGGCCGCAGCCGCAGCGGCGGCCAAGAGCCCTCCGCCGACGCCGAAGGCCGCGGGCGGGCGTGCCGTGGCGGTCGTGGCCCGCGGCGTGCCGACGCCGACGGCGTTTGCGGTGCTGGCAGGACGGCTCTTCGTCGCCGGCTACGGAGACTCGGACAATGCCAACGTGCTCGGCGGCCTCTATGTGCTCGGAGGCGGCAAGGCGGTCAGGGTCCCAGGCTCCCCGGCCCACGTGCTCGGGATCGCCGCGGCCGGCAACGGAACGCTCTACCTCAGCACCGGGCCGGCCATCCTCGCGGTGAGCGGCTGGAACGGACGCCAATTTCGGACGACGCGCGTCATCGCGACCGGCCCCGAAGGGTACGCCGCCTTCAACGGCCTCGCCGTCGGCCCCGACGGCTTGATCTATGTCGGAGCGAACCCCGGTACGCCCGACCCGAACTACGCGACGAGCTTCCTCACGGTCGATCCGGCTTCGGGTGCCGTCAACGTGGTCGCGACCGGGATCCGCCAGCCCTGGCAGCCCCTGTTCCTGCCGGGCCACGCGCTGCCCCTCGTGTCGGATCTCAACCAGGACGACCTCGGGCCGAAGCGGCCGCCCGACTACGTCCTCGCGATCAAGCAGGGCGCCAACTACGGCTATCCCACCTGCCCCGCGGATGCGAGCTCGTGCGCGAACTACGCCAAACCGTTCATCCAGTTCGCAGCGCACGCATCGCCGATGGGCCTCGGTTTCGTGAAGGGCCGGCTGTACATCGCGCTGTACGGCGGATTGGGCCAGGGGCCGGAAGTCGTGTCGATGCCGGCAGCGGGCGGCAGGGTGACACCGTTCCTGACCGGGTACGGCGCGTCGGTGATCGCCGTCGGTACAGCCGGAGGCAAGCTGTACACCGGCGATCAGGGTGGTTCGATCTACCGCGTGACACCGTAGGAGGCTGCAGTGGAGGCCCGCTGGTGGGCGATGCGACCCGCACAGAACCTCAAGCCCGCGAGCTACGTCTGCCCGTTGTGCGACGGGATGCTGCACGCGACGAGTGAGCATGCGCTGATCGCGCCGGAGGGCGACGTCTCCCGGCGGCGCCACGCGCACCTGGAGTGCGTGCTCGCAGCGCGCAAGCGAGGAGCGCTGCCCACGGAGGAGGAGTTCAGGAAGAAGCGCGGCGCGTGACGTCCGGAACGTCGAACGACTGCATGGCCGACGGGCGGCCATAGTGGAAGCCCTGGCCGCGCTCGCAGCCCAGCGACATGATGAGATCGCTCTGGGTCACTCGCTCGATCCCTTCCGCGACGAGCCGTGTCCCGAGGGCGCTGCCGAGGCCGATGATCGCGCGGAGCAGTGCTTCGCCTCCGTTCTCCTCGTCGATCGTCGCCGTGAAGCTTCGATCGATCTTCACGATGTCGACCGGCAGCTTCTGCAGATAGGCGAGCGAGCCGTAGCCCGTGCCGAAGTCGTCGAGCGCGATCTGCACGCCTTGCTGCTTCAGCAGCGCGAGCCGCGTTTCGACGTCTCCGGTGTCGATGACGACGCTCTCGGTGATCTCCAGCACGAGTTGTTGCGGGCGCGAGGCCCGACTCGCGTAGCGCGTCCTCGACGTGCGCGACGAAGTCGGGGTGCTGCAGCTGCCGCGCCGACACGTTGACGGCGATCTCGAACGCACGGCCTGCGCTCTCACCGAGCCGCGCGATATGACAACAGGCCTCTCGCAGGACCCACTGACCGATGGGAACGATCAGCCCGCATTCCTCCGCGAGGGGGATGAACTCCAGAGGTGCGAGCTCGCCGAGCGCGGGGTGCTGCCACCTGATCAGAGCCTCGTAGCCGTCGGTCACGCCCGATGCGAGCGTGACGATCGGCTGATAGTGGAGCACGAACTCGTCGCGGTCGACCGCGTCCCCGAGCTCGGCGACCCGTCGAAAGCGAACCAGGGCGGCCTCATCGAGCGCCGGGTCGAAGAACGCAAAGCCGAGGCCCGGATGGGACTTCGCCCGGTACATCGCGGCGTCTGCCTCTTTCAGCAGGAGCTGCGGGTCGTCCCCGAGCGCAATGCCGATGCTGGCGTCGACCTTGATCTGGCGGCCGTCGATCTCGAGCGGCTCCGCCAGCGCTCTGTGCAGCCTCTGGGCGACACTCGACGCCTCCGTCGGGTCGTGGACGCTCTGGAGGATCACCCCGAACTCGTCACCGCCCAGACGCGCAGCGGTGTCACCCGTGCGGATGACCGACTCGAGCTGCTGCGCAAGCGTCTGCAGAGCGGCGTCGCCGGCCGGATGCCCGAACCGGTCGTTGATGCTCTTGAAGTTGTTGAGATCGACGAACAGGAGAGCTGTCTGCCTGACCGGACCTCTTGCGGGTCGCCACCGCATGGTCGAGCCGCTCGGTGAAATGGACGCGGTTCGCGAGGCCGGTGAGCGGATCGTAGAGCGCCTGGCGGCGGAGCTGTTCCTCGGCTTCGCGCTCCGCCGAGATGTCGAGCAGATAGCCCTGGAGATGCAGGGGCTTGCCGTCGTCGTCCGCCACGATCACTCCCTCGTCGCGGATCCACACCCAGCGTCCGTCGCGCGCGCGAAGCCGATACTCGACGCTCAACCGCTCGTGCGTCGCGGTGCGTCCTGTCATGAGCTGCGAGGACGCGGTCGCGGTCCTCGGGATGCAGGAGCTTGACGAAGAGCATTTCGTCGGAATGCCAGTCCGAGACCGGATAGCCGAGAATGTCCTCGATCTGACGGCTGGTGAAGATGTTCGAGCTGACAGCGTCGAGCTCGTCGGCATAGATCACCAGCGGAAGCTGTTCCACGAGTGTGCGGTAGCGACGGTCGATCTCGCTCCGCTCAGCGGCCTCATGCGTGGCCGAAGCGAGAGCTCGTTCGCGCTCGAGCACGATGCTCGCAATTCCTGCCGCTACGTCGACCAGCTCGAGGTCGCTCTCGGTCGGCCGCCGGACAGCGTCGTAGTAGAGCGCAAACGTCCCGATCACCTGATCCAGGCCGTCGACGATCGGCGTCGACCAGCATGCGCGCAGCCCGTGCTCCAGAGCGAGCTCACGGAATGCGTCCCAGAGAGGATCGGTGGCGATGTCCTCGACGACGACCGTCCTCTTGCGGGCGGCTGCCGTCCCACAGGACCCGGCGCCGTCGGCGATCGCCACTCCGTCGATCGCAGCGCTGTAGTTGCCCGGCAGCCTCGGCCCGACGAGTGTCTGCAGCGTCCGAGTCTCGGGATCGACCAGAAGCACCGAGCCGATCGCATCTGGCACGTATGCCTCGATCAACTCGATGAGCAATCGAAGCACGTCGCGCGTCTCCGCACCGGAGGCTGCTTTTACGAGCAGCTCGCGCTGCATCTGCAAGAGAGCAGGGACGCGATCAGGCTCGGTGTCACCAGCGGCGGCCGCAGGACCCACAATGGCGTTCATCGGTGCTTTGCGGAGGGCTGGCATCCCCCGCCCAGGGGATGCGAGACCCGCCGAAGCCTCTAGGCGCGCCGGTCGGTGCCGCTGGACGCGGGCGAGGCCGCGGTGCGTCGCCAGCGCTGGGCCGGCGCGGGCACGCTTTCCATCCCCGGGAGGCGACCTACGGGGTGCGCCCGGTACCAACGCGCATAGCGGTCGGTCAAGCGGCTTCGCGGACAGTCCGTGGAGGTAGACCGACAGCACGATCGTGAAGCCGACCGCGACCGTGATCTCGGAGGCGTGGGCGAGCGAGCCGGTTTCGAGGGCGATCACCGTGAAGACGATCGAGGCGAGCCCGCGCGGGCCGAACCAGCCCACGAACGCGACGGTTTGCACCCTGGCATGAGTGCCGATCAGCGCCACGGCGACGGGCACCATCCGCACCACGGTGAGGCTGAGAACGCCGTAGACGGCTGCTCGCCAGGTCAGATCGGCGAGCACGGTCCCGGCAATCGCCGCACCGAAGACCAGAAACGTCACGCAGTTGGCCAGCCCACCAAGCTCGCCGAGGAGCTGCGTCCGCTCGCCGTCCTCGTCTCGATGCAGCTTGCCGTACGCGAAGCCGGCCACGAATGCTGCGATGAAGCCGCTGCCGCCGAGTGGAGCGGCGAGCCCGTAGGCGAGCGCGGCGGTCGCGACCGGCAGGATCTGGCTCCACTCCGAGTCCATCAGTCCGTGTTGCCGGGCGAACCGGGCGACCACGCCCCCGACCACGCCGGCGACCACTCCGAAGAGCAGCCCGTAGCCGATCGCGTCGACGACCAGGGTGAAGGCGCCATGGGTGGTCTCCGCCCCCGACTCGGCCTCGGCGATCGCAAGCGCGATGAACAGCAGCGGGACGCAGATCCCGTCGTTCAGTCCCGACTCGACGTTCAACCCCTGCCGGATGCGCGAGGGCAGGCGCTGATCGATCACGACCTCCTGCCCGAGCGCAGCATCCGTCGGCGCGAGGATCACGGCCAGGATCAGGAGCTCCGCCAGACTGAACGAGCTGAACAGCCCGACCCCCACGAGCCAGCCGGCCGCGATCGTCAGCGGCAGGCCGATACCGAGCAGGCGCGCAGGCAGGCTGTACTCGCGTCGCAGGGCCGGCACGTCGATCCTGGAGGCATCCGCGAACAGGACCAGCGTCAGGGTGAACTCGGCGAGGATCCGAACCTGCTCGCTCGACGGGCCGATGTCGATCCACCCGAGCCCCTTGCCGCCGACGATCAGGCCGGCTGACAGGAAGAAGATCGGCGCGGAGATCCAGGTCCGGGCCAGCCGGCGCGAAAGGCTCGCGTAGACGAGAAGGATTCCGGCTGACGTTGCGAGGGCCCAGGTGGTCAGAGCGCGACCTTACGCGTCATGGCAGATCGCGTACTCGTTAACCAAGTCTTTAGCGACCTCGACAATTCACCAAATCTCCGCCGACTACCGTTCTGCGCATCGACGTCGACCGTCGATTGCGCCGGGCCGGGGAGTCGTTGCCTGCCACTCCCCGGCTCGTCGCCTTTCCCCTGGAAGCCGATCGAAACGCGCTCGGGGAGCAGGCGGAGGCGCTCGTGGTTAGTCTCGCACCGGTGGGCAGCTCCGTCGAAACCGTTCGCGGGCCCGTCGAGCTCACCGAGCTCGGGCCGACGCTGATGCACGAGCACGTGTTCGTGCTCGACCCCGAAGCACTCATCAACTTCGGCCATGTCTGGGGCGAGGGCTACTGGGACGAGGAGGTGCGGGTCGCCGACGCGATCGCGAAGCTGCAGCGGCTGCGCGAGAGCGGGATCCAGACCCTCGTCGACCCCACGGCGCTCGGGCTCGGCCGGAACATCCCGCGGATCCAGCGGATCAACGCCGAGGTCGACCTCAACATCGTTGTCGCGACCGGCGTCTACGCCTTCCTCGAGTTGCCGAGCTTCCTGGCCTACCGGTCGGACGATGCGATCGTCGAGCTCTTCGTGCGGGAGCTGCGGGAAGGAATCGACGACACGGGTGTCAAGGCCGCCTTCCTGAAATGCGCGGTGGAGCTGCACGGACTGGTCGGCGACGTGCCGCGGATCCTGGCTGCGGTCGCCGCGGCAAGCGTCGAGACCGGCGCTCCGGTGATGGTCCACACCAACGCGGTGGCGAAGACGGGCCTGCCGGCCCTCGAGGTGCTGACGAACGCCGGGGTCGACCCGACCAGGATCGTGATCGCCCACGCCGGCGACAGTAACGACCTGGAATACCTGCGCGCGATCGCAGACACGGGTGCGGCGCTCGGCTGCGACCGCTTCAACATCGAGCACTTCAATCCCGATGAGAAGAGGATCGAGACGCTGCTGGCGCTGATCGCGGAGGGCTACACCGACCGCGTGCACCTCGGCCACGACGCGGCGTGCTTCAACGACTTCATGATCGGCAACCCGTTCTTCGTGGACGAGAAGCCGGACTACCTCCACCTCTCGACGCAGGTCCTGCCGGCGCTGCTCGAGGCCGGGGTGACGCAGGGGGAGATCGACCAGATGCTCGTCGCGAACCCCCAGCGCTTCTTCCAAGCCGCCGAGTAGCCGACGGCGGCGGTCGGCGCGGCGCTAGCGCCGATCGACGACGCGGACGGCCTTGCCTTCGCTTCTCGGCACCTGCCCGCGTTCGAGAACATCGGCGTGCACGCGGACCCCGAGCTGTTCGCGGAGCACGCGCTCGACGGCCGTGCGCAGCCTCGCGGGATCCACGTTCGAGGTAGCGGGCTCGCACTGAACTGTCAGCTCGTCCATCGCCCCGGCTCGTTCCACGACGAGCTGGTAGTGCGGAGCAGCCTCGGGAACCGTGAGGAGCGCATGCTCGACATTTGAAGGGTAGACGTTGACGCCGCGCACGATGATCATGTCGTCTCTCCGGCCGCGCAGCCCCCGGATCCTCGCCGTTGTTCGACCGCAACTGCACGGCTCGAAGGTGACCGCGGCGATGTCGCCGGTGCGGTAGCGAAGCAGCGGCATCGCTTCCTTGAGCAGCGTGGTGAAGACGAGCTCGCCCTCGGCCCCTTCGTCAACCGGCGCTCCGGACTCCGGATCGACGACCTCGACGATGAAGTGGTCCTCGTGGACATGGAGCCCGTCGCGGGCCTCGAGGCACTCGGTCGCGACCCCGGGGCCGCACATCTCGGAGAGCCCGTAGAAATTGACCGCCCGAAGCCCGGGCAGCGCGCGTTCGATCTCGTCGCGCAGGCCCTCGGTCCAGGGCTCGCCGCCGAACAGGCCGAGCCGGAGCTCGAGCGCGCCCGGGTCGATCTCCGCGTCGTGCACGGCTTGTGCGATCACGAGCGCGTACGAAGGCGTCGCGACGAGCACCTGTGCGCCGAGGTCATGGAGGAGCATCGCCTGCCGCGTCGTGAAACCGCCGGAGACCGGGAGGACCGGAGCGCCGATCCGCTCCGCGCCCTGGTGGAAGCCGTGACCGCCCGTGAACAGGCCGTACGTGTTCGCGTTGTGCACCAGCATTCCGCGCCGTACACCGGCGAGCGTCATGGACCGCGCCATCAGCTCGGTCCAGGCCTCCAGGTCGGCTGCGGTATAGCCGACCACGGTCGGCTTGCCGTGGGTGCCGCTGGACGCATGCAGGCGCGCGAGCTCGCCGACGGGCACCCGCAGCAACCCGTAGGGATAGGCGTCGCGGAGCGAGGCCTTGTCGGTGAACGGAAGGTCGGCGAGCTGCTCGAGCGAGTCGAGCTCGACCCCGAAGGTCGCCTGCAGGCGCTCGAGCTGAAGAGCGCGCAGCTCTCCGCGTGGCAGTTGCTCGGCGGGGCTCCAGATCACGGGCTCAGAGGCGGCGCTCGTGGGCGTTCCAGTGCTCTTCGAGGTTGCGTACGAGCGCGGGGCTCAGGTGGCAGTAGGCCTGCTCGCGGCAGAAGGTGGCCATGTACTGCCGGAAGACGTCGAGGGGCTCTGCCCCGACGCGTAGCGCCCGCCGGTTGCCCGCCGCGTTCACGAGCCCGGAGCTCGTCAGCGCCTCGACGCGCCGGGCGACGGCCGCGTCCACCTCGTCGGACGATTCGACGATCTCGTCGCAGAGCAGATCACCGTGCGGCGTCCCGGCCTCGAACTCGAGCCCGGAGAGGATCGCCTGCCGCGCCAGCCGGTCTCCGACGGAGCGGGCCAGGCGAAGATTGGACGCCCCCGGCAGGATCCCCTCCTTGCGGGCCGGGAGGTAGAGCCGCGCGCCCCGGGTGGCGATGACGTGATCGACCGTGTGCAGGATCTGGCAGGCACCGCCGATCGCGAAGGTCTCGACGGCAGCCAGCCAGAGCTTCTCGGTCGTCTCCTCCGGCTCCCCGGGCCGGTGCTCCTCGTGGCTCAGGCCGCGGAAGAGCTTGTTCACGTAACCGAGATCGCGCGTGACGAAGAACAGGTAGTCGATGCGGCCGTGGTACAGATGCGTGAGGTTGAGGCCGGCGCCGAAGACCCGGCGGCCCGCGTAGCGCGGGTGGCTGACGACCGCTCCGCGGATGACGCCCACCTCCACGGCGGGGTCGAGCAGCGCCAGATCGACTGCGACCTCAGTGGTCGGGAGCGTGTCGCAGTCCTCCGCGTTCAGGTGACGATCGTTGCGGATCTCGAGATACGCGGCGCGCCCGCGCCGCTCGAGGTACGTCCCGCCAAGATCGGCGATGCCGGTCGCCTGGAACTCCTCGAGACGCGCGAGCGCCGCCTCCGTCGGGCGCAACATCGACCAGACGAGGTGCGCGCCGCAACGAGGCGACGCGAGCACGAACGAGAGGAACAACCCCTGCGCGATCTCGACGCCCTCCTTGTCGGGCAGGGCCCTGGCCCGCTCGGCTGCCAGCTGTGCGCGCGTCGGCACGAGCCCGGGAAAGCGGTCGGCAGCGGCGTAGACGAGCTCCTCGTCGCGCAGCGCCAGAGCGAGGGTGTCCGTCAGGGCGTCGTAGACGTTCTCCGCATGAACGCGCAGGAACCGTGCGCGCGCGGCATCGAGCTCCGACTGGAGCAGCGCGGCAGCCTCGGCTTCCGCCCCGCTCCGGTCGCGCCGGGACGGAAGGCGTGCCAGCAGTTCCTCGCCGCGGACGAGGTAGGCGCAGGTCGCCTCGCTCGCCGGCTCGAAGGCGGTCTCGGGCGCGGGCTCGCCTGCACGCCAGGCGTCGACGTCGGCTGTCGGGAGACCTGCCGTTTCGAGAACCGCGCCGAGGTCAGGCATCGGCCAGCAGGAACCCCGCGGCGCGCTCGCCGATCATGATCGTCGGAGCGTTCGTGTTCCCGGTCGTCACCGAGGGCATTATCGACGCGTCGGCGACCCGTAGCCCCTCGACCCCGTGCACGCGAAGCCGGGGATCGACGACGGCAGCCGCGTCGGTGCCCATCTTGCAGGTGCCGACCTGGTGGTGATAGGTGATCGCGGTGTCGCGCACATAGCCTCGAACCTCGCTTGGAGTGTTCACGGACGGGCCTGGGTAGCGCTCGGCCGCGCCCCACTCTCGAAGCACGGTCGCGGCCCCGATCCGACGGCACAGCTCGACCGCGGCGACGAGGCTCTCGACGTCGGCCTCGCACGCGAGGATGTTCGGGTCGAGCGCCACGGGGTCCTCCGGCGCCGGCCCGGTGAGGCGCAACGTGCCGCGACTCGCGGGCCGCACGATTCCGCCCATCAGCGTGAAGCCGTTCTCCGGCCCCTCCATCCACGGCTCGTACATCGGGACCATGAAATGGATCGGCTGGAGGTCCGGCACGGCCAACCCCGGCCGGGAGCGCCAGAAAAGGTGTGTCTGGCAGGCGGGCAGGCCGGCGGACGGAGGCCCGACCTCCCGCTCGGCGCTGAAGATGACCGGCGAGAGGAGGTGGTCGTGCAGGTTCTCACCGACTCCGGGCAGGTTCGCGACGACGTCGATCCCGAGCGAGCGCAGGTGATCCGCAGGCCCCACCCCGGAGAGCAGGAGGAGCTGCGCCGAGCCGATCGTCCCGCCGCACACGACGGTCTGGTCGGCCCGCACGCGTTCGACGCGGCCGTCCTGCGACCACTCCACCCCGACACATCGCGTGCCGTCGAACAGCAAGCGCCGTGCAGTTGCGCCGGTGATCAATTCGAGGTTCGTGTCGGCTTCCACCGGACGGATGTATGCCGCGGCCGTGCTGTGCCGCACACCGTCCTCGATGCTGTACTGCATGAACGACACACCGTCCTGCGCCCCGCTGTTGTAGTTCTCGTTCAGGGGGATACCGCACTCCTCGGCGGCCTCGGCGATCGACAGGTGGATCGCATCAGGCTGGAAGGATGTGAGCAGGCTCACCGTGCCGGGGCCGCCGGGCTCACGCCGCTCGATTGCCTCATAGACCGGGCGCACGTCCTCCCACGACCAGCCGTCCGCACCCAGGTACGCCCAGGTGTCGAAGTCCTCAGGCGCGCCGCGCACCCAGATCATCGCGTTGAGACAGCTCGAGCCGCCGAGGACCCTGCCGCGAGGCCAGGCGAGGCGGCGGCCCGCTGCATGCACCTGCGGCACCGTCTCGTATGCCCAATCGACCTCGGAGAGCCAGAGCTCGTGGACCCGGCCGGGATCGTGGATCGCGGGGTTCTCATCGCGCCCGCCGGCCTCGAGCAGGAGAACGCGGACCGCACCACTGTCCACCAGCCTGCGTGCGACGACGGCGCCCCGCCGAGCCGGACCCGACGACGACGACGTCTGCGCTGCGCTCGCTCACGCGCCGGCGAGGGAGGTCGGCATGGCCGGAGCCTACGGTGGTGCCGCGAGCTGCGCCAGCGGAGACATTCAGCAGGGCCGCCTCTCGGTGCGCCCCGCCGACTGCCCCCGAGGATCCGCCGCCAGCCCCGGCCGACCGTCCCCCAGAATGGTCGAGCCAAGTGCTGAACCCTCACCCAGTAGACGGGCGCTCCGGCGGCGATCTTCCCTCGACGAGCTCCACGTGGATGATCCGGCCGGCGGCGCGCTGGGTTGCTTCCCAGGCGCGCACCCGCAGGTCGATCGCGAGTCGCATCGCCTCGATGCTGTAGGACCCGAGCAGCGACACCTCGATCGTGTCCCGGTCGACCGGCTCCACGATGAGATCGATCCGAGCCCGGAGATCGGCGATCAGCAGGTCGCGCAGCTCGGGGTCGCTCAGCCGCAGGGTCGTCACGAGTCATGCCGGCAGGCGCGCCACGATCGTGATGCGCCCACCCAGTCCAAGACAGTCAGCAGCCGCATGCCGATGCCGGTCCTTTCCGCAGGTTGTCCATCCCATCATCGCGACACATTCGCGCGCTGTCTCTCGCCTGATCGAGGGGTTGCGGGCCGGACGGAGGCGTTTGCTGGAGGGTTTCGCCCGTCAGTCGAGGCCGAGCACGCGGCGGTAGACGAGCGTCTCCATCTCAGCGGCGACTCGGCGCATGTCGAAGTGCCGGACGGCACGTGCGCGCGCGTTCCGGCCGAGCTCCGCACGAAGCTCCGGGCTCTCGAGCAGCGCGAGGATGTTCGCGGCCAGCCGATCGACATCGTCTGCCGGCCCGACGAGCCCCGATTCCCCGTTGACGACGATCTCGGCCGAGCCGCCGTCGTCAACGGTCACGATCGCCTTCGCCATCGCGAGCGCCTCGATCAGCGCGTTCGGTCCTGGATCGCCGACGGCCGGGTGCGCGAGCACGTCGGCAGCGGCGACCACCGCGCGTGCGTCCGCTCGGAAACCTGCAAGTTGCACACTGGTGCCGAGTTGCAACTCGCGGATCAGCTTCCGCAGCTCGTCCTCGAACGGCCCGTCGGGCCGCCGCCACGGCTCCTGCTCCTGCCCGACGAGCAGGAGCTGAGCCGTGGGGAACCGCGGCACCACTTGAGCAAAGGCGCGCACGAGGAGGTGTTGACGCTTCCACTCAGCGAGCTGCGCGACGCAGACGACGAGCGGAACGTGCTCGCCGATCCCGAGCTCGCGGCGAACCGACGCGCCGTCGACGCCGGCCGGGTCCCACCTCGCGGTCTCGGTCCCGTTCATGACCTTGACGACTCGATCCGCCGAGATGTCGCCGCGCTCGACGATCAGACGCGCCGTCCAGTCGGACACGGCAGCGATCAAATCGGCGTGCCGCAGCGTGGTCCTGGCGACCGGCGACATCCAATCGCCGTACTGTGAGTGGAAGCCGCTCACCCACTTGACCCGGCTCACCCTCGCGAGCAGGAAGCAATACAGCTCGTTGCGGGCGGTGTCGTATCCATGCACGACACCGATCCGGTGGCGACGCAGGTAGCGAACCGCGCGAACGAAGTCTCTGGCGGTCGCGACGAGCTCGACGGGTGCAGCCCACCAAGTGCGTCGCTCGAACCCGAACCGCATCGGGAACCGCTCGACGCCCGCTGGGATGAGCTTCGAGACCGAACCGGCGTGCAAAGCGTACGGCTCGAAGTCGGCGCGGCGGTCGTACAGAGCGTGCACCTCCACGTGGGCCGGGAGAGCGCGCATCAGCAGCGTCCTTCCCGTGACGGCCGGTGCAGTCAGCGGCTGCGACAGCACGAACGCGATCCGGATGGTGGTCTCCCGCTTCGGCGTGGCCGGAGCCGGCGCCAGACTCGCCCGGTCGGCGCTCCGACCGTCACGCGTGCTCGGGCGAATCCGCGGCTTCGCAGGCGCGGTGAAGGACCGCGTGTTTCCATCCATCTGGCCCTTATCGACCGGGCGGGAAAAAACCTGTACTCGGCCGCAGTCCTTACCTAGATGGTGCTAGCGGGGCGTGGACGTCATCGTCCCTCGTTCGAGCCCGGAGCCGACGACTGATTGTCGGGCTCGCGCCGGCCGACGGCGACGACGAGCCCGCAGACATCGGCGATGTGAGACTTGAGCAAGTAACGGACTGCGCCGGCCGCCTGAGCTCGTTCGATCGCCTGAGGGTCGTTCGAGCCCGTCAGGACGATCACCGGGGGGCCGGCTACGTGTCCTGCGATCTGGGTTATCGCTTCGAGACCGCCCATGCCCGGCATATCGAGGTCCATCAGGACGACGTCCGGTGAGAGCTCGATCGCCGCGTCGAGAGCCTGTTGACCGTCGGCTGCCTCGCCGATCACATTCAACCGGCGGTCCGTTTCCAGGAGCGTTCGAACTGCCAGCCGAAACATTTCGTCGTCATCGACAACGAGGACGCGGAGTGCCTCCCTCGGGGTCGACAGCTGCCCGGGATCCGTACCGGCGCGTGCCTCCTCGTCTGGGCGGTCGGTGATCACAGCCATGGCTCGACGTCTTGTCGACAGAACAAGAGAAACCGCATTGCGGTGGTGAAACGAGCAACTCTGCGCGGCAAAAGCACCGTCCTTCGTCAATTTGGGAACCGACGAGGCAGGGACAGGGCCTCAATTGCGACTCCCTGGAACCTACCACCTCTGTGCGGGCGCAACAAGACGCGCCTTCGCCGGAGCTTTCGCGGCCGGTCGCCGGCGATCGTGCCAGTACAGTGGGGCCTCGCCGAGCGAGCTGGCCCCGTCTTGGGCCCCGACGCTGCCTGACGGCCGTCTGCTCCTCTCGACGAGAGAGCCCGTGACCTCGTGGTTCCCCGATGCAAGAAAGGTCCCATGGCAGATACGAGCGTCGACACCGCTATCGACCCCAGAGACGCGCAAATCGCGCAGCTGCAGCACGCACTCGCAGCACGCGTTGTGATCGAACAAGCGAAGGGAATCATCTTCGAGCGGTTCGGAGTGAGCATGGCGGACAGCTTCGAGCTGCTCCGGCAGGCGGCTCGCTCACATCAGATCAAGATCCGAGCTCTCGCCGAACGCGTCGTCGAGACACGCGAGACGCCGGCCGCGATCGCCGATGCGCTCGTCAAGACCGGGCACGCTCACCCGGAGAACTTCGCCGCGCGGGCAGCGCTGGCCGAGCGACTGTTCGCCGAACTGAACGACTCGCTGATCGCCTCGAACAGGACGGCCCAATGGACGGAATTCGTCTGTGAGTGCGCCAACCCGCTCTGCGAGGAAGCGATCGACGTGACTGCGGCCACGCTCGAGAGGATCCACAGCTATCCCGCCCACTACGTCGTCAAAGCCGGCCACGAGGTCGACGCCGTCGAAACAGTGGTCGACCGCGGCGACGGTCTGGTCATCGTCAAGAAGCTCGTCGAGGACACGAACGCCCGCGCAGTCTGAGACGCGAGGGAGAGACCGTCGGGCTGTTGACTGTCGCTTGACCTGCGTTGTATGGTCGGGCGTTCAGCGACGAGGAGGCGAGCTTGTCTCGGTACTCGACGCTGCGGCGCAGGCGTAGATCGTTGGGGGCGCGCGCGCAACCGCTCGCTCCTCGTGTGGCACTCGCTTCGCTTGCTCCGGACTCGGCCAGGCCGACGGACTCGAACCCGTGTGGGCCTCGGGGAACGTTGCCTACGAATGCCCATCTGGCCTCACAACGCCAACGTCATTGCTCCGATGCCGAGGAGTTCCTGTGCTTACTGGTGGTTCGCTGACCCGCTGCTGACCCGGCCGCAGCCGTGCGATCCATAACAGTGGAAGCTGAAAGCTTGGTAGGGTCATCGGGCGGCATAGTCCAGGCACGTCGAAGGCGATCGGTTGGAGCGCCGGAGGCACGAGTGACGCAATACGCTTATCTGGCTCCGTCTACGGCGATCGAACTATCGCCGGGCGAAGTTCAGACGTACCGCTTGCCGACGATGATGCCTGGCGAGTTCCATTTGTACTCAACTCAGGTCGGCATCATCACGGAGCCGCCGGTGCAGCCTTCAGCACCCGGAGCCCTTGGTCAGCAACCAGGTCACCCGCCTGGCTTTCTGCCGAGTCCCAGAATCGCCTCTACGAGCGTCCGCACTCCAGGGGGAGGCATTTTAGTCGGCCCATCACTCCCGATTGCCCCTGGTGGTGGCGGCGGCGGTGGGCAGACAGTGCAGCCGATGGATCTCAAAATGGATCTGTACCACGGCGACCAACTGGTTGCGAGCGCCCTGAACACGCTGCCGCTTCAGATCACCACTTCCGACGGAGACGACACTTGGCGCGTCCAACTTCAACTCGAGCAAGATACGCCTGCCGGAACCTATTCCTACACCGTCACTCTAAACCCCTACCCAAGTAACTTTCCGATTCTCACTCGTCGCATCCCCCTTGCGTTTTTCCAACAGGGGTTCGACGACAACTGGAGTGGAAGGAATTACATTTCCTTGGAATTTGTTGACGGTGAGCTTCTTATTAATTTCGACCCAGAGCTAGCATCGTATTATGCAATTCCGAATGTTCAATATGTAGTGGGTAGCGTTCCTACGCTAGATTTCCCCAATCTTCAGGTAAGTGACATCCATCTCAGCATCGACTCGTCCGATGGCCCTTACAAGTATCTCCCAGGCCCGCTGCCCTATGTCCTGCTCACTGTCAAATTCTCTGGAATAGGGAATCAGCCGATCAGCGGCAGTTTCCTCGGCTTTGGCTTCAGCGCGGACGAGTTCAGCGTCAACATCAAGTTCTTCCTCACCACGTCGGGTGTCGACGTCATCACCACGACCGTCGGTTACCAGTCACAAATTGGCTCTGACTTGATTGCGAACCTCGACACGAATTTCTACTACAAAGACAAGTTTCGCGATGCGCTGGACAGCGCTATCGCGGCGGGGGAAGCATTTCTCGATGGTCACGCCGCAGCAGTTGGGGCGGCGATCACACCATGGTTGCTCGGCGCCGCTTTCAGCGTCTTGGACGTACGCTACAGCCCCGCTAATTCGCAGCCAGTGCCGGCCGACGGCCCGCAGGGCGACGTCGTGATCGACTACATCGGCCAGTTGCCTCCGGATAACGAAGGGCTGCCAAGCACGATTGTTGATCCGGCGGGGAGCGTGTCGTTGGCGCTAAGCGAAGCTATCCCGACACCAGGCGTGATCGGCAAGGCCTATTCCAACGTCTTCGCCGCATCTGGCGGATCAGCGCCATACACCTGGACAATCGACGGAAACGTGCCGCCGGGGACAACGGTCGACGACGCCACGCTCAGCGGGACCCCTTCGGCTGCCGGCGCATACGACGTAGCCGTGACTGTGCGCGATTCCGCTGGAGCGGAGGTGTCGGCGACGTACACCTTCGCCATCAATCCCTCAGGCTTTGCAATAAGCACCGACGATCCGTTGCCCGATGGGGTGATCGACAGGCCATACGCGCTTTCGTTAACGGTGAACGACGACACCGGCGGAAGTGAATACACCTGGTCAGCGAGCAACCTGCCAGCCGGACTCATGATTCTGCCGCGAGGCGTAATCACTGGAACCCCTTCCGGAACCGCAGGGAGCTCTCGCTTCGTCGTCGAGGCAACCGACTCCGCTGGGCGGTCCGCCTGGAAGGTCCTCTCGATCACGCTGGGCGATCCGCTTCTTTTCCCTGACGCTCTCTACGCTCCGCGAGGCGACGGTGACTCCCTCTGGAAACCGAGGCCACGCGCGTCTGTGTCTGGAGCACCGGTGCACACCCAGCCCAAGACAACAGCTGGAAACCTCAGCAAGATCGATCACATCGTTGTACTGATGATGGAAAACCGATCATTCGACCACATGCTGGGTTATTTGAGCCGAGAGGGAGGACGCACCGACATCGAAGGGCTCAAGTGGGAGACCGGCGACAATCGAACGCAGTACAATTTCTACAAGGGCAAATACTATTACCCAAACCTTCTCACCGACACTCACATCATCAATACAGAGTTGCTTAGTCCCGACCACAGCTTTGAGTCTGTGAAGGCGCAAATGGCTGATGGGATGATGCATTTTGTCAGTGACTACGCAAAAATGAAAGCAGGGGACGATCCCGATCAACTAGAGATAGTGATGGGCTATTACGGAGCCGAGCAGTTACCTGTCTACGACATGCTCGCACGGGAACACGCCGTCTGCGACCACTGGTTCTGCTCACACCCAGGCCCGACTTGGCCAAACCGATTCGTCGCGATGACAGGTGACTTGAACCGTGACAGCTATGGCGAGCCGGAAGTCAATACCCCTTCCTACTCTGACTTTACTCCATCGGAGGCTCCGACCATCTTCGATCTACTGACTGCACGCAGGGTCAGCTGGAAATATTTCCAGCAGCGATCGAGCATGATGCGGGCGTTCACCAAGTATTCGTTCGATATGGTGAACGTGCTCGAGTATTCTGACCCAGTTAACGGCTTTCTCGCGGCTGTCAGTGCCGGCTTGCCGAGTTTTACCTGGGTTGATCCTCTGTTTGGCGATTTGCCCGCCGGCATAAACTCGCCGCAGGACAACGATGATGCACCACCCTCTGACCTTTATTTTGGTCAGAAGTTCGTTCATGAAGTTGTCACTACCCTTTTTTCCCCGCGAAGCAATCCGAATTGGGAAAGAACGATGTTGCTCGTCGTTTACGACGAACACGGAGGGTTCTACGATCATGTCGATCCACCCGATAACGCCACTCCGCTTCGTGGGCAAAATAGTGGCAAGCTCGGTCCACGCGTGCCGGCCTTTGTGATTTCGCCGTTCACGCCGGCGGGCTTAGCGCTTCACGACACCTTTGACCATGGGACGATCGGAGCTACCGTCCTGCGTCGGTTCTGCTCACCGAATCCTCCCTTCATGAGCGCGCGCGTTTCGGCGGCTCTCGATTTGAGGGATGCATTGCCCCTCGTAGATCGGCGACAAGACCTGGCGTCCTCGCACGGCGGTGTCGTCCTCGCGAGCCAGACATTCGCAATGCGAACAGCCATCAGACGATTCAAAGTTCCACGGGCCGCCGACGCATTCGGTCCTTCCCTTGGCGGGATAGCGCTCACACTCGGGGCAACGCCGGGTTCGCAATGAGCAGGCAGCTCCATTCTTTGCCCTGGGCGGGGCTGGTTCGGTGGCATGCCTCGCTCGGAGCGAAACGGGCGGGCAGCGCACCACGTGAAGCGGCGCTGACCCGTCCTCCAACACGGACGTGCGCTGCACTGGTTCAAGAGCAAAAACCCCGTTTCCGGGGCCTTCGAGAAGCGGATGATGGGACTCGAACCCACGACCTTCTGCATGGCAAGCAGACGCTCTAGCCAACTGAGCTACATCCGCGAACGGTCGCCAGTATAGCCGGGGCCGCCGCGGGCTCAGGCGATGCCGAGACGGGCGGCCATCGTGGCCGCGACCGCCTGCAGGCCCGAGAGCGGGCGGATCATGACGGTGAAGCCCTCGATCAGGCCGTCCTCGTTCTCCTCGAGAATGTCGATGCCCTGGAGCTCTCGATCGCCGACGTCGGCCTCGAAGAAGAGGATGGTGGTGCGGCCGTCCCGCCATTCGCTCGTGTAACGGAAGTTCTCGAACACCGTCGCGACGAGGCGGAGGATCTGGTCGACCGTTTCCTTGCCCTCGTACGGTTTGTAGACTGCGGGGCTGCGAAACACGACGTTCTCGGCGAGTGTCGCCATCGCGGCTTCGTGATCGTCGGCGAGCACGGCGACACCGAAGGGATGCTGCACGGTCATGCTGCGTCCAGCGCTTCGTTGACGAGCCTGTCGGCCAGTTCGTTGTGCGCGCGCTTCACGTGTCGATACTCGACGTTCGCGAACTCGCGCGCAAGCGAAGCCGCTTCGACCGAGAGTGCGCGCAAAGCTGCGTTCTTCACCCGATACTCCCCGCGCATCTGCTTGACCATCAGCTCGGAGTCGGAGACCACCTCGACGTCGGGCACGTGCAGCTCGGCCGCCTTGCGAAGCCCGGCGATCAGACCGCTGTACTCGGCGACATTGTTGGTCGCGGACCCGATCGCGTGACCTTCGGCCGCCAGCACGGTTCCGTCCTCGGCCTCGAGCACGTAACCGTAGGCCGCAGGGCCCGGGTTTCCGCGCGCCCCGCCGTCCGTGAACAGACGCGCTCGCAACTACTCGGCGTTGTCGATCTGCGCGCGCTGCAGCTTGCCGCTGTAGTCGACGTAGACCGACTTCCACTCGGTGAAGACGTCGAGGGCGGCCTGCCCCGCCTCGCGATGACCGTTGCCCGTCTGCTTCATGCCGCCGAACGGCAGGTGCACCTCGGCGCCCGTCGTGCCGGCGTTGATGTACGTGATCCCGGTCTGCAGGTCGCGCATCGCCCTGAACGCCTTGTTCACGTCACGCGTGAAGATCGACGATGACAGCCCGTACTTGACGCTGTTCGCGGCGCGCACCGCTTCCTCGAACGAGTCCACCGGGATGAGCGCCGTGGTCGGCCCGAAGATCTCCTCCTGCGCGATCCGCATCTGTGCGTCGACGTCGGCGAAGACGGTTGGGCGGTAATAGAAACCGTGACCTTCGACGCGCTCGCCGCCTGTCAGCAGCCTTGCACCCTCACCTCTGCCGATCTCGGTGTAGGAATGGATCTTCTCGACGGCCGTCTCGTTGATCACCGGCCCGATCTGCGTATCGTCCTCCCACGGGCGCACCGATGCGCATCTTCTCCGCGCCCGCGACGAGCTTCTTCTGCAATTCCTCGTAGACCGCGCGATGCACGATCACCCGGGATGCGGCGGTGCAGCGCTGGCCCGCAGTGCCGAAGGCCGACCATAGGATCCCCTCGACGGCGAGGTCGACGTCGGCGTCTTCCATCACGATGATCCCGTTCTTGCCGCCGAGCTCGAGGTGGACGTGCTTGAGCTGGTCGGCGGCGTTCTTCGTCACCAGGACGCCGGTCTCACGCGAGCCCGTGAAGGTGATCACCGGGACGTCCGGATGACGGACGAGCGCGTCGCCGGCCTCCTCGCCGAACCCGTGCACGATCTGGACGACGCCCTCGGGCAGCCCCGCCTCGTACAGCAGGTCGACGAACCGCTGCGCGAGGAGCGGCGTGTCCTCGGCGGGCTTCAGGACGACGGTGTTGCCGCAGACGAGCGCGGGACAGAGCTTCCACGCCGGAATCGCGATCGGGAAGTTCCACGGGGTGATCGCGCCCACCACGCCCACCGGCATCCGGACGCTCATCATGAACTTGTCGCGGAGCTCCGACGGTGTGGTCTGGCCGAAGAGCCGCCTCCCCTCCCCGCCCATGTAGTAGCTCATGTCGATCGCTTCCTGGACGTCGCCGCCGGCCTCGGCCTTCACCTTCCCCATCTCGCGGGTCATCAGATCCGAGAGCTCGGGCTTGCGCTGCTCGAGCAGCTGCGCAAAGCGGAAGAGGATGTTGCCGCGCTCGGGCGCCGGGACGAGGCGCCAGTCCTCCCAGGCCTCGCGTGCCGCCGCGACCGCGTGCTCGACATCGGACGCGGTCGAGCGCGGGAAGGTCTCGATCACCTCGCCCGTGGACGGATTCAGGGATTCGAAGGTGGTTGTCGCCATCCGGCGATCGTAGCGGCCGTCAGGCGTCGGGCAGGGCGGTGTCGGGGAAGGTCCCCGTCACCCGGGCGCGCCGCCGGTCGCGGACGATGCGGCGCTCCTTGAACTCCGCGTCGTCCTGGCCGGCACGGCGATCGGGGCCTTCGCGACGATCGACCATCACCGTCACGTTCGGGTTGTCGCGGTAATAGTCGACCATCTTGTCGAACAGCTCCGCCTCGAGCTCCTTGGGGATCACGCAGTAGATCACCGGCTCAGTGTAGGCAGAGAAGCGGGGGAATCTAGAGCCGGGCGATATTCGGGACGATCCGGCCGTCCTCTTCCATGTGCGAGTTCCACTCCGTGATCGGCCCCTCGAGCTCCTCCGGATCATGGCCCCGCTCCTCGAGACGGACGGGGTTGTCGGAGTCGAGCGAGACCCGGTACTGGTACCAGGAGATGTCCCAGGCCACGGTCACGACGACCTCGGCGTTCACGCCGGAGAGCACGACGACCGAGACCCTGGGCGGGCCGAGCGACTTCCCGATCCCGCCCACCGTGCGGCGGTACTGCGAGGCGTTGAAGATGTCGGCGGCCTCGACCATGGAGAGCTCGTGCTCGGAGAGGCGGCGAAGAATCGGCTCCGAGGCGATCGTCTCCTCGGGCCCGCGGGGCCGTGTGCCGAGGATCCCCGAGAGGAAGCTGCTGCCGCGGCGGCGCCGTGCCGCGGGCACGGTCGGCGAGGTCGGCGCCCCTTCGCGCACCCAGCCGTATTCCACCGCGGTGTCGGAGCACAGCGGGCAGACATCGACGTAGTCGGTGCCGCCGTTCGGCGAGAACCGAATCGCCCGTTCCCCCATCAGCAACGTGCGCTCACAGATCGCGCACGCACGGTCCACGGTGACCCGTGTGATGCGTGTCATGGGCGAAGCGTAGCGAGGTGACATAGGGCTCGTCCTAGGCGGGGACGGCCTCGTTGTCCTTCTTCGCCGCTTCGATCAGCTTCTGCGCGATGTGCGCTGGGACTTCCTCGTAGCGCAGGAATTGCATGTGGTAGTCGCCGCGACCGCCCGTGAGCGAGGTGAGGGCCTGGTTGTAGGTCAGGACCTCGGCCATCGGGACCTCGGCCTTGATCGTCGTCATGCCGCCCTTCGGCTCCATACCGTGGAGACGTCCACGCCGCGAGTTGAGGTCGCCGTTGATGGAGCCCACAGCCTCGTCCGGAACGGTCACCTCGAGCTCCATGATCGGCTCGAGCAGCACCGGCTGCGCCTGCTCGTACGCCGATCGGAACGCCATCGAGCCGGCGATCTTGAACGCCATCTCCGAGGAATCGACATTGTGATAGCTGCCGTCGACGAGCGTCACGCGGACACCCTGTACCGGCGCACCGGCGAGGTTGCCGTGCTGCAGCGCCTCCTGAATGCCCTTGTCCACGGCCGGGCGAAAACCCTGCGGGATGACGCCGCCGACGATCTTGTCGACGAACTCGTAGCCGACGTGGTCGTCGAGCGGCTCGAGCACGATGTGGCAGTCGCCGAACTGGCCGCGGCCGCCCGTCTGCTTCTTGTAGCGGCCGTGCGCGCGCGCTTCGCCCTTGATCGTCTCCACATAAGGCACGCGCGGCTGATGCAGCTCCATCTCCACGCCGAAGCGACGTCGCGCCCGCTCGACCGCGACCTCGACGTGCACCTGGCTCATGCCCGACAGCAGTTCCTCACCGGTCTGCTGATCGCGAGAGAGCCGCAGTGTCGGGTCCTCCTCGCCGAGGCGGCGGAGCGCCTGGGCGACCTTGTCCTCGTCGCCCTTCGTCTTGGCGGACACGGCGAAGCTCATCACCGGCTCCGGAAACCCGAGGGCCGGAGGTTCGAGATCATGCTCGGCGTCGACGAGGACGTCACCCGTCTGCACTTCCTTCAGCTTTGCGACGGCGCCGAGATCGCCCGCCCCGAAGCCGGCGGCCTTCTCATGCTCCTTCCCGTCGAGTGTCATCAGGGAGCCGAGCCGCTCCTTCGAATGGTCGCGATGGTTGACGAGTGTCGTGTCGCTCTTCACCTCGCCCGCATAGACGCGGAAGATCGAGATGCGGCCTGCGAACGGGTCTGCGACCGTCTTGAAGACGAAGGCTGCGACGGTCGCGTCGGTCTCGATCGGCGAGCCCTTCTTGGCCGGGCTCGGGACACCCTCGACGATCAGGTCGAGCAGCGCGTGAGCCCCGAGGTTCTTGGTCGCGACCCCGCAGGCGACCGGATAGATCTCGTCGCGCGTGACGGCGTTCTTGAGGGCGGCTGCGATGTCCTCCGCCGGGATCTCCTCCCCGCTCAGGTAGCGCTCCATCAGCGCCTCGTCGGTCTCGACGACGGCGTCGAGCAGCTTCGTGCGGTACTCCTCGACCGTCGAGGCGAGCTCCTCCGGGATAGCGACGGGATCGCCTTCCCGCTCGCCGTTCGGGTCGAGGTACGCGCAGTTGTGCAGCAGGTCGACGACGCCGGTCAGCTCGTGCTCCGCGCCGATCGGCAGCTGGATCGCGATACAGCGGTCGGAAAGCTGCTCCTGGACCGCGGCCAGCACCCGGTAGAAGTCGGCGCGCTCGCGGTCGAGCATGTTGACGTACACGACCCGGGAGAGCTCGAGCTCTTCCGCCCGGCTCCACACGCGCGTCGTGTTCACCTCGACGCCCATGACGCCGGAGACGACGACCAGCGCGCCTTCGACAACGCGCAGCGATGCGACCGTGTCGGCCTGGAAGCCCGAGTCGCCGGGCGTGTCGATGAAATTGAGCTTCCGCCCCTGCCACTCACACGCGCAGAGCGACGCGGAGAGCGACATCTGGCGCCTCTGCTCGTCCTCGTCCCAGTCGGAGACGGTGGTTCCCGCCTCGATCGTGCCGAGCCGGTTCGTCTTGCCTGCCTGGAAGAGCAGAGCCTCGACGAGCGAGGTCTTGCCCGTTCCGCGATGTCCGACGACGGCAACGTTGCGGATCTTCCCGGCTTCGATGGGCATCGAGTCCTCCTGGGCGCGTTGAACGGGTCGCGCGAATCCTATGCCCCGGCCGGGTCCAGGGCCAAGCGTCCCGTCACCGTGTGGTCGGAGGCGATCGACCAGTCGATGCGCACGGCATGCGAACCACAGGACCCTCTCACCCCGTCCGAGGCGAGCGACGTCACCGTGCCGCGGCACGAAGCGCCGGTGGGGAAGTTCAATGCGAGCGCCGCCTGCTCGATCTGACCCTGATCGACCAGCAGGTCGATCCGCAGACCGGCCCCGCCCGCGTGCCCGACGACCGAGAGGACCGGCGACGAATCGGCGCTCACGACCTGCGCAGCGACGCTGCCCGTGAACGCCGTCGGAATGCCCCTGACGGCAGCGCGGCGGCGACCGTCGCCTGCTTGTGAGGGGCCTTCGGCTGCGGGACGAACCCGAGCGCCAGAACCGCGACGATCGCGGTCACGGCAACACCGCCGACCGCGCCGATGCTCACCGTGCGCGCAAAGCGCCCGAGGAATGCGAGCCCGACGGTGCAGACGGCGACGCCCACGAGCGCGATGAACCAGAAGTCCTGCCGGTCGGTGCCGGAGAGAAGGCCGTGCGCGGTTGCGGTCAGCCACACGGCGATGGTCACGTAGTGGATGCGCCGCCAGACGCCATACGGCAGCCGTTTACGGACCAGATTCGAGAGCGCCACTGCGAGGAGCAGGAGCGCAGACGTCACTCCGAGCCCCACTCCCAGCGGCCGGTAGGTCGTCTGGAAGGGGATCACGAGCTGGACGATCGAGATCGGGACGACGCGGTCGGCGAGCAGCGCGATCCCGTGCAGCGCCAGGAACACACCGGTGAGGATCGCCAGAAAGCGGTGCACCTCTTCGACCGCGAAGCGCGGCCAGGAGAGCTTCGCGCGCGCCGACATGAGCACGCCGACCACGACCGAGGTCGACAGGAGGAGGTAGGCGACGATCCCCGCGGAGCGGGCGACATACCAGGTGAGAGCGGTCAAGCTGCCGCCTCGAGCAGGGTGCTGCGAGTCCAGATGCCGTTGGTCGTGACCGTGCCGTCGTGCTCGATGAACCGCCCCGCGAGCCCACGCTCGTCGAGCCACGCAGGGCCGGCATCGTCGAGCAGCAGCGCAGCCTTCGCGGCGATATCGGCAACGAGGCAGGTGGGCGCAGCCACCGTCACGTCGCGCCACCGCGCGCGCGACGGCAGCCCGCTCGCCGGATCGATCAGATGGTGCTGGCGCCGGCCGCCCCGCAGCCAGGAGCGCTTCGCGACGCTGCTCGTCGCCAGTCCGCCACGGTCGAGGGTGACTGCCTCCCCACCCGGTAGGCCGACCACGATCGGAGAGGTCGTCGCGAGGTCGCCGCCGGCCGAGATCCAGCCGTGGCCGAGCAGCGCGAGCGCATCGTCGACCGTCCTGCCCTTGACCACACCGTTCAGGTCGAGGACGAGCGGCTCGACGCGCAGCAGGATCTTGCCGCGCAGCACCATCGAGTCGATCGGCGGCACCGCCGCCGGCTCGACCGGACTGCTGTCAGGGGTGAGCAGCGAGAAGTCGCGGTCGTAGCCGGCAGCGAGCATTGCGCCACCGACGGCGGGGGTGACAAGCCCGCCGGTGGCGTGAGCGGCGTCGAGTGCCAGGGAGAGCATCGACGCCAATTCATCCGAGACGACCGCGAGGCCGCGGGGGGCGGCGTTGATCCGATTGAGCTCCGACGATTCGATGAATCGACTGAACCGGCGGTCGCGCTCGTCGAACAGCCGGCGCACCTCCCAGGGGGGCACGCCGGGCGGGAGCACCACATCGCAGCCCATCGACCGGAACACGTTCACGATCCAGAGCTCTGGACGACGGGTGGGCTGGTGGCAGGTGCCGGGCTGACCGAACTGCCGGACTGCCGGAGCTGCCGGAGTCGTCGCTCGAGCCGCCGAACACGCTCGACTGGGCGGCAGCAGCGACTGCGCTCGACTCACTCGGGATCGCAGCCTTCGCCGACGCCGAGTGGTGGTGGCTGCCCGGGTGAGCGGCACGTGCGATCGCGATGCCGCCGGCGAAGACGCCGGCCGCGACGACACCCACGGCATAGCGGGTGACCTGGACACGGCGGCGCGCAGAGTCGATGCGAGAGGAGCTGGTCATGCCGACAAGCCTGCTCGCCGGGCCTAAGCCGAGCCTAAGGCCTTGGTTCAGATTGGCTGTGGATTCAGACTCGGGCGGCTGCGCCCGCGAGGCGCGACTTCAGGCGCAGAATGGCCTTCGTATGGAGCTGGGAGACGCGGGACTCGGTGACCCCGAGGACCTCTCCGATCTCGCGCAGGGTCAGCTCCTCGTAGTAGTAGAGCGTGACCACGAGCTTCTCCCGCTCGGGCAGCCGGGCGATCGCGTCGGCCAGCGCCTCTCGCATCTCCGCTTCGTCGAGCACCTCGGCAGGGCGAGGCCCCGTCGTGTCCTCGATCGTGTCGAGGAGCGAGACCTGGTCGCCCTCACCCGAGACCGACCACAGCTCGTCCAGCGCGGCGATCGAGGAGCGCGAGATGTCGGTCAGCGAATCCTCGAGCTCGCCGACGGTGATGCCGATCTTCGCCGCGATCTCCTCGTCGCTCGGTGCCGTGCCGAGCTTGGCCTCGAGCTCGGCGATCGCACGCTCGATCTCGCGCGCACGTGACCGCACCGAGCGCGGGACCCAGTCGAGGGCACGCAGCTCGTCGATGATCGCGCCCTTGATCCGAGCGATCGCATACGTCTCGAACTTGATGTCGCGCCCGGGGTCGTAGCGCTCGATCGCGCCGATCAGGCCGAGCAGCCCGTACGAGACGAGATCCCCCTCGTCGACGTGCGCCGGCAGGCCGGAGCCGAGGCGGCCGGCGACGTATTTGACGAGCGGCGCGTAGGTCAGGATCAACCGGTCGCGGATCGCCTGGTCGTTGGTGCGCCGGTATTCCAGCCAGAGTGTCTGTGTTTCCTCCCCCGCCACTACAGGAGAATACGCGCTAGGACCTCGTTTTCCTTAGTGCGGAGTAGGCAAGCGAGCCCATCCAGGCCGCCAGAGCGCCTGAAGCGACCGCGATCGGCCACTGCGACGCCGTCGCGCTGTAGACCGCGATCGCCGCAAATGCCACCGTGATCAGCGTGAAAAGCGCGGCCAGGGACACGCGAGGATGCTACTGCGGAGACCGCCGATACAATCCGACCCGCGAACCGAGGGGCGTGGCGCAATTGGTAGCGCACCGGTCTCCAAAACCGGGGGTTGCAGGTTCGAGTCCTGTCGCCCCTGCTCGGAATGCAAGCCGAAACCCGCTCATATGCAGCGGGTTTTGGCGTTTCCAGAGCGTCGCCTTGTTGCCGCTCTAGACCGCTGGAAACCGCCCGGCACGGGTACCGACTGGTGCGCAACTGGTGCGCACTCAGGGGGTTGGGGGACGTGTCGTAGAGTCCCGAGGTATGAAGCTCTGGGAAGACATCAAAGGCATGTTCGGAGGCAAGGCGCAGGCACCGCCGGAAGTCGCTCCTCCTTCCGTCGCGCCCGCTCCACCCGAGGACCCAGCAGGGGCCGACGAACGTGAAAGACGGATCGACCTCGGGAACGAGCAGATCGCCAAACAAGACGCCGAGCGCGATGCGCCCGACGACTCCGGGTGGTCCGTTCGTTAGCAACGCGCGTTTGCCAGAGTGCCCGCTGTAACCTCGAACGAAATGGCGTGGGCGGCACTTCTCATTTCCGTACTCACCCTGCTGGCCGGCGCCATTGGTCTTTTCCTCAACCGCCGCGCGATCAACGCCGAGGCGACGGACAGACGAGCGCAGCTCGATCTTCTCCGCAATCAGATGCAACGGGACACCGAGCGGGAGGCCCGGATGTTGTCGGTGCAGCAACGCTTGTCTGCGCCGAGCTCGCACGCGCAGCGAGCCTGTCTGAGCAGTACCAGGGCCAAGGGATCGCGATCCAAGACGTGATGAGCGGAATGCCGCGTGACGCTTGGCGCGAGCATCGCCAGGAGCTCGCGAGTCGTCTGCGTGACAATCCGATCTGGCTCGAGATGCAGAAGGCACAGGACGCGCTCGACTCGACACGGGACCGGGGCGTGACACCGCCAGATGGCGGGTACCTGCGCGGCCTGATCGTCCGCTTTGAATCCGAGGCAAGACGCCCCGAGGACAGGCCACCCGAGCACGACGTTCCCGGCTAACTCGAAACACGGCCTACCTGCGCGTTGCCGGAAGTTCCCGATTGTTCACGAAAAGAGCCGTACGGCCGCGACAACAACGACAATCACGTCGAGGACGCCGAGCGCTCCGAGCGCGACCGACCAGACAACTACGGCTTTCCACCTTACGACGGCGTGGTTGCGGAACCTCCGCCACCCGCGGCCGCTCGGGTGCTTAACGAGCCATTCGCGTTGCCTGAGCAGAGTGTTGAGGGGAACCGCCGCCAGTCCCTCCTCGTCGAGCATCACTGAGCGCGTGATCCTCGGGAGGCCGATCTTCTCGCGCTCCCGCTCCGCGACCGCCTCGAACATGTCGAAGTTGAACGTGTGCTTCCCGAGGAACTGCATCGAGGGTAGGAGCGTCAGCAACGCGACAAAGCCCGCAAACACCTTCTCACGCTCGCTCGTCGTCGGCGACAGCGCAACACTGAGAAGGATCGCCTGCGCCGTGACGGCAAGCCCCGGCACCGTGCAGGTGAAGGTTTCCGACTGCCGCATGCGCGCCTCCACCGCCTGGATCAGGCTCAAGGAGCGCTCCTGCTCCGTCGGTGGATCATTCAGCGCCACGAATGTTCCCTGAGCCGCGTAGCGCGCCGCCGAACTAGCGGTATGAGACGAACTCAAGCAAGCTTCCATCGGGATCGCGGAAGTAGACGTGTCTGCCTCGGCCACTCGCGCCTGAGTCGCCGTCCACGGGCCCCGTCACGATCTCGACGCCGCAGCGATCGAGATGTTCCACCGCTTCCTCGATCGGCCCGGGCCAGACGAAGCAGAGGTCGCTGTTTCCTGGCTCGACCGGCTTCTCAGCGTTCAAGCCGGCGAACCCGGGTCCGTGGACGTTCAGTTGCCACTCTCCGAAGCGGTAGTGGCCGAACGAGTCGTCCTTCTGGTCAACCTCAGCACCAAGCACGTCGCGATAGAAGGCGTTCGAGCGTTCCCAATCGGAGACGGCGATCACGCAGTGGTCGATCACCAGATGCGTCAACACGAAGGCCATCGTGCCACGGACCGCCTCCGCCCACCGCGCCGGACGTACCGAAACCACCTTGTAGATCTCGCCCGCCTGGTAAATCGATGTTCCGGTCGGTAGCGGCGCGTCCTGCTCAAAGTCAAAGCTCGATTCTTCGCGACCCGATCTCTTCGCGTTCACCTTGTAGAGACCCCTAGTCCCGGAATCATTTACAGAAAGCTTGCTGTGCGCACTTGAAGAGGCCCTACGCTCGCGGCAAATGCGCAGGTTCAGTCTCCTCACACTCGTGTTTGCACTTGCGCTCAGCAGTGTGGCCGCCGCAGCAACAGCAAAGACTACGCTGCACGGCATCCGCACACCCTCAGGAAACATCACGTGCCTCGTGATTCCCGGCAACCCGAACCTGCTCCATTGCACGCTCGGCAAAGCGTCCTACGCAACCCGTCTGCAGTCCCACTGCATGACCCCCAGTGGCGCCGGCGTCGACTGGCACGGGTTCGACTTGACGACCAACGGTAAAGGCGGCGTCAGCTGTTCCGGCGGCATCCTCTATAGCCCGCAGAGCTATCAACCGAGCTATCTCACGCTCAACTACGGCCACTCCTGGCACCGCGACGGCTTCAACTGTCTCTCCCGGCGCAGCGGGCTGACCTGCCGCAACGCCAACGGCCACGGCCTCGCTCTATCCCGGACAACTTTCCGCGTCTGGTAGCCCCTTGGCTTCCTTAGCCCGCCCAGGTAGAGGCGGGAGGCCAGGGACGCGAAGGAAAGGCTTTCAACGCATCCCCAGCCAACCGCAAGGGTTGCGCGGAAACCGCCCCAACGGCTCGACACGCGCGCGCCCACTTCCACGCTAGTCGTCGGGATGGAGTCGACCGAGTGAGAACCTGGTAACGAGGTGGGAGTGCCGAGAAGAAATGTAACTAGGGTGCGACCCGCCCACGCGCCGGGAGCCGCTGGTTCGGCAGACCGAGGACGCTCACGGTCATGCCCTCAGCGCCTCGGCGCGCATGGCAACCACATTGGCTTCTTCAGCCACCCTGAGCTTCCACCTGGTCGCTGTCAACTCGGGAGGGCTTGGCCGCCCGGGCCTTCCACTCCGCAATCTTGGGCTCTAGAGTTAGTGGGCCGGCAGGGGGAAGGAGCGAGCTGCGTTGCCAGACGCGATGCGAACGGCCTTAGAGGAAAGAATTGTCGCCCTCGAAACGCTTGAGGAGCAGCTACGAAGGCGGGTGAACGAGCTTGACGTGCTTGTAGAAGGCTTCCACGCCCGCATTGACGTGATCTTGACCCGCATGGACGCTGCGGCAGACAAAGTGGGTTCGCTCGCTGCCTCCCTGGAACAAGTGGGGACAGCCATCCACTCGAAGTAAGGCGGGTGTGTGTGGATCCATCGGCCGAGACCCGACCCGTCACCGTTCGACGCTGAGCGCACTACGACGGCGAGTTCGTCGACCGGTTTTCCCGAACAGGAGCTTGGAGGTTCGTGAACGGTCGCCAAGGCTCGTGGTTCCAGACTAGGCCGGAGCACATCGGGCAGCGCTCAGGAGCGATTCGCGTACTGATCACTTCATGTAGGTCTGACTGCGGGTTTGCCGCTCGGTGCGGTTTTTCGGGGGAACCGTGGCCGGCGTCGTTTTCGAGCGAACTGCGCCAGGGAGGAAGCATGGAGCACGCCGTTTTCTAGGTCCCGCAGGAGTCTGGCAGGCATCGCCGACGATGGTCTGCGGTCGGGCCCGGATGGGAACTTTGGGGCTCCGTCAGACGGCTGCGAACTGGCGCGCAACTGGCGCGCACCCCAGCCGCTTGACGATAGTGCAGCGGCGGGCGCATGCTGCTTCATCGATGGGCGCACGTGGCACTGACGACCCTGAACTGCGGCGCCTGTACAAGGCGGCGCGTGAGGCGGGCGAAGTGCTCGCACAGCGGCTCGAGAGCTACGGCGGCGGTCTCGTCCCTGCCCGGAAGAACGAGAGCGAGCTCGGCGATGAACTCGCGGGCTTCGCTCTGAATGTGGAACGGATGTTCCGGCAGCTTTACGAGCGTGCTCGGGACATCCGAGAGCTGCTCGAGGACCCCGACCTTCGCTTCCCCGATGACTTCAAGCGGCCACCCGACCCTGATCCGCGCGAGGACAACTAGTCCTTTCTCGGGTGAAATCGGAAACGGCTCGGCGAAAGCCGGTGCCGTCTTTAGAGCGCTCGGCCCGGGTGGAGGCGAATGGTGCTTCGTGCGTACCACGTTCCCGTAACCCGAGGCGTGACATGGCGTAAACCGCTGCGGCGATCCCCAGCCGACGGAGAAACAGACCGCGGAGCCGGATAGGCCGGGTGGCGATCCAAACGCCGCGGCGCTGACACCTCCCGGCCCGTTCTCACGCTACGTCTGATGCCCTGCCTCAGCGTGACGGTCGCCGCCGAGCGCTATCAGGCAGGCCGTCACGAATGAGGCGGCGTCGTCGATCGTGGCATCCGCCCTGGCTTCCATGTACCGGAACAGCCATCGGCCAGCCACTCTCGCGTGCCGGCGCGGGTCCTTCTGGGCGATCAGGATCGTCAGCTCGAGCAGCTCGCACAACGTCGGCCGCCCGAGCTCGCGCAGCGTCGTCTCCGCGATCGCCAGGCTGCCGCGCTCGATCGCCCGGTTGAAGATCGTCCTCGGATGTCCCTGCGCCGTCAACAGCCGCCTCCTGGGGCCGGACGGCAATGCGATCCTAACGGCCCGAACCAGGCCGCTTAGCGAGCTCTGCGGCGAAGAAAACGCCACACGAACACAACGCCGTAGTTCGCGAATGACGCCCGAGCGCTGCCCCGGTCTTTGCATCGCGTTGCCTTTTTCTGTCGGGTAGCGTCGTCGTTGTGGATTTGCCGGAGACGCAGTACGCGAGGAGCGGCGATGTTTCGATTGCCTATCAGGTCCTCGGCGAGGGGCCGCTGGATCTGATCTTTGTGCCCCCGCATGTCTCGAATGTCGAGCTTGTTTGGGAGATTCCACCGCGAGCTGCCGGGATGCGCCGTCTCGCCGAGTTCAGTCGCGTGATCACATTCGATAAGCGCGGCACCGGACTTTCCGACCGGATGTCTGGCGTCCCTTCGCTTGAAGAGCGGATGGACGACGTCCGGGCTGTGATGGACGCAGCCGGATCAAGCCGCGCAGCGCTTCTCGGGGTCCTCGAGGGCGGACCGATGAGCATTGTTTTCGCGGCGACGTATCCGGATCGATGCCTTGGTCTCGCGCTCTATTCGACGTTCGCACGGGCGGCGTGGGCTCCCGAACATTCGTGGCGCCCGACAGCGCAGGAGCTCGAAAGGGAAGCTCGCGAATATGAGCGGGCTTGGGCCACGCGCGAGCTGATCGAGCCCTTGGTCGACGGTCTCCATCCGGACGTCGAAGCGGAGGAGCGCGAAGCATTGATCGCGACCTTCGCGCGCTTCCACCGGCAGAGCGCAAGCCCGGGTGCCGCAGCTTCGCTTGCGCGGATGAATGCAGAAATCGATGTCCGGGACGTTCCTATCAGCAATTCAAGTCCCCACAACCGTTTTCGTCCATAAGACCGCGCCCGATCTGGTTCAGCGGGACGCAGCGTTCCTCACAGACAACATTCCGACTGCCCAACTTGTGACGTTCAACGACGGCGGAGGACTTGCATTCTTCAGTGGCGACCTCGACCTTCGCACGGGCGAGCTGAAGCATTTCCTCGAGGACGCTGCGCGCCAGGGGTTGGCCGACTCCGAGCGGTCCCTCGCCACGGTTCTCTTCACCGACCTGATCGACTCGACAGCGCGCGCCGTGGAGATCGGCGACCGCGCCTGGCGGGACCTCGTCGTGAGCCACCACGAGCGAGTGCGGGCTGAACTGGCGCGCTTCCGCGGCAGCGAGCTCGACACCGCAGGCGACGGTTTCTTCGCCGCATTCGACGGACCCGCCCGTGCGATCCGATGTGCATGCGCCATCCAGGACGCAGTCAGCGAACTCGGGCTCGAAATGCGGGCCGGTCTCCATACCGGTGAATGCGAACAGGTAGACGGAAAAATCGCCGGGGTCGCCGTCGTGACAGGCGCCCGCATCGCGGCGCTCGGCAACGCAGGCGACGTGCTCGTCTCAGCGACAGTACGCGACCTAGTCGCTGGATCCGGAATCGAGTTCACTGACCGCGGCCTGCACACACTGAAGGGCCTGCCCGAAGCACGCCACATCTTTGCCGTCTCCCGAGAACCGAGTCCACGACGCACTGGCTGACGACCCCACGACTCGGCCTCTGGCTTGGGCCAGTGATGCTTCTATGAAAGTCAAGTGGTCAGTTGGCGGTCCGTGTTCGAGGAGGCGGTAGAGGTTGCGGGCGAGGTAGCGCTTGAGGCAGCGGTTTGCTTCGCGTCGTGTTTTGCCTTCTTGGAGGCGTCGTTCGATGTAGGCGATCGTGGCGGGGTGTGTGCGTTTGCGTGTGACGAGGATCATGTGCAGTGCGCGGTTGAGTTTGCGGTCGCCTGCTCGGTCGAGCCGGTAGCGGATCGTTTGGCCGGAGGAGGCGGGGATCGGTGCTGCGCCGGCGAGTCGTGGCGAAGGCCGCTTCGGAGCTGATCCGTCCTTGGTGTGACCAGGAGAGGACGAGTTGTGCGGCGGCGTGCGGTCCGACGCCGGGCTGGTCGAGCAGCTGCGGTGCGAGCTTGCGCGTGAGCGTTTCGATCTCGCGTGCGAGCTCGCGCTCCTCGGCGGTCAGTTGCAGCACGCGGCGGGCGATCGAGCGCAGCGCGAGCAGGCTGCCGCGCAGCTCGGGGTCGCGTCGGCCGTGTGGTCGTGTTGCTGCGAGGCGTTGCAAGAGCCGTGCTCGTGTCAGCGGCCGCAGCTCGCTGCGCAGCGGCTCCGGGGTCGTGATCAGCAGGTCGCGCAGCTGGCAGAGCCCGGCGCGTTTGGCGTTGACCGCTCCTTCGCGTGCGGCCACCAAGTGCCTGCAACGCCTGGCGTTCACCGCCCGCACGCGGTGTCGCGGGCCGCTGCTGGTCGAGCACGCTGCGGGCCGCGCGGACAGCGTCGAGCGCGTCGGTCTTGCCGCCCGAGCGGCGCTCCCGCCGCAGCCGGCCGACCTCGAGCACCCGCTCACCACGGCCGGTCAGGAAGCGCGTCAGACCGGCACCGAACGAGCCGGTGCCTTCGACCGCGAACGCGCGCCGACCGCGGCGCGTGCTCGTCGACGAGCTTCAAGCGCGCTGCGCGTAGCCGTCGCTGTTCGCGTCGACCGTCGCCTCGAACACGACCGCGCCGCTGACGACCTGCACGACCGCGAGCGCGTGCGAGTCGCGGTGCGGGTCGACACCGACGACGTAGTCCAGCTGATCTGCAAGCATCCGTTTACCGACCTCCAGCCGAGCGTTGGGGGACACATCCGGTGTCGGTCTGGGGATGGAAACCGCGGGCGGCAGAACTGTGACGGGTCACGCGCTCACAACGCGGACAGGCTTCTGATCAGGCCAGCAAGCGGGCGCCAGGCCGGCACCGGACTCTCCGCTCGGACAAATCACTGGAAAGACACCGCAACAGCGGGTCATTCGAGAATCGAGTCACGAACAAAGAGCACCGAGCGCCAACCTGACAAACGCCCCAGACGGGACAACCCACACACTCACAGTTCGGGAATGTCCCTTGAAGAGATCGTCAGGAAACCGCGTTGCGCCGCTCAGGGGGTGACGGTGAACGATCCCTTCATGCCACTCGGGTTGAGGTCATTGTGGTAGCGGTAGGTGCCCGGGGCCAGCGCGACCGTCCAGGTTTCCGACTGGGCCGGGTTGTCGAGTATCGCCCCCGCCTTGACGCCCTGGAGGTCGAAGCTGCAAGAGAGAAGGCAGTTGTTCGTGATCACGAACGTGACCATGCCCGACGGGATCGTCGTCTGAGAAAGAACGATGTAGCCGGAGTCATTGCTCGCTTCGAACAGGCCGACGGTGACGGTTGTGTTGGCCGTGCCGACCGGCCCGGTCGGCGGCGCGTACGGAGGGACGGGTGTGGGTGTGGGGGTAGGGGTGGGCGTAGGTGGCTTCGCCGTCGGAGTCTTGCGCAGATGCCCGGCGATACACGTGAACCGATGCTTCTTGTAGATGCTGCTTGTACGTGGCCTTGCAGGCCGTCCCGGCGCGCAGGCACACGCTCTTCCCGCCGATCCTGGCCGCAACCGCTCCCTTGGCGCACGCGGCGGTCGCGTCCGGCCGGGCGTTTCGGCCGAGCGCGTTCGAGGCTGCAACCGCAACCAGCACGACGAGGGCAACCAGAACGACGAGCCGTTTCACCGAGGAGACCCCTTTCCCGATCGGTCAGATGGATCTGATCCCCGACCAGGTTCAGCCGGTTAGCACGCGAACGGCAGAAAGCACTAACTCAGCCAGTGACAGTACGCCCCTAACGTGCGGATTGCAACGAACTCCTCTCGGGGCGAGACGCTGAGAAGCAGCACGGGGCGTCGGGTTCGCTCGGGGCGAATTGTCAGTCGAGGATTGCGTGGTTGCGTTGGTGGCTTGGGCGTGCGATTGCCAGTCCGGCGAGGACGAGGATCAGTGCGAGTGTCGCTGCGGCGCCGACTCCGGCGTCGGTCCATTGGAAGCTTGCCGAGGTGGTTGTTGCAGGCGGTGCGGTGGCGGCGCGTTCGGCGCCGGCGCCGCGGATGCCGGCCCGGTCGTCTGGGCGGACCGTGTGGGCGGTGTGGGCGCTGGCGACGGCACGGGTGAAGACGTCGGACATCGGCGTCGAGCGTCGTGGTGTGCCGACGCGCGAGTCCGGCCAGCGTGGCTGACCGGCGGCACGTGCCCGGGCGACGGCGCGGGTGAAGACGTCTGACATGTCGGTGCTCTGCGAGCCGATGCCGCGGATGCCGGCTCGGTTGTCCGGCGCTGTCGGCCGCCTACGCGCTGCCGATGAGAACTGCCGAGAATGCGAGCGACAGTGTGAGCGTGGCGATCATTTGCTGGTGCCGAGCCGTCATGTGAATTCCTCCTTCGCTCCGATCGCCTCGTGCGATCGACTGGGCGCAGAATCGGGGCCGGTGGTTGCGGCGCGGCTCCCGCCCGGTTACAACCGGTTGCGGCAGTGCGAATGGAATTCAGAATCCTGGGCGAACTGGAGGTCGAGGAGGGCGGTCGGGCGGTGGCGCTCGGCGGCGCACGGCAGCGCGCCCTGCTGACGAACCTGCTCCTGCATGCAGGGTGAGGTCGTCTCTGCCGACCGGTTGATCGAAGACCTCTACGGAGCGCACCCGCCGGTCACTGCGGCGAAGACGCTCCACGTCCACATCTCGCGTCTGCGCAAGGCGCTCGGCGGCGGGCAGCGGCTCCGCACGCGCGGCGGTGGCTATGTCCTGGAGGTCTCGGACGGTGAGCTGGATGTCGAGCGCTTCTCGACGCTGTTGGAGGAGGGTCGTCGGAGTCTCGCCGAAGGGAAGGCGGAGCACGCGGTCGTGACGTTGGAGCTCGCGCTTAGCCTCTGGCGTGGCCGTCCGCTGGCGGACGTTGCCTACGCTGATTTCGCTCAGGGTGAAGTCGCGCGACTGGACGAGTTGCATCTCACGGCGGTCGAGGAGCTCATCGATGCGCGGATCGCGCTCGGTCGTCACGCTAGAGACAGTCGGCGAGCTGGAACGCCTTGTTGCGACGCATCCGCTGCGCGAGCGCTTGCGCGCGTCGTTGCTGCTGGCGCTCTACCGCTCCGGCCGCCAGGCCGAGGCGCTCGATGCTTATCAGGGTGCGCGGACAATCTTGGTCGACGAGCTTGGTATCGAGCCAAACAGGTCGTTGCGGGAGTTGCACCAACGGATCCTTAACCAGGATCCGGTCCTTGACCTGCCGGTGTCCGACCAACCGCGTGATGAGGGCGCCTCGGCGATTGGTCCGCTTCCGGTCGACGGAGCCGTCGTCCGCGACGTGCGGAAGACGGTGACGGCGGTCTTTGTGAAGCTCGTTGTGGCTGCCGAGGGAGGTGGGCTGCTAGACCCGGAGGCGGCGCGGCGGGTGACTGGCCGTGCGTTTGAGGCGCTCGAGATTGCCGCCGGCAGGCACGGTGGAACAATCGAGGCGGTTTCCGGTGATGCGATCACTGCTGTTTTTGGGCTCCCGTTCGTGCATGAAGACGACGCTCTACGAGCGGTCCGGGCCGCTGCCGACGCGCGCAAGGGCCTGTTGGAATTGGCGGCAATGCTCGGCGACGAACGCGCTCTTCGGCTTGATTTTCGCGTCGGGATCAGCACTGGTGAGGTGGTCAGCGGCGGCGGTGCTGCTGCTCAGGCGCGGGTAACCGGCGAGCCGCTGACGATTTCCGCGCGGCTGGCCGACGAGGCCTCGGCGGGGGAGATCGTCATTGACTCGGCCACCCGGGGGGTTTCGAGGGATGCCGTTGTCGCGGAGCCGACGGGAGTCGACTGGCGTGTCCTTGAGGTTGCTGACGTTGCGCCGGGACGTGTCAGCCAGTTTGACTCGCCGATGGTCGGGCGTGAGCGTGAGCGTCGGCGTCTGCACGACGCGTTCGACCAGGCGGTCAGCGATCGATCCTGCCAGCTCTTCACCGTGCTCGGGGTCGCGGGTGTCGGCAAGTCGCGGCTCGTTCACGAGTTCCTTCAACAACTCGGCGAGGGCACTCTCGTCGCGGCTGGGCGCTGCCTGCCGTACGGCGAGGGGATCACCTACTGGCCGCTGCTCGAGGCCGTCAAGAGCGTCGTCGGACTCGACGACGCAAGCTCACCGGACGAGGCTCGCGCGACGCTCGCACGCGTTCTCGAAGGGGAGCAGGGCGGCGAGGTCGTCGCCCAGCGGGTGGCCGAGATGATCGGGCTCGCCGATGCGGTCGGAGGCGCGGAGCGATTCAGCTCGGTGCTCGCACTCTTTGAGATCCTCGCGCGGGCCAGCTCGCTGGTGATCGTCTTCGACGACGTCCACTGGGGAGAGCCCACTTTCCTGGACCTCGTCGAGCACGTGGCCGAGTGGGCGCGCGACGCGCCGATCCTGCTCGTTTGCCTCGCCCGCCCCGAGCTCTTCGAGGCCCGTCCGGGCTGGGCCGGAGGCAAGCTCAACGCGACAACGGCGTTGCTCGAACCCCTCTCCGACGATGAGTGCGGTCTCCTGATCGAGAATCTCGTCGGTGGCACTGGTCTCGCAGACGAGGTCGAGACGCGAATCGCGGAGGCGGCCGAAGGCAATCCGCTCTTCGTCGAGGAGATGCTGCTGATGCTGATCGACGACGGGCTGCTCACCCGCGACAACGGGCAGTGGGCGGCGACCGGCGACGTCGCAGCGATCCGCGTTCCGCCGACGATCCAGGCGCTCCTCGCCGCACGGGTCGATCGGCTGGACGAGAACGAACGCTCCGTGATCGAGCGGGCCGCGGTCGTGGGCAAGGTCTTTTACGAGGCAGCCGTTGTCGACCTTGTCCCCGAGGCGTTGCGGCCCGCCGTCACCGACGCCCTCGCGACGCTGGCCCGCAAGCAGCTGATCCGTCCCGACCGGCCGAGCCTTGGCGGGCGAACCTTCGGGTTCCGCCACCTCCTGATCCGGGACGCCGCTTACGAGTCGATCCCGAAGGAAGTTCGCGCCCAGTTGCACGACGAGTTCGGCCGCTGGCTGGACAGCGCCGTCGGCGACCGTGGGATCGAATACGAAGAGGTCGTCGGCTACCACCTCGAACAGGCGTACCGCTACCGGGCCGAGCTCGGGACGGTCGACGAGGCGACGCGCGCGCTCGCCCGTGACGCGGCCGAGCGCCTAGGCTCGGCCGGCCGCCGCGCATTCGGCCGGAGCGACGCGCCCGCGGCCGTGAACCTCATCTCGAGGGCGGTCGCATTGCTCCCGGCCGACGATCCTCTCCGTGTCGACCTGGTCCCCAACGTGCGCGCAGTCCAGGGGATGACGGACCTCGCCTGGGCAGACAGGGTGCTGACGGAGGCTGTCGAGGCGGCAGCGACGACCGGCAACCGACGGTCTGGCTGCGAGCGCACTCGTCCAGCGTGGCTTCCTGCGCCTTTTCACCGAGCCCGAGATGACGCCGAGCGAGCTGATCGAGGTGGCCGAACGGGCGATCGTCGTCTTCGACGAACTCGGCGACGAGTTGGGCCTCGCGCGCGCCTGGCGGCTAGTCGCACAGGCGCACTATCTCGGCCGGCGCCTTGCCCTGTGCGCCGAGGCTTCCGAGCGCGCCCTCGTGCACGCTCGCCGTGCCGACGATCGATTCGAGGAGCGTGAGATCGTCGAGTGGCTCGTCATCGCGCTCTTGCTCGGTCCCGCCTCCGTGTCCGAGGCGACCGAGCGTTGCGAGAGTTTGCTCGACGAGACAGTCGACAACTCGCTCCTGCAGGCGGAGATCCTGGGTGGGCTGGCTTCGTTGATGGCGATGCTCGGTCGCGGGGATCGGGCCGATGAGCTCACAGCGCGCACCCGGGCGACGATCACCGCCCACGGGGAGTCAGTCTGGATCGTCTCGTTCTGGCTCGCCTTCGTTCGCTTGTGGCAGGGCGACCCCGCCGGCGCCGAAGCCGAGCTTCGCCCGGCCTACGAAGCGCTGAAACGGCTCGGCGAAAGGAGCCACTTCTCGTCGCTCGCTCAGGAACTCTCGAATGCGGTCTTCTTGCAGGGCCGGTACGACGAGGCCGAGCAGCTTACGCACGAATGCGAACAATCATCGCGTCCGAACGACGTCCACTCACAGATCCTCTGGCGCTCGATCCGGGCGAAGGTGCTCGCGCACAAAGGGGACCTCGAGGCAGCCGAACGAGCTCGCCCGTGTATCCGTCGCCTTCGCGGCCCAGAGCGATTTCTACCCAGCGCATGCCGACGCGCTGATGGACCTCGCGCATGTCCTCGAACTGCAAGGCGAACTACAGACGGCTGCACAGTCGGTCGAGGAAGCGATTCGCCTCTACACGCTGAAAGGGAACCTGACGCAGCTCGAACGAGCGCGAGCCCGCACTCACAGCACTTCGCGCGTAAACCAACGCCGCCGGGGGGGCCCGAGCCTTCGATCCGCGCTGACCAGTGTTGAACCCGGCGGCTGCACGAACGCCACGACCTTCGAGCCGCTTCAGCGCAAGCCTCAGGCTCATCGCGTGACTCATCGTGGATCGTCTCCGTGACTGAACGGATCGCGCCGCCTACCTCCGAGGATTAGTCATCGTCGCGCCTGGCCAATGAGCATGATCGTTCCGATGGCGATGCCTCCCCCCGGAGTCGATCAGGCCCTTGGAACTCCCGGATGGGGCGTTCGGCCGGCCGGTCGATGTGGTCGAGGCAGAGAGCCCGATCCTGCCCCTCGCGACCCGTTCAGGGTTGCTGAGATGACGCAGTTGCAGAGGGCACAGCTAGTCCGTCGGGTGCTCGACGCCTATCCGCATCTGGCTTCGCTCGCGCCGGCGCATCTGTTTGCTGACGCGAGCGAGCCCGAGCTCGACGATCAGGCTGGAGAGGCTCACCCCCATGGAGTTGATCAGGCGGGTGGGACTCGCAGACGGCGGTCTAGCCTTCATCCATGACAGGTGGTGCTCTTGGCATGATCGACGGCGTGGATGAGGCAGACCAGCCGGGCGGGACGCGACTCCAGCTGGAGAAGATCCTCGTCGCGTCCCCGGAGCGTGTCTTTGCTGCGTTCGTCGATGCTGAGCAAGTCCGGCGTTGGTGGGGCCCCGCCGGATTCACCGTTCCGCTCCTTCAGTTCGATGCGGTCGAGGGAAGTGATTACCGAATCGTCATGCAGCCGCCAGATGGAGATCTCTTTCACATCCGGGGCACCTTTCGTGTTGTCGAGACTCCACGCCGCCTCGTGTTTACGTTTGTCTATGAAGAGCCCGATCCCGATGACCAGGAGACGCTAGTCGCGCTGGAGTTTGAGCCGGCGGATGCGGGCACCCGTGTCATCCTCGATCAAGGACCATTCAAGACCCCCGCACGCTTGGACCTTCATCGTGACGGCTGGACCCAAACGCTCCAGCGGCTCGAGCGGTCACTCGTCTGATCGGTTCCCTGGCATAGCCTCTATGCGTGGATGTTGCGTCGGAGATCGGGGAATCCGCCAGGTCGTGGCTGGTTCTCGTCCTGTTCGCGGCCGCGGTTCTTGTTGCCGGCTTGGCGCTGTTCGTGAAGCTACGGGATGACAGGCGGCGCCGGCAGTTCCGGTGACGATCCGGACGCAGGAACGCTGACACCAACCCGGCAGCGGTCACGGAGTGGCGATCCGCCGCTTAGCCGAATTGGCCGGCGGTGCCTACTCCGAACGAGGGACGAACAAGCTCTCCTCGCGACCGAGGATCAGCTATCGAGGATCTGCGGGCTGGTGATGAGTGACCGGCGTTGAGTTTCGGGCATGTCTCTCGGTGAAAGGCCGATGGTCTGGAACTCGGGCGAGAAGCTGGCCGGTGGAGTGGGTGTGGTTTGAGGGCGGTTATGGCAGCCCGCGCCCGCGCCGCCGCGGTGCCTGCGGGCTTCTGGCTTAGCGGCATCGTCGTCTGCTCGGTCGTTGTCCGCGTCGCACTCGCGCACCGCATCGTCGCACCGTGGATCATGGTCGACGAGATCGTCTACTCGGAGCTCGCGAAGAACATCGCGGCGCACGGGCAGTTCTTCGTTCGCGGCGTTCCGTCGCACGGGTACGGGTTCGTCTACCCGGTGCTGATAGCGCCGGCCTGGCGGCTCTTCTCGTCGGTTCCGGACGCCTACACGGCGGCCAAAGCGATCAACGCCGTCCTGATGTCGCTGGCGGCGATCCCGGCGTACTTCTTGGCGCGCCGGCTGCTGCCCTCGACGCTCTCGCTGCTCTGCGCGGCGCTCGCGATCCTCGTCCCGTCGATGCTCTACACGGGGATGCTGATGACCGAGAACGCGTTCTACCCGCTGTTTCTGGTCGCGGCGTTCCTGCTCGTGCTCACGCTCGAGCAGCCGACCGTGCTCCGTCAGATCGCGCTGCTCGCTGTCTGCGCGATCGCCTTCGAGACGCGGGCGCAGGCGGTCGCGCTCTTTGCGGCGGTTGCCGCCGCGCCGGTGCTGCTCGCGCTCGTCGAGCGTCGCGGCCTATGGGCGACCGTGCGCCGGTACGCCTGGGTCTACGGTTTGCTCAGCGCTGGCGGGGTGCTGACGCTAGCGGGCGCGACCGCAGCCGGCCGTTCTCCACTCAGCCTGCTGGGCTCCTACCGCGCTGCCACCTCGAACTCCTACACCGTTGACGGGATCCTGCATTTCGTGCTCTACCACGTCGCCGAGTTCGACCTCTACCTGGGTGTCCTCCCGTTCGCCGCGCTCCTCGCTCTATGGCTCGCACCGCGACGGGCGACGCCGGGCGCTCGCGCCTTCGCGGTCGCGTCGCTTTCGATCAGCGTTTGGTTCCTCGCCGAAGTGGGCGCGTTCGCCTCCGCGAGCTACGTGAACCGGATCGAGGAGCGGAACACGTTCTATCTGGCGCCGCTCGCCCTGATCGCGCCGTCGGCCTCGCAACCGACGGTGTCGTCACGCGCCGACGCCGGGTGCTCGTCGCGGCAGGCCTCGTCGCGGCGGTGCTGCCGTTCCTCATCCCGTACGGCCGGTTCGTCAATGCAAGTGCGCTGTCCGACACCTTCGCACTGTTGCCCTGGTGGTGGGCGCAAGACAGCCTGATCCATCTCTCGCAGGTTCGCTGGGCTGCGCTCGCTGTGTCGCTTGGGGCCGGCGCGCTGTTCGTGCTCCTGCCGCGCCGCTTCGCGCTCGTCCTGCCGGTGCTCGTCGCCGCATACTTCGTCGGGACTGCCTGGGTCGTCGAGAACGGCCGCCACGGGATCGACAAAACAACTGTCAGCTCACTCCGGGCGGGCATGCAGACGCATTACGCGCAGCCCGACTGGATCGACCAACTCGTCGGGCAAAGCGCCTCGGTCGCGGTGCTCTGGACAGGAACGATGCCCTCGCCGTACCCAGTCTGGGAGAACGAGTTCTTCAACCGCAGCATCCGCACGGTCTACGACGTCGACGGTGCGCTGCGGCCCGATCCGCTGCCCGAGACGGCGGTGACCCGCCAGGCGAACGGCGAGCTGGCGGCAGGCCGCCACCCGATTCATGCGCAGTACGTGCTCGCCTCGGGCGCGGTCGAAATCGCCGGCAAACGGATCGCGACCGACAAGGCCGGCGTCGACCTCTACCGCGTCAACGGGTCGATCGTGATCCTGACCAGGGTGCACGGCCTGTACCCGAACGAGACCTGGTCCGGGCGCACGGTCACCTACCAGCGGACCGAGTGCACCGGAGGCTCCTTGAGCGTGCAGCTCCAAGGCGACCCGCAACTCTTCAAACGTCCCCAGACGGTCATCGCGACCGAGAATGGCACAGTTGTCGGCCGTAACACAATTCCCGTACTCGCCCCGGCGGTGATGACCGTTCCATTGAAGCCCACGCCCAACGGCCGCTGCCTCGTCCGCTTCACGGTTGGACGCACGCTCGTCCCGGCGACGGTCGAGCCCAGTTCCACCGACACGCGCCCGCTCGGCGCCCACTTCCAGAACTTCACATACAACCCGTGAAGATCCCTTCTGCAGACCTGACCATCCTCAACGAGCTCGCGCGAACCGCGGACGGACGAAGATCTGCGGCTCCGACTTCTTGGGTCGTTCGCGAACCGCTGCATCTCCCGCTTGAGCTGGCTTCTCAGCGTCTCGCCCGGAGGAGTTCGTTGCAATCCGCACGTTAGGGGCGTACTGTCACTGTCTAGTTAGTGCTTTCTGCCGTTCGCGTGCCAACCGGCTGAACCTAGTCGGGGATCAGATCCATCTGACCGATCGGAAAAGGCCCCGGTGAAACGGCTCGTCTTTTTGGTTGCCCTCGTCGTGCTGGTTGCGGTTGCAGCCTCGAACGCGCTCGGCCGAAACGCCCGGCCGGACGCGACCGCCGCGTGCGCCAAGGGAGCGGTTGCGGCCAGGATCGGCGGGAAGAGCGTGTGCCTGCGCGCCGGGACGGCCTGCAAGGCCACGTACAACAGCATCTACAAGAAGCATCGGTTCACGTGTATCGCCGGGCATCTGCGCAAGACTCCGACGGCGAAGCCACCTACGCCCACCCCTACCCCCACACCCGTCCCTCCGTACGCGCCGCCGACCGGGCCGGTCGGCACGGCCAACACAACCGTCACCGTCGGCCTGTTCGAAGCGAGCAATGACTCCGGCTACATCGTTCTCTCTCAGACGACGATCCCATCGGCATGGTCACGTTCGTGATCACGAACAACTGCTTCCTCTCTTGCAGCTTCGACCTCCAGGGCGTGAAGACGGGGGCGATACTCGACAACCCGGCCCAGTCGGAAACCTGGACGGTCGCGCTGGCCCCGGGCACCTACCGCTACCACAATGACCTCAACCCGACTGGTATGAAGGGATCGTTCACCGTCACCCCCTGAGCGGCGCAACGCGGTGTCCTGACGATCTCTTCAAAGGACATTCCTGAATCTCAATGTCATTCTCGTCGGGCGGCAGCGTCCGGGGGCTGGCGCAGACTCGGACGGCGGCGGCTGACTCGATTCCGAATGTCGTCCCGTAAATGGTCTGACCATCCAGCGTTGTGTCGCCGCCGCCGACCGAGACCGTCGAGCGTGACCTGATAGGAGCGTGGCTTTCGCCTCGATTCGAGGTCTGTCCGCTCGCCGGTCGCCCCCAACGGCTATTGGAGGCGGGCTTGATGATCGTGATCGGAGTGGACGTACACAAGCGAACGGTGACTGCGGTAGCGGTTGACGAGGCCGGGCGGATGCTCGATGAGCGCACAGTTGCTGTTGGCAGCGACGAGCTGATCGGCTGGGCCTCGGCGCTCGATGCGGAGCGGCTGTGGGCGATCGAGGACTGCCGGCTGCTGACGCCGTGGCTTGAGCGGCAGCTGCTCGGGCTGGGTGAGGAGTTGGTGCGGGTCTCGCCGAAGCTGACGGTGCCGGAACGGCGCTCCGGCAGGACGCGCGGGAAGTCGGACCCGATCGACGCGCTCGCGGTCGCCCGGGTCGGCTTTGCGCGAACCCGGGCCTGCCGCGGCCGCAGCCAGGAAGAGCAGGTACACCGCGAGATCGAAGCTGCTGGTCGATCATCGCGATGATCTCGTCGACGAACGACGGCGGATCCAGCAGCGGTTGCGCTGGCACCTGCACGAGCTCGACCCGACCCTGATCGTCCCGTTGCGGAGACCCTCGACCGGGCAGTCAACCTCGATCGCGTCGGTCGCTGGCTCGCACGGCGGGAGCAGGACGTCCAGGTGCGGATCGCACGCGAGCTTGTCGCCCGCTGCCGCTCGCTGGCGGGCGATCACCGAAGCTCGACCCAGGAACTCGAACAGCCCGGACGCAGCTGCTGCGCCTGCGCCGCCGAGCTGCCCGGCTGCGGCAGCATCACCGCCGCGAAGCTGCTGGCCGAGATCGGCCCGATCAGCCGCTTCAAAACAGACGCACAACTCGCCCGCCACAGCGGCGTCGCACCGCTCGAGGCAAGCTCAGGCAAAAGCCAGAGGCACCGGCTCGACCGCGGCGGCAACCGACAACTCAACGCCGCCCTCTACCGGATCGCGATCACGCAGTCGCGCTACCACCCCGCCGCACGCACCTACCTCGAACGCAAACAACAAGAAGGCAAAAGCAAACGCGAAGCGATCCGCTGCCTCAAACGACTCCTCGCACGCGCCGTCTTCAACACCCTCAAGAACGAGCCACTATTGACATAGGAGCAACACTCGCCCACCCCTCGGCTAGAAGTCATCCCCTCCGGCGAGGCCTGCCCCGAACCGTGTTCGCCAGAGGGCAGTGGACGCTTGGCGTGTAGGTCAGTGGGTGCAGTGTGGATGCTTGGCCGTCGCGGCAGCTGTAGGTTCGCTCGTTTTCGGTGATCCGTCTGGGTAGCGCACGCCGCTTTGGAGGCCTTCGAGCCGCGGTTCGTCTTCGAGGTGGAAAAGGAGCAGCAGTTCGACTGTCGGTTGACAGGCTGCAAGTTCAATGGCGGTCACATAGTCGTGGGCTTGCGTCTGTTCGTTGACAGTTGGCACCGGCTCGCGGCCGGTGTAGAGGTGTGTCTTCGCTGGCGGAATGGTTGTCTCGACGCCGTATTCGCCGTAGACGATCGGCAGATCGTGGCCGCGCTGTGCTGTGCCGTCGAAGGCTTGGCCGAGCAGGTCGAGGAGCTTGTCGTAGTCGGCGATCCCGATCGAGGTGGTCTTCGGGTGGGTGAGCGTTGGCGGGATGTGCGCGTTCTCGCCGTAGGGATGGATCGAGAGGGCGTCCATGATGGGGCGCTGGCGGCCGGAGGCACGGTAGGCGGTTCCGAGGTCGAGGACAAACCGTGTCGGCGAATGTGTTGGGCGGGAGCTCGACGGGTTGTCGGAGCCGCGCGGCGCGAGTCCTGCGCCGATCACCTCGACGTGTGGGCGTGCGGATTTCACCGCGTCGTAGGCGACAGCGAGTAGCTGCTCGAAGGACGCGGCGGCTGCGTCGCCGCCTGCGGTGTCGTATTGCGGCAGCCAGAACAGGTTGAGGTTCGGCTCGTTGCCGATGATCACGCGCTCGACGTCTGGCAGCGCCCGCACGAGTGCCGCGGTGTAGTCGGCGAAGTCGGCGCGATCGACAGCGGTCAAGGGTGTTTGCGAGCTGAGTTGGTAGACGGCGATGATCGGTTCGACGCCTGCTGCTCTCGCAGCCGTCGCAGCGGCAAGGAGCGGGTCCCGCTCGCCGGGAGCGGGGACCGTCTGACCGCGTGTCCATAACGAGCTGAGGACGACGGCCCGGAACCCTGAGTCGGCGACACGCTGCATCTCGGTGACGGGTTGGCCGGACTCGGCCGCGTCTTCGACGACCCCGACCTTGAGCTGCCGCCTCGACCCGCCGCAGCCGAGCAACAGCAGGGCAACCAGGACGAGGGCCGACAGCCGCGCAGGCACACCGCGCAGCCTTCCCGAACGCCCAAGATCAGGAACATCGTTCACGACACCGCCCGTCGGACTTTCCTAGGCGGTCTTTGTTCATCGAGACTAGGTCGGGGGAGAACCAGAGCTCTCTAAGCTAAGCCCTCTGACGGACGCGAACCGTCGATTCAGGGTGCCCGCAATCCTTCGTGTAGGCAGGCGGCGCCTCGGCGTCATGTCAAGCGATGCCGCTCTGCGGGGCCGAACTCGGTCGTGCTCGGGTCTTTCTATCGTGTTCGAATTGGTCGTCGGCGGCCATGCCGGATAGGCGTGTCAGCGCTTGCTGGGAGGGACTGCCGGGCTCGGCGTGATAGATGATCAGGAACTATCCTTCGGTGGCGGTGATCGCCAGCGTCTCGGTTAGCAGCTCGA
>CAVZYP010000003.1:0-209919 GCA_963779535.1 uncultured Thermoleophilia bacterium | reverse complement strand
GTTGGTTAGAACGCCGGCCTATCACGCCGGAGGTCGCGGGTTCGAGTTCCGTCGCTCCCGTGCATCACCTCCCGGTTCCTGCCCGAGCTCAGAGAGGGCAGGAACCCGTCCCGAGGGTTGTTGACGGTGCGCCCTATTCACGATCACGCCTAGACTTGGAGGCATGGACGCAGGACACGAAACGGCGATTCTTGCCGGCGGCTGTTTCTGGGGAATGCAGGAGCTCATCCGCCGACGCCCCGGCGTTGTCTCGACGCGGGTCGGCTACACGGGCGGCGACGTCCCGAATGCGACCTACAGGAACCACGGCACGCATGCCGAGGCGATCGAGATCGTGTTCGATCCAACCCAGACGTCGTATCGCGAGCTGCTCGAGTTCTTCTTTCAGATCCACGATCCGACGACCGTGAACCGCCAGGGCAACGATGTCGGCGCGAGCTACCGCTCGGCGATCTTCTATCGCAACGACGAGCAGCGCCGAGTCGCCGAGGACACCGTCGCGGACGTCGAGGCTTCCGGCTTGTGGCCGGGACGTGTCGTGACCGAGGTGTCGCCGGCCGGGCCGTTCTGGGAGGCGGAGCCCGAGCATCAGGACTACCTCGAGCACTACCCGAACGGCTACACCTGTCACTTCCCGCGGCCCGGCTGGGTCCTTCCTCGCCGCGCCGGATCCGTCAGCGCGCGCTAACGCACCTAGCGCGGATCCGTCGCCCTCAGGCGCCGCCCTCGGCAGCCCACCGGTCGAGCCGCTCCCGCTCCCGTGCTCGCCCACTGTTCGTCCAGTGCCTCGCAAGGGTGTCGCTGGGCGTCACGGAGCGCGACAGGATGCTTGGCCAGCCGACGTCCTTGACCGAGTCCTGAGAGAGCGACCACAATCGAACAGCGGCGGCCGTCAATCCGAACACGGTTGCCTCGACGCTCGTGCCGACCGAGGACGGGTCGCTGGCGCTGCGTTGCATGTAGTCGCCGGCGGCGACGCCGATGGCCTGACCAAGGCGATCGGAGATGCCCCGCAACGCGTTCTCGCGAACGACGAGGTCGGGAACGTAGAACGGTGTCGCCCACCCAGGTCCGGACCGGATGAGCTCACGCGGGCGCCAGCCCGGGTTCTTCAGCCGCCTCCGCCAACGCACGACAGCCTCTCTCGCGAGGACGTCACTGGTGCCGAGCTCGGCGAGGAACGTGCGTACCTCGGAGACCGAAGGGCGCTCACCCAGCAGGAAGAGCTCCAACAGCGTTTCGTCGAGGCGAGGCCGATCCCGCGGCCAGAGTTCCCGCGTGAGCGGGTGCTCCGAGAGCTTCGCGAGAACGAGCTTCCAAAGACTGCCGGTTGCGTTCGGTTCGGGTTCGGCGGCGGCGGACATCTGCGTGCCCTGGTTTGTGCCATAAACGTTCGAAAACCGCCTGCTGGAACCGGATGGAAGTCCCAGAGCCACAAATCCACTCCGGTTGATCATCCGATCAAGGTGATGCCCTCTTTCGACGCGCCTGCTGTGATCAGGGCGTCGGCGAGCCTAGGAGGAGCAATGAGCACCGAAGTCACGGCAGGAGCAAGCGACGGACGGGCGAGCAAGCCGCGGCGGGTCGAGCATCCGAGCGAGTCGGAGCGCACCGCGAAAGGCAAGGCCGCCCGCGCCGAGGTCCCTCGCTCCGCACACGCGGCCTGGGAGCCGCAGCAGGACCGGACGAGCCCCCTGGAGCTCCTCGAGCAACAGGCGCAGACCCGCGTGCCGGAGCTCGTGCCCATCCGCTACGGCCGGATGCTCGTCTCGCCGTTCACCTTCTATCGCGGCGCCGCATTTCTGATGGCGTCGGACCTCGCCGGCGCTCCGAGAACGAGCCTGACGGTGCAGCTCTGCGGCGACGCCCACCTGTCGAACTTCGGGGCGTTCGCGGCGCCCGACCGCAGGCTCGTGTTCAGCATCAACGACTTCGACGAGACGCACCCCGGCCCGTTCGAGTGGGACGTCAAGCGGCTCGCCGCGAGCTTCGCCGTCGCAGGTCGCGACCGCGGCTTCGACGACAAGCAGCGACAGGCGGTGAACCTCGCCGTCGGACGCTCCTACCGGGAGGCGATGAGCAAGTACGCCGGGATGCGCAACCTCGACCTCTGGTACGCCCGCATCGACGTCGAAGATCTGCTCGGCGAGCTCGCCCAGTTCGCGACCGCGAAAGAACGCAAGCGGGCCGACAAGAACCTCGCCAAGACGAAGACCAAGGACAGTCTGAAGGCGTTCTCGAAGCTGACCGAGATCGTCGACGGCGAGGCTCGGATCGTCGGCGACCCGCCGGTCGTGACGCCCATCGAAGACATCCTGGGCGACCGCGCGGACGAGTTCGACGCGTTCCTCCACGGCGTGATCCGCTCGTACCGGCGAACGCTCGCCGGCGACCGCCGCCGCCTGCTCGAGCGCTACCGCTACGTCCATGCGGCCCGCAAGGTGGTGGGCGTCGGCAGCGTCGGCACGCGCGCGTTCATCATGCTGATGCTCGGCCGCGACGACAACGACCCGCTCTTCCTGCAGTTCAAGGAGGCAGAAGCCTCGGTGCTCGAGCCGTTCCTCGGCAAGAGCGAGTTCGCAAACCACGGCCAGCGGGTCGTCGAAGGGCAGCGCCTGACCCAGGCTGCGAGCGACATCATGCTCGGCTTCATCAACGCCGAGGGCGTCGACGGCGTGAAGCGCGACTTCTACGTCCGCCAGCTCTGGGATGCGAAGGGCTCGGCCCTGGTCGAATTCATGGAGCCGACGATCATGCGCATGTATGCAGGCGCCTGCGGTGCGGAGCTCGCGCGTGCGCACGCCCGCTCGGGAGACGCGATCGCGATCGCGACCTACCTCGGCGACGAGCGACACGTTCGACCGTGCGATCGCTCTCTTCGCCGAGTCGTACGCGGACCAGAACGAACGCGACTACGAGTTGCTGATCAAGGCCGCCGACGACGGCAAGATCACGATCGAGAAGGGGGTCTAGGAGGGCTCCAGCGATGAGCAGCAAGGGCGCTACGCTGCTCCCGTGACGGGCGTCCTCGCGCCCTCTCGGCACTCGCGGTCGCGTTCGGGCCGCCGGCCGCGCTGGTCGCGAACGCGCGGCCGGACCGCGCAGCGCAACCGGCGGCGCTCACGCTCCAGGCGACGTTCGAGCTGCAGTGCGGCCGCATCGGCCAGTTGACCGCCGGCCTGCCGGCAGCACTGGGTGTGCGGACGCCGATCGCACCGGGCGCCGTCCTCGTCAACGGAGCCCACCCGGCATCGGTTCGTACGTCCGGCCACCTCGTGCAGGTGACGATGCCGCCGCCGCAAGGCGTGCTGTGCGACTCGATCGGCCCGGCCCGCATCACTCTTCGGTTCACGAAGGCAGCCGGCCTCGTGAATCCGAAGCATGCGGGCTCCTACGCCGTCTGGCTGCGAATCCATGCTGCCACCGCCGCCGGCCGGTTGAAGATCTCCAAGTAGCGCTCGAGTCAGCAAAGCGCTCAAGGCGCGGGGCGAGGTTGCCGATAGACCCAGGGTGAGCCGCAGTGCCGCCGTTGGAGCGATCGTCTGCCTCGCCGTGGTCGCGATGTCGACCATGCGGGTTCCCAGTGCGAAGGCCTGGCAGACCACGGTCCGGACCTCCGCCCAGGCGACGAGGATCTCACACTCGAAGCCCCGTGCGATCCGCCCGAGACGGCACCTGAGTCGCCAGTCGTTGCAACGCATCCTGCCGCTCCTGCGCCGCGTCGGAGCGCATCCGGAACGGTCGCGCCGCGTGCCGCCGTCGGCTCCGGCCGTCACCGTGCCGAAGCCCGCCGTTGCGGCGGCGATCCTTCCGAACGACCCCGGGTGGACACAGCAGTGGGGCCTCCGCCAGGTCGAGGCGCCCGCGGCCTGGGCGCTCACGAAGGGTGCATCCCGGCAGGTCGTCGTCGCTGTCGTCGACAGCGGTGTCGACCCCGCGCAGCCCGACCTGCAGGGCGCCCTGGTGCCCGGCGCAGACTTCGCAGACGCCTCCGGAAGCACCGCAGACCAGTACGGCCACGGCACGATGGTCGCCGGGGTGATCGCCGCACGCGGAGACAACGGCCAGGGCGTCGCCGGTGTGTGCTGGACCTGCCTGATCATGCCGATCAAGGTGCTGGACGCGAACGGCAGCGGCACCGCTTCGAGCATCGCGGCGGGCATCCGCTGGGCGGCCGACCACGGCGCGAACGTGATCAACCTGAGCATCGTCCTGAGCGGGCCGGACGCGGACGTGGCCTCGGCGATCGCCTATGCCCACGACAAGGGCGTGATCGTCATCGCAGCCGCAGGCAACGCCGGAAACGGCGACGCGACCTATCCCGCTGCCTACCCGTTCGTCGTCTCCGTGGCGGGGACGGACGACGCCGACCAGCTCTACCCGTGGTCGACCCGCGGCACCTGGGTCACGCTGGCCGCCCCAGGCTGCACGATGACGACCGCGCTCGGAGGCGGCTTCGCCGCCTTCTGCGGAACATCCGCAGCGGCGCCGCTCGTCGCCGGCCTCGCCGCTCTCGGGTACGAAGCCGGAGCCCCCTCGGAGGCCGAGCTCGAAGCCGCCCTCGAACGGACGGCCAAGCCCCTTCCCGGCGCGGTCGGCAGCGGACGCGTGGACGCGCTCCAGCTCGTGAGCCAGTTCGGCCTGTAGGCCGGATGCGAGGCGAATCTCGGTACACTCCCGGCCGTATGATTCGTCGGCTCGGGGTCGTTTCAGTGTTCGCGCTCGTCGCCGCCACCGCGGCGACCGCTGCAGGCCCGCCCGCGACCCTGAAGGCGTTTGCCCGGCCTCATCACGCCTACGACAACCTTCCGGCGGCGGCCAAGGGGCTGGCGCCCAACGTGGTGAACTCGCGCCGGGTCGCAACCGCCGTCGACTCCGAAGAAGAACCAGTTCCTGGTGTACGTCACGCTGATGAAGAACAATCAGGTCTGCTCGGTGCTGGTCCAGGGCAAGGGTTACTCGGCGCGTTGCATGCCGCAGGCGATCCTCTTCCAGACCGGACGCGAGTCGTTCTCGGTGGTCAAGGGCCTCGTCGGTGGGGTTGTCGCGAACAACGTGACCCGGGTCGTCCTCACCGGAGGATCGAAGCGCAAGGCGGTTCCCCTCACCACCGACAACGGCTACATCTTCGGCTGCCCCGCGCCGAGCACCTGCGCCAGCTGGGTCAAGACGGTCGTCGGCTACAACAAGGCCGGCAAGATCATCTCGCGCGAAACCGTCGGCTAGGAACAACGCAGCCCGCTACCCGAAGCCCGGGCAGAGCGGCAGCTTCGCGTAGCGCGGCGTGATCACGCACCAGGTGCCCTTCTTCGTGTCCAGCGCGATGTAGATCGAGCTCGAGCCCTGCGCCGGGCCGCACGTGCGGTTGTAGCTGTGGTGGAACGCCCCGGCGAGGTAGCCGTCCTGCGACCAGCAGACGAGCGTCGTCGACTTGGCGCCGAGCTTGGCGAGCACCTGGGAGGCGAGCTGCTCGTTGTTCGGGCCTTTCGATCCGCTGCCGCACGCTGCGCAGAGGACCACCACGCCGGCGGCGGCGATCGCCCGAAGCTTCATCGCTCGACCTTCGCCCAGTCGGAGCCGGTTCCTGCCGGAGGGCTCGAGGCGCGGCTACCGATCGCGGGCGCTGCCGGACGAAGAAAGGCGAGGGGCCCGCTGAGCGGGCCCCTCGCCTCATTGCCTTACTGCCTTCGCGTTTCGGGCGAGCCCGTTACGCGAGCCCCACCCGCACCGACTTGACCGTCGGAGCGAGCTTGAGGTTGGCGACGCGAACCACATGATTCGTCTTCACCGTGCGAAGGACGATGCGGCTCGTGCCGTTCTTGCTGATCAGCGTGATCCGGAGCTTGGCGGTCTTCGCCGAGCCGTTCACACGCACCGTCAGGTACCGACCAGTGCGGGTCTTGATGACGCTCGCCGAAACGAGGCTCATCGCCTTGACGACCTTCGTGGTCTTGGCAACCGAGACAGGTGCCACGGTCGGAGCCGGTGCCGTCAGGGCCACCGGGGACGCGAGGACGACCTGGCCGCCGCCACCAGCCGGCTTGCCGGAGGTGGTGGTGCCGGGGGTGCTGGTGGTGCCACCGCCGGAGTTGTCCGTCCCGCCGTTCGAGCAGGCTGCGCCCGAGGTCGGGTTGAAGTCGACGTCACGGAAGATGCCCGCGCCGCCGTTCCGGGTGCCGACGTTCTCGACCGAGACGTCGATGCACTGGTTGGTCGACGAGTGCACGTAGATGCCCGCCTGACCCTTGCTGTTCGTGTTCAGGTCGATGAAGCCGCCGACGACCGGACCGCCGTTCTCGATGCTCTGGCCGGTCGTGTCATACGGCGGAACACCGGCTCGTCGAATCGGCCCCGAGGGTCGGGCTCGCACCCTGAGCAGCCTGGGCGCTGAACTCGACATCGGCACCCGCAACCGGATTGCCTCGAGGTCCTTGATCGTCTCGACGCAGAAGGCCTCGTTGGTCCCCTTCGGCACACAAGCAAGAACCTTGCTCGGGACGAAGTCGACCGTCTTGGTCAGAACGTTCGAGACCTTGATCCCCGGGTCGTAGGACGGGATCTGGTCCGGGTACACGGACTGTGCTGTGATCGTCGCGTTGCCGACAAGGCTGCCGGTGTAGATGTCACAGCGGCCGTTCGAGTCCGGAGTCAGGACGTTGCCTTCATCCGGGTTGAACTGCACGTACGCCTCACCGTGCTCGTCCGTGTAGACGGCCTCGGCTGAGGTTGCCCGTCGGCAGCTGGAACTCGTTGCCGACTGACGTCGAAGCAGCCGTTGCCGCCGTATTGCGTCACCAGCGGGAACGCGGTCCAGTAGTCGTACAGCGGTGCATGGCTGAACAGGTTGCTGTCGACGCCGGCCGGAGCAGCAACGTTGGCCGGCAGGTCGAAGCCCTGCGTCAGGAAGCTCGCATAGTTGTTCGCGAACGAAGCACCGAAGACACCGGAGGTGGAACTACCGTTCCAGGCCGCCGGGATGTACGCCTTGTAGAACGGGGCGTACAGGTTGTGGTTCGTGCCCGGATCCATGGACGAGTCACGGATGTAGATGTCGGTCTTGTTGACATCCGAGAGCGTCCCGGCCGTGCTGGCCTTGCCCAGAGCGAAGTCGACGCGAAGCGCCGGCATCGGGGCGTCCCCAGCATCGACCTTGCCGTCGGACAGCAGAGTCGACTCGGGGCGGATCGGGTCGAACGGACCGACTGCCCAGCCGTTGGTGCCGCCGAAGATGTTCGAGAACGGACCGAAGTCCGCCCAGTCTCCGGAGCCCCACGAGCCGTTGCAGTTGTCGACAGCATCGATCGCCAGCGACGAATCGGTCTTGCTGGTGCAGAAGCTGCTGTCGGTGTGGCCCTCGGTCGCCAGGTCATCGTCGTGGATGTCCCAGCGGTTGAAGCCGTACTGCGAGCCCGCAGCGCCGGGGCCTTGGCTCCCGAGCGGCGAGGCATCGACGGCGAAGTGATCCTGGAGCCACTGCCAGTCGTCCGGCAGCGTCACCGTGGGATGTCCCAGCGCGGCCCAGTTCTGGCCGAGCGGGAACGTGCCCTTGACCTCGGCCTTGACCAGGCCGGGCTCGAAGGCATACGAGCCGTTCGACTGCAGGACCGGCTTGAAGGTACCGTCGCCGGCGGGATCGCCCGGGGTCGGCACTTCGGTGATGACCGGAGCCTGAGTCGTCATCCAGATGACGATGAAGTCGTGCTCGAACAGCACGCCGTGCCCGCCGTTGCTCTGCGAGGCGGTCGAACCACCGCTCGAGGCCCGGATCGTTCACTGCGAGCTTGAGGGTCGCGAGACCCGGCTTCTCCGAGGTGATGAGCCCGGACCAGCACAGGCCCCGGTTCCTCACCCACGAGCCGTTGACCGTGAGGCCCTGGCTGTTGGACTGCAGGAAGAACGGCGTGTTCGGACCTGCCGCGTCGTCCCCACTCCAACCGGAGATGTTGAGCGTGCCACTCAACGAGAAGTTCAGGCCCTGCAGATCGCTCTGCTGGAACCCGTTGAAGTTGAGGCACTTGGTGACCCTGACCGTCTCTCCGGCCCAGGCCAAGTACGGAATGTTCGTGTTCTGCGGATCAGTTGGATCCGCGTACTGGATAGAGGTGGTCTTCGTCGCAGCCGAAGCCATGCCCGCCCAGACAAACAGGGCGGTCATCGCCGCGAGCAGCGTGACGAAGGTCACACCCAAGCGAAAACGCATCTCTCCCTTTCCCCCTTGCTTCGTCGTTCATTACTCGAAATCAAAACCACGTGCTCGATGACTACTTCAGCCTCAGCGTTCTTTGAGGCCACCCCCTTTCGTCTTCAGCGCGCCCACGGCGGAGATCAACGCGGGCGCCACCCACCTTTATAAACTTCCCGGCCCCTGGGAACAAGGTCGCGAACGGGTAGGGTTTCCAGGGAAAAACCCTACCCAGCAGCCGGTTCGAAGCCGTTCCGGCGCCCCGTGGGGACGCGGCCGGCACCGGCGCCGGCCGACCGATCGCGCGAGAGCCGATCTCTGGTCTATCGAGGCCCGCGAAGCGCCAGTACATTGCCGGACATGCGGCGCGTCCTTGCGGTGGTCCTCCTGTGCCTGCTCGGGGCTCTGGCGGCGTTCGGGACGGCATCGGCAGGCTCCGGCGACGTGACCCAGCCGAACGATCCGGTCTGGAGCTTCGAATGGGGACCCCGGCTGACCCGCGCGTCGGATCTGTGGCAGTTGACCACCGGCAACCCGGCCATCGTGATCGCCGTCGTCGACACCGGACTGTCGCCGCTCGCCGACCTGACCACCAGGTGATCCCCGGCTGGGACATCGTCGGCAACGACACCAATACCGAGGACGACTTCGGCCACGGAACGTGGGTCTCGAGCGTGATCGGGGCAACGGGCGACAACGGGATGGGCATGGCCGGCTATTGCTGGAAATGCTCGATCATGCCCGTGCGCGTCGCTGCCGGCCGGACCGGTGCCCTCGCCCCGGCGGTCGCTGCGGGCATCCGCTGGTCCGTCGACCACGGGGCGCGCATCATCAACGTCAGCCTCGCGAGCAACGGCTTCGATTCCAACGAGCTCGGCGCCGTCGAGTACGCCGTTGACCACGGGGTGCTCGTCGTCGGTGCCGCGGGCAACGGCGGAGACACCGCGCCGCTCTATCCGGGCGGCTATCCGGGCGTCTTCGCTGTCGCGGGCACGGACCAGAACGACGCCCTGTACAGCTGGTCGACGCGCGGCTCGTGGGTCTCGTTCGCCGCTCCCGGCTGCGGCGAGGTGCTCGATGCGGCCGTGGGGCCCTGCCTACGCCTGTGGCTCCTCGTTCGCGCCGCCCGTCGTGTCGGGCATCGCCGGGCTCCTCATGTCGCTCGACCCCGGTCTGACCGTGAACCAGATCACCGATGCGCTGCGCGCGACCGCCCATCCAGTCGCGGGGATCGCCGGCGGGCGAATCGACGCCTGGGCCGCAGCCCATTATCTGGGGCTCGCACCGGCGAATCCACCCGTCTTCGTGCCGCCGCCGCCGCCCGTTCCACGGGAGGTGTTCGTCACGACCGGCGTCGTTCGCAAGAGCGCGCACGTCCGGCTCAACCTTGCCGGCGGGCCGCTCGAGCTCCAGCTCTCGGGCGCGGCCGCGAGCAACTGCTCGATGAGCTTTCGTGCTGCCGGCAGCCTCTACGTCGATCTCCCCGCCGAGCGAAATGTGCGGAGCCTCGCGGCCACACTCGCCGCGGGCAGCTATCCCATCACCGTCCGGTGCACGACGACGAACGCGAAAACGTACGAGCTGAGCGCCACCGGCAGCTTCAAGAACTAGGGGGCACGATCGGCCGGCGCCGCCGCGAGCATCGCCGCGGCAGCACCGACCGACGTCTCCCATCATCCCCTCGAGCCCGCCGGCCGCAGCCGCTGGCCCGCCATCTGGACGTGCCCGGCCTTGACGAGGCCGCGGGTGATCGCCCACTGGCTGGCCTCGAACCGGTTGCGCACGCCGAGCTTGCGGTAGGCGTTCGCGAGATGGAACTTCACCGTCTGGTCGGTCACCCAGAGCAGCTGTCCCACCTCACGGTTCGACCGTCCCTCCGCCACCAGCCGAAGGATCTCGATCTCACGCCGCGTCAACCGTGTCCGAGCCGGCACGCCCGCGCCCTCCCGCGCAGACATCGACCCGGTAGGCCGAGAAGGCCTCCGCGACCAGACGCGCCGCCTGCCGCAGGTCCGTCGAGCGGTCGACGGTCGCACACGCACCCGCCGCAAGAGCCGACTCGACGAGCACCTGCTCGGCATCCTCGACCAGCACGACCGAGATCAGCTCCGGACAACGCTTGTGCGCACGCCGAAGGAAGCGGTACAGCGTCCTGCTGTCCGGGCTCTCCCCGGCGTCGATCACCAGCAGCTCACACGCGGAGACCTCCGCGAGATCAGCCGCACGCTCAGCCGTCGGCGAAACCGCAACCACATCGACCTGCCACTGCGCAAGCAACGGCTTGTACAACTGCAACCGCAGCGGGCTCGAGTCGACCACTACAGCGGTCGCCGCCTTGTTGAATTCTCCCCTCATCTTCTACTCTCCCTCTCCTGAATTCCGTGAACAGTTCAGCTGGCCTCGAAGCTCCAAGGCCCTGACGTTCGTGCTGAAGCAGGAGACGGACTATCCGGGGCGTTCGAGCGAGAGCCGGTGCCGGTACGCGCGCGGCACCGCGTTCGCCGTGGCGACGCGAGAGGTGGCCAGTGACGGGAAGATGAATGCCAGCAGCGCAACGAGCGCAGCGGCGAACAGGCTGACGCCGCCGGCGCCGCCGACGGCGCTACCGACGCTGCCGAAGACGGCCGGCTTGTCAGGCGGAAGTGGCGGCAGCGCGGGCGACTTCGGTGCAGGCGTCGAGTCCGTGCTCGTGGCGGCCGCCCCTGCTCTTGCATCGGTCGGCGAGACGACCGTCACGTAGTCGGAGGAGATCGAGTCGCCCGGTGACGGCGTGACCGGCGCGAGCTGTGTGGACGGAAGCTGCGTGGGCGGAATGTGGACTGTCGAAGGTGGAATCACAACCGTCGGAACGAGGCGCACGAACTGCGCCTGAGCCGCGGCCTTCCGATGGACGACCAGCGGCGGCTTCGCCGTCTTCGACACGACCAGCGTCTCGAGCACCGGCGTCGAGGCAGCAGGTGTCGTGGGCGTCGACGGCGGCATCGACAGCCGACGCCGCGCGCCGAAGGATCGGCCGGGAGGTTGACGGTGATGGTCTGCGCCGTCGCGGCCGTCGTCGTGGCGGTCGCGGTGGTGGCGGCGCGGACGGCGTGGACGGCGTGGCCGGAGACGTCGCCGTCGGGTCGGTGACGACCGGCGGGTCTGGTGCCGCCGGGACGGTCGTGCCCGGGTCGCTCGGGCGGGGGTCGTCGCGGCGGGGTCGGTCGTGGACGACGGAGTCGTGCTGGTGGTAGCCGGATCCGTCGTCGTGCTCGAATCCGTCGCGGACGGGTCGGTCGGTCGCCGCGGCAGCTGTCGGCCGGGGCTGTCTGGGCGGAGCCGCCGCCGGATCGGTTGCGGGCTGAGCAGTCGGATCGGTCGTGGTCGAAGCCGAACCGCGTGGACGTCGAGGAAGGATCCGTCGTGCGTCGAATCGGCCGTGCCGGTGCTCGAGGTCGTCGAGGGATCGGAGGCGGCGGTCGTCGTCGATCCCGAACCGCTGTCGGCGGCGGCAGGCTGCGCGAAGGTGACCGCAAAGGCGGCCAGGCAGGCAACGAGCACCACGACACGCAGCCGCGTCAAGCGCAGCGAAAGCACTCCCACGTTCCCTCTCCCGGTCACTCCCCACCTCCCCCTACTGCATCCGTGCCCTGCGCCGCGCCACGTGCAACCTGGTTCTTAGCAGTCCGGGCTGTCGTCCCACAAGTCCCGTAGACGATCGTTCCGGAAAGACTAGCCAGCAGTCTGGGCGAAAAAGGTGCAAGATACGGCCCTGCCGGCCTCGGGGAGAGGCAGCAGTCGTCGCGTTCGAACGAGGGGGTTCGGTTCGATGGAGGGAAAGCTCCGGCTCGGCTGTGCGCGTCGCCGTCGGTGTGATCGTGATCTTCGGGATTCTGTTCGCCGTGGTCGGGCAGAGCGCGCACCGAGCCGCCGCGATCGGGCCGCGACGCGTCGGTCATCTCGATCAGCGGCTCACCCGACGTCACGAGGGGAGCCCGGCGACGTTCACCGCGACGATCGACGCCCTGCCGCGGTCGACTTCGACGTCGACTACACCGCCACCTCCGGTGGCAGTCGAGCGGCTCGTTCCACGCTGCCCTGCGAATCAATCGTCGACGACGTTCAACGTCGCGACGACTGACAACGGCTTTCCGGACGCGTCTCCGCGCACATTCACCGTCACGCTGGCCGACACGACCGACCCGAACGGCACGACCGTCGACTCGACGCCGGCGACGGGGACGCTCGACAACATCGATCCTGCCGTCATCGGTCGTGTCGATCGGAAACGCGAACGCCGCCGTCCACCGAGGGCAGCCCCATAACCTTCCCCGTGTCGATCTCGCCGGCCGCAGGCGTCGGCGTTCAATGTCGCAGTACTCGGCGAGCGCACGGTGGTGTCAGCGGCTCATTCCACGTGAACCAGGGGGCAACCTCGATGCAGGTGCCCGATCTCGACCGTCGACGACGCGCACGCCCGAGGACGACAACACGAACTTCACGGTCACGCTCACCGGAACCAACGCGTCGAACGGGTCGACAGTCGACACGGCTCACGACACCGGTACCGGGACGATCATCGACAACGACTGGACGATCACGCTCTCCCCGATCAACCCTGCGCGCGGTGAGCGAGCAAGGCGGTTCGATCCAGTTCGCCGCGACGCTCAATGCAGCTGCACCACAGCAGCACGCGATCTCCGTCCACTATGCCGTGGCCGACGGGAGCGCCGTGCTCGGCACGAACTACACCGTCAGCCAGGCGGCGAGCGGCACGCTGACCTTCGCGCCGGGCAACACGGCGAAGACCGTGACCGTCACCGGCGTCGACGACGGCGTCTACCTCGCTGGGGCGGGCAAGACGTTCACGCTGACGCTCTCGAGCCCGCAGGGCGCGGCCATCGCCGGGAGCGCCTCGTCGACCGGGACGATCACCGACGCCGACACGGCACCGCAGATGGGAATCTCGTCGTGCCCGACCGGCCAGGTGAACGGCGGCGGTCTGGCGGTCTTCCCGATCCGTGTGCAGGCCGCATCGGTCCCGGCGACGGTGACGTACACGACCGTCGGGGTCAACACGCTCCCCGGCGACTTCGACGGCGGCACCGGCACCGTGACCATCCCTCCAGGCACGGGCTCGGCCGTGCGTGAGTTCGATCTGAAGATCCCGACGCATGCGATCGCGCCCGCCGGCTCGCGGATCTTCGACGTGCAGCTCTCGAGCCCGCAGGGCGCCCGGCTTTCGACGAGCCTGGCGCCGTGCACGATCGTGAGCAGCGGCAGCGCCGCCTCGACGGTGCCGACGCTCCAGATCACGAATCCCGTGCCGGTCGTCGAGCCGGCCAGCGGCTTCACGAGCGTGCCGGTGACGGTGACGCTGAACCCACCGGCCGCACAGACGACGCCCACGGACGTGCACATCCACTGGCAGACCGCAGACGGCAGCGCCACGCAGCCTGCCGACTACACCACCGGCGGTGGCGACCTGACCTGGGCAGCCGGTACCTACGGCCCGCAGACGTTCTCCGTCCAGGTGAACTCCAACCAGGCGCGAACGGCACAGGGGACGTTCACGATCGCATTCACCTCACCCGACTCGAGCGCGGGCTTCCTCGGCGCCCCGACGGCGACGGTGACGGTGCTGCCGGTGGGCTCGACGGCCTCCGTGCTCTCGATCGCGGATGCCTCCGCGCCCGAGAAGCAGGGCTCGATCCCGGTGGTCGTGACCCTGACACCGGCGGCTGTGACCCCGGTGACGGTCGACTACGCCACCGCCGACGGGAGCGGCGCCAAGGGCGCGTTCGCCGGCACGGACTACACGGCGAAGAGCGGCACGCTGACGTTCTCGCCCGGCCAGTCGACGCAGACGATCTCGATCCCGATCACCCCCTACTCGCTGCGTCGAGCCGAACAAGTCGTTCCAGGTCGTCCTGAGCAACCCGGTCGGCGCGACGCTCGCCAACTCGACCGCAACGCTCACGATCCTGAACGACAACGTCCGGGTCAGCTCCCGCCGATCAACACGGGCGGCACGCAGCCCCAGAAGAAACCGGTGCAGATCCCCACGAAGCGCCCGAACACCGATCACCCGGTCCTCGTCGCAGATGCTGACGGGCGAGAGCCGCGCGAACGCCAAGGGTCAGGCGACCTACCGCATCAGCTGCCCCGACGTCGTGATCCAGCTCTGCGCCGGCACCGTCACCTTCGACGTCCGTGTCCTGACGAAGCCGAAGAAGGGCTCGAAGAAGAAGCCGGCTCTGACCACCGTCCGCGTGGGCAGCGGCACGTTCAGCGTGCACACCGGGAAGACGGGCAGCGTCGTGATCAAGCTGACGAAGCCGGGCCTGGCGCTGCTCAAGTCCGTCAAGCGCCTGAAGGTGAAGGCGACGATCAACGCGAAGGACGGTGCCGGGGTGAAGGGCGTGACGGCGTGGCTCGTCTCCGTCGCCGCCCCGCCGCCGATCGTGAAGAAGCCGACGGCGAAGAAGCCGACGCGAAGAAGAAATAGCCTCGGTCAGCGCACCTTCACGGCGAACGCCTGCAGCGCGCGGGACGAACCGTCCCGCACGCTGACCCAGCCGTTCGCGAACGAGCCCGCGCTCACCCGACTCGGCAGCCGCCAGGCACAGTGTGCCCGGCCGGACCGGAACGCGTTCACCACGACGCGCAGATGGCGCTTGCCGAGCACCGCAGCGCACTTCACGCTCGCAGAGTGAACCGGCTTGCCCGAGTTGACGACCTTCGTCGTGAGAACGAGCCGTCGTGATCCGGCGGTCGAGACCCTGAACGAGGTGAGAGCGAGCGAGCCTGCCGAGGCAGGTTGCTTCGGCTTCGGCGAGGTGGTGGTCGGCGCCGTCGTGGTCGTCCTCGACGTGGTCGTCGTTCTCGACGTGGTCGTCGTCCTCGACGTGGTCGTCGTCCTCGAGGTGGTCGGCGGAGGCGTCGTGGTGGTGACGCGGGTCGTCGTCGGGGGCTGAGGTCGTCGTGGGCGGTGGCGACCCGCCGTCGGCGACGAAGCCGAAATCCTGCACCCAGTAGATGGCCCCGTTCGCCGCCTTCGCGGCGCCGAGACCGGTGGCGACGAAGGACGGATTCTCGATGTTCGCCTTGTGCCCGGCCGAGTTCAGCCACGCTGACACGACGGAAGCGGCATCCGGGAAGCCCTCGGCGATGTTCTCGCCCCACGAAGAGTGGTAGCCACACGTCGAGATCCGGTCGGCCGCCGAACGGGTGACCGGCGGGGAGACATCGTCGTGCGAGAACGAATCCGGTACTGGGCCATCTGGCGCGCCTTCCAGACCGCTGAGGCCGTGAGCGTCGGCGAGGTCACGAGCTGGCCGAGCCCGAGCGAGGCACGATGCTGGTTGATCAGCGACATCACCTGGGAATCCAGGCTGCCGTTGTTGGCGGGCCACGACGAGGCGGGCGTGCAGTCGCCGGTCTGGAGGGCGGCGGCGACCGGCTTCGTCGACCCGCCCAAGAGCCCGACGGCGACCCCGAGCACGGCGATGAAGACGAAGAGCGCTGCGCGGCTCGAGGTTCGCAACGGCGCCTTGGCGGCGGCCTTGCGGAGGGCTGTGGCGGCGGCGTGCTGCATCTGGACGGAGCACGGCGGGCTAGGTAGCTGCCCGGCGAGCGCCCTACGGGGGTTCTGGGGGAACAGCCGTTCGATCGGCAGTCGAAGCGGGGGACTTTAGCGGGTCTGCCCTCCCGTCGGGTGGTTCAAACCGACGTGCGCCCGTCGCTGGTCAGTGAATCAGCGTGACGGTCGTCGAGTGGGAGACGCCCCCGCTCGTGCCCGTGATCGTGATCGTGCTCGAGGTCGAGCCGCCACCCGGGCCGGTCAGGGTCATCCTGGCCGTCGTCGTCGTCGGATTCGGCGCGAACACGTACCTGAACAGGGGCGGCAGCGGGCCGACGCTCAATGTGACCGAGCCCGTGAAGCCGCTCCCTCGCACGACCGTGATCGTGTACGAGACGCTCTTGAAGCCGCCGGGCGCCTGCTGGGACGCAGGCGACGCGCTGAGTGAGAAATCGCCGGTCGAAGACGCGGCCTGGACGACGAGGGTCGCCGTGGTCGAGTGAGTCAGGCTCCCGCTCTTGCCGGTGATCGTGAACGGATAGCTCGCCGGGGCGACCACCGCCGAGGTGGTGATCGTCAGCGTCGAGCTCGTCGTGGTCGACGCCGGGCTGAAGCCCGCCGTCACACCGGCCGGCAGGCCGCTCGCGCTCAGCGCGACCGACCCCGAGAAGCCGCCGCTCGAGGCGACGGACACCGAGTACGTCGTCCCTCCACCCGCCGTCACCGTCCGAGACGCCGGTGTGGCGCTGAGCGAGAAGTCGCCGGTCGGAGACGCGGCCTGGACGACGAGGGTCGCCGTGGTCGAGTGAGTCAGGCTCCCACTCGTACCGGTGATCGTGAACGGGTAGCTCGCCGGGGCGACCGCCGCCGACGTGGTGATCGTCAGCGTCGAGGTCGTCGTGGTCGACGCCGGGCTGAAGCCCGCCGTCACACCGGCCGGCAGGCCGCTCGCGCTCAGCGCGACCGACCCCGAGAAGCCGCCGCTCGAGGCGACGGACACCGAGTACGTCGTCCCCCCGCCCGCCGTCACCGTCTGAGACGCCGGCGCCGACGCTGAGCGAGAAGTCGGGAGCGGGCGCCGACCCGCCGGAGAAGGCGCCGAGGCCGTTCGGCGAGCCGAGGCCGGTCGGCCCGTCGTAGCCGACGCCCCCGGTGCAGAGGTACGGCGGCGTGCAGGTGCCGTTCGAACCGGAGGTGACGTCGTGGAGCGACCCGGCATGTCCGTACGGAGCCGACGGGCCGCCGAAATTGCCGGTCAGCGCGTACACCGAGGCCACGAGCGGCGAGGAGAGGCTCGTGCCCCCGACCTGGAACCAGCCCGTCTGCCCGAAGTAGGAAACGGTGTTGTAGACCGCCGCGCCGGTGTTGGGGTCGGCGTCAGCCGACACGTCGGCGACCGACCGGCGCGCGCAGCCGGTGTCGGTCTGCCAGGCGGGCTTGGGCTCGTACGCGGAGCAGCCAGAACCGCTGCCGGACCAGGCGGACTCGCCGCCGTATGAACCACCCGCGCCGAGCGCCAGCGTCGTGCCGCCGACGGCCGTCACGTAGCGCGACGCTGCCGGATACCCGACGCCGTAACCGTTGTCGCCCGAGGACGCCGTGATGGCGACACCCGGATGGTTGAAGTTGACATCGTCCGCCGTCTCGTTCGCGTACTCGCCCGCGAGCCAGGAGTTCGAGATCGCCGTCGCGCCGAGCTTGACGGCCTCGTTCTCGGCCGCATAGAGGTTGGCGATGGTCGCCGAGGTGGCCTCGACGAGCAGGATCTTGCAGTTCTGGCAGATGGCGTGTGCCGTCTCGACGTCGAGGGCGATCTCGAGCGCCCAGCCCGGGTCCTTGATCGGGGGCAGCGTGCCGCCGCTCTGATTCACCTTCTTGAAACAGCCGTTCGCCGTGGTGCACGGCGGCAGGCCGTAGTACGAGCTGTAGTTCGCGAGATCCGACTCGATGCTGGGATCGTCGAACGCGTCGACGATCCCGATCGTCTGTGCGCTCGGCGCCGTCGTCGGCAGGTTGTAGGCCGAGTGGAACTGAGCAGGGCCGAACGCAGCCGCCGGGCGGCGTTCCGGTCGCAAGCGGTGTCCCGTCGGCTGCGGCGACCACCTGGGCCTCGCAGCTCGCCACCCCGGGCCGGGGCACATCGCAGGCGCGCTCGTACCAATGGCCGCGGCCGTGGTCGCGCGTCACCGCGGGCTTCGCGGATCCGGAGAGAGCGCCGTTGCCGGCGGCGGAGCCGATGCCCGCGCCGAAGGCAAGAACGAGCGCAGCTCCCAGGGCAAGCACGGTGATGCGGCTATTGCTCAAGAATCTCTCCCCCACACTTCGAATTCGCCGGCCGAATGCCAGCCCCAGTCTGTGCGACGCCCCCGCCCGCGTCCAGCCCCCGGACGGGGAGGATTTCACGGTCTTCAGCCGCGCCCCGCTCGGCGGTCAGGTCGGTGCTGTCGGCCTGTCCTGCGTCGGCCGCCGGCGGCGGCGACTCGGGCGCCGCAGGTGGGTCGGCCACCCGCGCCGGCACAGCCTCCGCCGCCGGTGCAGCCTCCGCCGCAGGCGCAGGCGTGTTGGAGCCGGCCGGCGTGACCGACGACTTCAGGTCGCCGAGCGACTCGCCTGCCTCCTGCATGTTCAGCCAGGCGCCCACGCCGACCACGATCGAGAGGACGAGCCCGACCCACGCCCACGTCGCGACGTAGTCGTTCGAGAGCACCTTGATCAGCGTGAAGAGGACGAGCAGCGCGGCAAGGAGCATCGTCACCATCGTCGGGCTGAGTGGGCCGACGGCGATCTTCGTCTCGGTCAGCTGGACCGCCTCCCAGGCGAGGATCGCGAGCAGCGTCAGGCCGATCAGCACTCCCCAGCCGTGCCACATCGTGACCCCGGCGGAGATCGGGCCGAAGTTCACTTCCTGCCAATGAAAGAACGAGTCGACCAGCAAGAGGATCCCGGCGCCGGCGACGATCTTCGAGCCGAGGGTGAGCTTGGAGAAATCCATTGCACGTCCCTTCAATCGAGAGGCAGATGGAGCCACCGGCGATCATCTCACGACGGTCGGCTGGGAGTCACCTGCCCCGACGACTCCGGACGACGAGAAACCCGGCCACACCCAGAAGCAGGAGAGCCGCGACGCCGCCGGCCGCGAGCCCCCACTGCAGCGCGCTCATCCCACCGCTGCTCTGGGACGCGAGCGGCGGCGGCGGAACATGCACCCCGGACGCGGCGGCAAGTGCCCGGACGCCGTCGATGCCGGCCTGCACGAGCTGCGGCCCACCCGTGCCCGGCGCCGGCAGGCGGTCGACGACGCGCTGCGCGGCCGGCAGCGGCTTGCCGCCTCGCGAGACGCCGAAGCCGTTCGGCATCACGACGAGCAGGCGGCCGTGGTAGACGAACGCCAGCTCCGTTCCGAGGAAACGCGCGTACTGCTTCGGCTTGCGGTCGAGCGAGACGACGGAGCCGAGGTCGTAGGCGCTTCCGATCAGGGCGACGTGGATCGGGTAGCCGCGCGACCGGGCCGCGGCAACCGTCGCCGAGAGCCGCGCCGCGTCGGCGGTGGAGATGCCGAGGTCGGGCGGCACGAAGGTCGAGCGGGTGAGCAGGTAGTCGCTGGCCGGGTCGCCGTCCGCCCGCGCGAGCGGGACCGCAACGAGCGACGCGACCAGCCCGAGCAGCAACGTGGCCCTGACCACTTTCATGGTTTGACGGCCAGCGTGAACGGCGCGGTCAGGACGCGGCCGTTCACCTTCGTCTGCAGAAAGAGGCGCCACGTGCCGGCCACGGGCACGAGCACCCCGACGGTGAGCTTCCCGGGCGTCGACGAGCTGCCCGTCACCTTGGCGCCGCCGAAGACGCTCGTGCAGCCGGATGCCCCGGGCGCACAGACATGCGTGTGGAAGTAGTCGAGCGTTCCCTCACGGAAGAAGATCGCATGGGCGAGGGCGCCGTACCACGGCGTGAACGTCTGCGGCTTGCCGTCTTCGCCGTTGACCGTGACGTTCAGCGCGCCGGCCTGGATCGCATGCAGCGTCGGCCGTCCGTGAATCGTGATCCGGTAACCGTCCACCACGTCGGTCGACGTGAACGGCGGGAGCTTCTGCGGGTGGTAGGCCCCCGCAACGCGCAACGATCCCTGGAGCTGGAAGTTGGGCTGCGGCCCGCTCTTCGGATAGACGTCGACGACGACGCGATACGGCCCCGGTTTCGTGAAGACGACCGTCTCGCTGATCGTCCCGTCGGGTGCGATCGGCGGATGCCGGTGGATGATCGTCGCGAGGTCCTTGCGCACGATGATCAGGTGCACGCCGGTATGCGGGCCGGGACCGCGCTTGAACTCGGTCAACGTCGTTCCGTTCGGCTGGGTGATCTTGAACGAGACCCGTGTCGGTTTGCCGGGGGCAACCGGAGCGGAGGGCTGGAAGTCGGTCAGTGCGTAGACGCGCGCTGCGCCGATCGTCGGCACGCCCGACTTCGACGAGCCGCCGCAACCGGCCGTGAGCAACACGAGCGCGAGCGATCCGAGCAGCAGGCGCCGGGTCATCCGTCTCCTTTCGGGAAGAGGTAGCTGGCATGAGGGGCGACGTAGCCGCCGACCTCGAGCACGATCTGTGCGTGCTTCGTCACGGGCACGGATCTGGGATCGCGGGACCAGCGCCGGCCCGCGACGAACACGGAGACGCGCCCGCGGAAGGACAGCAGCGCCGACGGTCCGAGCCGGCGGCCCCAGACCCGGAACAGGTCGCCGAGCGTCAAGCCCCGCCGCGAGACGTGCACGACCCCCGTCGGCGCGGTCGTGTGCAGCGGGTAGCTGCAGCCGCGCGGGCCGGCGCCGATCCCGGGCGGGACGATCACGACGCGGCGGTGGGCGAAGAGCTCGATGTGCACGGCGAAGCTCGCGCGGCCGCTCGAGCAGCGCAGGACGCCGAGCGGCCGGCCCGAGCTCACCGCCGGGTTGTACGCCGTCGGGTGGTAACGCGGACCGACACCGATCGGCCACGGATAGACCGGCGGCGGCGAGGCGATCACGACGCTCCCTGGTGGCCCGCGAACGCCGCCGCGGCCGAGGCGATCCCGGCCGCGACCGCAAGCGCGCACACGGTGCGACTCGCCGCTCCGGGGAGGACCGAGACGACCACACCGTGGCGGAACACTCCGAGCGAGCCGAGGCTCGCGGCGGCAGCCGCGGCGCCGACCAGCCCCGCCAGGACGATGCGGCGCTCGCCGTCGAGCCGGATGAGCGCAACCGCGACGGCCCCGGCCAACGCGACCCCGAGCCCGATCTGCGCCCAGGCCGCCTGTCCGTTCGGTGCATCGGCGATGCCGAACGTGACGAACGCAGTCAGTGCCGCGACCCCGGCGAGAATCCCCAGCCCGAGCGCGAACTGCGGCCGCAGCCTCGGCAGGAGCCGCGTCGCGGCCACGGCCGCTGCGACGACGAGCCCGACACCGGCCAGCCAGGCCCACGGCGACGGCCGGCGGTAGCGCACGAACGCGCCGCCGAGTGTGACGTGCTCACCGTTCAGCGTGGCCGGGATGGCGAACCGGGCGACCGTCCCCGTGCGCCGGCCGTCGTACGGGGGTGGTGCGAGACGATGGTCATGCCACGTGAACGTCGAACCGCCGATGCGGCGCCAGTCGCTTCCGCTCTTGGTGAGCCGCGCCGCCTGCGCCGTCACGGACGCCTCGTTGACCCAGGTGCCGGTCGTGTCGATGCGAAGCATCTGCTCGCCGAGGTCGCCGAGCACGACCAGCCGGCCGTGCCGGACGCCGACCTGCAGCGAGCGGTCTCCGTCCAGGATGCGCACCGAGACGTTCGGGAGCGCACGCGTCGCGTGGTCGAGCACGAGCCGGTAGTCGAGCGCGACGGTCGCCGACTTCGGGTGTGCGGAAGCAGAGGCCGGGACCGCGAACGTGACGAGCGCCAGCAGCGGCGCGACCAAACGCTTGTTCACCGGCACCGGCATCAGCCGAGGACCGTGTGGATGACGAGGATCGCGATGATCGCGGCAGTGACGCCCGCGCCGAGTGCGACCAGCGCTGCCAAGAGCCTGATCTGGATGCTGCGCGTCGTGTCCGAGGGCTGATTCATCCGGTTGCGTGGTCGACGACGAGGACGGAGAACGGCTCGCCCCCCTTGGGCGTGATCGTGTAGGTGAGCCCCCAGTGCCCGACCATCACGAGCGCCGGAGCCGGCCGCGAGTAGATGCCCGGGCTCGTCTCGGCGAGATCGAAGACCTGGTTTGCCATCTCCATGTCGAGCATCGCGAACTGCAGCGTCACCTCGGCACCGCGAACGGGCGTCGTTCCCCTGGTGAGCTGAAGCGCGAAGCTGTTCGGAACCGCGGCCCGGTTCGGGGCGACGAGGATCTTGATCGTATAGCCGTTCTTCTCGACCACCTGAACGACCTTGCCGGGGCCGACGTGAGCGACCGCCGACCCCACTTCGGCGAGCGCCTTCGCGGGTGGTGCGAGGCTCGAGAGGAGCGCCCCCGCGAAAACGGCGCACGCGACGATCGCGGCCTCTCCGGTGACCAAGCGGCGCAGCATCTTCGCCGCAGGCGGCCCGAGCTCCGGCCGCTCTCGCGCGGCGTCGAGCTGCGGCTTCGTGCGCAGGAGGTTGCAGGCAGCGAGGACCATGGCCGCGAGCAGCAGGCCGATCTTGACGAGAATGGTCTTGCCGTACGACGTCTGCCAGAGCGCGGCGACGGTCGGCATGTGGATGATGGTCGCGCCGGTTCCCGAGGCGATCAGCACCAGGACCGAGACGAACGCGACGTTCGAGAAACGGGGGACCGTGACGGTCAGACCGGCGACCCGGCTCACCCGCGGCAGGGTCGCCCAGACGAGCAGCAGGCCGACGAGCCCACCGAGCCAGATCGAGCCGGAGACGAGGTGCAGCCAGTCGAGCAGCAGCGAGAGGCCGCGCGGCGAGGTCTGGCCTGCGTGCCCCGACGTCCCGGGGAACACGAGCACGGCAGCTGCGGCGACGAGGGCGCCCGAGGTGGCCGCCAGCTCGGCGATCGACCGGTGCTCGCGCTGCGGGCGGTCGACCCAGACGGCGATCCAGGAGGCGACGCAGAACAGGGCGAAGCAGATCTCCATGTCGACGTACCCGCGGCCGAACGCCGTCACCCGGAACAGCGGAACGAGCGTCCCGACCGCGAACTCCGACCGCAACGAGTCGATCGAGGTCGCGATGTCGAGATAGACGGGAATCGCGAGCAGTCCGAGGACCGAGAACGCGACCATGGCGAACGACACGGCGCGAAGGCTCGTCCCCTCGACCCGCCGCAGCAGCGGCCGCGCGATGGCGATCCGCAGCACGAACAGGCCGATCGAGATCATCACGGTGAGAAAGAGCAGCCAGCGCGCGACCAGCAGCTTGGGCGTGGTCGAGGTCTCCGCGACCGAAGGCACCGGAAACTGCGGTTGCGGGCCTGCGTTGGGACCGATCGCGAACGTGTACGCGCCCTGCACCGGATGTCCGTCGACGGAGATCGCGCGCCAGTAGACGAGGTACCAGCCCTCGGGCAGGTGCGGACGCAGCGGCACCATGAGCGTGTCGGGATCGACCGGCGAGCGGCTGACCGGGGCGGTCGTCTCCTGGTGGCCGGCGGCGTTCGTGACCGAGATGATCGCGAACCGCGGTTCGACCGCCTCGTCGAAGGTCAGGGCGACGGCCGGGGGCGGAGCATTGAGGTTCGCGCTCGGCGTGGGCACCGTCTTGACCAGGTAGGCGTGCGCTGACGCCACACCCGGCAGGATCAGAGCCAGCGCGACGAGCGTGCCGACGACAACGCCTCGCCCCCGTTGCGTCATGCGAGCTCTCGTTTCCCGCCTCCGCGGGTGACCAGCGCGGCCACGGCAAGGATGACACCGAGCGCTCCGAGGACGATCGCGATGATCGTCGCCACCGGCGTACCGCCGCCGCCGAGCGACGACTTCGCCTCGATCGTCGGAGCCGGGGCGTCGGAGGACTCCGAGCCCGACCAGTCGACGATCGACCCGTCCGAGTAGGTCTGCTGAACCTGGAAGGTGTACGTCCCACTCGACGACGCCTCGGCGAGGAACTGGAAGAGCGAGTCGTCCTCGGTCGGGACGTCGCCCCCCGACCACGTCACCTTCTGGATCACGGCGCTCTCGCCCGACCCGGTCTGCGCCAGCACGCGATGCCAGCCGGGGCTCGGCACGAACGAGTCGATCGAGAACCCGGTGGGCACCGTCAGGACGATCTTCGTGGTCGCGACGTTCTCCTTCTCGGTCGGCACGACGAGGCTGTAGAGCTGCAACTGCTTCGCGAGCGAGACCGGTGGACTGACCCGTGCGTGCGCGAACGCCGCCGTCGGCAGAACGAGCGCGGCGAGTGCGGCGGCCAGATAAGGCATGTTCTTCACGTCGATGGCTCCTTCGTTCACGAGGTGTGTTCAGATCGAGTCGAGGCCCGAGTGCTCGCGGGAACCGCGAACGTGACGCACGCCGGGCCTGCGACTCGATTACCGAAACGCCGGCGCGAGCGGAGGCGCACGGCCCGCGTAGGCGCGGGCGAGCGGCGCCGGAGCGATCAGCGAGTGTCCGGCGAGAACGGGAGTGGAGAGCGAGCGAGGCCAAAGACGCAACCGCGTCTCCGCCGCAACGCGGAGCACCGCACGGGCGACGCGCAGGCAGAGGGTGACGACGCCGGCGACAGCGGCCGCCACCGGCACCGCCCAGAAGCCACCGTGACCGAACACCCCGGCGAAGCCGCCCGGATGCCCCGACGCAAGCAGCTCCTCCAGCAGCTCCTGCAGCGCGTAGATCGCGACCAGGCCGGCCCAGGCGAGCAGCCACACCCCGAGCGACGACCGGCGCGAGAGCACACCGGCCTCACCCGTCCGCAGGGCCAGCGCCGCGCGGCGAAGGAAGAGCGCGAGGCCGATGCCGAGCGCGAAGACGAACCAGGGCGTCAACGAGTAGAGATAGGAATGCCCCTGCGCGGTCAGCTCTGCGTTCGCCCGCGAGCCGTAGGCGAGCCAGTAGCGCAGCTGATGAACGACGAGCGAGGCGGCAGGGATCAGCAGCAGGCCGCTGCCGGCGGGGAGCCTGCCTCGCAACGACGGCGAGCGCATCCTGGAACGCTACCGGACCTCAGTCGCCGAGAAACGGCGCCCAGGCCGTCAGGTCGACATCGCCTTTCGCCGGCAGTGCGTCGCGTGCACAGACGGCCGTCGTGAGCAGCTCGCCCTCCTCGCGGTTCAGCCAGCGCTCGTAGACGTCGTCCCGGGCGAACCGCCCGAGCACGCGGCGGGCGACCTCCTGCGCATCGGCGGGCGGCAGTCCGAGCAGCGGCAACGGCGGGCCGAGCGGCCGGACCGTGAACCGGCCGTCGGCGGTATCGATCGACGAGCTCCGCGTCTGCGGCAAGGTGAACACCTCGTCCGGGGCGATCGTCTCCACGGCGAACCCGCGTGAGGCATCGCCGAGCCAGGGCGCCTCCGGCGCGACCGACACGAGCCGGACGTGCGTCGCCGCGTAGGTGGCGAGGAAGGCCGTGACCTGCGACGAGGTGGCCGGCTGCGGCCTGAAGCGCTCTTCGACGCGATCCCGGGCCAGGCGGTCGCCGATGATCGCCCGCGCGTCTGCGACCGTCAGCCGCGCGGCGGCGAGCGCGGCCCGGTAGCGCGCAGGCTCTCGGCCGAAGCGGTCGCGCACGATCGCCCGCTCGGCGGCGAGCACCGTCTGCGGGTCGACCGGCTGCTCGCTCCGCAGAACGGCCCGTTGGAGCAGCGCTGTTGCCGCCGACTGGAGGTCGCCGGTCAGCGCGGCGGTGCGACCGACCTCGCTCTTCAGGATCCGCCCTGGTCCGAGCGTGCAGCGCACACCGGCCGGCAGCGCCAGCGCGCCCTCCGTGCGCGACGAGTCGAACCGCGGCCCCGCAAGGGCGGGCCCGTCGCAGAGACGTGCGTCGCGTGCCCAGAGGTAGACGCAGGCAGCAGCCGGCTTGTCGGGATCGTTGCCCGCGGCCGAGAAGGACGGCCAGCCCCACGACCAGATCCCCTGCACGGGCAGCTCGCGCGCCACCTGCTTCGCCGCAAGCGCCTCGAGCTTGACGAACTCGAGCCAGGCCGCTGTGGGCTCCAGCCCCTGACGCCCGCCCTCGCCGGGAGCCGACTGGAACTGCAGCTCGAGCGCGACGCGGCTCGCGGGGATCCCGATCCGCCCGAAGTGAGCGACCAGGCCGCGCATGCCCTGCCGCATCGACCGGCTTGCGCGCTCGGGGCCGAGCGCATAGAGGCCCTTCGGCCGCGGCGAGGTGAAGAAGACCTGCCGAACGAGGATCGACTCCCGGGCGGCGTCGCGCCACCAGTCCGCAGCGTCGCCGTCGAGGTACGGCGGGTTCGCGATCGTGATCGCCGTCGTCGCGCCCAGGGCGTTCAGCGCCGCGAGCAGCGCGAGGACGTTGGCCCGGTACCGGGTGGTCGTGTCGGTCCAGGGCGTCGGCGTCTGTGCGCCGAAGAGCTCGTTCTCCGCGATCAGCGGCGCACGGCAGCCGGTCACCGCCACCGCGAAGTCGAACTCCTTCTGCGCCTTGGCGGCGATCGTCGCCGGATCGGCCGGGGCGCTCGGCGTCCCCACCCGGTCGTTCAGGTGCAGATCGAAGAAGATCGTCGCCGCGCCGGCTGCACGGAACTGCGCCGGCAGGACGGTGCCCGACGACAGCGCGAGAATCAGGCCCGGCTTGGGGACGATCGGTGCGTTGTGGCCGGCGTAGTCGATCCACAACGGGCCCTTCGACGGCAGCCCGCAGCCGGCGGGTGCGTCTGCCCGGCCGTGCGCGGCCCCGAGCGCGAGCGCTGTCGCAGCGACGACGGTCAGCGCGGCGAGTCCCCTCATGCGGATCAGGGTAAACGGGAGGCCCGCGGTTGCACGCGGTCGCGCGTGACGTCCGTGGGCGAGCTGCAGCCCGCCAGTTTGAGCGCGACGAGAATCTCCTCGCGGAGCAGCTCGAGCACGGCGCGAGCCCCCGCCTCGCCGTCGACCGCCAGGCCCCAGAGCGGCGCGCGTCCGGCGAGGACGGCGCGCGCGCCGAGCGCGAGCGCCTTCACCACGTCCGTGCCGCGGCGGACGCCGCCGTCGAGGAGCACCTCGATGCGCCCGTCGACCGCGTCCACCACCTCCGGCAGTGCGTCGATCGTCGCCGACACGCCGTCCAGTTGCCGCCCGCCATGATTCGAGACGACGAGGCCCGCGGCGCCGTGCTCGCACGCCAGGCGTGCGTCCTCGGCGGTCAGAATGCCCTTGACGACCACCGGCAGGCCCGAGTCGGAGGCAAGCCGTTCGACGTCCTGCCAGGAGACCGACGACGACACCTGCGCAAACGCCTCCGACGGCGTGATGCCACCCTGCCCGAGCGAGGCGACCGCGATGTTCGGCGGGATCGTGAAGCCGGTGCGGTGATCACGCTCGCGCCGTGCGAGCACCGGGGTGTCGACGGTGAGCAGGAGCGCTGTGAAACCCGCATCGCGCCCACGGGCGACCAGGTCGGCGGTCATCTGCCCGTCGCGGAACACATAGAGCTGGAACCAGCGCTGCGCTCCGGTCTGGGCGACTTCCTCGAACGTCGACGTGGCGAACGTCGAGAGGCACACCGCCGTGCCGGCCGCGTGCGCCGCGCGGGCCATCCCCACCTCGCCGTCGGGATGAGCGACGCGCTGGAACGCGACGGGCGCGATCACGAGCGGCATCGAGAGCTCGTGGCCGAGCACCGTCGTGTCGGTCGTGCAGCCTGCGACGTCGACGAGCACGCGCGGGCGAAGCTGCCAGCGCTGGAACGCGGCGACGTTGTCGCGCAGTGTGAGCTCGTCCCCCGAGCCCCCGGCGTAGTACCCGTGAGCGCCCGGATCCAACTGCTCCGCGGCGCGCCGCTGATAGTCCCGGACACTCAGCAGCTGCATCAGCGCCGCCTGCCGAACCAGCCGCCGCGCGGGGCAACCGGCTCCTCTCCGAGGGTGCGGGCGCCTGCGACGAGATCCTCCGGCGTCAGGCACATCAGCTCCGCATAGCCCAGCTGCTCGACGTTGCCCTCTCCGAGCCGGAGTGCCTGCGCGTTCAACGATTGCTCGAACAGAGTGCGTGCGAACCGGGCGTTGCCGAACTGCTCGTCGCGCTCCGCCCCGCCGAAGATCGACCGCAGCGCTTCGCTCGTCCCATCGCCCAGCGTGTACTCGGCGTCAGCCGCAAAGCGGCTGAAGATCGCGGCCAGCTCGTCGGTCGAATAGTCCGGGAAGACGATCTCACGCGAGAACCGGGAGCGCAGACCCGGGTTCGACTCGAGGAACCGTCGCATCAGCCGCGGGTAGCCGGCGACGATCACGACCAGGCGGTGGCGGTTGTCCTCCATCCGCTTCAGCAGCGTCTCGATCGCCTCGTCCCCGAAGTCGAGCCGCTCGCCCTCCCGCGCAAGCGCGTACGCCTCGTCGACGAACAGCACGCCGTCGAGCGCCTTGCGCACGACGCGCTCGGTCTTCACGGCGGTGAGGCCGACGTACTGCCCGACGAGCCCGGCCCGATCGACCTCCACCAGCTGGCCGCGCTTCAGCAGGCCCATCGAGCGGTACATCTGAGCGAGCAGACGCGCGACGGTCGTCTTCCCGGTCCCCGGATTGCCGAGGAAGACGAGGTGCTGCATGGTCGCAACCTCGGAGAGCCCCGCCTCCTTGCGCCGGGCCTGGACCCTCAGGAAGGCGACGAGCGCACGAACCTGCTCCTTGACCGACTCGAGGCCGGGCAGCGACTCGAGCTCGGCGAGCAGCTCCTCCAGCGGGCGCGCCGGCTCCTGGCGGCGCAGGACGTCGAGGTCGAGCTCCTCCCCGATCTGGGCGCGCAGCTGGTCCCCGAGCGCCTTCAGGGAGTCCAGGGGATTCGGCATTGCCTGACCGTAGCGATTAGCGTCTCCCCGGATGCGGGCAGGACCGATGAAGCCGGACGAGCTCCGGCGCTACGCGGAGTTGATCGTTCGCGGCTGCATCGCGTTTCGGCGCGACGACACCTTGGTGGAGATGGTCAATCTCGGTCATCGCGAGCTCGCAGTTGCGCTCGCCGAGGCCGCGTACCGGGCGGGCGCGCTCGCCGTCGACGTGGCGTATGAGGACAACCGGGTCTATGCCGCCAAGATCCAGCACGCCGCGCAGTCGGCTCTCGGCCACCAGCCGGCGTGGAAGAAGACACAGTCGCGAGCGTTCGGCGAGGAGAGCGTCGCGATCGTCCAGGTGCTCGGCGAATACGAGCTCGACGTCGTCGCCGACCTCGCTCCCGAGCGGGTCGCAGCCGACAACGGCTTCCGCAACCCGCACTTCGCACGGATTCGGCGTGAGGCCCGCCTGCGCGGCACGATCTGCGCCTGGCCCACCGACGCCTGGGCTGCGCGCGTCTACCCCGGCGTCGAGGCCGCGAAAGCCACGCGGAGGCTCGCGCGAGAGCTCCTCTGGTTCTGTCGGCTCGGCCCCGGCGACCCCCCGGGTCACCAGGGCTGGACCCGGCATCTCGCCACGCTCCGCAGGCGCGCCGCCCGGCTGACGAAGCTCGACCTGAAGGAGCTGCACGTCGTCGACGAAGGCACCGACCTGCGCTTGAAGATCGCGCCGTTCTCGATGTGGCGCGGCGGCGGCGAGGAAGATCACTGGGGACGCAGGATCGCGATGAACGTCCCGACCGAGGAGTGCTTCATCTCGCCCGACGCCGCCGCGACCGAAGGGACGTTTCGCTGTTCGCGGCCCCGCAGCTTCGGCGGCCGGATGCTCGAGGGGCTCGCCGGTGAGTTCCGCGGCGGCCGGCTCGTCCGGCTGGAGGCCAAGCGCGAGGCCGACCGCGACTGGCTCGCGCGCTATCTCGCTGCGACGCCGAACGCCGACCGCCTCGGGGAGATCGCCCTCGTCGACGCGTCGTCGCGGATCGGCCAGACCGGGCGGATCTACTACAACGGCCTCCTGGACGAGAACGCGGCCGCGCACATGGCGTTCGGCTCGGGCTTCGCGAAGACCCGCACGGTGCCGATCGGCCAGAAGCGGTTCGGCGTCAACCGGTCGAGGACGCACATCGACGTCATGGTCGGGACGGATGCGCTCAACGCTTTTGGGGTGACGCAGACGGGGCGTCGGATACGGCTGGTGTCCGACGGCGCGTGGCAGTTTTAGCTATGATAGTTAATGAGGTTAATGATTCGCGTGATTAACGACCCGATGACAATCGCCAGCCGGCTCCGGCCCGTCCTGCTTCGGCTCGCACGAGAGCTCCGCCGGGAGATCCACTCGCTCGGCGTCACAGGCGGACAGGTCTCGCTGCTCTCTGCGATCAAGCACACCCCCGGCATCACGGCGAGCGAGCTCGCCGAGCGCGAGCGCGTCTCGGCGCCGGGAATGTCCGGTCATCTCGTCCGCCTCGAGGCGGCGAAGCTGATCGAGCGCACCCGAGCTTCCGACCGTCGCCGCATCGGCCTCTCCCTGACGCCCGAGGGCGAAAAGGTGCTGAAGTCGGTGCGCAAGAAGCGAACCGCGTGGCTCGTCGAGCGCCTCGAGCGCCTCGAGCCCGAGGAGCGGGAGAGCATCGAAGGGTCGATCGACGCGCTGGAGAAGTTGCTGGGCGACGAGTAGGTGGCCCTGCTTCGCATTGCTTCTCGTCGCACGTTTGCCTCGCTGCGACGACACCGCAACTATCGCCTCTTCTTCGCCGGCCAGCTCACCTCGGTGGCGGGCACGTGGATGCAGAACATCGCCCTCGCGTGGGTGGTCGTGCAGCTCGCGCCTCATTCACGCGGGCTCGCCGTCGGCCTGCTCGCGATCTGCCGCTTCGGGCCGTTCACCCTGCTCGGCCTCTTCGCCGGCGTGGTGACCGACCGGCTCGACAACCGGCGGGTGGTGCTCGCGACCCAATCCGTCCAGATGTTCTTCTCCGCGTTGCTCGCAACGATCACGCTGCTCGGTCACTTGCAGCTGTGGGAGGTCTACGCGATCGCCGTGCTCACCGGCACCGCGCTCGTCTTCGATGCGCCGTCGCGACAGAACCTGACCTTCCAGATGGTCGGGCGTGACGAGCTGCCGAACGCGATCGCGCTCAACTCGAGCCTGTTCAACATCGCGCGCATCTTCGGGCCGGCACTGGCAGGCGTGGTCATCGCCACCTGGGGCGCAGGCTGGGCGTTCGCGATCAACACGGCCAGCTTCGTGGCGGTGCTCGTGGGGCTCCTTGCGATGCGCAAGTCCGAGCTCTACCCGCTCCTCGACCGCCGACGCCCGACCTTCTGGCGCGGCACGCGCGAGGGGTTCAGCTATGCGCGCCGCAATCGAACGGTGCTCGTGATCATCTCGATGATGGCCGTGTTCTCGGCCTTCTGCTTCAACTTCAACATCGTCCTCCCGCTGCTCGCCAAGGACACGCTCGACGCGGGGCCGCGCACGTTCGGGATCATCTCCGCCTGCTTCGGCGCCGGCGCACTCGTCGGCGCACTGTCGGCGGCGATGATGGCGACCACGCGCTGGCGCGTGATGTTCATCGGCGCGGCGGGCTTCGGCCTGTGCGAACTGGTGCTCGCTCCCCTCCATTCGACCGCCCTCGCGGGCGCGGTGCTCTTCGTCTGCGGCGTCTTCTTCACGAGCTACTCCGCCAACTCGAACACGGCCATCCAGCTGGCGAGCCCCGACTACATCCGCGGCCGCGTGCTCGGGCTCTACTACTACGCCTGGAACGGCCTCGCACCGTTCGGTGCGCTGCTCGTCGGCTTCATGTGCGACCGCGGGGGCACCGAGCTTGCGTTCTTCGTCGGCGGCGCGAGCGCGATCGCCATGACCGCGCTCGGAGCAGCTGCGGTGAAGCTACCGCGTGCCGCGCCTCCGAGGCTGCTCAGAGCCGAGCCGGCGGCCGAGCGGCTGGCGGCCTGAAGTACGGCGGCCCGCGCCTCGAACCGAGTAAGCTCGGTCTGAAGCGCAGGGGGCGATCAAGCTGGCGACGATCGAATTCGACAAGGTCTCGAAGGTCTTCGACGACGGCACCCAGGCTGTCTTCGACCTCGATCTGGCGATCGCCGACGGCGAGTTGATGGTGATGGTCGGCCCGTCGGGATGCGGGAAGACGACGGCGTTGCGCATGGTCGCAGGCCTCGAGGAGATCACGGACGGCGAGCTCCGCATCGACGACCAGGTGGTCAACGACCTCACCCCGAAGGAGCGGGACATCGCGATGGTCTTCCAGAACTATGCGCTCTACCCGCATATGACCGTCGAGCAGAATCTCGCGTTCGGGCTGAAGCTCCGCAAGCTGCCGAAGGACGAGATCAGGCAGCGAGTCAACGACGCTGCAACGGCGCTCGAGATCCAGGAGTTCCTCACGCGGAAACCGCGTGCGCTCTCGGGCGGCCAGCGCCAGCGGGTTGCGATGGGCCGCGCGATCGTGCGTGAGCCGCACGCCTTTCTCATGGACGAGCCTCTGTCGAATCTCGACGCAAAGCTGCGTGTTCAGATGCGCGCCGAGATCCATCAGCTTCAGCGCAGGCTGGGCGTGACCACGATCTACGTCACGCATGACCAGGTCGAGGCGATGACGATGGGCGACCGGGTCGCCGTCATGCGCAACGGCCGGCTGCAGCAGGTCGACACGCCGCAGGTGCTCTACGACCAGCCCGTCAACGAGTTCGTCGCCGGGTTCATCGGCTCGCCGTCGATCAACCTGGTCGAAGCGGAGCTGCAGCGGCAGGACGGCGGTCTCGCCGTGACATTCGGGAGCCACCGCCTGACCGTCGACGACCTCATCGTGAGGAACCGCTCCGGGCTCGCCGACTACGTGGGCCGGACGGTGATCCTCGGCATCCGGCCCGAGGACTTCGAGGACGTCGCCGTGCAGCCGGACGCGCCCGCGGACCGGCGGATCAAGAGCGTCGCCCTCTTGACAGAGCCGCTGGGCGCCGAGGTGCTCGTCCATTTCGCGACCTCGGCGGTCGGAGTCGTCTCGAGCGCGGTCGAGGAACAGGCCGCCGACGCCGAGGTGCATTTCGGCGGCGGCGCAGACGAGGCCGAAGGCACGACGCGCCTCGTCGCCCGTGTGAGCCCGAGGACGCGAATAGCCGAGCGCCAGCCGATGGAGCTCGTCGTCGACACGAGCCGCCTGTACTTCTTCGATCCGGCGACCCGCGCACGGATCTAGCCGGGAGCGGCCGCCGCCGCCCGCAGCGACCGTCAGCCCTTGACCGCGCCCGCTGTCAGGCCGGCGAGGATGCGGCGCTGCAGGGCGAGTGTGATCACGATCAGCGGCAGCGTGACGAGGACAGTCGCAGCCATGATCTCGCCCCACGGAATCTGGAACGCGCTCCCTGTCTTGCCGGTGAACGTCGTGATCGCGACGGTGACCGTGTGCTTGTCGGGGGTCTCCGTGAACGAGAGCGCGAAGAGGAACTCCTGCCAGGCCGCGATGAAGGCGAGCAGGCCTGCCGTGACGAGTCCCGGAGCGACCAGCGGCAGCATCACCTTGTAGAAGACCTGGAACGGCGTCGCGCCGTCGATATAGGCGGCCTCCTCGAGGTCCTTCGGAAGCGCGCGCATGAACGTCGTCAGGATCCACACCGTCAGCGGCAGCACGATGACCATGTCGCTGAAGATCAGCGCGTAGAGCGTGTTGTAGAGATGGAAGCGATTGATCATCGTGTAGAGGGCGCCGAGGATCGCGATCTGCGGAAAGATCGTCATCGACAGCATCAGGTACAGCGCCGTCGAGCGGCCCCGGAAGCGAAAGCGCCCGAGGGCGTAGCCGGCGAGCGATCCGAGGGCGAGCGCGATGATCGTGATCGAGCCGGCGACGATCGTCGAGTTGATCATTGCCCGCTGGAAGTCGCTGCTCGAGAGCACAGCGCTGAAGTTGGACCACGTCGGATTGCGCGGCCAGTACTGCACCGGCGTCCTGAAGAGCTCGGAGTCCGGTGTGAAGGCCGAGCGCACGGCCCAGTAGAACGGGAACCCGATGTACACGATGATGATCACGACCAACAGGAGGAAGGGGACGCGCTTCACGAACCGCCGTCCGCGGCGCCGCCGCACGCGAGGGCGCGCCTCGGTCCTCGATCCAGCTTCCGCGACCGAGGTCACTGCTCCTCCACCCTGATGAACGTCACGTAGATGACGACGAACAGACCGATGATCAGGAAGATCGCGACGCTGATCGCAGCGCCGTAACCGACGTTCCCGACCGAGACGATGGTGTTCTGGTCGTAGATCGCCATGGTCTGCGTGTCGACGCGATTGCCGAAGAAGACGTAGAAGACGTCGAAGACCCGAAGCGCGTCGAGCGTGCGGAAGATGAGCGCGACGAGGATCGCCGGACGCAGGAGGGGCAGCGTGATCCGCCAGAACTGCAGGAGCTTGCTCGCACCGTCGACGTCCGCCGCCTCGTACAGGTCGCCCGGGATGACCTGAAGCCCCGCGAGCAGCAAGAGCGCGACGAATGGCGTCGTCTTCCAGATGTCCACCGCGCACACGCTGGCGAGCGCAGTGCTCGGCTGCGAGATCCACGCGACGGAGTGATGGAGAATGTGCACAGCGAACTCCGAGGTCGTTGATGACGCCGAAGATGTCGTCATACATCCACTTCCACATCTGGGCAGCGACCACGGTAGGAATCGCCCACGGGTATGAGCATGACGGCACGCATCACGCCGCGGCCCTTGAAGTTGGAGTTCACGACCAGCGCGATGATCATGCCGAGGACGAACTCGAACCCGACAGTGATGACGGTGAACTTCACGGTCGTCACGACCGAGTCGCGGAAGATCGTGTCGTGGATCAGTGTCCTGTAATTCTCCAGGCCGATCCACTTCGTCGGCTCGAGCGCCAGGAACTGCTTGTCCGTGAAGCTCTGGAAGATCGTCACCCCGAGCGGGTACAGCGCCACGAGCGCGACCACGATGAGCGCGGGCGCGAGCATGATCCACGCGAGGCGCGTCTGCTTGCGCTGCAGACGCCCGGATCGCCGGCGCCGGCTGGGCGGCCGGCGGCCGGCGGTGGCGATGTCGTCGTAGATCTCGGGCGAGTCCATGAGGTCAGCGAGGTGACGTACGCGGGAGGGCGGGCTCGCCCGCCCTCCCGCGGCTTCTTTTCTCCGAGTCGGACTACTTCAGCAGGGCTTTCAGCTGGGCCGCCATTCCGGGCAGCACCGACGCGGCCGGTGTCCCGTTCTCGATCCGGTTGACGCCCTGGTAGATGATCTGCGAGCCCTGGGCGTAGTGCGTCTTCAGGAAGCTCGCGGGCCGTGTTGCACGTGCGACCGTCGCGATGGACGGCAGCAGGTACGGGTTGGCCTTGACGACCGCCGGGTCCTTCGCGACCGACGGGATCGTCGGGACGTTCGTGTTGAAGATCGCGTCGTACCGCTCGACTGATCGGGCTCGTCAGATAGCGAACCCATTCGATCGAGGCCTGCTGGTGCTTCGAGTACTTCGAGACGGCGACCTGCCAGCCGCCGACGGTGCCGACGGACACAGCGCCGTTCTCGTGCGGGAGCACGGTGACGGCGAACTTCCCGTCGACCGCGGTGCCCTTGCTCGCGCTGTAGGCGTACGGCCAGTTGCGCATGAAGGCCGCGTTGCCGTTGTCGAAGGCGTTCCTCGCGTCCTCCTCCTGGTACGAGGTGACGCCGCGGGGAGCGATCGTGCCGACCCAGCTGCGGACCAGGTCGAGGGCCGCGGCGGCCTTCTTGTTGTTGATCGTCACGACGTTGTTGCGGATGATGTTGCCGCCGCCGGACGAGGCGATCCACTCGAGCGCGTCGCAGGTGAGGCCCTCGTAGGCGTTTCCCTGCCAGACGAACCCGTAGAAGTTCGGGTTGGTCGCCTGCTCGCCGTCCTGGATCTTCTTCGCCATCTGCCCGAGCTCGGTCCACGTCTTCGGAGGAGCCGAGTACCCGTACTTCTTGAGCAGGTCGGTGCGGTAGTAGAGGATCCCGAAGTCGCCGAACCACGGCATCGCGACGAGCTTTCCGTCGACCGTGTCGTTCTGGATGATGCCCTGCGCGTGCAGCTTCGCCTGCGAGCCGAGCGCGGGCTTCAGATTGACCAGGAACGGTGCGAAGGCCCCCGGCCAGACGACGTCGAGCATCGCCACGTCGATCGACGACGAATGCGATGAGAACGCCCGCGCGAGCTGCGCGTAGGCCGCGTCCGAGGCCGTCGGGTGCGGGACGACCTTGACGTTGATGCCGGTCTGCGCCTTGAACTTCGCGGCGAGCCTGATGTCACGGGTGTGGCTCGACCCGACCGCGTTGTCGCCGATGAAGGTGATCGACTGCCCGCCGTACTTCTGCTTGATCGCGGGCGCGTTCGGGACGGCCGGCGGCACGATCGCTGCCGGGGAGGTGACCTTCGCCGGCTTCGTCGTTCCCGCGGACGCGATGCTCAGCGAAACGAGCAACGCAAGCACAGCGGTTGCCCCTGCCATGAGAACCAACACACGGGGTTTCATGTGCTCCTTCCTTTCTGTTGGGCTCGGCCCGAGGGCCTGGGCGAAAGGGGGGTGGCTCGAGACTAACACCATGGCGTCCATCACCATGGCGTCCATCGATCGTCGACATCAATCCGTCTCGGCGCCGCTCCCCACACGCCCGCCCGGGCGCATCGTGCGCGAGAGTCCCGGCGCGAGCCGAGCGAGGCGACCGTCCACGAGCTCGAGCACAGCGTCGAAACGCTCGAGTCGCAGCGGCGAGTGAGTGATCAGCAGCAACCCGTCGTCGCCCGCCTCGTCGAGCAGGTCGTCGAGCAGCCGCCCGGCAGTCTCGTCGTCGAGATGCGCAGTCGGCTCGTCGAGCACGAGGAGCGGTGCGCCCGAGAGGAAGGCTCGCGCAAGCGCGATCCGCTGGCGTTCGCCGCCGGAGACCAGCGCGCCCTCGTCGCCGACCGGCGTGTCGAGCCCATCGGGGAGCGCCTCGACCCAGTCCCAGACGCGAGCACGCCGCAGTGCCGCCACGAGCTCGTCCTCGCCGGCCTCTGGCCGCGCGAGGCGAACGTTCTCGCGAATCGTGGTCGCGAAGAGATGCGCGTCCTGCCCGGCGAGGACGACCGTGCGGCGGACATCGTCCTGCGTGTACTCGCTCAGGTCGTGGCCCGCCAGCGTGACGCGGCCGGCGTCGGGGTCCCTGAATCGCACGAGCAGGTGCGCAAGCGTCGTCTTGCCCTCCCCGCTCGGACCGAGCAACGCGATGCGGCGGCCCGGCGCCAGAACGAGGTCGACGCCCCGCAGCACCCACGGCTCGTCCGGGCCGTAGCGAACGTGAACATCTTCGAGCTCGACCACCGGTGCGCCCTCGAGGGCACGCGGGGCCGGTGGATCGGAGACGCTCGGTTCGCGCGCCGTCAGCTCGATCAGGCGACTGTTGGCGGCGTGGGTCGCGACGAACTGCTCGGCCGCCGGAGGCAGTGCGCGGACACCCTCGAAGACGGCGAGCGTGAGCAGGGCGAGCAGGCCGAGCATGACTCCGTCGAGCGCACCGGAGCGCACTGCGGGGATGGCAGCCGCGAGAACCGCCGCCGCCGCGACTCCACCGAGCGCGAGCTCGGCGCCGTCCCCGGCGCCCACCGTGAGCGCCTGTCGCAAGGCAGAGCGCCTCAACCTTCGGTCGGCCTCCACGAGCCGCCCGAGACGATCGGCGGCCGCGTCGTAGGCGACGAGCTCCGGCAAGGCATCGATCAGCTCGACGACGCCACTCGCGACGACGGCGCGTTCCGCGGGGCGGCGACGCGAGGCTGCACGCGCAAGGCCGACGACGGCCAGCGGGACCACGACCGAGCCGAATACGAGCACAACCGCGAGCGCAAGCCCGGCCGCCGGCGCGAGCGCAAACGCTACGGCAACGGCGCCCAGACCGACGACGACCGCTGCGATCGGAGGCGCGATCACCCGCACGAGCAGGTGCTGCAGCGCGTCGACGTCCGCCACGAAGCGGCTGAGCAGGTCACCGGTCCGCGTCCCGCCGACGTCGTTCGGGACCAGAGGCTCGAGCCGAGCGAAGAACCGCACGCGCACGCGCGACAGATAGCGGAACGATGCGTCGTGCGAGACGAGCCGTTCGAGGTAGCGCAGGCACGCGCGCGCGAGCGCAAAGAAGCGAACGCCCACGATCACCACGGTGAGCGAAAGGATGTCCGGACGCGTCGCGGCGCGCGAGATCAGGTACCCCGAGGTGGCGAGCAGTGCGGCGCCGGCAGCCAGCGTCAGAGTCGAGAGCACGATCGCTGCTGCGAACCGGCGCTTCATGCTGCCTCCGCCGGCTCGACGGTCGACAGCCGCCCGCCCCGCAACTCCAGCACGCGGTCGGCCGCCCGCAGCACCCGAAGGTCGTGCGTGGCGACGATCACGGCCCGCGTGCGCGGCAGCGCCGCGAGCACGTCGATGATCTGCTCGGCCGCGCTCGAGTCGAGGTGCGCCGTCGGCTCGTCGAGCAGCAAGAGCGGGGCGCGGCGAAGGAGCGCCCGCGCAAACGCGACGCGACGCTGCTCGCCGGCTGAGAGCTTGTGCACCTCCGCGTCGAGCCGCACGGCGAGACCTGCTGCGGTGAGGGCCGTCGCCACCTCGGCGTCGGCGGCCGAGGCGCCGCCGAGCCGCACCGCCTCCGCGACCGTCCCCGGTTCGAGCAGCGGCCGCTGGGGCACCCAGGCGAGCTGCCGGCGCCAGTCGGCCGGACTGACGGTCGCAAGGTCGATCCCGTCGACCGTCGCGCGGCCGGCGTCCGCATCGACGAAGCGGAGGAGCAGCGCGAGCAGCGTCGACTTGCCGGCCCCGCTCGGCCCGACGATCGCGACCCGCTCGCCCGGCTGCAGCTCCAGGTCGACCCCGTCCAGCACACGCCCGCGTTCCGGATAGGAGAAGCCAATCTGTTCGAGCCGCAGGATGCCGGGCTCGGGAGCTGCACCGTTCGCGGCGACCGGAGCCTCGAGCTCGATCAGCTCGAACAGGCGGCCCGCCGCCGCGAGCCCGTCGGCGCTCGCGTGGAACTGAGCCGAGGCCGTGCGCAAGGGCGCATAGAACTCCGGGGTGAGCACGAGGATCGCGAACGCGGGCGAGAGCGCGACGGTGCCGTGGACGAGCCTGATGCCCAGCTCGACGGCGACGACCGCGGTACCGAGTGAGGCCGCCAGCTCGAGTGCGAACGCGGACAGAAAGGCGATGCGCAGCGTCGACATCGTCGCGCGCCGGTAGTCGTCGGTGTACGTCGCGATCGAATCGGTCTGCGCCGCGCCGCGCCGGTAGGCGCGCAGCGTCGGGAGGCCGCGCACGACATCGACGAAGTGGGTCGAGAGAAGCGAGAGCGCCCGCCAGCGGCGCATCGTCGCTTGCTCCGTCGCCTTCCCGATCAGGATCCCGAAGATCGGGATCAGGGGCACCGTGCACGCGAGCACGATGGCGGAAGTGATGTCGTGCAGCGCGATCCAGACGAGGAGCACGGGCGGGACGACCGTCGCGAGCGCGAGCTGCGGGACGAACCGGGCGAAGTACGGCTCGAGCGAATCGGCGCCGTCGAGGACAGCGCCGGCCACCTCTCCGGCCTGCAGCGCACCGAGCCCGCCTGGGCGCGCGCGCACGAGCTGCGCGAGCACCCGCTCGCGCAGCGTCGCCAATGTGATCGCCGTCGTGAGCGCACCGCCGCTCTCGAACGCCCACCCGAGGAGACCGCGCGCGACGGAAACGGCTGCGAGTGCGACGAGCGGGCGCGCGAGCGTGTCGAGGCCCTCGTGGCCGAGAAATGCACCCGCGACGATCCGGCCGAGCAGCGCCGCCTGTGCGACAACCGCAGCGGCGGTCAGAAGCGCGAGAACGCCGCACGCTCCGAGGTACCGGCGCACGGCGGGAACCTCCCGCACGAGCCTCGGGTCGAGCGGGCGCATTGCCTACGTCGAGGTGCCGGAGCCAAGGGGCGAACGCGCGATCGCCTCGAGCGGCGTCGCCGTTTCCCCTGTGAGGCGGGCGCGGAACACCCAGTACGTCCAGGCCTGGTAGACGAGGACGACAGGCACCAGCACGACCGCGACGATCGACATCACGGTGAGTGTGTAATGGGTCGAGCTCGTCGAGAAGATCGTCAGACTGTACGCCTTGTCGGTGCTCGAGACGAGCACCCGCGGGTAGAGATTCAGGAACAGCGTGGCGAAGACGAGCACGATCGAGAGCGCGGTCGCCGTGAACGCATACCCGGTGCGGCCCGCCCGTGCGAGCGTGCCTGCGACGAACGGCAGCACGATCGCCGCGATCGGAATGATCCCGGGCACGATGCCCTTCTCGTGTGCGTGCACGGCGTTGACGTACGTCCAGACGAGGAAGACGAGCACGAGAACGGCGGCGATCGGCCCTGACGCGATCGCTGCGCGGCGCGCGCGGCGCTCGAGCCCGCCCTCGAGCCGGAGGGTGAGGAACAGGGCGCCGTGGAACGTGAACAGCGCCAGCGTCATCAGCCCGCCCAGGAGCGCGTACGGACCGACCAGGTCGAGCAGGTTCCCGGTGAACGTGCCGTTGCTCGAGATCGGTATGCCCCGGACGAAGTCGGCGAACGCAACACCCCAGAGCAATGCCGGCACGGCGCTCGAGACGGCCAGCAGCGTGTCCCACCGACTGCGCCAGCGCGCGTCCTTACGCTTGTGGCGGTACTCGATCGCGACGCCGCGGACGATCAGACCGACGAGCAGGACGAACAGGGGTATGTAGAAGGCGGAGAACAGCGTCGCGTACCACGCGGGGAACGCGGCGAAGGTCGCCCCGCCCGCCACGATCAGCCACACCTCGTTTCCGTCCCAGACGGGGCCGATCGTGTGCACGAGCGTGCCACGCTCCTCTTCGGTGTGACCGATGAAACGCTGCAGGATGCCGACCCCGAAGTCGAAGCCCTCGAGCACGAAGTACCCGATCCAGAGGATTGCGATCAGGAGGAACCAGAAGGACTGCAGGTTCCAGTAGCCGTGGGCTGCGGTAGCGGCGAGCATCAGTAGGTGAGGGCGGGCAAGGTGATCGGGGTGCCGTCCGTGGGAGCGGGATAGGTGCCTGCCGGCTCCGGCCCGGCCTGCGCTGCGCGGATCATCAGTAGTCCTTCGACGAAGGCGAGGACGCCGTAGAGAGCGGTGAAGCCGACGAGTGTGAGCCCGACCGACCAGGGGCCGACGGTCGGCGAAACGGCGTTCTTCGTCAGGAGCAGGCCCTGAACGACCCACGGCTGCCGGCCCATCTCGGTGAAGAGCCAGCCCGCCAGGTTGGCGGCCAGCGGGAGCGCGATCGCCCAGACGGCGATCCGCAGGTAGCCCGTCGACCGCTCGAGGCGGCCCGGCGCGCGGGCGAGCCAGAGCCCGACCGCGGCGATCAGCAGCGCCAGCGTCCCGAGCCCGGCCATGAGCCGGAAGCTCCAGTAGTCGACGCCGACGATCGGGCGATAGTCGCCGGGCCCGTACCTGGCGACGTACGCGGCCTGGATGTCGTTGATCCCGAGCACCCTTCCGTTCCACGAGTTGTCGGCGAGGATCGAGAGCCCGTGCGGGATCGCGATCGAGACGAGGGACTTCGACGGTCGCGCCTGCCACGGCCCGAGGTCGAACAGCGAGAACGGCGCTCCGGTCTTCGTCTCGTAGAGCGCCTCGGCGGCAGCCATCTTCATCGGCTGCTGCTTCGTCATCAACTGTCCCTGCGCGTGGCCCAGCAGACAGCGTCGCGATCGCGGCGACGAGGCTCGTCCACAGCCCGATGCGCGCCACGACCCCGAACAGCGCGACGTTGGACTGCTTCCGCAGGTGCCACGCGGCGACGCCGAGCACGAGCATCGACCCGGTCAACGCGGCCGCCGCGATCGTGTGGCCGAACGCCCGGATCAGCGTCGAGTTGGTGAGGATCTGTGCGATCGACGTCATCTCCGCCCGATGCGTGACCGGATTGATCCGGTAGCCGACGGGGTGCTGCATCCACGCGTTCGCCGCGAGGATGAAGTACGCCGACGCGGTCGAGCCGATCGCGACGATCCAGATCGTCGCGAGGTGGACTTTCGGCCTCAGGCGATCCCAGCCGAAGATCCACAGACCGAGGAACGTGGACTCGAGGAAGAACGCGGCGAGCCCCTCCATCGCGAGCGGCGCGCCGAAGATGTCGCCGACGTACTTGGAGTACGCCGACCAGTTCATCCCGAACTGAAACTCCTGGACGATGCCCGTGACGACGCCGAGCGCGAAGTTGATCAGAAACAGCTTGCCGAAGAAACGGGTCAGCCGCAGCCAGCGCTCGTCATGGGTCCGGTGCCACGCCGTCTGGAACGCTGCGACGAACCAGACGAGCCCGATCGTGACCGGGACGAACAGAAAGTGGTAGAGCGTCGTGACGGCGAACTGCCAGCGGGCGAGGTCGAGAGCGCTCACGCTCGACAGGCTGCGCAACCCTCCCAAAACCCGCATCGGTGGTTATTGCGGATTACGCTGACGCCGATGAGCGTGTATCGCACGCCGGATGAACGCTTCGCCGATCTCCCCGGATACGCCTATCGGCCGCACTACCTCGAGCAGGACGGCCTGCGCATGCACTACGTCGACGAGGGCGCAGGCGACCCGGTGCTGCTGCTGCACGGCGAGCCGACCTGGGCGTTTCTCTACCGCAAGCTCATTCCCGAGCTTGTCGGCTCGGCGCGGTGCATCGCGCCCGACTACTTCGGCTTCGGCCGCTCGGACAAACCGACCGAGCCCGGCTTCTACACCTACGACCGTCACGTCGAGTCGATCTCGCGTTTCGCGGCAGCGCTCGACCTGCGCAACATCACGCTCGTGGTCCAGGATTGGGGCGGCCCGATCGGCTTCCGCTTCGCGGTCGAGAGCCCGGAGCGGATCGCCCGTCTCGTGGTGCTGAACACGGGGATCGGCGCGCGCGCTCCGAGCGAGGAGTGGCTCCGCTTTCAAGCGTTCATGCGCCGCGTCGGCACCGAGATCGTTGCGGGGCAGCTGATCCGCCTCTCGCTCGTGCAGCCGGTGGCCGACGAGGTGATCTCCGCCTATGACGCGCCGTTTCCGGTGCCCGAGGCGCGGGTCGGGATCGTGCGGTTCCCGGAGCTCGTGCCGACCTCGTCGGAGCACCCGAACGCGGCGCGAATGCTCGAGGTGCGAGAGGAACTGCGCTCGTTCGACCGGCCGGCGCTCGTCCTCTTCTCCGACAGCGATCCGATCTTCTCGCGCCGCGCCGCGGAGGTGATGGCCGGACTTCTGCCGAACGCCGAGCTCGATCCGGCACTGCCCGGCGCGGGCCACTTCCTGCAGGAAGACCAGGGCGAGACGATCGGCCGCCGGATCGCGGCGTTCCGCCGCTGACACGAATTCAGACGCACTGCCGCTGCAACGCCGACGCCGCGAGTTCATAGTCCCGCGTGCGACAGGCGGGGGGCGCGACGGCCCTGCGGCGCCGCCGGCCTCCGCCTGTCGCACTAAATGGTTGGTCAGATGAGCCCGACCCGCATGGCGTGCGTCGCGGCGCTCGCCCGGGTCGACTGCGACAGCTTGCGCAGGATGTTCGCCACGTGGCGGTGCACCGTGTGCTCGCTGAGCACGAGCGTCGAGGCGATCTCCCGGTTCGACATGCCGGTCGAGACGAGCCGAAGCACCTCTGTCTCCCTGGAGGTGAGCGGCGACGGACCGTCGAGCGCGGGCGCAGCTTCGCTGTACAGGAAGCCCGCGAGCGCGCGGAAGAGCTCGCGCTGGTCGTCCCGCCACGGCAGGTGCGAGTCGCCGGTGAGCGGAACGAAGCGCGCATTCGGGAGCAACGACGCGAGCTCGCGGCCCCGGCCGATCGGCACGGTGCGATCACCGCGGCGATGCAGCACCAGGGCGGGTACCGCGACGCGCGGGAGCAGATCGCGCAGGTCGGCGCTCAGGTCGAGCTCGAGGAAGATCGAAGCCGCCTCTGCACTCGCGGCAGCGCGCTGCATCTGCGTGAAATGCGCGATCGCGTCACCCGACGCGTGCGGGTCGAAGAGGCCGGCCAGCATCTGCGCCCCGAGCCGCCAGTTCGACCCGATGAACGCGATCAGCGATGCCTTCGTCGCGTCGGGGATGTCGTTACGCGTCGCGTAGCCGCCGAAGTAGACGATCTTGTCGGTCGCGCCGGGTCGTCGCACAGCGAGCTGCGAGGCAGCGAGGCAGCAGCACGACGACGCGAACACGATCGCGCTCCCGCCGACAGCGTCGATCACCGCCTCGAGCTGGCGGCTCTCGGACTCGACGGTCGGTCGCGGGTCGAGCTCGCGCGACGAGAGCCCGCAGCCGATCCGGTCGAAGCGCACCACGCGATGAGTGCGGGCGAGCTCGGCGTAGAACGGCCTCTGGTCGGCGTCGGCCCATTCCTCTTCCAGGTGGGAGACCCAGCGCGGGCCGACGACGATCGGCTGCCCCTCGCCATAGGTCGAGTAGGCGAGGCGCCGCCCCTCGAAGTCGAGGTAGCGAATCTCCTGCTCCATCAGTCGAAGGGTAGTGGCCCGGACGGGCCATCTCGCAAAGATGGCCCGTCACGCCGACGCGGCAGGCCATGGCCCCTCGGCAGCATGGCATCGATGCAGACCGAATGCATTCAGGGCGTCACGATCCGGCCGCTCAGGCGCGGTGACGGCGAAGCGATCCAGGCGGTCTTCGACCGGCTGGGCCCGGTCTCGCGCCGGCTCCGCTTCGGCGGCGCGAAGAACGTGCTTCTTCCCTCCGATCGTGAGCTCCTCACCCGCGTCGACGCGAACCATCACGTGCTGATCGCCTACGTGGCCGGCGAACCGGTGGGCGTCGCGCGGCTCGTGCGGGAGGGCAGAGTCGCCGAGGTGGCGTTCGCCGTCGCGGACGACTGGCAGCACCGCGGCATCGGGACGCTGCTCGTCGACCGGCTCGCCGCAGACGCGCGCGCGGCGGGGATCGAGTCGTTCCGCGCGGACATCGCCCCGGGCAACGCTGCGTCGCTTGCTCTCATGCGCCGCCTCCGGCTGCAGGCTGCGTAGGTCGAACACATAAACTCGGCCGATGGCACACTCAGTCGGCTTGAAGATCGACCACGAGCTGCCGGTCGGGAACGTCGACATCAAGGTGATCGTGGAGCAGGACGGCGAGCGGCTCGGCGTGCTCAAAGCCAGCCGCGGCTCGCTGGACTGGAAGCCGGGCAAGGCGAAGCGCACATGGTCGGTCGGATGGGAGCAGTTCGACGCGCTGATGCGCGAGTTCGGGCATCCGCCGCGCTGATGGAGCAGCGGCTCAGCCTCGTCACCCTCGGGGTCGCCGACCTCGCTCGTGCACGCGCGTTCTACGAGGCGCTCGGCTGGGTGACGCGCGCCGCGCCCGCGGACGACGTCGTCTTCTTCCAGACCGGCGGGATGATCGTCGGGCTCTGGAGCCGCGAGCGGTTGGCCGAGGACAGCGGCGTCGTGGACGGAGGCGGTTGGGGCGGCGTCACGCTTGCCCTGAACGTGCGCTCGCCCGGCGAGGTGGATGCCGCCATCGCCGATGCTCGCGCGGCGGGTGCTCACATCGCCCGAGACGGCGCGGAGACGTTCTGGGGCGGCTACTCGGGGGTGTTCGTCGACCCGGACGGCCACCCGTGGGAGGTCGCGCACAACCCCCATTGGACAATCGGCGACGACGGCTCGACGAGACTCGCCTAGGCGTCCTTCTCCCAGACCGACACGTGCGAGGTGCTCTCGCTCGTGAACGGCTCGCGCAGCCAACCGCCCCAGCGCTCGCGCAGCGTCAGGCCGGCGATCCGGGCCATCAGGTCGAGCTCCGCAGGCCAGACGTAGCGGAACGGCACGGAGTTGACCGTGAACGACCCGTCGACCACCGAGTAGTGGTGCGACACGAGGCCCTGCGCCGCGATGTCGTACTCGTCGAAGCCGAGCCTCGTCGGGGTGACGGTGAACGGCTGGAAGGTCTCACCGGGCGGAAGCCTCTGGAGCCCCGGTATTCCCACCTCGATCACGAAGCACCCACCCGGCTCGAGGTGCGCAGCGACGTTCCGGAAGCATTCCACCTGCTCGTCCTGCGTCGTCAGGTTCATGATCGTGTTGAAGACGAGGTAGGCGAGCGAGAAGGCAGCCCCTTCGACGAGCGTCGTGGCGAAGTCGCCGATCGTGACGCCGAGCTCCTCGGCGCCCGGTTTCGCCCGCAGCCGCGCGACCATCGCCTCCGAGAGATCGATGCCGTGCACGCGGACGCCGCGCTGCGCGAGCGGGAGCGCGATTCTCCCCGTTCCGATCCCCAGCTCGAGCGCGGCTCCGCTCCCGGCGAGACCTGCGAGGAAGTCGACCGTGGGGCCGACGACCGCGGGGTCGAACATGACGGGATCGTCGTCGTACCGGGCGGCGACCCGCTCACCGAAGTGGTCCTCGGGCATGCCTCATCCTTTCCCTAGGACGGCAGGATCAGCCCCTGCCAGGGCTGGAGTATCGCTCCATCGTGCTCGGCGGTGTCGCCGGTCATGTTGAGCACGCACGTCCTCTCGCCGCGTGCGTAGGCCCACACACCGCGGGCGCTCGGGAGCCTCCGGTAGCCGTCGCCGAGCTCCTTACGCTGCGCGATCAGCTCGCGCGTGTACGGGAGGATCGTGCTGTCCTCGGCGTTGCGCGACGTGTCGGTCAGCGGGAGCCATGGGCTCTGCCATTCGGCGCCGCTGCGCGTCCACGGAAACGGCGTGCGCTCCGGGTCGCGCGGCGGCTCGGCCACGTCGAGGATGCGATCGTCCGGAACGAAGCCGTCCTCGAGGCCGAGCTCGTCGCCCTGGTAGAGGATCGCGCTGCCCGGGAGCGTGAGGATGAGAAACAGCGCTGCCCTGTGCTTGCGCTCGTCACCGCCCGCCCAGCGAGTGGCCATCCGCGAATGATCGTGGTTCGACCCGAACCAGAGCGGCTCACGGCCCTTCGGCAGCTCAGCCATCGTCGTCTCGACAACGGGCCGCAGCTCGTCGAGGTCGAAGTCGGCACGCAGGAACGGAAAGTTCTGCACGAGGTCGAGGTGCGCGTGGTAGGCGGGGAGCCGCTCGAGCGGAACGTAGGTCTCCCCCATCAGCGTCGGCTTGGGGATGTACTCGCCGGCGACCTCTTGCCAGCGGCGGAAGATCTCGTGCACCTCGGGCCGGTCGCGCATGTACCTCTCGCCGCTACGAAGCCGGCGGTCCTTGATCAGCCCATGCGCGACGTCGATCCGGAAGCCGCTCACGCCGCGGTCGAACCAGTAGCGGAGAATGTCGTCGAACTCGTTGCGGACCGAGGCGTTCCACCAGTCGAGGTCGGGCTGCTCGGGCGCGAACTGGTGCAGGTAGTACTGCCGCCGCGTGCTGTCGAACTGCCAGGCGGCCTCGCCGGTGAAGATCGACTTCCAGTCGTTCGGGATCCGCTCCGACCAGACGTAGTACTCGGGCCGGTCGCCGAACCACGGGTGCCGGTCGGAGGTGTGATTGGGCACGAGGTCGAGCCAGACGTCGATGCCACGCGCGCCTGCAGCGGCGATCAGCGCATCGAGGTCGTCGAGGGTCCCGTAGTCGGCGTGCACGGCCCGGTAGTCGGCCACGTCGTAGCCCCAGTCGACGTTCGGCGAGGGGTGCACCGGGCTCAGCCAGAGGGTGTCGATGCCGAGTTGTGTTAAGTGGTCGAGGTGTGCCGCAATCCCTGGCAGGTCACCGATTCCGTCACCGTTCGAGTCGGCAAACGAGCGGATATAGACCTGATAGACGACCCCGCCCACGGCCGGAGAAGCTACCGTCCCGCCAGATGACACGAGCGCACAAGTTCGGGAACCTCCTGGGAGTGGTGCTCCCGTTCATCGGACTCGTGGCCGCGATCGGACTCTTGTGGAACACCTGGGTCAGCTGGACCGACCTCGTTCTGCTCACGGTGGGCTACGTGCTGACGGGCGTGGGGATCACGGTCGGGTATCACCGGCTGTTCACGCACCGCGCATTCCAGACCAAGCAGTGGATGCGCTGGACGTTCGCGATCCTCGGCTCGATGGCGGTCGAAGGGCCGGTGCTCATCTGGGTCGCCGACCACCGTAAGCACCACCAGTTCTCGGACGTCGAAGGCGACCCGCACAGCCCGCACACGGGCACCGGCAACGGCTTCATCGCCGCCGCCAAGAACCTCTTTCACGCGCACGTCGGCTGGCTGTTCGTCGCCGAGGGTCGCGCGGAGCTGACCAAGTACGTGCCGGACATGCTCACCGAGCGCGGCATGAAGCAGATCTCGAAGCTCTTCTGGATGTGGCTCATCTTGTCGCTGGTCGTGCCGGCCGCGATCGGCTACGCGATCGCGGGCACCTGGCAGGGCGCTCTCACCGCGCTCCTCTGGGGCGGGGCGATCCGCATCTTCCTGCTCCACCACGTCACCTTCTCGATCAACTCGGTCTGCCACTTCTGGGGCCGCCGGCGCTTCAAGACGCCGGATCACAGCCGCAACGTCTGGCTGATGAGCCTGATCTCGTTCGGCGAGTCGTGGCACAACAACCACCACGCGTTCCCGTCGAGCGCCTTTCACGGGATGCGGCGCTTCGAGGCTGCCCTCGATCCGGGCGGCTGGGTGATCACCGGGCTCGAGAAGCTCGGGCTGGCCTGGAAAGTCGTGCGGATCCCGCGCGAGCGGCAGGCCTCCAAGTCGCTCGTCGTGTGATCAGCTGATCGCCCAGGTATCGCCGCCGCCGACGAGCGCCTGGAGATCGCCGTCGCCCTTGGCGTTGTCGAGCTGCGCCTGCACGAGCTCGTCGTAGCTGTCGCGCGGAACGTCTCTGAAGACGCCGAGCGGGACGACGCCGTGCTGGGCGTAGTTGATCCGTGAGAGCGCGAACGCCGTCGCGAAGTCCGTCTCGTCGTGCGTGATGCCGGTGTCGCCCGCCGGTTGACCGTGCTCGATGTAGAGGCGGTTCTCCTTCTCCTCGCGGACGAAGTCGAATGCGCCGTCGTTGTAGATGTTGCAGTTCTGATAGATCTCGACGAAGGCGGCGCCCTTGTGCGCAGCGGCCCTGCGCAGCACGCTGGTCAGCCCGGGCTTGTCGATGTCCATCGCCCGCGCGACGAACGTCGCCTCCGCGCCGAGCGCAAGGCTCAACGGGTTGAACGGATAGTCGACGCTGCCCATCGGCGTCGAGCCCGTGACCTTCCCCTGCTCGCTCGTCGGCGAGTACTGCCCCTTCGTCAGGCCGTAGATCTGGTTGTTCAGCATCAGGATCTTGATGTTCACGTTGCGGCGCAGCGCATGGATGAGATGGTTGCCTCCGATCGAGAGCGCGTCGCCGTCGCCCGAGACGACCCACACCGAGAGATCAGGGCGCGAGACCGCGAGGCCCGTCGCGATCGCCGGCGCGCGGCCGTGGATCGAATGCATCCCGTAGGTCTGCATGTAGTACGGGAAGCGGGCAGCGCAGCCGATGCCCGAGACGAAGACGATCTTCTCGCGCTCGAGCCCGAGGTCGGGCATGAAGCTCTGCACCGCGGCGAGGATCGCGTAGTCGCCGCAGCCCGGGCACCAGCGGACCTCCTGGTCCGACTTGAAGTCCTTCGCGGTGAGCTTCAGTTCAGCGTCATAGCAGTTGCCTCGATCGCGTCGCAGATCTCGCCGGCCTTGAACGGCTTGCCGGTGACCCGGTTGTAGCCGACCGCGTCGACCAGGTACTTCGCGCGGATCAATTGCAGCAACTGGCCCAGGTTCATCTCCGGGACCAGCACCCGGTCGTAGCTCAGGAGCACGTCGCCGAGGTTCGCCGGGAATGGGTTGAGCCAGCTCAGGTGCGCGTGTGCCGCCTTGCCGCCGCCCGCGCGCACGCGGCGCACGCCCGCATGCACCGGGCCGTACGTGCCGCCCCACGAGAGCACGAGCAGGTCGGCGCCCTCCTGATGGTCGACCTCGAGGTCGGGGACCTTGATCCCGGCCACCTTCTGCGCCCGCAGTTGCGTCATCAGGTCGTGATTGTCGGGGTCGTAGGAGATCGCGCCGGTGATGTTCGCCTTCTCCAGCCCGCCGATGCGATGCTCGAGACCCGGCGTGCCGGGGATCGCCCACGGCCGCGCGAGCGTCTCGGGATCGCGCCTGTACGGCTCGAACTCCCCACCGTCCGCCGCGGCGAACTCGACGTCGATCGGCGGCAGCGACGAGATGTCGGGCACCAGCCAGGGCTCGGCGCCGTTCGCCAGATACGCGTCGCTCAGGAGATACACGGGCGTGCGGTACGTCACCGCAACGCGGGCCGCCTCGATCGCAGCGTAGAAACAGTCGCCCGGAGTGGCGCAGGCGAGCACGGGGACCGGCGACTCGCCGTTCCGGCCGTGCAGCACCATCAAGAGGTCGCCCTGCTCCGGCTTGGTCGGCATCCCCGTCGACGGGCCTGCCCGCTGCACGTCGACGATCAGCAGCGGCAGCTCCAGCGTGACCGCAAGCCCGACGGTCTCCGACTTCAGGACGACTCCTGGACCGGCCGACGTGGTCACGCCCAGCGCGCCGCCGAACGACGCCCCGAGAGCTGCGCCCACCGCGGCGATCTCGTCCTCGGCCTGGAACGTGCGCACGCCGAAGGCCTTGTGCCGCGCGAGCTCCTCGAGGATCGACGACGCCGGCGTGATCGGATACGCACCGAGGAAGAGCGGCAGCTTCGAGAGCTTCGACGCCGCGAGCAGGCCCCACGAGAGCGCGGAGTTGCCCGTGATCTGGCGGTACCGGCCCGGCGGCAGCTTCGCAGGCTTCACCTCGTATTGCACCGCGAACGCCTCGGAGGTCTCACCGAATGCGTAGCCCGTGTTGAACGCCTTCAGGTTCGCCTCGGCGATCTCCGGCCGCTTCGCGAACTTCTTCTCGATGTACGTCGTCGTCGACTCGGTGGGGCGGCCGTACAGCCACGACATCAGTCCGAGCGCGAACATGTTCTTCGCCCGCTCGGCCTCGCGCGCCGTCACGCCGTCGATCTCCTTCAACGCACCGACGGTCATCGAGGTCAACTGCACCGCGTGCACCTGGTAGTCGGCGAGGGAGCCGTCCTCGATCGGGTTCGACGCGTACCCGGCCTTCTTCAGGTTGCGGTCTGTGAACGCGTCGGTGTCGACGATCAGCGTGCCGCCCTTCGGCAGGTCGGCCAGGTTCGTCTTGAGGGCGGCCGGGTTCATCGCGACGAGCACGTCCGGGCGATCGCCAGGTGTCAGGATGTCGTGGTCCGCGAAATGAAGCTGGAAGCCCGACACGCCGGGCAGCGAGCCCGCGGGCGCCCGAATCTCGGCGGGAAAGTCCGGGTAGGTCGCGAGATCGTTGCCCGTGAGGGCCGTCTCGGAGGTGAAGCGCCCGCCCGTCAACTGCATTCCGTCGCCGGAGTCACCCGCGAAGCGGATGACGACCGACTCGAGCTGCTCGACCGGCTTGGCCACGACCTAGGCCGTTATAGCACCGGCCTACGCGGCGGCCGGTGCCGGTCGTCCCACGAGCTTGCCGTCGCGCATGACCAGTCGCTGCGGTGCACGGGCCGCCAGGTCCGCGTCGTGAGTGGCGACGATCACCGTCGACCCGTGCTCCGCCGCCAGATTCTCGAGCAGGTCGATGATCTCCCCGCCGGTGGCCGAGTCGAGGTTGCCGGTCGGCTCGTCGGCGAGCACGACACGCGGCTCGACCGAGAGCGCCCGTGCGATCGCGACCCGCTGCTGCTCGCCGCCCGACAGATGTGCGGGCAGGTGATCGGCTCGCTCGGCGAGCCCCACCTCGTCGAGCAGTTGCAGCGCGCGGGCGCGATCGCCGCCGGCCGGGACGAGCTTCGCTTCGACGTTCTCGACCGCGGTCAGCGTTGGGATGAGGTTGAACTGCTGGAAGACGAAACCGAAGGAGCGCAGGCGCAGCTCGGCGAGATCGTGGTCGGGCAGGCCGACGAGGTCGGCGCCCTCGAACCGAACGTCGCCCCCGCTCGGCCGGTCGAGTGCGCCGAGGAGCTGCAGCAGGGTCGTCTTGCCCGAACCGCTCGGGCCCTCGAGCGCGACGAACTCGCCGGCTGCGATCTCGAGGTCGATCCCGTCGAGCGCGCGCACGGTCGTCGGGCCGCGCTGGAAGAACTTGCTGACGCCGCGGAGGGTGTAGAGCGGCTCCACTACTCGACCGTCCTCAATGCATCGGCCGGCCGGAGCCGTGCGGCGCGGAGTGCGCCGACCATCCCCGCCACCAGGCCGCCCAGGAGGGCAAGTCCGAACCCGATCGCGAGGATGGCAACGCCGACCGGCGCACTCAGCGAGATCGAGCTGCTCGCCGTGCGCGCCGTCTCAGCGCCCAGCCCGAGAAGATCGCCGCCCGTGGTCGAGCTCGCGGTCAGCGACGGGCCGAAGGCGCCGATCGCGAGACACACGATGACGCCGAGGACGATGCCGAAGATCCCGCCGATCAGGCACTGCGCCACCGACTCGCCGGCGATCTGACGGACGACCATGCGCTGCGTCCACCCGAGCGCCTTCAGCGTGCCGAGCTCGCGAACGCGCTTGCCGACCGACGACAGCGTCGAGGAGCGCGGCGAGCAGGAACGCGGCGACGGCGGCGATGATCGAGAGCACGAGCCCGAGATCGTGCGACAGGTTCGACGCGTCGACGAGCGAGCCGGTGATCTTGTCGGCGACGTCCTTCGAGCTCGCGACCTGGGCCTGCGGCAGCGCCGTCTGGATCTCCTGCTTCACCTGCGAGACGTCCTTGCCGCTGTCCGCGCGAACGAGCACGACGTTCGCCAGCCCCTTCTGGTTCGCGAGCGTCTGCAACTGCTGCAAGCGGCAGATAGACGTCGGCGCTCTGGCCGCCGAGCGGCGGGCTGACGAGACCGACGACGAGAACGTCGTGCCGTTCAGGTTCAGTGTCGAGCCGACCTTCAGCCAGTGCTTCGCGGCGTAGGTCTGCGAGATGAGCGCCTCGCGGCCGCCGGCGGGCGAGAGGTAGCTTGCCCTTGATCACCTGAGCGGTCGTGACGACACCCATCGTCGGATGCGTCTGGTCGACGCCGCCGATCGTGTACGCGGTGGTCGTGATGTTCGTCTGCGGCGGGTTCAGCACCTGCTTGAGCGTCTGGCTCGGCGAAGTGAAGCGGAACCGCTGGAACGAGGCCGGCAGGCACTTCTGGAGCGCAGCGCGTCGGGCGCTCGACTGGCCGCCGTTCGAGTTTCCGCCGAAGCCGCCGCCGCCGTTGCCGCCGCCGAACCCGCCTCCGCCGCCACCGTTCCCGCTGCCGGGCCCGAAGTTGATCCCGGCCTTCGCCAGGCAGGCCTGCATCTTCGCAAAGTCGGCCGCGGACGGACGCACGCGCCGCGTCTGCGTGATCGTCTTTGCCTGCGTCTTCAGCGTCGCGACGATCTTCGGGACGACGCCCTCCTGGTGCTCGGCGAGCAACGTCAGGCCCTGCGTCACCTGGGCGACGTCGCGCGATCGAAGAGATCTGGCCGGCCGCGCTCTGCTTGAACGTGAGCTGCGTCCCGGGCAGGAAGAAGTCGTGCACGAAGTGGGTGCCGGGCTTGCCGAGCTTCGACAGGTCGGTGACGACCGAGAGGTTCGACTGGATCAGATCACGATTCCCGCCGCCGCCACCGGGACCACCCTGAAACCCGCCCGTGTCCTGCTGGGCAGGCGTCAGGGTGACCGTCAGATCGGTGCCGATCCCGGCGAGCGGGTTCAGCGTCTTCTTCTGCGCCTTGTCCAGCCCGCTCGGAGACACCGGCGATCACGATCACGAGCGCTACGCCGAGGCCGAGACCGAGCGCGGTGAGAATCGTGCGCGCGCGACGGCGCACGAGCTCGTTCCTGACATAGCGCAGATAGAACACTGCTCAGAGAAAACCACCACGGGCTGTGGAATCCCTAAGAGGTTCGCGGGCTCAGCCGACGCCCGGCGCCGTTTCGAGCTGACCGAGGAAGCCCTTGCTGATGATCTGCTGGTCGACGGCCGCCTGACCGATGTAGCACTCCCACTGTGCCCGCGCTGTTCAGCGAGCGCAGCCGCAGTGGCCCGCGGCGGGCCGAACAGCGGGGTCAGACCCCGGACGTGTCCGGACGTGCGGAGGCAAGTGGCATGGTTGCACTCGCGGCCGGGCGACGCCGATCGCGCGCGGGTTTCCGCGCTCGAAGACCCGTCCCGGATGGACACGGCTGGGTCAGACCCCGGACATGGCTCGTCTGGACGCGGTCACCTCCTGCGCGCCGAGATGGCGCGAGGGGGCTGCGTTGTTACGCGGCTTCGAGCGTGCTGGCGGGCGGAGGAATCGCCTCACCCGTCTTCGCCTTCGCGCGGAGCGGCACATCACGCAGAAGCCAGGTGAGGGCGAACGCGAGCACCGAGACGCCGGCGGCCATGAGGAAGACCGGGTGCAGTGCCGCCGCGAACGCGTCCGCGAAGGCCGCGTGCGCTGCCGGTGGCAGCTGACGGATGCCCGCCGGGTTGATCGTCTTCGGGATGTGCGCTCCGGCCGGCAGCCGGGCGGCGAGCTCGACGCGCACACGATTCGCGAAGATCGTCCCGAACAGCGCGACGCCGATCGAACCGCCGATCTGGCGGAAGAGCGTCGAACCGCTCGTGGCCACACCCATCATCGACGGGTCGACGGAGTTCTGCACCGCGAGCACGAGCACCTGCATGACCATGCCGAGACCGAGGCCGAGCACGCACGCGAACAACGCGGCAACCCACGTGCTCGTGCCGGCATGCAGCTGCGCGAGCAGCACCATCGCGACGGCCATGATCGCCGTGCCGGCGATCGGGAAGAACCGGTAGCGCCCGATTCTCGAGATCAGCTGCCCGCTCACGATCGACGTCACCAGCACTCCGGCCATCAGCGGCGTCAGCTGCAGCCCGGAGCGCGTCGGGCTCGATCCCTTGGTCACCTGGAGAAAGAGCGGCAGGTAGGTGATCGCCCCGAACAGCGCGAACCCGACGATGAACCCGACGGCGCTCGTCACGGCGAACGTGCGGTTGCGGAAGAGCTCCAGCGGCAGGATCGGCTCGGCGGCGCGGCTCTCGCTGCCAGAGAAACGCGGGCACGAGGATCACGCTCGCGATCGATCAGTCCGATCACCTGCGGCGATCCCCAGCCCCAGGTCGTGCCGCCGAGGCTCGTGAAGAGGACGATGGCGCCCAGGCTCGCGGCGAGCAGCGCGGCGCCCAGGTAGTCCATCGTGTGCCGCCGTGTGACCTCCTGCGCGTGGAAGGTCACGGCGATCACGGTCAGCGCGATCGCGCCGACCGGCAGGTTCACGTAGAAGATCCAGCGCCACGAGAGATGGTCGACGAAGAAGCCGCCGAGCAGCGGGCCGATGACGGTCGCGACGCCGAACACCGCGCCGAAGTAGCCCTGATACTTCCCGCGCTCGCGCGGCGGGATGATGTCGCCGACGACCGCGAGCGTGACCACCATCAGTCCGCCGGCGCCGAGCCCTTGCAAGGCGCGGAAGGCGATCAGCTGCGCCATCGACTGCGACAGGCCGCAGAGCACCGACCCGATCAGGAAGATCACGATCGCGGCCTGCAGGACGCGCTTGCGGCCGTAGCAGGTCTCCGAGCTTGCCGTAGAGCGGGCCCGAGACGGTGGCGGTCAGGAGGTACGCGGTCACGACCCAGGACAGGTGGGAGATCCCGCCGAGGTCGCCGACGATCGTCGGGAGCGCCGTCGAGACGATCGTCTGGTCGAGCGCGGCCAGCAGGAGCACGAGCATCAGGGCGATGAAGATCGCGCGAACGCGCGGCTGGGGCTGCGGGGCGGCGTCCGTCACCTCGGGAATACTACCAACAAGATGAAACTATTGCGATATGCAACTATTAGCGAGGTATGAGCGCCGCAACCGACACGGCGGTGATCCTCGAGCGGCTCGGAAAGCTGCTGCGAGAGCTGACTCGCATGACCGGCGGTGCCGACGAGGGGCCTGCGCTGACCACGACGCAGCGGATCGCGCTTGATCGAGATCGCAGACGCCGGCCCGCTGCGGCTGAACGACCTGGCCGCGCGGATCGGGACGAGCGCCCCAACGGCGAGCCGCACGGTCGACATCCTGGACGACGCTCGGACTCGTCGCGCGCGAGACCGACCCGGCCGACCGCCGGGCCGTGCGGATCGAGCTCACACCGGCCGGCCGCCGGTTGGTCGACGAGCGCAAGGCCCGCGCGGCGGCCGCCTTCGAGCCGGCCGTCGGGGCGCTCACCGGCGCCGGACCGCGAGCGGCTCCTGGACCTGCTCGCGCGCATGACCGCCGCGCTGTCCCCGTAGCGCTGTCCGCTCGGCCCGGCGCCCTCAACCCGAGGCGTGCTTGAGCGACGACTCCCGCCGTTGGGCCTCCGCGAGAGTGAGCGATCCGGCGCAGACGCGGGCATTGAGCTCGTTCTCGATCCGGTCGACCGCCGCGGCGCGCGGATAGGGCTCGGGCCAGAGGTTCCGCGGGTCCGTGGGGTTGCCGCCCAGCTCGAGACTGATCAGGTGGTCCTCCTGGAAAGCGGAGGGCGGGCCGCGCAGGCCGTACTGCGCAAGCTGCCGCAGCTTGAGCGCGTTCGTGTACGAGACGGGAGGTCGAACAGTGCGCGTCCAGCCGCGCGTGCAGATCGTGGTGCGGATCGTCGCCTGGGTGACCGTCGGGTTGAGGACGCCGGGAGTTCGCGCCCAGCTGGCACGCACGACCGCCGCCGCCGGGCGGCCGCCCGAGCAGCGCGGCAGCGCACTGACGACGACGGCGGCCGCACCGACGAACAGACCGATCTCGATGAGCGAAAGACGCACTCCTGAGAACGGTACGAACGGCGGCAGGCGCCGCAAGTGTCCGTTCCGGACCGGCACGAAGTTGTTGCAATCACGCCGAGTCGCCGGCGAAGACCCAGACCGTGACGGCGATCCACGGCACGCCGATCACATCGGTCTGCAAGCCGAGCAGGAGCACGGCAGCGAAGGCTGCGCCGACCCAGACGCGCCGGCGCAGCGTCGAACGCAACAGCGCGAGCGACCACGCGATGAAGACGAGCATGCCGAGGATCCCGATCTCGACGCCGAGCTCGGTATAGGTCGACTCGCCTGCCTTCACGGTGACGTGCGTTCGTGCGGCGGTGACACCGGAATTGCCGAGCCCGAACCCCCAAGGATGGTGCAGGACCGTGCGCCCGCCGTCGCGCAGCGATGCAAGATGCTCGGTGGTCGACGACTCGTTGGCGCTCGTCGCGTCGTTCGACGCCGGCGCGTGACTGTGGGCGATCTGCTCCTGCACCCGCAGCTCTTTCGCGGTGAAGTGCGTGCGCGGCCCGAAATGGTCGTAGCCCTGGACGAAGGCCAGCGCGATCACTGCAACGACAGCAGCCCAGATCAGCGCCCGTGGCCGCCTGCGCACGATCGCGCGCAGGACGAGCACGGCGACGAGCACGAGGAGCGCCGAGCGCGTGTGTGTCCACAGGAGCGCCGCAAAGATCAGCAGGCCGAGCGGCGGCCCCCAGCGACGCCGCATCGGGATGAAGAACAGCGCGACGACGAGCAGGTACGACGTCGCGAGCGGCGAGAGGAACGTCGAGGTCAGCCGCCGGAACACAACGCCGTTTCCCGCGTTGTAGACGAAGTTCTCCGGCAAACCGGATGTCCCCGCCGAGTAGACGAGCCCGAGCTGGTCGCGGAACCAGCCTGCCGCCGGCCGCCAGAACGAGAGTGGCACGGCGTACACGTCGATCAGCCCGAACGCGGCGACGAACGCGGCCGTCGCGAGGACGGTGTGGCAGAGCCGGGCGCGCTCACGGTCGGTCAGGTGCAGCCCGCGGCCGAGGAAGTAGGCGGCGACCGGCAGCAGGTCGTGGCGCGCGGCGTAGAGAACCCCACGGTGCGTTGCGCCGCCGCCGAGCCACGACTGCGGCAGCAGCCCGTAGACGACGACGAGCGCACCGTAGGCGAGCGCGAGCCAGTCGGTGAGCCGGCCGTCGAAGGGCAGACGGCGGCGCTCACGCACGACGAGCACGAGCGCCGCCAGGAGCAGCACGTCCTTCCAGGCCGAAGCGACGGTGAGCGCGGTTCCGCGCAGGCCCGCGCGCCAGAGGAGCGCCATTGCCACGTTGTGCAGCGCGAGCCCGACGATCAGGACCTGCAGCGCGACGACGGAGCGTCTCACGCGGAACCGACGGCGATCAGCGTCATGCCCGTGTTGATTACCCGCACGCTGTAAGGAAAGAGCGAAGCGAGCTCCTTCGGGCCGAGCGGATCGAGCACGTCGTCGAACGGAATCACGCGCTGCCGGGCGCCGGCCGGCAGCCAGTGCACGAACGGCAGCAACGTGTGCACCTCGAGCGGGAACCAACGGTTCGGCGTCGTCACGAAGACCGCGGCTGACACACGGCACAGCTCGTGCACGAAGCGCCGTTGACCGGCGCGTCCGCCGTCGATGTGCTCGACCACCGCGTTCGAGAAACCCAGGTCGAACTCGCCGTCCGAGAACGGAAGGTCCCGCCCGTCGGCCCGCACGGCGCGCACCTCGGGGAACGCCGCGGTGAACCGATCGAGCTCGGTGTGGCCCACCGCCGTGATCCGGTCCGGCCACGGATAGAGCGCCTCGAAGAAGTTGTCGGACGACCCGCCTCCGAACGGGGCGTCGGTCACCCCGACGTCGATCACCGTCGTCTCCGGCCCCGGCTGGAACAGCTCGAGCAGGAGATCGAGCTTCCGCCGGCGGCTCCGCATGGACACCCGCGACGCGACCCGGCGCAGCATCGGCTGAGCGTATCCAGTGCCGGTCCGGGAATGTTGCTGGGTTCCCGGCGAGCGAAAAGCAAGCGAGGCAAGGACGCAGGGATCCTCGATAGCCAGGGCTATCGAGGAGACCGAGGACGCGGCATCGCGCAGCTTTGCAGCCGTCGGGGACACGAGGACATTTCCTGGGCCGGCACTAACTCGGCGGATGTCCGTCCGCGCCGAGCTCCGCCCACTGGGCCCGTACTCACTCCGTACGTCGGGCCGGCATGCATCGGACGCGACCCGCGTCGTCGCCGACGGCGTCTACCGCGCGACCGTGCGGGTCGACGACCGACTCGAGCTCGTGCAGGCGACGCAGCGGGCCGACGGGACGATCGTCGTCGTCGCCGAGAGCGATGCCGGCGTCGACCACGTCCGCTTCGCACTCGGCCTCGATGCCGACCATTCGGAGTTCTTGCGCCGGTTCGCCGGCGACCCGCTGCTCGGCGAGACGCTGCGCCGCGTGCGCGGTCTCAGACCGATGCGAACCGGGACGGTCGCCCAGGCGCTCCTGCGCGCGGTGGCCGGACAGCTGATCCAGGCAAGCCGCGCGCGACAGATCGAGCGCACGATCATCCGAGCGGCGACGCCCGAGCACGCCGGCCTGCATGCGCCGCCCACCTCGGCCGACCTGGCCCGGTTTTCGCCCGCGCAGCTCGGCAGGCTCGGGCTCGGCGCCCGTCGCGCCGCGTGCTTGATCCGGCTCTGCCGCTCCTTCGATCTCGAGCGGCTGAAGCAACAGCCGTCGGCCGCCGTCGCTGCACGGCTCGGACGTGAGCGCGGTCTCGGGCCCTGGTCGGTGGGAGTCGTCTGCATCCAAGGGCTCGGCCGCTACGAGCACGGGCTTGCACGCGACCTCGGCCTGGCGAAGCTCGCCTCGGCGCTGTGGGGCCGGTGGGCCGAGCCGGAGGAAGCCGACGCGCTCCTGGAGCCGTACGGCGAATGGGCCGGGCTTGCGAGCGTGTATCTCCTGACCGGCTTCAGCCGTGGTTTCATACCTCTGCCTCATGTCGCAGCCGCCTGACCTCAACGTCCTCGACGATCCGATCCGGTCGGTCGGCGAACTGATCGCGGAGCAGGCGGCCCAGGGCGGTTCGATCGTGCTGACGGGCGGGGCGTCGGTCGGCGACGCATACGAACAGGCCGCCGGCCTCCAGCCAGACTGGAGCCGGGCCACGGTCTGGTGGGGCGACGAGCGGTGCGTTCCACCCGACGACGAGCGATCGAACTACCGGCTCGGCAAGGAGACGCTCCTCGACCGGCTCGCGGTGGCGCCGCGTGCCGTGCACCGGATGCGCGGCGAGCTCGAGCCGTCGGTTGCAGCCGACGAATACCAGGTCGCCCTGGCCGGCGTCGAACTGGATCTGCTCCTGCTCGGGCTCGGGAGCGACGGCCACATGGCATCGCTGTTCCGAGGCTCACCGCAGGTCGAGGTCGACGACCGCCGCGTCACCTGGGGGCCGGCCGGGCTCGAGCCGTTCGTCGACCGCATCACGCTGACGCTGCCGGCGATCCACTCGGCGAAGCGCATCGTCTTCCTCGTCGCGGGAGCGGGAAAAGCCGACGCCGTTGCGCGGGCCTTCGGCGGCGAGATCAGCCGAGACGTGACGGCGAGCCTCTCGCGGCTCGCACCGGTCCCGGTGGAGGTCTTCCTCGACCCGCCCGCAGCGGCGAAGCTGGAGACCGATCTGAGCTCGCCGGTCCCCTCACCGTCGCCTCAGGATGTCCTGGAGATCGAGCGGCCGGAGCAGCTCAAAGCGCTCGGTCATCCCCTGCGTCTGAAGGTCCTCCAGGTGCTGGGCGACGCGGGCCGCCCCTTGACGAACCGCGAGCTCGCAGCCCAGCTCTCGGTCGATCCCGGCCACCTGCACTTCCATGTGCGCATGCTCCACCGCGCAGGGCTGATCGAGCTCGCAGCCTCGGACGGCCGAGAGAAGCCGTACCGGCCCGTGGCAAAGCACTTCAAGATCGGGCCCGAGATTCGCGCCGCAGGTCTCGCGAGCGAGGTCCAGGCGGCTCAGCTTCGCGAGCTCCAGCGAGGGTTCGATCTCTACGCGGAGGCTGGAGAGTTCCGAAGCGCACAGGTGCACACGAAGCTGGACGTCGAGACGGTGCGCCGACTGCTCAACGAACTGGTCGAGAGGTTGACCGAGCTCGAGGACGAGTCGAATCCGCAGCAGACGATCACCGTTGCGTTCCACCCGACGATCGCGCAGGGCAAGACGGACTGATCAGCGAGGCAGCATCGGCGACGCCGGGAGCGGCTCGTCGATGTGACGGCGCCGCGCGAGCGTTGCCAGGACGAGGGCCGTGTCGGCGACCGCAACGTCCTCCAGGAACTGCTCGCGCGTCTCGAACGACGCGACGACGGACTCAACCGCGTCGCAGTACCCGACCACGTCGTGCGCTGCGATGAACGCGAGCGCATCGGCGACGTCACGGGGAAAGTCGTCGCGACCGCGCAGCGACTCGCCGGCCAGACGCGCGTCGGCCCAGCGCCCCAGTGCCAGCAGCGCGAGCGTCGCGGCGTATCGCCCGATGGGTGACTCGGCGGTCGCAGCGCCGAGCTCGAGCGTCCAGCGGGCGTAGTCGGCGACGTTCGGGTCGCCGGCGAGCAGCGAGGCCTTGACCGCACCGATCGGGCGCCCCCAGGAGTCGCTGGCCTCGCCGGCATCCCAGCTTTCACGCCAGCGCGCGGCCGCAAGGCGGAACCACAGCTCGGCGGCTGGCTCGCCCGCCATCAGGAGGGCGAGCGCAGCCGCGTAGGCCGCATTCCCCTGACGCACGAGCCCGCGCTCGTCCAACGCGCCGTGCGGCTCCTGATAGCGGGATTGTTTCTCCTCCGAGCAGGGAATCCAGTCCACCGGGCTACGTTGTACTAGAGGAGATGACCACACGGTTCCACGGATTGACGTTCGTCACCGACCCCGGACGGGTCTTCTCACCGCGCTCGACCAGCGAGCAATTGGTCGACGCGGCACTCGGGCGAATCGCCGGCGAGCCGGCGCGGATCGCGGACGTCGGCACCGGGTCGGGCGTGGTTGCGATCACGCTCGCACTGCGGGCACCGCAGATCGAAGTCTGGGCGAGCGACACCTGTGCCCGCGCGCTCGATGTCGCGTCGCTCAACGCCGACCGGCTCGGCGCGCGCGTGCATCTCGTGCGAGGCGACCTCCTCGACGGGCTCCCGCGGGACCTCGACTTGATCGTCGCGAACCTTCCGTACCTCGCGCCGGGCACACCGGGGTTCGACACCGAGCCGGCCGCAGCCGTGTATTCGAGCGGTGACGGGCTCGACCACTACAGGCGCCTGATCGCCGGCGCGGGGGATCATCTCGCGCCCGACGGGGCGGTGTTGATCCAGTTCCACGGCGACGTACTGGAAGCGGAGCGCAGCGAACTGCCCTGGCTCGTCGGCCGGCTCGAATCACTGGTCGACGCGGCGGCCTAGGAACGCATCCACCCGCACGCGCTCGTGGTAGACCGGCTTCAGCCGTGCGCGCAGCTCACGCTCGAACTCGTCGCGCCGCTCAGCGACTCGCACCGGCGACGCGAATGAGGTCGAGTATGCGAACCCGATCAGCTCCTCGACCGTGCGGGTGCGCTCGTACTCGACGGTCAGCTTCTCGACGTCGGAGAAGACCGACGCGGCGAGCGCCTGGTCGTACAGCACTCTCGGTTGCTTCAGCTTCGGCCGCTCGCCGAAGAACTCGCGCGCGACGGCCAGCAGGGTCAGCTGTGCATCGCTCTCCTCGAGCCTGTCGCCGACGAGCGCGACCTGACGCGTCACCTGCGCAAGCCGGTTCATGACGACGGCGCCGTCCATCCAGTGAAACGCGCGGCCGATCGTCGCGAGCCTGAACGAGCCCCACGACTCGTCGAGGTCTTCCGCCCGCGCGAGCCGCGGCTGGATGCCGGCGGGAAGCTCCGCGAGCATCTCGGGCTCGGGGTCCGCGGCCACCACCTCTGCGACAGTACGGGGCGAGCGCCACGGCCAGCTGACCGGTGCCCGTACCGAGATCGAGCAGCCGCCCGGTCCCGTCGAGCCCGGCCGCAGCCGCGAGACGGTCGATCAGCTCCTGTGGGTAGCCGGCCCGGTAGCGGACGTACCACTTCGCCGTGCCGGAGAAGAGGCTCACGCGCGCCTCGCCTCGCGCGCGAGCTCGGTGAGACGGGCGAGGGTCGTCTGAGAGTCGCGATCGTCGAGATCACGAAACGCGGCGCCGAAGTGCTTGCCGGCCGTGTCGAGGTAGATGGTCGCCAGCCGAAGACGGCGCTGAGCGGGGCCTTCGACCCTGCGCAGGCTCTGGACCTTCGTCAGCGGCACCCACGACGCGGTTCTCGCCAGGCGCCCGCCTGTCGTGACCGCGTACCGCTCGTCGAAGCCGAACGACAGCCGGCGGTAGCGAAGCGGAGATTTCCAGCGCGCACGGGTCGGCGGCCTGCCCGCAGGCTGTGGCGCAGCCGGCGCGAGCAGTGCCAACAGCCGGGCCGCCTCTGCGCGAGTCCCCACCGGCAGGAGCGTCCGCAACCGCCGCTTGCCCCGTTCCGCATCGGAGCGATCCCGAACGCGGCCCGCGACATCGACCTCGAGCCGGCACCAGCCGAACGGACGCCAGAGGAACGGCTCGACCAGCAGCACGGCCTGAACTCTGCCTCGCGGAATCGTCTCGGCCGTCGTCTCGACGAGGCCCGAGCGAACGCGCAGACCTTCGGGCGCCTCGGCAACCGTCGCCTGGAAGGAGCGGTTGAAGCGACGCCAGATCGCGATCGCATCGGCGATGAGGATGGGCAGTGTGACCGCCACGAGCCCGTGCTTGCCGGCAGAGCTCGCGGCGGCGAGCCCCGCCAGGTAGACGACGAGCACGACAGCGGGGGCGCTCAGCAGAAGCGAGACCGCGACGCGTCCGGGCGGCACGCGCACGAGCTCGTGGTCGATCGGCTCGGGAGTCTCCTCGTCCGCGCCCTGGGACAACGCGAGGAGCTGTGCCCGCAGCGCATTTGCCTGCACGACCGGCAGATACGCGAGACGCGCCGCTCCGCCGGTGCCGCCCATGCGCAGCCGCAGCTCGGCGAGGCCGAGCGCGCGCGCCAGACCGGGCCGCACGGTGTCGATCGCCTGAACCTGCGAAAGCGGGTAGCGCAGCGAGCTGCGGCGGAGCAGGCCGGTCTCGATCCGCAGGTCGTTGCCGTCGATCTGCCAGCGGGTGACGAGCCAGGAGACGACGCCGAGGACGACCAGCGCCCCGGCCGCAACGAAATGCCACGCGACGTCCCAGCTGTTCGTGCCCCCCGAGACGAGGGTCGGCAGGAAGATGATCGCGATCGCGATCAGCGCCCGCCCGGCGCGCACCGCCGGCGACAGCGGGTGCAGGCGATGCCAGGTGCTCATAGCCCGGCCGCGCGGGCCTCGCCGAGACCCGCGAGCTGGTCGCGCAGGCGAGCGGCCTCCGCAGCCTCGAGTCCCGGGATGCGCGCGTCGCTCGCGGCCGCTGCGGTGTGCAGGCGTACCGTCGCAAGCCCGAACGAGCGCTCGACCGGCCCAGCCGTCACGTCGACGAACTGCATGCGTCCATACGGCACGACGGAGAGCCGGCGGACCATCAGCCCGCGCCGCACGAGCAGGTCGTCCTCCCGCTCGAGGTAGCCCCACGCGCCGACCCTGCGCTGGAGCAGAACGTCGAGCACGAGGCCCGCGAGGAGCGCCGCGACCGCACCGGCGATCGCGGCGAGCCCACCCTCCTTCAGCGCGAGGAGGACGGCGATCACGGCCGCCGCGGCTGCAGTCGGGACGAGCGCCTCGACGTGCCGAACGTGGCTCAACCGCGGGGACGGGCGATTCCAGGCTCCCGGCTCCATGCCTCCAGTATTCAGGCTCGGCCCGCTGCGGCCGACGGGCGTCCGCCCCATCGGCTATTCTGCGCCTGCGCTCCGCGAAACGGGGCTTGAACGCGCGGGCGCGACCCTTTGAGGAGACGGCACGTCAGAGGTGCCGCAGGCATTGGCAGAAACCATTACGCACTCTCCGAGAGAATCGGGGGACGCGTTGGCCGTCCGGGCCGACGCTCTCCGAGCCGAGGCATGGGCCGGCGAGCCCTTCCTGCGCCCGGACGAGGACCCAGACGTCGTCCTGGCCCCCGGAACCGCGCGGCGCCGCGCCCTCGACGACGCGCTCGCCGAGCTGGCCGCAGGACGCGCTGCACCGTCGACCGAGTGGAAGGTGCGCTACGCGCTCCTGCTCGGCCTCGAACGTGTTCTGTCCGAGAAGCCGCCGCATCTCGCATCCGGCACCGAGCTCCGCCGCCATCAGGTGGACGCGCTCGCCGGCATGCTCACCGAGCTGATCGCCGCCGCACAGAAGGGCGAGAACGGCAACGGCCACGACGAGCCGGACGAGGAGGACGAGGTCGACGACGACCTCGAGCTCGACCTCGAAGTCGAGACCGAGACCGAGGAGGACGTCGAGCAGCCGGTGGTCGAGGCCGACCCGGGCGCGATCCGCCGCTACCGCTTCCGGCATCCCACCGCCTCCGGCAAGACGATCGCCGCATCTGGCTTCGTCGAGGCCGCGCGGACCGAAGGCGTCCTGATCCTCACCCACCGCCGTCTGCTCGTCGATCAGTTCCGCCGGGAGCTGACCGAGCACGGCTACGGCTCGCGCTTCCACGACGCCGTGCTCACCGGGCACACCGCGCCGCGACCGTCCAATCCGATCACGATCCAGACCTACGCCTGGTTCGCGCGGCACGTCGACGAGATCGCGCGTGACGCGTACGAGCTCGTCATCTGCGACGAAGCACACACCGCGCTCGGCGAGAAAACGTCGACTGCGATCCGTTCGCTCAGCGACCCGATCTACATCGGCATGACCGCGACGGAGGAGCTGATCGCCAAGCAGGTCTCCGACGTGTTTCCCGCCTCGGTCGACGACCTGCCGCTCGCGGACGCCGCGCGCCGCGGCCTGATCGCGCCGCTGCGCTGCCTGCGCGTCCCGCCGGTCGCAGCGATCAACCAGGTGCCGATCGTCGGCGGCGACTTCGAGGAGCGCGCCCTGGCCCAGGCCCTCGACCACGAGGCCCTGAACATGGCCGCGGCAACGCTCTACCGCGAGCGGTTCGGCGACACCCCGGGAATCGTGTACGCCGCCGGGGTCGACCACGCCTACAACCTCGCGACGGCGTTCCGCGCCGCAGGCATCAAGGCCGAGGCGGTGTCGGGCCGGACACCGCCGGTCAAGCTCGCCGAGATCCTGGCCGCGTACGAGCGCGCCGAGATCGACGTGCTGATCAACGCGATGCTGCTCGCAGAAGGCTGGAACTCGCCGCGCGCGACGATCGTCATGCATCTCGCCCCGACGGCGTCGAAGCGCGTCTACCAGCAGCGGATCGGCCGCATCATGCGCATCCATCCGCGCAAGGAAGCGGGGATCGTCGTCGACTTCACACCGAAGGCTGCGACGCACAACGAGCGCGTGGTGTCGTTGCACTCGCTTCTCGACGCAGACTTCTACCGCGAAGGCGCGCGCGTGACGCCTGCGCCGCGCCGCCGCACCCAGCGGCGGGCGAGGCGGAAGCTGACACCGGCGTCGTGGCTCGTTCCCGTCACGCCCGACGTCCTCCGGCGCAAGGTGGTGATTGCGCGCGAATGGCAGCGCGTCGATCCGAAGTTCCTCGACGAGGACGAGCAGGAGTTCTGGGGCGAGATCGCCGGCCGCCAGCTTCGCTTCGACGAACGCGCCGCCTTCGTCGAGAAACTGACCGCGCGCGGCGCCTCGAAGCGCGCGATGGAGAAGTTCCTGTCGACGTGCGCCGCGCAGAATCCGAATCGGCGGCTACGGCTGATCGCACTCGCAGACCGTGTGTCGATGAAGGTGGAGCGCGCCGACTTCGACGATCTCGTCACGCTCGTGACGCAGGCCCCGCCGTGGGAGAAGGACCGCGCGGCCGGTGTTCGGACGATGCTGCGCGCGATCGCCGACGGGAAGGCGGACGCACCCGATCAGATCCTTGCGCGTTGGACGTGGAAGCTCTCGCGTGCCGTGCGCAAGCAGCTCGACCGCAAGGCGTCGCAGGAGTACCCGGACGCGAAACGCCTGCTCGGTGCGCTTGCGAACTCACGGGGGCACAGGCACGAGGAGAATGCGGCGAAGCTCGTCAATGCCGCGCTCGAGATGCCCCATGAGGTCGGAGCAGCGCTGCTCGCCTCGGCGGAGGGCTACACGCCGCGCTCGACGCAACTGCTGGAAGCAGCGCGCGAACGGCTCGGGACGATCCAGGAGGTCGCCGGCTGGATCGCAGAGAATCTGCCCCAGCCGAAGACCGGCCCGTCGCGCGCGCGCCGCCGGCGGAGGCGCAAGAAGAAGACGGGCACCGAGGCAGTGGGCGGCGCGACCCAGGCGGCCGCGACGACCGGCCCACCCGCGGAGGGCGCGGCCGAGGGCCAGCCGCCTCCCGCCAAGAAGCGGCGGCGCAGGCGCAGGAAGCCGGCGGAGAATGGACCGGCGCCCGAAGCAGCGCAGCCCGGCGGGCCCGCGCCCGCGCCCGCATCGGCATCGGCATCGGCACGGCACCGGCACCGGCCGAACAGGCCATGCCCACCGAAGACGCTGCCTAGCTCGGACCGGTCCGGGGTCTGACCCCGGGACACGCCTGATCGAGGCACGGCCGAAACCGATCCCGGGTCCGTAACGAATCACCGGCAGACTGGGTCGACAAACGGATGCTGATTCTGCTCGCCATCGGCTTTCTCGCGGGGGTGGTGACCGCGGTGTCGCCGTGCGTGCTGCCGGTGCTGCCGATCCTGCTCGCCGCGGGCGCGTCGGGACGCAAGCCGTTGCGCATCGTCGCCGGCCTCGTCGCCAGCTTCACCGTGTTCACCCTGTTCGCCGCGTGGCTGCTCGACCAGCTCGGGCTCCCGGAGGATTTCCTGCGCAACGCGGCGATCGTCCTCCTGTTCGTGATGGCGGCGACACTCCTCATTCCGCGTGTGGGGCAGCTGATCGAGCGGCCGCTCGCGTTCTTCTCGCGCTTCCGCCCGGGCGGCGTCGGCGGGGGGTTCTTCCTCGGCGCGACGCTCGGGCTCGTATTCGTGCCGTGCGCCGGGCCGGTGCTCGCGACGGTCACCGTCGTCGCGGCCAACGACTCCGTCGGACTGCGCGCAATCTTGCTGACGCTCGCGTACGCCGCCGGAGCAGCATTGCCGATGCTGCTGATCGCCCGCGGTGGACAGGAAGCGGCCGGCCGCCTGCGCCGGCACGCCGAGGCCGTGAGGATGATCTCGGGCGCCCTGATCGCCGCCGTCGCGTTCGCTCTCGTCCTTCATCTGGACGACAACCTCGCGACGCTGACGCCCGGCTACACCTCGTTCCTGCAGAACAAGATCGAGGACAACTCAACCGCGAAACGCGAGCTCTCGAAGGTGCGCGGCGGCGGCCAGGCGCTCGCGGCGATCGGCAAGACGCCGGCCGGCAGCCTGCCCGACTACGGCGTGGCGCCGCCTCTGCATGCCGGCGGTGCGTGGATCAACACGAAGCCGTTGACGCTCGCGTCGTTGCGCGGCAAGGTCGTGCTCGTCGACTTCTGGACGTACTCCTGCATCAACTGCCTGCGCACGCTGCCTCACCTCAAGGCGTGGTACGCGGCGTACCACAAGAAGGGGCTCGTGATCATCGGCGTCCACACTCCGGAGTTCGCCTTCGAGCACGTGACGTCGAACGTGCAGGCTGCCGTCAAACGGCTGGGCATCGCCTACCCGGTGATGCAGGACAACGACTACAAGACCTGGGACAACTACGCGAACGAGTACTGGCCCGCCGAGTACCTGATCGACAAACAGGGGCACGTTCGCCACACGCACTTCGGCGAGGGCGAGTATCCGCAGACCGAGGCGCTGATCCGCAGGCTGCTCGGCGACAACGGGGCGCACGCACGGCAGCTCGCGGACGTGACGCCGACGGGCCTGCTGACGCCGGAGAGCTACCTGGGGTACGAGCGTCTGGCGAACTACGTCGGCACGCGGCCGGTCCCGAACGTCGACCACACGTATCACTTCGCCTCGACGGTCCCCGAGAACACGCTCTCGTACGACGGCCGTTGGCGGGTCGGTGCCGAGCAGATCGTTTCCGGCAAGAACGCACGCCTCCGGCTCCGCTACCAGGCGCACGACGTGTACATCGTCCTCGGCGGCCACGGCACTGTTCACGCCCTGGTCGACGGCAAGCCGGCCGGCACGATCCACGTCGATGCGCAGCGGCTCTACACGGTTCACTCGTCGCAGGCCCTGGAATCGGGGCTGTTGGAGCTGCGGTTCACGCCCGGCATCCAGGCGTACTCGTTCACCTTCGGCTGAGCCGAGTTAGTACTCGCGGGCGACGTCGTCGTCGCCCTGATCGTTGTCGCGCTCCCGCAGATAGCGCGTCAGCTCGGCGGCGATCGAGTCGCCCGACGGCAGATCGGCCTCGTCGGCCAGCTCGTCGACCCGCCGCTCGAGATCCTGGACGTACGCCGATGTCTCCTCATCGGTGGCGACCGCCTCGCTGACCTGCTGCGCATAGGCGTCCGCAGCTTCGTCGAGCTCCGCGGTGTCGACGTCTGCGCCGAGCAGGTCGCCCAGCCGGTCGACCAGCGCCTTGGCCGCGCGCGGCGAAGGGGTCAACGAGACATAGTGCGGAACAGCGGCCCAGAGGCTCGCCGACTTCAGACCGGCGCTTGCGCAGGCATCGTGCAGCACACCGACCATCCCGGTCGGCCCTTCGTAGCGCGAGGCCTGCAGACCGAGCTGATCGATCAGGTCGGGATCGGTCGCGCTCCCGGTGACGGGGGACGGACGCGTATGGGGCACGTCGGCGAGCAGCGATCCGAGCGTGATCACGAGCTCGACCTTGAAGTCCCTCGCCATGCTCGTGATCAACTCCGAGAAGGTGCGCCAGCGGAGGTTCGGCTCGACGCCGAGCAGGATGATCGCGTCGCGTCCGGCACCGGGCAGCGGAGCGTGCATGAACGTGTTCTCCGGCCAGTCGATCCGGCGCGTGTAGCCGTCGACGAGGGAGACCATCGGCCGCGTCGCCTGGAAGTCGTAGAAATTCTCCGGGTCGATCGACGCGAACTCCTCCCCGGCCCACGCGCGGGCGAGGTACGCGCCGGCCAGCGAGGCGCCCTGGCCGCCGTCGTTCCAGCCGCGGAAGGCCGCGATCATGACCGGGCGGTCCAGATCCGGGCGCGAGTTCAGGCGCAGCTCCGTCATCCACTCATCCTACGCGGGCGCCACAGGCTGTAGACGAACGCGGCGACCGCCACCCACACCGTCGCCGCCATCGTCACGTGCAGGAGCACGAGCCACCACGGCAGGTGCGTGCGGTACTGGGTCTCGCCGATCACCATCTGGACCGCGAGCAGACCGAGTACGACAAGCGCACCGTGCACCTGAGGGGCTCGGTTCCGAATGAGCCACACGAGCAGCAGCGCAAAGGAGACACCGAAGACTGCCGTCGCGCGGACGTGCCAGTAGACCGCCGGCTGGAACGACCAGAGCCGCCGGACAACCGCGCTCCCCGGATGCGGTCCGGAGGCGGTTGCGAAGGTGCCGCTGACGATCAGAACGATCGCGGCGAGCCCGACGAGCAGCCCGACGCGCGGCACCCAGGCGGGGAGCGCGGTTCGGCTGCGCGCGCGCGTCTCGCTCGCGAGCACGACACCGAGGGTGAGCACGACGATGGAGAGCAGAAAGTGCGAGAGGACGAGCCAGGGGTTGAGGTGAAAGTGCACCGTCAACGCGCCGAGGGGCGCTTGCAGCAACGTCCCGAAGAAGATGACGAACGCGAGCCAGCGCAACCGCGGCGCGAGGAGCCAGGTCGCGAGCGTGACCAGAATCGTGAAGAACGCGATCACACGGTTCGAGAACTCGATGTAGCTGTGGTAGCTCTTCGGCTCGAAGTGGTGCTGCGCGCAGCCCGGCCAGTGCTCGCAGCCGAGCCCGGACCCGGTCAGGCGCACCGTCGCGCCGGTGGCGACGATCAGGACGAGCATTCCCGCGTTCACCAGGGCGAGCCGCCGAAAGGCAGTGGGCGAAAGCGCGAAAGCGCGCGCGCGGGCGAGCGGCTGGGCGCCGGCTTCCATCTCGCGGGCAACTGTAGCGGCACCTGGTCCTGCTAACCTAACGTTGACGTAAAGATGAGATTCCTGTCGACCCGCCGTCATTCCCCGCACTACAAATGGTGGGTGCTCTCGTGCACGAGCCTCGGCATGCTGCTCGCCACGGTCAACTCGGGAACACTGATCATCGCGCTGCCGGATCTCGAGCGCAGCCTCCACACGACACTGCTGCAGCTCGTCTGGGTGATCCTCGCGTACATGATCGTCTCCACGGTGCTCGTGCTCACGGCGGGACGGCTCTCCGACCTGTTCGGGCGCAAGACGGCGTACGTGCTCGGCTTCCTCGTCTTCTCCCTCGCGTCGCTCGGAGCAGGGTTCGCGGGCAGCGGCACCGAGCTGATCCTCTGGCGCGTCCTGCAGGGGGTGGGCGGTGCGTTTCTGTTCGCGAACGCCGCAGCTCTCGTCACCGACGCATTCCCGCGGCGCGAGCTCGGGCTCGCGATGGGAACGAACACGATGGTCGCGGCGGTGGGCCTCGTGATCGGGCCGGTGCTCGGCGGCGCGCTCGTCGCGGTCGACTGGCCGTGGGTCTTCTGGTTCAACGTCCCGCTCGGCCTCATCGGCTGCGTCTGGGGCGCGCTCGTGCTGGAGGAACGCTCCGGGCGCAGCAAGGAGCACGGTCTCGATCTGCTCGGCGTGACGACCTTCGTCGTCGGGCTGACCGGTCTCGTGCTCGCACTTTCGAAAGGAGGGCTGACCGGCTGGAACAACTGGCTGGTGATCGGGGGGCTTGCCGCCGCCGTGATCCTCTTGCCGCTCTTCGTCGTGATCGAGAAGCACGCGCGCGCACCGATGCTCGACCTCGACCTCTTCCGCGACCGGCTCTTCACCGCTGCCTCGGCGGCCGCCTTCCTGAACGGCCTCTCCCGCTTCGCGCTGATGTTCCTCTTCGTCTTCTACTTCCAGGGCCCGCAGGGCCAGTCGCCGATCATGGCCGGGCTCGAGCTCGCGCCGCTCGCGATCGGGATGCTCGTGGCGTCGCCGATCGCCGGCGCGATCGCCGACCGGCACGGCTCACGCGCGCTCGCCGCAGGCGGGATGCTTCTCTCCGCGATCGGGCTGGCCGGAATGACAACGCTCCAGGCGAACACCCCGTACGCGTGGAGCGCGTTCTGGCTCTCGCTCGTCGGCATCGGCTCCGGCATGTTCAACAGCCCCAACACGGCGGCCATGATGGGCTCCGTCCCGGTGCACCGCCGCGGCGTCGCGGCCGGCGTGCGCGTGATGCTGCAGAACACCGGCGCCGTGATCTCGATCGCCTTCGTGATGGCGATCGTCACCGAAGCGGTGCCGAAAGATGTGCTGTTCAAGATCTTCTCGGGCCTGGCATCCGGCCTCTCGCCCGAGCAGCTGCAGCCGTTCATCGCAAACCTGCACCTCGCGTTGTGGGTGCTCGCGGGAATCTCGCTGCTGGGGGCGGGCATCTCGATGCTGCGGCCGGCCCACGTGCGCGAGTACGCCGCGCCCGCCTTCGAGCAGGCAGCATGACGCTCCGGATCGGCGAGATCGCGGAGCGCAGCGGTGTCACCCCGCGCACGATCCGCTACTACGAGGAGCTCGGCCTTCTGCCCCGGACCGAACGCGAGCTCGGCAAGCATCGTGTGTACACGGAGTCGGATGTCGAGCGCATCTGCGAGCTGACGCGGCTCCGCGACCTGCTCGGCCTCTCGCTGGATGAGCTGCGCTCGATGATCGGGGCCGAGGACGTTCGCGCCGAGCTTCGCCGCCGGTTCCACGAGACGGATTCCCGCGCTGAACAGCTCGCACTTCTCGACGAGGCGCTCCCCCACATCGAGACCCAGCTCACCCTCGTCCGCCGTCGGCTCTCAGCTCTGCAAGAGCTCGAGAGCGAGCTGAGCGAACGCCGCAAGCGTGTCGTGCGCCGGCGCCGCGACCTCTCCTAGCCCGGGTCGAGCAGCGCGGACCAGCTGTCCCTGATCGCGGCGGAGTTCACCACGGCCTGATACTGCCGCAACGTGTCGTCGTTCTCCTGGTGCGGGGACCGGAGCACGACGAGGTATTCGGCGAGGTCGCCGAGGTCCCACGCCAGGCGGAAGAAGTCGAGCGCTGCTTGGTTGATCGGCCTGCCCGTCGCCCGGACATAGAGGTCTCCCGGGTCGCCGCGGTCGACGAGCATCCAGAGATCCCGCTCGGGCGGAGCGATCGCCACCGTGTCCCAGTCCACGAGCACCCTGCCTTCGCTCGTCTGGATGACGTTGCCGGCATGCGGCTCGCCGTGCGTGACGACCCAGCTGCCCCCTCGGGTCTGTGCCTCAGCGGACAGCCGGTCGGCGAGCGCGAGCAACTCGGTCAGCCCGTCCCTCTGGTCGCGCACGGCCTCGCGTGCCGCCTCGGAGAGCGGACCGCCCGCCCAGGGGTCGTCGACTTGCCGCAGGGCCGCCTCGACGTGGTGCCTGCCGGGCACCCCGAGCCCGGCCGTCCGCACACCCGAGCCGGCGGCGGTCGTCGCGAGATGAAGCTCCCCGATCAGCTCGAGCACCGCCCGCCGGCCCTCGTCGTCGTAGGCGCCGAAGGTCCCGGCGTCACCGTCGACGAACGGAAACAGTGCGATCGAGTAGCGCGCATCGAGGCGACGCAAGGTCGCGCCGTCGCGCGCCGGGATCGGCGCGACCACGAAATCCAGACCGCCTTCCCACAGGACGGCCGACGTGTCGAAGGCACACCGCAGCTCCTCGAACACCTCGTCGCGCGTTTCCCCGAGCCAACCCTTCTGGCCGAGATCGTCGACGGTGACGAACGCCTGCCCGCCGCCGGTCTCCACGACCTCCCAGTGATAGCTGCCGCCGCCCACCGCGGCGTACGTCGCGAGCGCCAGGTCGAAGCCCCAGCCCTCACGCAGGGCCTCGCCGATCGAGCTCTCGTCGACCCCTGCGGGGCGGGCTCTCACGCGCCGAGCGCGACGCCCGCGCCCGCCTCCACGGCGCCGACCCGGGCCAGGAAGAGCCCGGCCCGCGCGAACTCTGCCTCGAGCGCCATGCCCTGCTCGCGCGGCAACGAGACCAGCAGGCCGCCCGCGGTCTGCGGATCGTGGGCCAGCTCGACGAGCTCGGGAGCGACAGCGCCGACCTCGAGCGCTGCGTACTCACGATTGTTCCGCGTGCCCGCTGTCGAGACGCCGGCGCGCGCAGCGTCGAGCGCCCCGTCGAGGGCGGGCAGGCGCTCCGCCGAGAGCACGATGCGCACCTCGCTGCGGCTCGCCATTTCGTGCGCGTGCCCCGCCAGACCGAAGCCGGTGACATCTGTGACGGCATTGGGCGAGAACGAGCGCAGGACGTCGGCCGCGTCGCGGTTGAGCGTGCGCATCCATTGCACGGCGCCGGCGATGTCCCCGAGCCCTCGCTTCGAACCGCCGAGCACGAGGGCCGTTCCGAGCGGTTTCGTCAGGTAGAGCGCGTCGCCGGGTCGCGCGCCCGACTTCGGCCAGATGCCCTCGAGGGAGACCGTCCCGACGACGGCGAGGCCGTACTTCGGCTCGCTGTCGCGAATCGTGTGGCCGCCGGCGAGAATCGCACCGGCGGCCCGAACCTGACGGTCTGCACCGTCGAAGATGGCGCGGACGGTCTCGGTCGGGAGCTCCTCGGGCAGGGCGGCGACCGAGAGCGCGAGCAGCGGCACACCGCCCATCGCGAACACGTCGTTGAGGGCGTTCGTCGCGGCGATCGCTCCGAAGTCGTCCGGATCGTCGACGATCGGCGGGAAGAAGTCGATCGTGAAGACGAGCGCCCGTTCCTCGTCGAGCTTGTAGACCGCCGCGTCGTCGGCGGGGTCGAGCCCGACGAGCAGGTTCTCGGCCTCGGCGGGGACGAAGCCCCGCAGGAGCTCCTCCAGACGCGACGCCGAATACTTGGCCGCGCACCCTCCGGCGGTCGCGAGGTCGGTGAGCTTCACACCTGCACCGTAACGCGACGACGGCGGCTGGGGAGCCGCCGCCGTCAGGGGAGAGGAACACGTTCTTGCGCTCAATTCGCGCAGGTGGCCGGGAGTCCTTTAGGGTCGACTGATGCCAAGTGCTCTTGTCACCGGCGGCTCGTCGGGCATCGGCCTGGCGATCGCGCGCATGTTGCGGGACGAGGGGTTCGACCTGACTCTCGCCTCCCGCACAACGGCCAAGGTCGAAGCCGCGGCCGTTGAGATCGGCGCGCATGCCGTGACGGCCGACATGAGCAAGGAAGAGGACTGCATTCGCGTGGTGTCCGGGCACCAGGAGCGCTTCGGCGGCATGGACGTGCTCGTCAACTCGGCCGGGATCGGGATTGCGGGCACGGTGGAGTCGCTGCAGACGAAGCACCTCGATCTGCAGCTCAACATCAATCTGCGCGGGCTGCTCCTCGTCAGCCGTGAGTCGATACCGCTGCTCAAGGAGACCAAGGGCTGGATCATCAACCTCGCGTCGATCGCCGGCACGACGCCGACGCCGGGCCTGACCGTGTACGGCGCGACGAAGGCGGCCGTGATCGCGCTGACGCGATCGCAGAACGCTGAACTGGACAGCGACGGCGTGCGCGCGATCGCGATCTGCCCCGGCTTCGTCGATACGGCGATGGCAGCGTGGTCCGGCCTCGCCGCCGACGAGATGATTCAGCCCGAGGACTGCGCCGAGATCGTGCGGATGTGCCTTCGCCTCTCGCCGCGTGCGCGGATCCCGCAGGTGGTCGTCGAACGCGTCGGGTCGTCCGAGGGCGTGGGCTAGCCCGGACGCGTCCCAGCACCCGCTAGCGTGCTTCCGGCATGCCGCGCCTCGTCCTGCTGGTTCTCCTGGCTGCACTGCTCGCGGGTTGCGGGAGCTCGGCCGCCAAGATCAGCAGCTCGGCGACACCGAAGCGAACCTTCTCGGGTGGCGAGATCTCCCCGCCGCGCACGGCGCCGCCGATCCATCTGCACGACGCATCCGGACGGTCCGTGACGCTTGCAGCCGAGCGCGGGCGCTACGTGCTCGTGACGTTCCTCTACACGCACTGTCCCGACGTGTGCCCGCTGATCGCCCAGAACCTCAACGCCGCGGTGAGATCCTTCGGCACTGCGGCGAGCGGCATTCGCGTCTTCGCCGTGAGCGTCGATCCGAAGGGCGACACTCCGGCAGCGGTGCGCTCGTACACGAAGCGAATGCACCTCGTTCCGCAGTTCGACTACCTGATCGGCACGCGGGCCGAGCTGCGCCGAACCTGGGCGGCCTGGCACGTGCTGAGCGTTCGGCAGTCGGCCAAGCTCGTCGACCACATCGCCTACACCGCACTGGTCGACCCCGCCGGCAGGGAACGCGTCCTCTACGGAGCGGATGTTCATGCGAAAGAGGTGGTGCACGACCTGCGAGTCCTGATGCACAGATCGGTGGCCAAGACCTAGCCCCGTCCGAGTTGTAGAGCGCGCGCCGGCTCCCCATTTGAGAGCGCGCCTCGAAGGGCTTGGGTCAGAAGCCTACGCTGGGCCGTCCCACAAGCCGACATGCCCGATCCTTCCGAGCACGACCGCAACGACAACCGACGCCAGCAAAACGACCGCACGACGCCGAACGAGCGTTGCAAACAGGTTTGCCACAGTGAACACCTCCTCCCATCATTAGAACCGGAAGTCCTGGAGCGCCTCGGCGGCCCGGCGATACAGCACCGCAGCCCGCCGTTCGTCCCCACGTTTGGTTGCGAGATCGCCCTGCGCCACCCAGGCGGCGGCGCGATGCGAGGTCGATGTCAATCTCGCGAAAGCATCCTCCGACGCGGCAAACGCGACTTCTGCCTCGTCGAGCCGGCCCTGCTCCAGCAAGGCACGCCCGAGCACGAGCCGTGCGTTCCCCACCTCGTCGAGCATGTCGGGGCGCTCGGCGATGATGTCGAGCGCCTGACGGGCCTGTTCCTCGGCCTTCTTGACGTCGCCGGTGCGGAGATGAACCTGCGCGAGCGACGAGACGGCCTTGGCCGCCTCCTCGTCGCGCCCGAGCTCGAGCGCCACGGCGAAGGCCTGCTTGAAGTGATCGACCGCAACCTCGGGCTTGCCGAGCAGGAACTCGACCGCACCGAGGTTGTTCATCAGCCGGCCGACGTTCGCGCGGTCGGCGAGCTCTTCGTACTGGGTCTTGGCCTGCTCGGCATAGGTGCGCGCCAGCACGTAGTGACCGTCGCGCTCGGCGAGCAGCGAGGCCTGGAAGTACGCAGCGCCGAGCGCTCGCGCATCCTGAAGCGAAACGGCCAGCTCGAGCGCGCGCTCGACGTCCTCGCGGGAGGCTTCGTAGTCGCGCTGGCGGCGATAGCACCGCGAGCGCCAGGCGAAGATGTTCAGGCGCAGCCGGTCGGACGGGAGCTCGGAGCGTTCCACGAGGACGAGTGCCTCGTTGAAGAGCCCGACCGCGGTCGAGATGCTCGCCAGCAGGTACCGGCACACCCCCAGCCGGTAGAGCACCTCGGCACGGTCGATGTCGGAGAACCCCTCGCCCTCGACGAGAGCGCGGGACTCGGCGAGCAGCGCGAGCCCGCTCTTGATATCGCCGTTCTCGGCGCGCGCCATTGCTTCGCCGTTCAACGCTCGCACCCGCAGCTCGGGCGCGCCGGTACCGAGCACGGCCGGCAAGGCGCGTGTGTACTCGTCGATGGCATCGTCGAGCTCGTGCTCCTGGAGGAGCGACTCGGCGCGGGCGAGGGTCGCCTCGGCCTTCGCGCGGTCGTCCGTCGAGACGCCGCTCGCGAGGAAACCTGCGTCGACTCCCAGCCGAAGTGCGAGCCACTCGACCGTCTCCGAGGTCGGGCGCGTCTTGCCGCGCTCGATCTGAGAGATGTACTCCTTCGAGAAGCGGTCGCCGGCGAGCCCGGTCTGCGTGAGCCCGGCGGCCACCCGAAGCTGGCGCAGGCGTTCGCCCAGGCGCGGTGCCCGGGGCGCTCTGGTCGTGCTCACTCGTGCGGCGCGAGGAGTCATACGCCGCTCAGCATGCCGAACACTTGACCGAATTGCAATCCCCTCCAGGGGACAGTCCCCCAAAAGGGGGATCTTTGCTGGTTTTTCCCTGTCAACTGGCGGTTTTGGAAATCACTTGACCCAGCTACTTGACAGAGTCGGACAAGGCTCGTAAGGTAAGCCCACCTTGCACCACGGCCGGACGCCAGGCCAAGTGCAGGGGGAGCGCCAGAGGCGACAACCCGAAGGTACGGCTGGGCCGCAGAGCCATTGCCATTCGGAGACGCCCAGCCGGCGCCCCGCCTGACCAAGGAAGAGCCCCGGGTGCCGCAGCCGGGGCTTTTCCATGTTCAGGGCGGTGTTCGCTCAGACGCTCGAGTCGGCGGCCATCCAGCGGTGGCGCTCGGCGCGCACCCGCTGCAGATCGTCGCCGAGGAGCCCGCCGAGGCGGCTGTCCATCGTGGCGAGCAGGCCGCCGGCGACGAAGATCCAGGCCTCGGCCTCGGGGTCCCGGTCTGCGTGCAGGGCCCCACGCCGCTGGCCGTCGCGGATCAGGCCGGCGAAGAAGTCGTGCACCTCGCGGACCTGGCGCCGCAGGGCGGCCGCGATCACCTTGTCCTCGGCCGACACCGTGAGCGCCTGGATCCAGAGGTCGATGAGACGGATCTTCTTGCCCTTCGACATGTACGCGTCGGCGACCGCGCCGAGGCATTTCAGCGGGTCCTCGGCGATCGCGCGCTCGGAGCCCGCGCGGAAGCTCGCCCACGCCTCGTCGAGGCACGCGAGGTAGAGGTCGCGCTTCGAGCCGAAGTGGCGGTAGAGGATCGGCTCCGAGATGCCTGCCTCGCGGGCGATCTCCGCCGTCGTCGCACCGCGGTAGCTCGAACGGGAGAAGACGCGGCCCGCGGTGTCGAGCACCGCCTGCCGGCGGGCCTCCGCCGTCAGCCTCTGTTTCACCTGGGTCATGCGGCCTCGGCCATCGCCGTCCGCTCGCGGGCCGGCTCGGTCGGATGCTCGACCTTGCGGATCGCCGTCACCGCGACGACGGCGCCGACGAGGCACAGGAAAGAGCCGACGCGCAACGCGTCGTGGAACCCGACGAGGTAGCTGCTGGCGCTCGCGACGATCGAGCCCATCACGGCGATCCCGAGCGAGCCGCCGACCTGGCGTGCCGAGTTGAGCACGGCCGAGCCGACCCCGGCCTTGTCGACCGGAACGGCGCTCATCGCAGCCGCCGTCACGGGGGTCATCGTCATCCCCATGCCCACGCCACCGAGCAGCAGCCCCGGCAGGAGCGCCCAGAAGCTCTCGCTCGCTCCGAGCGTCGTGTAGTAGAAGAGCATCCCCGCGAGCAGCGTCATCCCGCCGCCGACGAGCCAGCGCGAGCCGACACGGTCGGTGAGCGCACCCGCGCGCGGCGCGATGAGGATGATCAGGATCGTCATGGGCAGGAAGCTCGCTCCGGCCTCGACCGGCGAGTACCCGAGCACGTTCTGCATGTACAGCGAGACGAAGAAGAAGGTGCCGAACATCGCGAGACCGACGAAGAGCATCGCCGCGTTCGCACCGCTGAACGTGCGGTTCCGGAAGAGGGAGAGGTCGAGCATCGGCGCCCGCTGGTGCCGCTCGAGCAGCGCCGAACGACACGAGCGCGACCGCTGCGATCGCGAACGCCCCGAGGATGCGCGGTGACGTCCAGCCGTAGTTGCTCGCCTCGATGAAGGCGTAGGTGAGCGAGAACAGGCCGATGGCCGACGCTGCCAGGCCGGGAAGGTCGAGCCGCTGCTGCGCGGACTGGTCGCGTGACTCGGCGATGAAGATCGGCGTTGCGAACAGGCCGAGAATGCCGATCGGAACGTTGATGAAGAAGATCCAGTTCCAGTTGACGTGCTCGGTGAGGAGACCTCCGACGAGCGGGCCGATCGCGAGCGCCATGGCCGAGACGCCTGCCCAGATGCCGATCGCGCGTCCGCGCTCCCGCGGCGCAAAGGTCGCCGTGATGATGGAGAGCGTGGCGGGATTCATCAGCGCGCCACCCAGGCCCTGCACCACGCGGGCGCCGATCAGGAAGCCGCCGCTCGGCGCGAGCCCACACGCGAGCGAGGCGCCCGTGAAGACCGCGAGGCCCACCATGAAGATGAGCCGCCTGCCGAGGAAGTCCGCGAGCTTGCCGCCGACGAGCATGAACGCGGCGAACGTCAGGGCGTAGCCGGCGACGACCCACTCGAGGCCCTCGATGCTCATGCCGAGCGACGAGCGAATCGACGGCAGCGCGACGTTCACCACCGTGTTGTCGAGCATGATCATGAACAGCCCGACCGACACCGCCGCGAGCGTCCACCACTTCTTGTTCTCCGGCGTCACGAAACGCTTCATCCCCTGGCACCTCCCTGAAGTTAGCGCACGCTAAGTTAGCAGACGCTAACAGAGGGCCGCAAGTAGGGTTGCCCGAGTGAGCGATGTGGTCTGGACGCCCGACGAGGCGACGATCGAGCACGCGAACGCGACGCGGCTCGTGCGCCGGGCGGGCGTCGCCGATTACGAGGAGCTCGTCCGCCGCTCGCAGGACGATCCAGCGTGGTTCTGGCCCCTCTGCGTGGACGACCTGGGGCTCGAGTTCTCACGGCCGTGGGACCGGGTGCTCGACGACTCGCGCGGGCCGGAGTGGACGACCTGGTTCGTCGGCGGCCGGCTCAACATCGCGCGCAACTGCGTGCATCGCTGGGCGGAACGACGCCCCGATGCCGTCGCGGCCGTCGGGCTCGGCGAGGACGGCTCGCGCAGCACCCTCACGTTCGCCGAGCTCTCACGCGATGTGACGCGGCTCGCCGAGGAGCTCGCTGCGCTCGGTGTCGGCGCCGGGCGACCGGGTCGCCATCTTCCTGCCGATGTCGCCGGAGGTCGCGGTCGCCTCGCACGCGATCGCTCACCTCGGCGCCGTGCAGGTACCGGTCTTCTCCGGGTTCGCCGCGCCGGCGGTCGCCCAGCGGCTCGAGGCGAGCGAGGCGAAGGTCGTCATCACCCGGCGCGAGTCCTCCCGCCGCGGTCGCAGCGTGCCGATGCTCTCGATCCTCGAGGAGGCGATTCGCGAATCCGGCTCGCCGGCGCAGGTCGTGCTCGCGCCGTTCGAGCTGGACGGCCGGCCCGGCGAACTGCCCCCGCTCGAGGTCGACTCGGAAGCCCCCTATCTCCTGACCTACACCTCCGGGACGACGGGCAAGCCCAAGGGCGTGGTGCACGTGCAGGGCGGCTTCCTGGTCTCGATCGCGCGCGAAGCGGCGTACCAGGCCGACGTCCACGAGGGCGACGTCATGCACTTCGCCACCGACATGGGCTGGATCATGGGCCCGTGGACCGTCGTGGGCGTCGGCGCGCTCGGCGGCACGATCGTCTTCGCGGAAGGCGCCCCGGACTGGCCGACGCCGGACCGCCTCTGGCGCATCGTGGCCGACGAGGGAGTCACGTCGCTCGGGCTCTCGCCGACGCTCGCCCGCGCGCTGCTGCCGCACGGCGATCCGGCCGCCGACCTCTCGTCGCTGCGCACGTTCGTCACCACGGGCGAGCCCTGGAACCCCGAGCCGTACCGGTGGCTGGCCGAGAACGTGGGCCGTTCGCGTGTGCCGATCATCAACTGCTCGGGCGGCACCGAGGTCGGCGCCTGCTTTCTCTCGCCGACCCCCGTCGGCCCGATCAAAGCCTGCTCCGTCGGTGGGCCTGCGCTCGGAATGGCGATGGACGTCGTCGACGACGCCGGGAACTCGCTGGTCGGGACGGGAGAGGTCGGCGAGCTCGTGTGCCGCAGGCCGTTCCCGGGAATGACGCGCGGCTTCTGGCGCGACCCCGACAAGTACCTCGAGACGTACTGGTCGCGAATCCCGGGCGTCTGGGTGCACGGCGACTGGGCTTCCGTCGACGCCGACGGCTTCTGGTTCCTCCACGGGCGCTCGGACGACACGATGAACATCGCCGGCAAGCGCATCGGCCCCGCCGAGCTCGAGTCGGCCGCCGTCGGCCATCCGGCGGTGCGCGAAGCCGCCGCCATCGGCGTGCCGCACGAGGTCAAGGGCGAAACGGCCTGGATCTTCTGCTGCCTGCTGCCCGGAGCCGAGACGACCGAGGCCGACGTCGCCGACCACGTCGCGGCAGAGCTCGGCAAGGCGTTCAGGCCGGAGCGGGTCTTCTTCGTCGACGCGCTGCCGAAGACGCGCTCCGCCAAGATCGTGCGGCGGGCGGTGAAGGCGACCGCACTCGGCGCCGATCCCGGCGACCTCTCCTCGCTCGAGAATCCCGAGTCACTCGACCAGATCGGAGCAGCAGTTGGCTGAAGGAGTTGCACTCATCACCGGCGGCGGCCGAGGCATCGGCGCCAACATCGCGCGCTCGCTCGCGGCAGACGGCTGGTCGGTCGTCGTCACCGCCCGTTCTCGCGGGGAGATCGACGCGGTCGCAGCCGAGACCGGAGGACGCGCAGTCGAGATGGACGTCGCTTCACGCGAGTCGGTCGAGCGCGCCTTCGCGGCGACGGGCCACGTCGATCTGCTCGTCGCGAACGCCGGCGTCGGAAACGACGCCGACTGGTGGCACACGTTCGAGGTCAACGTCCTCGGCGTGCATCTCTGCTGCGAGGCAGCGCTCGCGGCGGGCGCATCGCGCATCGTCATCACCGGCAGCGGCGCCGCCTACCTGCCGGGCGCAAGCAACACGTCGTACACGGCGTCCAAGGCGGCGGTGTGCCGGTATGCCGAGACGCTGAACAACGCGCTCGAGATCCCGGTGTTCCTGTTCAGCCCCGGTCTCGTCCGGACGGCGATGACGGAGAGCCACGTCCCGGCAGACGCGCCGTGGACGCCGCCGGAGCTCGCCCCCGAGCTCGTGCGCAAGCTGGCGACGGGCCGGTACGACGAGCTCGCCGGCCGCTACATCCACGCCGAGCACGACGACGTCGACGACCTGCTCGCCCGCAGCGACGAGTTGCGCGAGCGGGACCTGAACGCGATTCGCCTGCAACGCTGATGCGCACCCTGCTCTGCTTCGGCGACTCCAACACGTGGGGCTACGTCCCGGGGAGCAACGGCCGGCGTTTCCCGCGCGACGCCCGCTGGCCGGTGCGGCTCCAGCACGCGCTCGGCGACGAGTGGGAGGTGATCGCCGAAGGACTGAACGGCCGCACCGCGACGATGGACAGCCCGGTGGGCGAGGGGCGCAACGGGCTGCCGTACCTCGTGCCGTGCCTGCACTCACACGCTCCGGTCGACCTCCTCGTCATCTTCCTCGGCACGAACGATGTCGGCGATCGATTCAGACTGCCGGAGACCGACGTCGCGCGGTCGGTGGGCCGGCTCGTCAAGGTCGCGCGGTCGTCCGAGTCCGGGCCCGGCGGCGGGCCGCCCGAGATCCTCGTCGTCTGCCCGCCGCCGTTTGCCGGCCATCGGCTCGGCCCGCACTTCGCAGAGATGTGCAGCGAGCTCGGTTGCGCGCTGCTCGACCTCGACGGCGTGGCTTCCTATGTCGAGCTCGGCGACGACGTCGAGCACCTCGACGAAGCGGGTCAGGCCGCAGTGGCGTCTGCGGTCGACGTGCGCGTGCGGCGTCTGCTGCCGTGACGGCGCGCCGCTACCGCGCCCGGCGGCCGGTGCGGCTCTCCGACACCGACGCGGACGGTCGGCTCCGGCTCGATGCAATCGCACGGTTCCTGCAGGACGTCGCAGCCGACGACGTCCTCGATGCGGGCTGGGCACCGGACGAGCACATCTGGGTCGTGCGCCGGACCGTGCTCGACGTCGTGCGGCCGTTCCTCGACGACACCGAGGTCGAGTTGACGACATGGTGCGGCGGCACCGCCGCGTCGGCGGCGCTCAGGTGCACGTCGCTGTCCGGAGACCGCGGCGGCCGCGCCGACGCCGAGATGACCTGGATCCACCTCGGGCCCGACCTGCAGCCGCTGCGCCTCGGCGAGCGGTTCCTGGCCGTGTACGGCGAGTCGGCGGCGGGACGGCGTGCATCGACGCGGCTCGAGCTCGCGGGCCCACCGGACGAAGCCGAGGCGCTCGAGTGGCGCCTGCGGGCGACGGACGTCGATCGGCTTGCGCACGTCAACAACGCCGCCTACTGGGCACCCGTCGAGGAGCACCTGGCCGCACGCCTGCGCACGCCGCACCGTGCGCAGCTCGAGTATCGGCAGCCACTCGATCTCGGCGACACCGTCGAGCTCCGCGTGCACGGCGGTGGGCTCTGGTTCACGGTCGACGGTGCGGTCCGCGCCGCCGCCATACTGACCGCCTGATGACGTCGAAGACCCTGCGTGTGTACCTGATCGCAGCGCTCGTCCTGGCGGCAGCGCTCAGCGTGCTCGGCAACAAGACGCACTCTGCGTTCGTCGGCTTCGCCAGCTTCGCCGCCTTCCTCTGCGCCGTCGCCCTCTATTTCGCCTGGCGGCGGACCGCGCTGCGTGAGCGCCGTGGTAGAGTTTTCGACCGAGAGGCGAAAACCGATGAGACTCGCACTCGCCCAGATCAATAGCGTCGTCGGCGACATCGACGGCAACGCGGCCCGCATCGTCGACTGGCTCGGCGAGGCGCGAGGCGCCCAGGCCGACGTGGTCCTCTTTCCCGAGCTCGCCGTGACCGGCTACCCGCCCGAGGACCTGTTGCTCCGGCCCGGTTTCGTTCGCGCCGCGCGACGGGCGGTCGACGAGATCGCCCACACGGCGCGCGACATCACGGTGCTCGTCGGCGCGCCGTACCTCGACGCCGACCTCCACAACGCGTGCTTCGTGCTGGCCCACGGTGAAGTGCGCTGCATCTACCGCAAGCGCTACCTCCCGAACTACGGGGTCTTCGACGAGGACCGCTACTTCGCCCCCGGCAACGACCTCTTCCTGCTGCGCTTCGGCGACGTGCGCATCGGCCCGACGATCTGCGAGGACATCTGGCAGCCGGGGCCGCCGGCGACCGACCTGGCGCTCGCCGGGGCTCAGCTGATCGCGAACATCTCCGCATCGCCGTTCCACGTCGGCAAGGACCGCGAGCGCGAGGAGATGCTGCGGGTGCGGGCGCTCGACAACTCTTGCTTCATCGCGCTCTGCAATGCCGTCGGCGGTCAGGACGAGCTGGTCTTCGACGGTCACTCGGTCGTCCTCGACGACGAGGGCGAAGTGCTCGCTCGCGCCGCCGGTTTCCAGGAGGAGCTGCTCGTCGTCGACGTCGATCCTGCAGCGGCCGTCGGCCGCAGGCTGCGTGACGTGCGCCGCCGGGCTCTCGCACGCGAACGCGTTGCAGTCGAGCTGACGGAGGTCGAGTTTGCGTCGCCGCGAGAACAGCAGGAGGCGACACCGGCGCGCATCGTCCCGCAGATCGACGACCTCGAGCAGATGCGGCTCGCGCTCGAGCTCGGCCTGCACGACTACGTGCAGAAGAACGGTTTCGGAGACGTGGTGATCGGTCTCTCCGGCGGCATCGACTCGGCCCTCACCGCTGCGTTGTGCGTCGAGGCGCTCGGAGCCGAGCGCGTCCATGGCGTGTCGATGCCGTCGCGCTACTCCTCGACGGCGACCCGCGGCGACGCCGAACGGCTGGCCGAGTCGCTCCGGATCGACTTCCGCGAGATCGCGATCGAGCCGACGGTCGATGCGTTCACCTCGGCTCTTCGTGAGCACTTCGCCGGCCGCGACAGCGATCTCACCGAGGAGAACCTGCAGGCGCGCATCCGCGGCACGCTCCTGATGGCGCTGTCGAACAAGTTCGGCTGGCTCGTGATCGCGACCGGCAACAAGTCGGAGCTCTCGGTCGGCTACTCGACGCTCTACGGCGACCTCGCAGGCGGCTTTGCGCTGATCAAGGACGTCTACAAGACGGATGTCTTCCGCCTGTCGCGGTGGCTGAACGAACGCGCCGGCCGGGAGGTGATACCCGCGTCGATCATCGAGCGTGCGCCGAGTGCCGAGCTCCGCGCCGACCAGCTCGACGAGGATTCACTGCCCCCCTACCCCGCGCTCGACCGGGTGCTCGAGGCCTACGTCGAGCTCGACCGCTCGCGCGAAGAGCTTTCGCAGGACGGCTTCGACGCGGACGTCGTCGACCGCGCCGTCGGAATGATCGACCGTGCCGAGTACAAGCGACGTCAGGCGCCACCAGGCGTGAAGCTGCGGCCGAAGGCCTTCGGCCGCGACCGTCGCACGCCGATCACCAACCGCTGGCGCAGCTGAGGCACTGCGAACGAGTTTCACGGAAGCAGCGATTCGAAACTCGTGAATCTGGTTCGGCTGCGCCGAATCAGATTCAGGTGAGCTGCGACGCCTCAGTCGACGAGGCGCGCCAGCACGACGCCGAGGATCGGCAGCGCCATCGTCAGCGAATAGCTGACCCAGCCGACGAGCACGAGCCGCGGCCGCGTGCGCTGCTCCCGGCCGTCGCGGATCTCTGCCTGAAGCCGTGGGCCGAGCACGAAGTTGTGCAGATACGACACGACGAGCAGACAGGCGAACAGCGTGACCTTCGTCCAGAGGACGACCTGGAACGCGGTGCTGTGCTGCCAGTCGCGGGAGGCGAGCACGACCCCGGTCAGGGCGGCGACGATCAGCGCGCCGTAGCCGACCGGTCGCCAGCGGAGCCCGAGCGCCTTCATCGCACGGCCGCGCGGCTCGCCCTCGAGCGTTCGGATCGCCGGCACGCCCACGAAGACGAGCGCCGTCGAGCCGCCGAACCAGATACCGGCGGCAAGCAGGTGGACGGTGACGAGGACCGCGGTCACGAGGCCAGGTTACGCACGCGCTCGAGCAGGTCGGGCGGGGCGAACTGCTCCTGCGAATCGGCGAGCTCGGCGAGCGTCCACCAGCGCACCTCCGCCACTCCTTCCGCCGAGAGATCGACCGTCGATCTCGGCTCGTGCTCCTGGACACGGACGAGATACGTGACGTTTCGCTGCCGGTAGAGCCGCTTCGCCCACGGGAACTGGCCGACGTGCTCGAAGAGGAGCGGCCCGACCTCCGGCTCCGCCAGCCCGACCTCCTCGAGCAGCTCGCGGGACAACGCCTGCTCGTGGCTCTCGCCGGGCTCGATCCCGCCCCCGGGGGAGCCCCACCAGGACCGGTCGCGGCCGGGGCCCCAGAACCGGACGAGCAGCACGCGGCCCTGCCGGTCGAGCACGAGCGCCCGCACCGCATCACGCTCCACCGGCTCGAGCCAGTCGCGCAGCGAGCGGAACCATTGCAGGCGCTCGTCGTACGGCACAGCCGCGTTCGCCGGCGACGTCGACGGCAGGACGTACAGCCCCGTCTGGCCGATCGAGTGCAACTGTGGGCCCAGCTCGGGGCGGTCGCGATAGAGACCGCGGTACGCCTCCTTGCCGACGAATGCGACGGCGCGCGGCCGAACCGCCACGATCCGGTCGTCGAACGCGTCCGCGTCGAAGTCCTCGCGGCGCAGGTCGCCCGAGCCCGGCGTGGTCCGGTAGGCGGCATTCGTCAGGCCGTAGCCGAGCTCGAGCAGCGAGAACTGCTCCTGCGGGTCATAGAGCCGTGGGGTGAAACCCGCGTCGTGCAGGAGCCGCCAGAAGTCGTTCCGTGGATTGGCGAAATGCGCTGCCGCGGCATCCGAGACGCGCCCCGGGTTGATCCCGCAGAAGACGCACGTCAGTCCCGGCGCGAGGACGTCCGGGACGGAGCTCGGGGTCGAGGAGGAATCAGCCGTTCTTGCCACGCGGTCGACAGCGTGGCACGCGCTGCGTCCAGGTGGCCGTGCACACCCACGAGCTCGGGAGCGGGGGCGCGGGACGGCGGCCGGCCGAGACCTGCTTCGGCAAACGGCGCGCGTTCCACGTTCTGCAGGTCCGTGTCATGCCGCCTCCGCCTCGGGCCCGCGCAGGTCCAGGCGCTCCTCGAACCGTCCACGCAGGTGCTCTCCCGCCACGCTGCTGCGCTCGACGCGCCGCGGCAGGAGCTGCACGAAGCTCACCCGTTCGTCGCCGTGCCCGCCGTAGATGCGTGCGTAGCACTCGGCCTCGGTGAGTGTTCTGAGCCTCATGCCCGCCACCCTAGGACCGGGACCGGACGGACCCAGATACCTTCCCGGCTGTGCAGGCGCAAGCGCCCCTCCCGACGACGATCGATGCGATTCGCGCTCGGTTTTCGGCGCTCCAGAGGCCGCTGGCATTCTTCGACGGGCCGGGCGGGACGCAGGTGCCCGACTCCGTGATCGAGGCGGTCGCGGGCTACCTGCGCGATGCCAACGCGAACCTCGGCGGCACGTTCGAGACCTCGCGTCGCTCGGACGAGCTGATCGACCGGGCGCGAACGACGGGGGCGCGCTTCCTCGGCGCGACGATCGACGAGATCGCGTTCGGTGCGAACATGACGACGCTGAACTTCGCGCTCTCGCGGACCGCGTCACGCGACTGGCGCGAAGGCGACGAGATCGTGTGCACGAAGCTCGATCACGACGGCAACATCTCGCCGTGGCTCGAGCTCGCGCGCGACCGGGGCCTGACCGTGCAGTTCTGCGAGGTCGACGACGAGTGCCGGCTGGACCTCGGGCACCTCCGTTCGCTGCTCTCGCGGCGAACGCGCGTCGTCGCGTTTCCCTGGGCCTCCAACGGCGTCGGGACCGTCACGCCCGTCGCGGAGGTCGTACGCCTCGCTCACGACGCCGGCGCCCTGGCCTGGGTCGACGCGGTGCACTACGCGCCGCATGGCCCGATCGACGTCGCCGCGGCGGGGACCGATGTGCTGCTCTGCTCGCCCTACAAGTTCTACGGCCCGCACCTCGGGCTCGCGTACGTCCGCAGGGAGCTCGCCGAGAGCTGGCGCCCGTACAAGGTGCGGCCGGCACCCGACGAGCCGGTCGCCGGGCGGTTCGAGACGGGGACGCTCGCGCACGAGCTGCTCGCGGGCTTCGTCGCGGCGGTCGAGTACCTCGACGACGTGGGCTGGGACTTCATCCAGGAGCACGAGCACGCTCTTGGCCGGCGCTTCCTCGACGGCCTGCCCGACCGCTGGCGGCTCCACGGGCCGCCGAGCATGGAGGGCCGAGTCCCGACGTTCGCCGTGAACCACGAGTCGCTCAGTCCGCGCGACGCGGCGACTCGTCTCGGCGAGCGTGGCTTCGCCGTCTGGGACGGCAACTACTACGCGCTCGAGATCATGAGGCGGCTCGGCCTGCCCGACGGCGCCGTGCGGATCGGGATCGTCCACTACAACACTGCGGACGAGGTCGACCGGCTGCTCGAGGAGTTGTCCCGCTCGAGCTAGGGCGCCGCGACGCCGAGGCGGGCCTGTAGTGCCACGCCCGCGGCGAGGACGTCCCAGTCGGCCCCGGCGGCGCCGATCAGCGAGACCCCCGTGGGCAGGCCGCTGCGGCGGCCCACACCCGCCGGCAGCGCCGCGACCGGGAAGCCGGTCCAGTTCCAGTAGTGCGTGAACGAGATCTCGGCGGCGTCCGTGAACGCCTCGTCGTAGCCGTGGCCGCGGGGCCGCGCCACGATCGGCACCGTCGGTTCGAGCAGCGCATCGACCCGGTGCTCGGCGAACCAGTCGAGCCAGCGGAACGTCGCGTCCGTGCGCCGCTCCTGTGCGCCGATGTAATCGTCAGCCGACAGCGCGCCACGCTCCGCGTAGTCGAGAAAGCCCCGAATCGACGGGCGATAGAGCTCGCGGCGGTCGTCGAACCGGTGGTGGTAGACGAGCATCTCGGCACAGACGAGATCGAGGAAGACGAGCCCGAGCTCGAGCTCGACGGCGGGCGCCGGAACCTCGACGATCTCGACCCCGAGGTCACGACACGCGTCGAGCGCAGCCTCGAACCCTTCGGCCACGTCGGGGTCGAGCTCCACGAGCCCGAAGCGGGGCGAGACGGCAACGCGGCGAAGCGGCGACCGCTGCGGCGGCGCGGCGACACCGCTGAGCGCGGCGAGCAACGGCTCGCAGTCCGCCAGGGTTCGCGCCATCGGCCCGGCGTGGTCGAAGGACGGCGCGAGCGGCACGAGGCCTCGCGTTGGCACCGCTCCCCGTGTCGGCTTGATCGTCGACGTGCCGCAGACGGCCGACGGGATGCGCAGCGACCCCGCCGTGTCCGTGCCCGTCGCGGCCGGGACCATCCGCGCCGCGAGCGCGGCCGCCGAGCCGCCGCTCGAGCCGCCCGCCGAGCGGTCGAGCGCCCACGGATTGCCGACCTGATCGGTCGTTCCGCCCGCCGCGAACTCGTGCGTGTGCAGGTGGCCGAGCAGCACCATTCCGGCCGCCTCGAGTCGCAGCCAGGCCGGGCACGACTCGCTCGGCACGTCGTCGAGCAGCCGGCTCGAGGCCGTGAGCGGCTTGCCGGCAACGGCGTAGAGATCCTTGAGCCCGACCGGAACGCCGCAGAGCCCCGGCGCGTTCCCCGCGGCGAGCCGTGCGTCGGCGCGGCCGGCAGCCGCGAAGGCATCGTCCTGGTACACGCGCACCCAGGCGTTGACCGACTGCGGGTCGCCGTCGTGGCTCTGCTCGCCGTTGCGCTCGCGGATGCGGTCGAGACAGGCCTCGACGAGCTCGCGAGACGACGCCTCCCGCCGCGCGAGCAGCCCGATCGACTCGAGGACGCCGGCATCCGCCAGGTTCGTCATCGGCCCGGGCTTCCTCGGGCCCTCAGTACGGGTAGGCCGCGCCTGCCGCCTCGGCCCACCGTGAGCCGGGCTCGCGCCGGATCGGATCCGGGTCGACCCCGCGGGCGTCGGCGACTGCCAGCGTCAGAAGGTGGAACCGGACGATGTCGACGACCGGATGGACCGTCGGGACGAGCGTCGTCTCGCAACCGAGCAGCTCGAGCGCGGCGACAGCGTCGTGGGCGCGGTCGGCGATCCGTCCTTCCCCTTCGAGCACGAACACCCGCGTCGTCTCGTCGATCGACGCCAGGTGGCCGTGCAGCAACTGCTCCAGGTGGTGCGCCTCGGCCGCGATGTGGGAGCCTTCGCGCAGCTTGAGGACCGCCTCCTGGGCGGTCGGCCAGTCGCGGCCGGCTCCGGCGACGACGATCTTGTCCTGCGCCGGCGCCTCGACCTCGAGCCGTAGCGCCTCCTCGACCGCCTGCGGGAGCCAGTCGATCTCCTCGCCGTTCAGCGCAGCGATCGCCGCCACGGCACACGTGTAGCTCGCGGTGTGGCACCACGACCGCTCGACGTCGGGCGTGCAGACGATCACCTCGTCCGCGAGCTGCGCGAGCGGTGAAGACGCATTGCCGGTCACGAGCCAGACGTCCCCGCCGAACCAGCGCTCGGCCTCCATCGTCAGCGCGGTCTCCCCCTCGTGCGAGACACAGACCATGATGTCTGCACTCGGCGGGACCAGCACCGCCTCGAGCGCCTGAACCGCGAAGCCGCCGGTCTGCGCGGCGTGGAAGGACGTTCCGCAGCCTGTGAAGACCACGCGCGCGTCGACCGGCAGCTCACGATCAGTGGGGACGCCTCGCAGCCACTCGGGCTGCGCGAAGACCGCCCGCTTCGTCTCACCTGCCATAGACGTGCCTCTATACCATCGCGCCGGTGGCGGCGTACCCCTGGATCCAGCGCGAGCACGTTCGGTTCCGCGATTGCGATGCCATGGGCCACGTCAACAACGCCGTCTATTCGACCTACCTCGAGCAGGCCCGGATCGGGATCCTCGGTGATCTGGACCCGTTCATCCTCGCCCGGGTCGAGATCGACTTCAGGGCGGAACTGCGCTCCGGCGAGGACGTCGAGGTGCGAAGCCGCTGCGCGCACGTGGGCACGAAGAGCTTCTCGCTCGAGCACCAGATCTGGTCGGGCGAACGACTGGTGGCCGACGCCAAGAGCGTGCTGGTCGGCTACGACTATGAGGCGGGCACGTCGGTCCCGCTGACCGCGAACCAACGAAGGAGACTCACTGAATGAGCGTGTACCAGCGCCACACCCTGTCGAACGGCCTGCGCGTGCTGACCGCGCCGCTTCCGCACGCCCAGTCGGTCGCCTGCTACATCATGCTGGCCGCGGGCTCGCGCTACGAGGACGCGGGCAACCGCGGCATCGCGCACTTCGCGGAGCACATGTTCTTCAAAGGAACCGAGAGGCGCCCCACCGCGCGCGACCTGTCGATGGAGGTCGACAAGATCGGCGGCGAGTTCAACGCATTCACGTCGAAGGAATACACGGGCTACTACATCCGCTGCGCGGGCGAGCAGCGCGACGTCGCGCTCGACGTGCTCGTGGACATGCTGCGCAACTCGAAGTTCGACGGCGAGGAGCTCGAGCGCGAGAAGGGCGTGATCATCGAAGAGATGAACATGTACATCGACACTCCGCGCGACTACGTGTCGTCGGTCTACGAGGAGCTGCTGTTCGGCTCCAATCCGCTCGGGTGGGAGACACTCGGGACGAGAGAGACGATCAAGGACGCCACACGCGAGACCTTCCTCGACTACCTCGGTCACTGGTACACGCCGCAGCGAATGGTGGTCGGCGTCTCGGGGATGATCGGCGACGACCTCCTGCCGAGGCTCGAGGAACTGCTCGGCGACATGCCCGGAAACGGCTCCGGCATGCCCGTCCCGGCGCAGGTCGAGCGGTCGTCGGAACCGAAGGTGCGCATCCACCACAAGGATTCCGACCAGGCGAACGTCTGCCTCGGCTTTCCGAGTTATCCGCTCGGCCATCCGGATCGCTACGCCCTGCAGTTGCTCGGCACGGTGCTCGGCACCGGCATGTCGTCGCGGCTCTTCCTCGAAGTGCGTGAGCAGCGCGGTCTCGCCTATTACGTCTACGCGCTCAATGCCGCGTTCACCGACGCGGGCACGCTCTTCTCCCAGGCGGGCGTCGACCTGAAGCGGGCCGAGGAGGCGGTCGAGGTGATCGCCGCCGAGTTCCGGAAGCTCGCCGCTGAGGCCGTGCCGGCCGAGGAGCTGGAAAAGGCGCGCTCGCTCGCCAAGGGGCGGTTCGTCCTCCAGACCGAGAGCCCGAACGGGTTGATCACGTTCGGGCTGCGCCGCGAGGTGCTGGAGGGGAAGGCTGCCGAGCCGACGGAGGTGCTCGCAGGCCTCGACGCGGTCACAGCCGACGACGTGCTGCGGGTCGCGCAGGACGTGATCGGCGGTCAGGGCATGAGGCTCGCGGTGATCGGGCCGTTCGACGACGCGTCGAAGTTCGAGGCGCTGCTTTAGGCCGAAGCGCCGCCGATCAGCTTCCAGACCGGCCACGCGACCGCGCCGTTGAAGACGAGTGCGACGGCGAGGAACGCGAGCTCGTTCCAGTGGTAATGGCCGAGCACGACCATGCGAATACCGACGCCGCTGGTGATGCCGCCGAGCCACGTCGGTACGAACCGGCCGGTGACCCGCGCGAGCACGAGCCAGCCGGCGAGCAGCGGCAGCGCGTCGGCCGCATAGCCGGCGAGCGAGACGTGGTGGTCGTGAGAGAGCTGGCCGATCGTCGCGAACAGCAGGATCGCGACAGTCCCGGCGAGCGCGAGCTTCGAAACGGTGTCTGACACCTAGGTGTCAGACACCGAAGAACCTGCGCGCGCCGCGGAAGTCGCTCGTTCGCACGGGGACGATCCGCACCTCGCTGGCCGAGTTCGGCGCTTCGATCATCTTCCCGCCGCCGATGTACATGGCGACGTGGCCGACGACCGGATGCTCGTAGAAGAGAAGGTCCCCCGGCTGCAGCTTGGCCGGCGAGACCGGCGTGCCTGCCGCGAACTGCGCATCGGCGTCCCGCGGGATCGTGATCCCGTGCGTCCGGTAGACGGCCCAGGTGAGCCCCGAGCAGTCGTAGCCCCAGGCCGAGAGCCCGCCCCACAGGTAGTGGAGACCGAGGAACTGCTCGGCCGTCCGGACGAGGTCGGCGCGCGTGTGCGGCAACGGCCGGGTTGCGGCCGCCGGCACGGCACCGCGCGGAACGTCCGTCCCGAAGCCGACCTCGGTGCCGTTCGCGAGCATCGCGCTCCGCGCAGTGACGACCAGCGGGGCAGAGAACGCCGGCCCGAGCTGCCACGCGCGCACCCAGCCCGGATAGCCACGTGGATCGAGCGGGCTCGGCTGGTCGGGGACTGCGATCTTCGTCCAGCCGGGGCGTCGCGCGAGCACGCGCACGGTCTCGCCGTAGAGGACCTGCGTCGGCATATGACCGACGAGCGCCCGCCGCTCGGCGTACGTGACGGCCGGCGTCGGCCAGACGTGCGGGTCGAGCGGCAGGTGACCGGCGTTCGGCGCCTCCCACACATTCGCGACGGGGACGCGCACGGTCGCGGTCTGCCCCGGCGAGACGGCGAGCATCACGGCCGCGGCGAACGCGGTGAGCGTCAGTCCTCCTTCGCCTGCTCGTCGGCGCCGCGCGACTGCAGCTCCGCGACGACGGTCGGGTCGGCGAGGGTCGTCGTGTCGCCGAGCGGCCGGTTCTCCGCCACGTCGCGGAGCAGGCGCCGCATGATCTTGCCGCTGCGCGTCTTCGGCAGCTCTGGCGTGAAGACGATGTTCGCAGGCTTCGCGATCGGCCCGATCTTCTTGGCGACGTGGTCGCGCAGCTCGTCCAGCTTGGCGACCGACGGCTCGACCCCGCTCTTGAGGGTGACGAACGCGACGATCGCCTGGCCCGTGGTCGCGTCGTTGCGTGCCGCGACGGCTGCCTCGGCCACGTCGTGGTGGTCGACGAGCGCCGACTCGACCTCGATCGTCGAGATGCGATGTCCCGAGACGTTCATCACGTCGTCGACGCGCCCGAGCAGCCAGAAGTCGGCGTCCTCGTCGATCCGGGCGCCGTCACCTGCGAGGTAGACGCCGGTGTAGCGCGACCAGTAGGTGTCGACGTAGCGGTCGTGCTCCTGGTAGAGGCCGCGCAACATCGCGGGCCATGGCTTGCGCAGCACCAGGTACCCGCCGCCGCCGGGGCCGACCTCCTCACCCGCCTCGTTGTAGATCGCTGCGTCGACGCCGGGAAACGGCCGGCTCGCGGAGCCAGGCTTCGTGGTGGTGATCCCCGGCAGGGGCGTGATCATGATCATTCCCGTCTCGGTCTGCCACCACGTGTCGACGATCGGGCAGCGCTCGCCGCCGATGTGCTCGTGGTACCAGACCCAGGCCTCGGGGTTGATCGGCTCGCCGACCGATCCGAGCAGCCTCAGCTTGGACAGATCGTGCTTCGCCGCGTGCTCGGGGCCCCACTTCATGTGCGACCGAATCGCGGTCGGGGCCGTGTAGAGGATGGTGACGCCGTACCGCTCGGCCACGTCCCACCAGCGGTCCTTGTCGGGGAAGTCCGGCGTGCCCTCGTACATCACGGACGTGCCGCCGTTGCAGAGCGGCCCGTACACGATGTAGCTGTGCCCCGTCACCCAGCCGACGTCGGCGGCGCACCAGTACACGTCGGTGTCGCGCTTCAGGTCGAAGATGTAGTGATGCGTCGTCGCGACGCCGACGAGATACCCGGCGGTCGTGTGCGCGATCCCCTTCGGCTTGGCAGTCGTGCCCGATGTGTAGAGCAGATAGAGCAGATCCTCGGGATCCATCGGCTCTGCCGGGCAGGGTGACTCGTCGACCGCGAGCTCGTGCCACCAGTGGTCGCGGCCCGCAGTCATGGGCACGTCGTTGCCGGTGCGCCGCAGGACGATGACGTTCTTGACGGTCGGCGAGGCGTCGACCGCCTCGTCGGCGGTGCGCTTGAGCGGCACCGTCGCACCGCGGCGCCAGGCCTCGTCCTGCGTGATCAGCACCTCGCATTTCATGTCCTGCAGACGTCCCGAGAGCGAGTCTGCGGAGAAGCCGCCGAAGACGACGGTGTGCGGCGCGCCGAGCCGGGCGCAGGCGAGCATGGCGATCGGCGCCTCCGGGACCATGCCGAGGTAGATCCCGACCGGGGTGCCCTTGCCGACACCGAGCTCCTTCAGGGCGTTCGCGAGCTTCGTCACCTCGTTCAGGAGCTGGGCGTAGGTCAGCTCCCGGCGGTCGTCCTCCGGCTCGCCCTCCCAGTAGTAGGCGACCGTGTCGCCGCGTCCCGCCTCGACGTGCTTGTCGAGGCAGTTCCACGCGACGTTGAGCTTGCCGCCGAGATACCACTTTGCATACGGCGGCTCCCACTCGTACAGCTTCGTGAACGGCTCGAACCAGGCGACGCGCTCTCGTCCCTCGCGCTCCCAGAAGGCATCGAACTCCTCTTCGTAGATCCCCGGTTGCGCATTCGCCTGCGCGGCGAACTCGGCGGACGGCGGATACCGCCGCTCCTCGAGGAACAGCGTGTCGATGTCTCTCTCCGTCGTCACGGTTCGAGATCGTAGGAATAGCGGGTCAGGTTCTCGGCCCCGTCGGGAGTCACGAGCACCAGGTCCTCCAAGCGAACACCGCCGTAGCCCGCCCGGTAGCAGCCGGGCTCGACCGTGACGACGTCGCCCGCCACGAGCGGCAGCTTCGACGCGAGCCCCATCCCGGGCTGCTCGTGCACCTCGAGCCCCACCCCGTGGCCGAGCCCGTGGAAGAAGCCGTCCGAGAGCGGTTTTCCCTGCTCCTTCGTTCGTGATGTGAGCTCGCCTGCGGCCTCGAAGATCTCGCAGGTCCCGTCGAAGATCGCCCGGCCGTCTGCGCCGGCCCTGATCTCCGAGATCGCGCGGTCGAGTGCCTCCTTGCAGAGGCGATGCCATTCGCGCACGTCATCGGGCACGTCGCCCACCACGAACGTGCGAGTCATGTCGCAGTAGATGAACGACTCGTTGTCGCGCGGCCAGATGTCCACGACGATCGGGACACCGGCGCGAATCGGGCCGGAGCCCATGTCGTGGCCGACCGCGCCTTGCGGGCCGGGCGCGACGATGAACTCGTCGGCAGTCGCACCGTGAGCCGCGAACGTCTGCGACATCGCAGACTTGACGCGCTCCACCGTGAGTGGCTCGCCGTCCAGCACGAGACCGGTGCCGTTCGGCGTCGCGCGGCGCAGCAGGTCACGCGCGGTGTCCATACCGGCCTCGGCGGCCCGCTGCGCACGGCGCATCCCGGCGAGCTCTTCGTCGCTCTTCACGCGCCGCCTCGCGTCGAAGAAGCTCGCGTCGACGGTCAGCTCGACGCCCTCCCCCCGGAGCCGGTCGGCAAGCCACAGCGGGAACGTCTCCGGCACGACCGCGCTCGTCACCCCGAGTGCCTTGACCGCGCGCGACGCCAGCTCGGAACGGATCTCCGGGTACGCGAGACCCGAGGCGATCAGCTCGTCGACGCCGTACTCCTCCGAAAGATGGAGCTCGAAGAGGCCGAGCGCGCTGAGCCGCTGCGCCTCCATCGAGTTGATCTGGATGTGCTTGACCCCGTCTCGCTCGGCGTAGAGGAACGGATCCGGGATGCCGAGCGGCACCTCGTGGCGCAGCTCGGGCGAGCGAAATGTGTCGGCGAACATGAGGACGTCGGGCATGCCGGTGACTCTAACTAGGATCCAGCTGGTGGAGCCGCGCGACAGAGCACAGGCGCTGATCGAGCGCTACGACGCCGAGCTGAAGGAGCTGCTGCCGCCGGGCACCGACCTCTTCGACGCCCACCTCCACCTCGGGCACGACATCGACGGCATGGTCGGCGACTACGACCAGCTCGAGGCGCTCATGGCCAAGTACGGCCTGTCGCGCGCCTTCATGTTCTGCCTCGACGAGGCCGACCATCACCCCGCGTTCAGCGCAGCGAACAACCGCACGCTCGAGTTCGCGGCGAGGAGCGAGGGCCGGCTGATCCCGTTCGTGCGCCTCGACCTCAACGAGACGCCGATCGAGGAGGCCCGCCGCTGCCTCGACCTCGGTGCCCGCGGGATCAAGCTCCACCCGCGTGCACAGAAGTTCACCGCCACGGACGAGCGGCTCGGCCCCGTGTTCGAGCTCGCCGCCGAGCGGCGCGTGCCGATCCTGATCCACGGCGGCCGTGGCCTGCCGCCGATCGCCGACGGCCTGCGGTCTCTCGTCGACCGCTATCCCGAGGCGAGCCTGATCATCGCCCACGCGGGGATCGCCGATCTCGCCGAGCTCGCCCGCTGCATGGCCGGCCGCAAAGGAGTGCTCTTCGACACCTCGACCTGGAGCCCGATCGACCTGCTCGACTTCTACCGCCAGGTGCCGCCCGAGCAGGTCGTCTACGCAAGCGACTTTCCCTACGGCCAGCAGCCCTCGTCACTTCTGATCGCACTCAAGACGGCGCGGTACGCCGGCTACTCGGACTCGCAGCTGCGCGGCATGCTCGGGGGCACCGGGAACGCCCTCGCAGACGGCCACGAGCTGCCCGAGCCGACCACACCCGTCGGGAGCGAGCTCTTCACCCAGCCCATGCAGCTCGCGCGCATCCACCAGTACCTCTCCATGGCCACGCCGCTCCTCTGGACCCGGCAGCCCGACACGATCGGCGTCCTCGGTCTCGCCATCAACACCTGCGCCGAGCGGAACGGCCATGCCGACGACGTCGACCGGATCCGCGAGCTCCTCGAGGCGGCGCGCGATCTCTGGCTGTCGATTCCGTCGCTCGAGGACGAGGTCGAGCAGCGGCAGCTGATCCGGCTGACGCACCGGCTGATCCACATCGCCGACATCGAGGCGGTCACCGCTGCCTGAGCTGCTCGTCAACGACCGCTCCTACGAGGTGCACTCGGAGGTCGGCACGACGCTCGCGGAGGCGCTCCGCGACGAGCTGTCGCTCACCGGAACGAAGATCGCCTGCGCCGAAGGTCACTGTGGCTCCTGCACGGTGCTCCTCGACGGCGTTCCCACACTGTCGTGCATCACGCTCGTGCACAGCGTTGGAGCCGCAAAGGTGACGACGATCGAGGGCCTGCGCGACCATCCGATGGTGCACGCGTTCGTGCGCGAGGACGCGCTCCAGTGCGGCTTCTGCACGCCGGGACAGATCGTCAGCGCCGTCGCGCTCGTCACCGCGACACCGAGCCCGACCACGGAGGAGATCCGGCACGGCATGGCCGGCAACCTCTGCCGCTGCGGCACGTATCCGAAGATCGAGGAGGCGATTCGCACGTGGCAAGACTGATCCGCACGGAGAAGGAAGTCGAAGGCCGCTACGAGGAGGTCTGGCTCGTCGTCGAAGAGGACGCGCTGGCTCAGTGGCCCGCCGGGCCGCTCGAGATCGTCGGCCGGCCGGCACCGCGGATCGACGGCCTCGAGCGCGCGCGAGGCGAAGCCGTCTACACCGCCGACCTGAAGCTGCCGGGGATGCTGCACACCGCGGTGCTGCGCTCGCCCTACGCCCATGCCCGGGTCCGCAGCATCGACCTCGAGCCTGCCCTCACGGCGCCCGGCGTGCATGCAGCCATCGGGCCGGGCGACCTCGACGTCCTGACCGACGAGTGCGGCTTCCAGGGCGCCGCGGTGGCAGCGGTGTGCGCGAACACCGACGCGCAGGCCCGCGCGGCGCTCCACGCGATCAAGGTCGACTTCGAGCAGCTCGAGGTCCTGACCGATCCCGACGAAGCGGTGGCGCGCGGACAGCTCATCGGCGAGCCGCGGGTGCGCGAGCGCGGCGATCTCGAGCAGGGGCTCGCGGAGGCCGACATCGTCGTCACCGGCGAGTACACCACCCAGGTCGTGTTGCACAACTCGATGGAGACTCATCAGGCCGTTGTGCAGTGGCTCGGCGACTCGCTCGAGGTCTTCATCTCGACGCAGTACATCTGGGGCGTCCGCGACGCGATCGCGGACAGCCTCGGCCTGCCGGCCGACAAGGTGCGCGTCGTGTGCAACTACATGGGCGGCGGCTTCGGCTCGAAGAACGAGCCGGACGACTACACGTACATCGCGATCGAGCTCGCGAAGCGGACACATCGCCCCGTGCGCTGCGCGCTGACCCGGCGCGAGGAGAACCTGGCGACCGGCAACCGCAACGCGACGAGGCAGCGCCTGACGATCGGCGCCCGCTCCGACGGCACGCTCACCGCGCTCGGCGGCGACTACGTCAACTCGACGGGCTGGGGCGGCTGGTCCTCTCCCGTCGAAGGCCCGATGCAGATGCTCTACGCCTGCGAGAACGTCAAGACCACGACCTGGGCGGCGAAGATCAACCAGCCGCCGATGAAGGCGTTCCGCGCGCCCGGCTTCGTCGAGGGAACGTTCGGGCTCGAGTCTCTGCTCGACGTGCTCGCGGCCAGGCTCGACATCGATCCGCTCGAGCTTCGCCGTCGCAACCACGCGAACCACGACGCCGCCGACGACCGCCCGTACAGCGGGAAGAACCTGCTCGAGTGCTACCGGCGCGCCGAGCCTCACTGGGAACGCCGGCACGCGGTGCGCGCAAGCTCGACGGCCACGATCAAGCGCGGGGTCGGGATGGCGTCGCAGATCTGGTACGGAGGCGGCGGACCGCCGAGCTACGCCTGGGTGCGCGTCGGGTCGGACGGCCGGGCGACGGTCGTCACGGCGATGCAGGACATCGGCACCGGCACACGCACGGCGATGGCGCAGATCGCCGCCGAGGAGCTCGGAGTCCCGCTCGACCACGTCACGGTCTCGCTCGGCGATTCGGCTCGCGGCCCGTTCGCGTCGATCTCGGCCGGCTCGTCGACGACTCCGTCGATGGGGCCGGCGGTGCGAGCTGCGGCCGCCGACGCCCGGCGCCAGATCGAGGAGATCGCCGAGCAGCGCGGCACGCCCGACGCGCCGCTGGCCGAGATCGTCGGCCTGCTCGAGGACGCGCAGATCCTCGGCAAGGGCGGCCGGGGCCCGAACCCCACCGGCATGCAGGTGCTGACCTTCGGCGTCCAGGTCGCCGAGGTCGCGGTGGACATCGAGACCGGAGAGGTCTGGGTCGACCGCATCGCGGCGGTCCACGACGTCGGCCGCGTGATCAATCCCCTCGGCGCGTCGAGCCAGATCGAGGGCGGAATCATCCAGGGGATCGGCCACACGCTCTCCGAGCACCGTCTCCACGACCCGCGCACGGGCCAGATCCTCACGACGAGCCTGGACGCGTACAAGATCCCGACGTTCGCCGACGTGCCGGAGATCATCAGCGAGCTCATCGACGAGCCCGACGCACAGCTGACGAACCTCGGCTCGAAAGGCCTCGGCGAGCCGCCGATCATCCCCACGGCAGCGGCGATCTCGAACGCGATCCGTGACGCGACGGGCGCGGAGGTGCACCAGCTGCCGATCTCACGCGAGGAGATGCTGCGCGCGCTGCGCGAGGCCGAAGCGAAGACGAAGGAGAAGGTTGGAGCTCCGGCAGGCGTCTAGCCTCGAGCTCGACGGCGGGACGCCGCTGCACGGCGGAACCGAGCTCGTGCCGCTTCTGCGCAGCGGCATCCTGCGCGCCGAGACACTCGTCGACGTCCGCGGGGTCGTGCCGCGCGGGATCGACGGGCCGGTGATCGGCGCCGGGACCACGCTCGCGGAGCTCGAACGCGACACACGGATCCCCGCGGCGCTGCGCGAGGCGTGCCGGCTCGCCGCGAGCCCACAGTTGCGCAACGCAGGATCGCTCGGTGGGAACCTGCTCCAGTCGACCCGCTGCTGGTACTGGCGCCTAGGGTGGCCGTGCCGCCTGCATCGTACTTCTGACGGCCATGGCGACGAGTGCTTCGCGCACGAAGGCGAGCACCGCGAGCACGCCATCTTCGCAAACGACTTCTGCGCCTCGGCGCATCCGTCCGATCCGGCAGCGGCCCTGCTCGCGCTCGACGCTCGATTGCGCACGAACCGGCGCGAGCTCCGAATCGCAGAGCTCTACCGTCTCCCGACGGAAGACGACCGGCGCACGACGACGCTCGAGCCGGGCGAGCTCCTGTTGTCCGTGGAGCTGCCGCCGGTCGACCGGTCGGTGTACCTGAAGGCGATGGAGCGCAAGCGGTGGGCGTTCCCGCTCGTCGGCGTCGCCGCCTCGCGCACGGCGGGCGTGACGCGAGTCGCACTTGCCGGCGTGGCTCCGGTCCCGTGGCTCCTGGAGGGAAGCGTGGAAGACGCCACGCCGCTGCCGCGAAACGCCTACAAGGTCGACGTGGCCAGGGCGCTGGTCGGGCGGGCGCTCGCCGAGCTCGCAGCGAGCACGTGACCGGCCGGGCGCTCCGCCTGCGGCTGCCGGCCGTCGCGGCGGTCGTGCTCACCCTCGCGGCCTGCGGCGGCGGGTCGAAGCAGTCGTCCGAGCAGACGACCACCGATGCGAGCGGCTGCATCCCGGTGTCCGCGCCCTCCGCCGGAGCCCGGCACGAGACGAAGCCGACGGCACGGCTCTCGCCGTCCAAGACCTACGACGTCACCTTCAAGACGAACTGCGGCAGCTTCACGATCCGGCTCGCCACGAAGACGTCTCCCGCCACGACAGCGTCGTTCGCCAGCCTCACCGGCAAGGGATTCTTCGACCACACGCTCTTTCACCGGATCGTGCCGGGCTTCGTGATCCAGGGCGGCGACCCGACCGGCACGGGCACCGGTGGCCCCGGCTACACGACGATCGACCCGCCGCCCGCCTCGACGCGGTACACCCTCGGGGTCGCGGCGATGGCCAAGAGCGCCGCCGACCCGGCAGGCGCATGCCGGCAGTCAGTTCTTCGTCGTCACCGCACCCGACGCGGGACTGCCGCCCGAGTACGCGGTGCTCGGCAAGGTCGTGCGCGGCCTGCCGGTCGTCGAGAAGATCGGCAAGCTCGGCGACCCGGCGTCAGGCGGCCAGGGGACGCCGACCGAAACGGTCGAGATCGAGAAGGCGACAGTCCACGTCGGCTAGCGCGATCGTGCTCGCGGCGGGCGCATCGACACGCTACGGCGGCGTGAAGCAGCGCGAGCTGCTGCCGTTCGTGCTCGAGGCGCTCGAACAGACGAGCGTCGGGGAGATCGTCGTCGTCGAAGGAGCGCACGCGCTCGATGTCCCCGGCGTTCGCGTCGTCAGCTGTCCGGACTGGGACAGCGGTCCGGGTGCGTCGCTCCGCTGCGGGCTCGCGGCGCTCGGCGCCGAGGTCGAGCGGGCCGTGATCGTGCTCGCCGACGGGCCCGACCTCGATCCGCGAGCGGTCGAGCGCGTGCTCGAACGTGACGAGCCGATCGTCGCGGCCAGCTACGACGGCACCCGCAGCCACCCGGTCGCGCTCGCACGAAGCGCCTGGGGCGAGATCCCCGACGCCGGCGGGCGGGCGCTCGACCCGGTGCTCGTCGATTGCTCCGACCTGCAACCCCCCGGCGACGTCGACGTGCGGCGCTAGACGTGCGGCGCTAGGCGTCGAGCGGCGTGCGCAGCGCCGCGAGCTTCGCCTTCAGCTCCGCCGGCATCGGCTCGGAGACGGCGACGCGCACGTAGTGCCGCAGGCGCTCCTCGAAGTGGTAGCGCTTCGCGCACCAGCTGCACTTCTCGAGGTGACTCTCGGCCTCGTGGACCTCGTGGTCGGAGAGCGTCCCGTCCAGGAACGGCTGCATCATCTCCTCGCACTTGTCGCACCAGTCGATCAATTCCCGCTCCAGCGTCGGCCAAGCCGACTCCTGCGCTCTCTGGCCGGCTCCGTCGAGCCTACGCCGGCTGAGCCTCCGCCACGGCACATGGTCATGCCGCCAACGACCGGTCGGCGAGATTCTTCTTCAGGATCCGCCGGCCGCGGTGGAGGCGCGACATCACGGTCCCGATCGGGATGTCGAGGATCTGCGCAGCGTCGGCATAGGAGAACTCGCCGATGTCGACCAGCACGATCGTGTCGCGGAAGTCGTGTGGGACGTCGGCGAGGGCCTCGACGATGGAGTCCTGGCTGAGGCGCTCGAGCACGCGCTCCTCGTCCGGGTTCTCGTCGGGCACCTGCGACTCGAGCTTGTTGTAGAGGAAGTAGTCACCGGCCTCGTTGTCGAGCGACGTCGTCTGCGGGGTCCGCTGCTGGCGGCGCCCGCGATCGATGTTCAGGTTCGTGAGGATCCGGAGGAGCCAGGCGCGGAGATTCGTCCCCGGGGTGTACTGGCGCCAGGAGCGAAATGCGCGCTCGTAGGTCTGCTGCACGAGGTCGTCGGCCTCCTCACGGGAGCCCACGAGACGACGGGCCACGCGGTAGACCTGGTCACTCAACTCCAGCGCCTCCTCTTCGAAGCGAACACGGTCCCTCGCTTCCTGAGCGAGCCTACGGCTGTCGGCGGCTGACGATGCGCTTTCGCTCATCCGGCGGCCACCCTAGCAGGGGCATAAACGCTCACCAGAGGCCCTGGATTCCCGGAGAATTCAGGCGAACTGCTGCTCGCGAAACCCACCGCGCGCCATCGCTTCGACGATCGCGGCCCGGGAGGTCACGCCGTCGTCATAGGTCAGGACGACCTGTCCCATCAGGGTGGCGTTCGCGGCCTCGAGCCCCTCTGTGCCCTCGAGCGTCTTTGCGAGCCGCATCACGCACCTCTCGCACCGAATGCCGCTGACCTGGATCGTCTCGGAGACCGACGCCACACCGTCAGCCTAGCGAGCGGATGACGAGATCCGCCGCCGCGGCCTGCGCCGAATCCGCTGCGAGCTGCAGGTCGGCTTCGCAGGCAGCGGGATCGAGGCGCGAGAGCAGCTCGGCGCCGCCGAGTGCGCGCGCCGCAGGCCGGACGAGCTCCAGCAGCTCGGCGCCGAGCTCGTCCGCCGGCACGTAGCTCGTGCCGCTCGGATGCACGAGCCGCGCGCGGGGCCCGAACCGTGCCGCCGACCAGCGGTTCTGGCTGTAGTCGGCGCGCCCGCGGTCGGCGAGCTGGCAGCTCGAGCCCGGGAGCCCGCCGGCGAGCGCGGTCGCGCAAAGGGCCTGCAGGAGCGCGGCGAACGCCGCGGACAGATGCACGTCCGTCGGCTGGTCGGGGACGCGCACCTCGAGCGTGCCGAGCTTCGGATGCGGGCGGACGTCCCACCAGATCCGTGTGTAGTCCTCGGCGATCCCGAGCGCTGCGAGCCGCTCGACCCACGCCTCCCATTCCGCGTACGACGCGAACGCGGGTGGGGCTCCGGCGCGCGGCAGCTCGGCGAGGATCGGGGCGCGGTTCGAGGCCATCCCGTTGAGCTCCCCTGCGAACCAGGGCGAGTTGGCCGACATGCCGAGCACGACCGGCAGCCACGGGACGATCGCCTCGAGGCACCGCCAGCACTCCTCACCGGACGGCATGCCGACGTGCACGTGCAGCCCCTGCACGCCCTGGCGGCGCACCGAGATGCCTCCGTAGCCGACGAACGTGACGTAACGCTCCTCCTTGACGATCGGCTGAGCCTCCGGGCGCGCGAACGGATGGGTCGCAGCGGCCGCGATGGCAAGGCCCTCCGCGCCGGCTGCGGCAGCCGCAGCACGCCGCAGCGCAGGCAGCGCCTCGTCGACCTCTTCCGCCGAGGCACAGACGTTCGTGTTGATCTCGAACACCGAGGCGAACAGCTCGGTCTTCAGCGAGCCAGGCAGCACCTGGCCCTCGACGCCCCGCAGGATCCGGTCGACCGCAGCGACCTGGCCGAAGGTCTCGGCGTCGAGGATCATCAGCTCCTCCTCCACGCCAAGCGAGAACGGCGCAGACTCGCCGAACCGCTGCTCGCCGATCACGACTGGGTGTGCGCCTTGACCCCGTGCACCGGGCGGCCCGCCGCAACCCAGGCGTAGTACGACGCGCTCGGGCCGAACTCGGTGCGGTACCCGGTGACGCGCGGGTTGCGGCCGACGTCGCGGGCCCGGGCGGCGTGCCGAAGCAGATTGATGTCGTCCAGCTCCTGCCAGACGAGGATCAGATGAGCTGCCGTCATGAACTCCGCGACGAACGAGCAGCCGGATGCCGGGCACGGGAACGGGTCCGTGCGCACGCAGAACCACCCGTCGTAGTTCCCGCCGTCCTCCTGCCAGAGCTCTTCTTCACCCTCGACGACCGTGTGCTCGAGGACGATCTGCCCGCGCTCCATCGGGGACAAGGTAGCGGGGAAGGGCAGAAGGAGACCGGCGCTGCGCCGAGCCGGGGGTCAGCCTCGCTGGCCGAGCTTGGCCGTGACCGTCTTTTTCGAGCCGTTGCGGTAGATCTCGAGCTTCAGCTTGTCGCCGGGCTTGCGCTGCGAGATGGCGTCGCGGAGCTGCTGGTAGGTGGTCACCGGGTGGCCGTCGATCGCGACGATCAGGTCTCCGCCCACCTGGTAGCTCTCACCCTGGACGACCACCGCCGTCTTGCCGGCCCGGAGCCCGGCCTTGTCGGCGCCGCTCCCGGCCTGAACGTCCTGGATCAGGAGGCCGCTGCTCGACGGCAGATGAAAGAGCTTCGCGAGCTGAGGGGTGACCGGGGCGGCGTCGAGCCCGAGGAAGGCGTGCTGGGCCTTGCCACTCGAGATGATCTGGGCCGCGACGTTGCGAACGGTGTTGATCGGGATGGCGAAGCCGATGCCGACGTTGCCCTGCCCTCCGGTCGTCCCGGTGGAGATCTGCGAGGTGACGCCGATCACGCGTCCGTGCGCGTCGATCAGCGGTCCGCCCGAGTTGCCGTGATTGATGGCGGCATCGGTCTGGATCGCGTGGTCGATCGGCAGCGAGTTCGGCGCCTCGATCTGGCGCTGAACGGCGCTGACGACGCCCGTCGTCAGGGTGCGCGTGAAACCGAACGGGTTGCCGATCGCATCGACGGGATCGCCGACGATGACCGCGTCGGAGTTGCCGAGCTCGAGCGGGGTGAGCGCACGCGCGTGCGCATCGATCTTGAGGATTGCCACGTCCGTGGACGGATCCTTGCCGACCACGGTGGCGGTGATCTCGTCCTGACCGGAGAATGAGACCTGCACCTTCTTCGCGCCCTGGATCACGTGGTAGTTCGTGACGATGTGACCGGCCTTGTCGATCACGAAGCCCGACCCGAGGGACTCGCTCGTCTGAGGCGTCGACGGGAGCAGGTTGAACGGATCGGTCGACACCTGCGAGACCGACGTCGCGGTGATCTGCACGACTCCCGGGGCATCGCGGCGATAGATCTGCTCCGCTGTCAGCCTTCCGCCGCTCGCCGGCGTTTGCGATGTGGTGGGGATTGCCGCCGACTGCGAGACCTGCTGGACGGTCGTCGTGCTGCCGAGCTTCCCGAATGCCGCCGCACCGCCGAGCGCGAGGGCGCCACCGACGACTGCGACGACGAGGAGCTCGACGACGCGGGTAGAGAGGATGCGGCTGCGAGCCACGAGTCCCGTTATAACCGCAGGAAGTTCAATGTCTGTGTGCGGCGATTAAAAGGCAGTTAAGAGTGCTGAGAGAGCAGCTCCTCTCGATCCGGAACTGGCGCTCCTGCCCGGCACCGTGTTCGAGGCCTAGCAACGGTTTCAGCGCAAACTCGAGACGCCGGGGTGCTCCTCGGGCTACCCGAGCTCTCGCGCGGACAGCTTCTCTTCCCCCTCGCGCGTGACGCGGTAGGCCGCCGCGCCGGGCCGGCAGGTGACGATCTCGCGCAGCTCGGGCCCCGCGTAGTGCAGCCCGACGCCGTCGTCGGCGGCGATTCCCTCCGGGAAGCCCGCGTCGACGAGCGCGCGGTATCTCGGCCGACGCTGCTCCTCACCGTCGTAGTGCGGGCAGGCGCTGCCCGACAGCAAGCCGAGGCAGTCCATCCCCCCGAGCTGCGGGCCGAACGAGTCGGTGACGCCGGCTTCGAACCAGCAGATCATCCCGGCGCTCGCGCCCCAGAGGACGATCCCGCTCTCCCAGGCCTCGCGCAGCAGCACGTCGATCCCGTGCGTCTTCCAGATCGCCAGCATGTTCGCGGTGTTGCCGCCGCTGACGCAGATCGCATCCTGGGAGAGGATCAGTTCGCGCAAGTTCTCCGGCGGCCAGGGAAACGTGCGCAGGTGGTCGAGCTCGGCGCGGCCACGAAACCGCTCGTAGAAGCCGACGATCGCCTCCGCCGATTCCGCAACCGCGGTCGAGATGTAGAGCAGCCTCGGCCTGGGCTTCCCGGTCAGGCCGAGCACGTAGTCGTGCAGAAGCTCCGTCTGCTCCGCCGTGTCGCCCCCTCCGCCGAGGCCGACGATGTGCCGCTCCATCGCCACAGCACGAGTTTGCCAGGGCGGCCCCTCTCGTGCGTCTGCTTCAATCGGGACAATGGCCTCGCCGTCCCAGCTGCAAGTCGGAGAACGTTCCTACGAGATCTTCCGGCTCGATGCGCTGCAGGCCTCGTACGACATCGCGCGTCTGCCGTACACGCTGCGGGTGCTGCTCGAGAACGTGCTGCGCAACGGCGACGAGGCAGACGTCGAGGCGGTCGCCCGCTGGGATGCAAAGGCCGAGCCGTCCCGCGAGATCTCGTTCTCGCCCTCGCGCGTCCTGCTGCAGGACCTGACGGGGGTGCCCGCGGTGGTCGACCTCGCCGCGATGCGGAACGCGATGGCCGATCTCGGCGGCGATCCGGCGAAGATCAATCCGCTCATCCCGGCCGAGCTCGTGATCGACCATTCGGTCCAGGTCGACGCGTTCGCCTCGCGCGCGGCGTTCGGCCGTAACGTCGAGCTCGAGTTCGAGCGCAACTACGAGCGCTACCTCTTCCTGCGGTGGGGCCAGGAGTCGTTCACCGGCTTCAAGGTCGTGCCTCCCGGAACCGGCATCTGCCACCAGGTCAACCTCGAGTACCTCGCGCGCGTGGTCGAGGACCGGAACGGGGTCGCGTTCCCCGACACGCTCGTCGGGACCGACTCGCACACGACGATGGTGAACGGGCTCGGCGTCCTCGGCTGGGGGGTCGGCGGCATCGAGGCTGAGGCCGCGATGCTCGGCCAGCCGCTCTCGATGCTCGTGCCGCAGGTCGTCGGCTTCAAGCTCAGCGGCGCTCTGCCCGAAGGAGCGACCGCGACCGACCTCGTGCTGACGGTGACCGAGATCCTGCGCCAGACGGGCGTCGTCGGGAAGTTCGTCGAGTACTTCGGGCAAGGCGTTCCCTCCTTGCCGCTTGCAGACCGGGCGACGCTCGGGAACATGTCGCCCGAGTACGGGGCGACGTGCGGATTCTTCCCCGTCGACCAGGTGACGCTCGACTATCTCGCGCTGACCGGTCGCAGCCCGGAGCGCATCGCGCTCGTCGAGGCCTACTGCAAGGAGAACCTGCTCTGGCACGACCCGTCGGACCACGCAACCTACTCGCAGGTCGTCGAGCTCGATCTCGGCGACATCGAGCCGTCACTCGCCGGCCCGCGCCGGCCGCAGGACCGCGTGCCGCTCGCCTCGGCGAAACAGTCGTTCATCGACACGCTGGGCACCTTCGGCGCCGGCTACCGCAACGGATCGGCCGACCGTGCCGTGGCCGACACGTTCCCCGCGTCGGACCCCACGACCGAACAGCAGCCGGCGGGCGAGCCGCTGTCCGACGAAGCACCCGTGACCACCGTCTCGCAAACGGGCCATCATCGCGTTCCGGTTGCCGGCTCCGACTACGAGCTCGATCACGGCTCCGTCGTCATCACGGCGATCACCTCGTGCACCAACACATCGAACCCGCAGGTGATGGTCGCCGCGGGTCTCCTCGCGCGAAACGCGATCGAGCGCGGCCTCCAGCGCAAGCCGTGGGTCAAGTCGTCGCTCGCGCCCGGATCGAAGGTCGTGACGCGCTACTACGAGCAGGCCGGGCTGCAGTCCTATCTCGACCAGCTCGGGTTCAACACGGTCGGATACGGATGCACGACCTGCATCGGCAACTCCGGCCCGCTCGCCGACGAGATCTCGGCTGCGATCAACGAGGGCGACCTCGTCGTGTGCTCGGTGCTCTCGGGGAACCGCAACTTCGAGGCGCGCATCCATCCGGAGGTGAAGGCGAACTACCTGGCGTCTCCGCCGCTGGTTGTCGCCTATGCCCTCGCCGGCCGCATGGACATCGACTTCGCGACGGAGCCGATCGGCGTTTCGAACGACGGTGGCGAGGTGTACCTCCGCGACATCTGGCCGAGCGCCCGCGAGATCGGCGAGACGATCGCGTCGTCGGTGCGGGCCGAGCAGTTCGCCGAGACCTACGACGACGTCTTCAGCGGCGACGACGCCTGGCGCGCGCTCCCGGTGCCCGAAGGACAGCTCTTCCGCTGGGAGCCCGGCTCGACCTACGTGCGGCAGCCGCCGTACTTCGAGGGGATGTCACACGAGCCTGCCGTCGTCCCCGACGTGGTGGACGCTCGCGTCCTCGTCTGGCTGGGTGACTCGGTGACGACGGACCACATCTCGCCCGCCGGGTCGATCAAGGTGGACTCACCGGCCGGTGCGTATCTCGTCGAGCACGGCGTCGAGCGCAAGGACTTCAACTCGTACGGCGCACGGCGCGGCAACCACGAGGTGATGGTGCGCGGCACGTTCGCGAACGTCCGCCTCCGCAACAAGCTCGTCCCCGGCTCGGAGGGGACGTGGACGGTGCACGTCCCCTCGGGCGAAGAGATGACGATCTTCGACGCATCGAGCCGCTACCTGGCGGAGGGAACGCCCCTCATCGTCCTCGCCGGGAAGGAGTACGGCTCGGGCTCGTCGCGCGACTGGGCCGCGAAGGGGCCGAATCTGCTCGGCGTCAGGGCCGTGATCGCGGAGTCGTACGAGCGCATTCATCGCTCGAACCTCCTCATGATGGGGATTCTCCCGCTGCAGTTCGAGGACGGCGAGTCGCCGGAGTCGCTCGGGCTGACGGGCCGCGAGCGCTTCTCGATCACGGGCGTCGCAAACGGCGAGGCCGACCGAGGTGACGGTCCGGGCCGACGAGGTGGAGTTCCACGCCCGCGTGCGCCTCGACACGCCGCGCGAGCGCGAGTACCTGCAGCACGGCGGGATCCTCCGCTACGTGCTGCGCAAGCTGCTCGCGGACTAGTCCTCCGCAGACAGGCAAGCTCACTGCGCATCGGCTGCCACCAGACTGGTCTCGAAGAGGCATGTCCCGCAGAATCGGATCCGTGAGCGCGACGCAGCCGCAGAGCCCCGCCGGGGCGCCCGTGCTCGTCCTGGTGACCGGGCCGCCCGGTTCGGGGAAGTCCGCCGTCGCTGCCGCCCTGCGTGAGCAGCTCCACCTGCCGCTGATCGCCAAGGACAGCCTCAAGGAAGCCCTCGGCGACGCGCTCGAGGTCCAGGGCCGGGCCGAATCGCAGCCGCTCGGCGCCGCGGTGTTCATGCTGCTCGCGCGAGTCGCCCACGAGCTCCTCGCCAACAATGTCTCGTTGATCGCCGAAGGCAATTTCCAGCCGGCGTCCGCGCTCTTCGTCGATCTGCCGCCGGCCCGCATCGTGCAGGTGCACGTCACCGCCGAGCCGGCGCTGCTCCGCACACGCATGCTCGAGCGGGCAGAGCACCGGCACCGCCGTGCACTGGGACGCCGAGGCCGCCGACGAGGTGGCCGCCCGCGCCGCCGCAGGCGACTGGCCGGCGCTGCCGCTCGGAGGCGACCTCGTCGAGATCGACACCACGACGTGGCCCGACCTGCACGTCGTCGCCGCGCGCGTCGGCGAGCGGGTGCAAAACGCTGCGGGGCCCCGCTCTCGCTAGGCTCAGGCCACCGGGGTGCCCCAGCACGGGGCTGAGATCACACCCGTCGAACCTGATCCGGGTCATGCCGGCGAAGGGAGACCGAGTGCCCGATACCGACACGCCGTCCTGGGGCATCGAGCCCGTTCCCGAGCGCCTGAGAGTGCTGGGCACGTTCGACGGCTTTCTCCTCTGGGCGAACCTCTCGGTGTCACTGCTCGTGATCGTCGCGGGCGCATTTCTCGTCCTGCCGGCCGACCAGTTCGGGCTCGCGCTCTCCCTGCCCGTCGCCCTCGCGGCAATCGTCGCCGCAGCGATCGTCGGCAACGTCCTCCTCGGGCTCGGCGGGCTGATCGGAGCCGACGCGCGCGTGCCGAACATGGTGCTGCTGCGCGCGCCGCTCGGACGCCGCGGCTCCTACCTGCCGACCGGCCTGAACATCCTGCAATGTCTCGGGTGGTCGGTGTTCGAGCTCATCATCATCGCGACCGGCGCCAGCGCGCTCTCGAAGCAGGTGCTCGGCTTCGGAGGCGTCTCGTTCTGGAAGATCACCTTCGGGATCGTCGCGACCGCGCTGGCGTTGCTCGGCCCCGTCGGGTTCGTGCGCAAGTACGTGCGCAAGTTCGCCGTGTGGGTCGTGATCGCCTCGCTGCTGTACATCTCCTGGTGGTCGCTCCACGGCCAACATCCCGTACGGCTCTGGCAGCGCGGCGGCTCGCATGCCTTCTGGCCCGGCTTCGATCTCGTCCTTGCGTCGGTGATCAGCTGGACACCGCTCGTCGCCGACTACACCCGCTTTTCACGCACCCGCGCAGGCGGCTTCTGGAGCGCCGGCGTGGGCTACTTCGTGCCGACGATCCCGCTGTTCGCCCTCGGTGCCGTCATCGCGATGTCCCGGTCGATCAGCGATGCCCCCGCCCTCCTCACCGCAGTCGCCGCGGGCGGCGCGGCGAGCCTGCTGGCCCTGCTCGCGCTGACGGTCGACGAGAGCGACGAGGCGTTCGCGAACGTCTACTCGGGCGCCGTCAGCCTCCAGAACCTCCTCCCGCGCGTTCCACAGCGAGCGCTCGTAGGCGGCGTCGCATTGGTGGCAACCATCGGCGCGCTCATCGTCGACCTGCGGAACTACCAGCCGTTCCTCTATCTCCTGGGGTCGTTCTTCGTTCCGCTGTTCGCCGTCTTGCTGGCCGACTGGCTGCTCTCGGGCCGTCATTACTCGCGCGACGACGTGTTCCACGTGCCGAACCTGCGCCTCGGGATGATCGGCGCGTGGCTCGCCGGTTTCGTCGTGTACCAGTGGCTGTATCCACAGGGGCCCGGCTGGTGGACGCGGGTCGTCGCGCACGCCCATCCGCACGCGCTGCCCTGGGGCGGCGCATCGCTCCCGAGCTTCGCCGTGGCGTTCGGGCTCGCCGCGCTCGCCCGCGTCGCCGCGAGGAGGCCCATACTCCTGAGCGCGTGATTGCGCTGCTCGGAAACATCTCTCGTGATCTTCTGCCGGGCGAACCGCCTCGGGTGGGCGGCGGCTCGTACCACGGCGCCCGCGCGCTGCAGCGGCTGCGGGTGCCCGCGCGTGTGGTCCCGCGCTGTGCCGCCGCGGACAAGAGCACATTGCTGCCGCCCGTGATCGCGCTCGGAACACCCGTGCGGTACGTGCCGGGCGAGTCGACGGCGACCTTCTCCTTCTCGTATGACGGTGACGTGCGCACGATGACGATCGATGCGCTCGGCGACGCCTGGTCGCCCGCCGATGTGCCCGAGCTGCCGTCGGGAGGGTGGGTGCACGTGGCCCCGCTCGCACGCCACGAGTTCCCGCTCGAGACGATCGCCGCGCTCGCCAGGCGCCGCCGCGTCTCACTCGACGGCCAAGGGCTCGTCCGCGCGCCGCGGATCGGGCCGCTCCAGCTCGACGACGACTTCGACCGTGACCTGCTGCGGCACGTCTGGGTGTTGAAGCTCGCCGACGAGGAGGCGGAGGTGCTGGGCGACCCGGCGGCGCTCGGCGTGCGCGAGGTCGTCGTCACCCACGGTTCCCGTGGGTCGACCGTGTACTGCGGAGGGCGCGTCGACTTCGTCCCGGCCCGCGCCTTCCCCGGCGATCCGACGGGAGCCGGGGACGCATTCGCCACCGCCTATGTCGTCGGGCGCAACGCAGGGTTCTCGCCCGCGGGAGCCGCACGCCGCGCCACAGCGGTGGTCGCGTCGCTGATTGCGCCATGAAGGTGCTCATCTCGACAGTCGCCGGCCCGTTCTCCGTCGACCTCGAGACCGACGAGGTCGAGCCCTGGCCCGGTGAGGTCGATCCTCCGCCCGCCCCGGTCCTCAACTTGCCCCGCGTGCTCGCCGCGGCGGCCGCGGGAGCCACCGTTGTCGCCGTCGTCGACGCGAAACCGCCGCTGCTCGTCTCCTACGACGCCGGCTCGACGTGGCGCGAGTCCGGCCGCGGCCTGCCTGCAGGTCGCGCGGTCGCGATCTCGGACGACGATCCCGACCTGATCGTCTTCGCCGCGCGCAACAGGCTCTTTCTCTCCCGGAACGGTGGCATCTTCTGGAGCTCGCTGGCCGTGGAGCTGCCGGAGATCGTTGCGGCCGGGTTTCCGGGAAGCTGACGTTGCCCGCCGGCGTTCTTTACAGCATAGGCTCTTTGGTCCGCGTTCCACGAGAAGGAGATAACGCATGGCGCTGCAGCTCGGCGATACCGCCCCAGACTTCGAGGCTCAGTCGACGGAAGGCCCGATCAAGTTCCACGAGTGGATCGGCGACTCGTGGACCGTCCTGTTCTCGCACCCGAAGGACTTCACCCCGATCTGCACCACCGAGCTCGGGTACATGGCCAGCATCAAGCCGGAGTTCGATCGCCGCGGCGTCAAGGTGATCGGCCTCTCGGTCGACTCGCTCGACCGCCACTCCGACTGGGTGAACGACATCGAAGAGACGCAGGGCCACGCTCCGAACTACCCGATCATCAGCGACGACGACTTCACCGTCTCGAAGCTCTACGGGATGCTGCCCGCCGACACGTCGGGCGACTCGGCGCCGCGCACGCCGGCCGACAACCAGACGGTGCGCAACGTCTTCGTCATCGGGCCGGACAAGAAGGTGAAGCTCATCCTCATCTACCCGATGACCACCGGCCGCAACTTCGACGAGGTCCTGCGGGTGATCGACTCGCTGCAGCTGACCGCGAAGCACCGCGTGGCGACACCGGCGCAGTGGCAGGCAGGAGACGACGTGGTGATCGCCGGCTCGGTCTCCAACGACGAGGCGAAGGAAGTCTTCGGAGAATGGGACGAGCCGAAGCCGTACATCAGGATCGTGCCGCAGCCGCAGTAGCCGGTTCTCACAAATCCAGTTCGACGCGCGCGCCGTAGTGTCGGCATGCGCTGGTCGGTCTTTGCCGGTTTCTTCGCTCTAGGCGTCGTCGCAGCGGTGTTCGCCGCCCGCGGCGGATCGGCGCGGGCAACGGACGGGACGCTGTCGGCGGCGGTCGGCCCCGGGTTCTCGATTTCGCTGACCCAGGGCGGCTCCGCCGTCACGACGCTCGCGCCGGGGACGTACACGGTGAACGTCTCCGACATGTCGACGTTCCACAACTTCCACCTCAGCGGGCCCGGGGTGAACCAGTCGACCGACGTCGACACGACCAGCTCGCCCACCTGGACGGTCACGTTTTCGGCCGGGTCCTATCACTTCCAGTGCGACGCGCACCCCACGATGCTGCACGGTGACTTCACGGTCGGCTCGAGCGGCGGGACGACGACGGCGCCGACGACGACGAGCCCGCCGACGACAAGCACCACGGGCACGACGACGAGCCCGGGAACGACGACGCTGGACACGACGAGCGCGGAGACCACCACGACCGCGCCACCGGCCACGACGACGGTGGCGGCCACTCCGGCACCGAAGCTGACGGCGCGCGTCTTGAAGCTCCAGGCGACGCGCTCGCGCATCTTGGTGACGGTGAAGCTGAACCGCCCGGGACAGGCCGCCGCGGATCTCCTCGACCGGCACAGCAAACGGGTCGCCCATGCTGCGACGCGGGTCCACTCGACTGCGAAGCTCACACTGCGCCCCGCCCACCGGTTGAGCCCCGGCCGCTACGCCCTGCGTCTACGCATCACCGCGGCCGGTCGCGCGCTCGTCATCACGCGCGCCCTGCGCATCGCCTGAACGCTAGAAGCTGAACTCACCGCGCGCGACGACGACGGCCGATCCACCCACGGTGACCCGGTCGATCGAGTCACCCGTCCCGAAGGCGGTCGCGTAGAGCGTCGAGGGGCGGCCGATCTCGGTGCCCTGGGAGATCTCGATCCGCTCGCCGAACGCAATCCGCCCGTGACGGGCCAGGTGCACGGCGAGCGGCCCTGCGGCCGACCCTGTCGCCGCGTCCTCGGCGACGCCGTGGTTCGGAGCGAACATGCGGGTCTTCCAGCGGAAGCCGTCGCGCGCGAAGCAGTTCGTGCCGTCCTGCGTGGCACGCGACAGGGCGCCGACGTCGGGCGTGAGCGCCGCGACTGCTTCCGGCGACTCGAGCTCGACGTAGACGTGGCCGGGCCCGAGGTCGTAGCGCTCGACCGGCAGCAACGAGCCGGAGACGCCCAGGGCGCTCAGGATCGCCCCCGGGTCAGCAACGGTCTGCCAGGTCGGGATGGGCTGGTCCATCACGCCGAAGACGATGCGAGGACCATCGCGCTCGAGCTCGACGGGGACGACACCGGCCGCTGTTTCGAGCCGGATCACGACCTTCGACAGCGGACCGCCGAGCACGAACGCCGCACCGAGCGTCGGGTGGCCGGCGAACGGGAGCTCGACGGCAGGCGTGAAGATCCTGATGCGAACGTCGGCGTCGCCGTTGGAGGGCGGGAGGACGAAGACCGTCTCGGAGAGGTTCATCTCCCTCGCCAGCGACTGCATCGTCGGCTCATCGAGATCACGCGCGTCGGTGAAGACCGCAAGCTGGTTGCCGGCGAGAGGAACGTCGGTGAAGACGTCGGCGATCACATAACGAAAGCGCCGCATGACCTCAAGCCTAGACGGAGGGCGCCTCGCGGCGCCCCCCGTCCACGTCTGATTTCTGCGAGCAGCTTTACGCGGTGCCCGGAGTGCCTCCGACCTCGACGGTCGCGCCGCGCTCGATCTGCTCGAGCTCGGCCTCGGTTCCCATCCGGACCGGCCCCTTGAACCAGTTCTTCGCCGACAGGACCCACCAGCCGCCGAAGAAGAGTCCGATGCCGGCGAACCAAAGGATCGTGTAGTTCGTCAGCGACCACGAGAAGTCCGACTCCCACGGCAGCCCCGCCTTGAACAGCGGGAGGCTGAAGAGAACCGCGATGAAGGCGACCCACGCCAGCGCGATGACGTCGATCCACTTGTAGTGCTTTCCGAGGCTCCACGCTCCCCGCTCGAAACGGTCGCCGAGCCGCAGGCGGAGAAACACCGGCAAGACGAATGCGATGTAGAGCCCGATCACGGCGATGGCCGTCCCCGCTGCATAGCCGACGAGGTAATTCCAGATCGCCGGAACCATGAGCAGCGCCGAGAGGACGCCGATGGCGAAGACAGCGTGAACCGGCACACGACGCTTGGAGACACGGCGCCAGAACGAGTGGCCGGGCACCGCGCCGTCACGCGAGAACGCGAACATCATGCGCGACGCCGACGTCGTCGAAGCGGTGACGCAGAAGAACTGCGCGACGATGCAGATGAAGAGCAGTGCATCGGACCAGTTCTGGCTCATGGACGTCGACCAGATCCAGGGCACAACTGTTCCGATGTTCGTCAACGCCCCGCTCGTGCTCGGCACCGCGAAGGTCACGGCGACGAGCAGGATGAACCCGAAGATGACCGAGACGATCACCGACATGTACATGCCAACAGCGGCGGTGCGGGACGCCTGCTGCGTCTCCTCCGCCATGTGCGCCGATGCATCGAATCCGGTGATCGTGTACTGCGCCATCAGCAGACCGAGGCCGAAGACGAGCCAGAACGCGGCGTGATGGAACCCGGTCACGGTGCCGCCGTACCCGGTCGCGTTCGCGGTTCCGGTGAAGACGTACGAGGCCGACTGATGGTGATGAGGAACAACGATCAGCACGATGACGATCACGGCGACACCCGCCATGTGCCAGTACGCCGACACGGTGTTGAGCATTGACGTGATCCGCACGTCGAACACATTGATCAGGCACGCAGCGAGCAGGAACACCGCGTAGAGCGCGTAGACCGTCTCGTTGTACGAGAATCCGAACCAGTCGTTCAGATGCTTCTCGAACGAGAACAGGTCGTCGAAGAGCACGACGGCGAACGTCGAAAGGCCGTACCCGATCGCAGCCGTGACCGCAATCTGGCCGATCAGGTTGAACCAGCCGGTCGCCCATCCCCAGCCAGGGCTGCCGAGCTTCGACGCCCAGTAGTACAGGCCGCCGGCCGTCGGGAACGACGACGCGATCTCGGCCATCGCAAGGGAGATGATGGTCGAGAACACCCCGACGATCAGCCAACCCCACGTTACGGCGATCGGACCACCGCTCTCGAACGCGATGTAGTACGACGTCAGACAGCCGGCCAGAATCGAGATGATCGTGAAGGAGATCGCGAAATTCTGAAAACCGCCCATCGCCCGGAAGAGCTCCTGCGCGTAGCCCAGTTTGTGCAGAAGCCGCTCGTCCTCGGTCAGATGGGGGTCGTGAGTCGTGCCTGCGCTCATTCTCAGCCTCCTGTGGGGTGACGTATTCACACCCACCACGGTGGTTTGTGTCAAGCCTGCCAACGTGACCGAGGCGGAGCACCGTAGAGTCTCCGGCGTGACCGAAGGAGGGAGACGTTCGTGCTGACGCTCGAGGACCTGCGGGAGGATTCGTCGATCGACACGGTGATCATGGCGTTCACCGACATGCAGGGGCGCCTGCTGGGCAAGCGCCTCCACCGCGATTTCTTCTTCGAGCAGGTCGACCACGACCACGGCACGGAGGGATGCAACTACCTGCTCGCGCTCGACATGGAGATGGAACCGACGCCGGGCTACGAGCTCGCATCGTGGGAGCGCGGCTACGGCGACTTCGACCTGCGACCCGATCTGGCAACGCTGCGGCGGATCCCGTGGCTGGAGGCGACGGCGCTCGTGCTCTGCGACGTCGCGTGGGGTGACGGCTCGCCGGTGCGACCGTCTCCGCGGCAGGTGCTGCGCGCGCAGATCGAGCGCGCGCGCGCGCTCGGGTTCGAGGTGATGGTCGGGTCGGAGCTCGAGTTCTACTTGTTGCGCGAGACGTACGAGGAAGCACACCGCAAGCACTACGACGACCTGACGCCTTCGGTGCCGTACATCCTCGACTACCACATCCTCGCCACCACATATGACGAGCCTCTGCTGCGCCAGATCCGCAACGGCATGCAGGGCGCCGGCATTCGCGTCGAGACCTCGAAAGGCGAGGCGTGGCCCGGCCAGCAGGAGATCAACTTCCGCTACGCCGACGCGCTGACGATGGCCGACAACCACGTCGTCTACAAGAACGGGGCCAAGGAGATCGCGCATCTGAACGGGTGCTCGATCACGTTCATGGCGAAGCCGGACCACACCTGGATCGGCTCGTCCTGTCACATCCACTCGTCGCTCTGGCGGGGTGACGACAGTGCCTTCGCCGGCGAGACGGAAACGTTCAGGCAGTACCTCGCGGGTCAGATCGCCTGCGCGCGCGAGCTCGCGATCTTCTTCGCGCCGAACGTGAACTCGTACAAGCGCTTCGCGGCCGGGTCATGGGCGCCGACGACACTCGCCTGGGGTCGCGACAACCGCACGTGCGGGTTCCGGATCGTCGGCTCGGGGTCGGCGATGCGGGTCGAGTCGCGCATTCCGGGCGGCGACGTGAACCCGTATCTCGCGTTCGCCGCGACGATCGCCTCCGGACTGCACGGGATCGAGAACGGGCTCGAGCTGCCCCCGGCGCTCGAAGGAAACGCGTACGTCTCGGATGCGGAGCGGTTCCCGTCGACGCTCCGCGAAGCGATCGCGGCCCTCGAGAACGGCTCGATCGCGCGCGGCGCGTTCGGCGACGATGTCGTCGACCACTACCTCAACTACGCGCGCACGGAGCAAGAGCTGTTCGATCGCGTCGTGACGAACTGGGAACGGGAGCGGTTGTACGAGCGTGGGTAAGCCCGTCGTCGGGATCACCACCTACCTGACGCACGCGACGTGGGGCGCGTGGGACATGGATGCCGCGCTCATCCCGGCGGACTACGTTCGTGCTGTCGAGCGATCGGGCGGCGCGCCGCTCCTCGTACCGCCGGGCGCAGACGTCGATGCGACGCTGGCCGTCGTCGACGGTCTCATCTTCTCCGGCGGCTCCGACCTCGACCCTGGGCTGTACGGGGACGACGCGCATCCCGAGACGAACGGCGTCGTACGCGAACGCGACGACTTCGAGTTGGAGTTGATGCGGGCGGCTCTCGCACGCGACGTGCCTGTGCTCGCGATCTGCCGGGGCTCGCAGATGCTGAACGTGGCGCTCGGTGGCGGGATCGAGCAGCATGTTCCGGATCGGGTCGGCACCGACGTGCACAAGCAGACGGCGGGTGTGTTCGCCGAGCACGGCGTGGCTGTATCGCCGGACACCCGCCTCGGTGAACTGCTCGGCGAACAGCACGAGGTGAAGTCGCATCACCACCAGGGCTTCGGCGAGCTCGGCGACGGCCTCCGCGAAGCCGCTCGAGCGCCGGACGGGACGATCGAAGCGCTCGAGGATCCGTCGCGGCGCTTCACGCTGGGCGTCCTCTGGCATCCGGAGGCGGGCGAAGACGCGGCCCTCTTCGATGCGCTGGTCGAAGAAGCAACCGCCTACGCAGCCGCGAAGCGGTAACCCTTCGCCACCCTTCTTCGGACGGCGCTTGGCGAGACCAGTCCCTTGGTCAGACCAAGTTCAGCGGAACACAAACAATTCGTCCACAGACGATTACACCGAAGGTGCGCGAGCCTACCGTGGGCTCGTGGCAGCGCTCCGTGAGATCGACCCGACCGGGATCTACCACGTCATGTCGCGCGGCAACTTTCGGCAGCCGATTCACCTCGACGAGGCGCACTACGCGAAGAAGACCCGGCTCCTGGCGCGAGTCGCCAAGCGCAGACGATGGATCGTTCTCGACTGGTGCCTGATCACGAATCACCATCACCTCGTGATTCAGCTCACGGAGGGAGGGCTGTCGGAAGGAATGCGTGAGCTCAACGGCTGCTTCTCGCGCTGGAGCAACATCGAGACAGGACGAACGAACACCGGGCACCTCGTCAAGAACCGGTTCAGGTCGGTGTCGGTCGATGACGAGAGCCACTTCTGGGAACTGACGCGCTATGTTCCGATCAATCCCGTCGCTCACGGCGAAGCAAGAACGATCGAGGAATGGCCCTGGGGCGGTTACCGGGCGAACATCGGACTTGACCATCCGTATCCGTTCCACCAGCCGGCAGAACTTCTGCGGTACTTCGGCGCCGATCCGCCAAGCGCTGTGCACCGTTACAAGGCGTTCGTTCACGAAGGACTCGTCCGCGGCGGCCACGTCCCCTGGTCAGACCACGGTTTCGACGTGATTAGATCGGGGGCATGAGTCTCACCGTTCTGAATCCGGCGACCGAGGAGGCGATTGCCACCCTCGAGCAGGCCGGGGTCGACGAGACGGACGCCGCCGTCCGGCTCGCCCACGCAGCGTTCCCCGCCTGGCGGGCCGTCTCGCCGGCCGACCGCGGGCGGCTGCTGCGGCGGCTCGCGACGCTCGTCGAGGAGCACCACGAAGAGCTCGCGAGAATCGAGTCGCAGAACGTCGGCAAGCCGATCTCCGGCGCCCGCGGCGAGGTCGCGATGGTCGCCGACGTCTTCCACTTCTACGCGGGCGCGGTCGACAAGAAGCACGGCGAGACGATCCCCGTCGCCGGCGGCATCGACATGACGTTCCGCGAGCCGCTCGGCGTCGTCGGCCTGATCGTGCCGTGGAACTTCCCGCTCAACATCTCGTCGTGGAAGCTCGGCCCGGCGCTCGCATGCGGCAACACGGTGGTGCTCAAGCCCGCCGAACTGACTCCCCTCTCCGCTCTGCGCCTCGCCGAGCTGGCGCTCGAAGCCGGGATCCCCGAAGGCGTGCTCAACGTCGTCGTGGGCAAGGGCTCGATCGTCGGCCAACGACTCGTCGAGCACCCCGGCGTTGCGAAGATCGGCTTCACGGGCTCGACCGAGGTCGGCCGCTCCGTGATGGAGGGCGCCGCCGCAACGATCAAGCGCGTCACGCTCGAGCTCGGAGGCAAATCTGCGAACGTCGTCTTCGCGGATGCAGACCTCGAGAAGGCCGCCGCCGCCGCACCCTATGCCGTCTTCGACAACGCGGGACAGGACTGCTGCGCGCGGTCGCGCATCCTCGTCGAGCGCACCGCGTACGACCGCTTCGCGGAGCTGTTCGTCGCCGCGACACGCAGCATCGAAGTCGGCGACCCGAGCGCCGACTCGACCGAGATGGGACCGCTGATCTCCGCGCACCACCGCGATACCGTCGCCGGCTTCGTCGACGGCGAGACGCTCTACCGCGGCGAGACGCCGGCGGGGAAGGGCTTCTGGTACCCGTGCACCATCGTCGAGGCGACGAATGACGACCGGATCGCACGCGAGGAGGTGTTCGGCCCCGTCGCGGCGCTGATCCCATTCGACGACGAAGCTGATGCGATCCGGATCGCGAACGACACGCCCTACGGTCTCTCCGGCTCGATCTGGACCGAGAACGGCGGCCGGGCGCTGCGAGTTGCGCGCGCGCTCGACACCGGCGTGCTCAGCATCAACTCGAACAGCTCGGTGCGTGTCTCGACGCCGTTCGGCGGCTTCAAGCAGTCGGGCTTCGGCCGCGAGCTCGGCATGAACGGGCTGGACGGCTACTCGGAAGTGAAGAACGTCTACTACTCGACGGAGGGCTGATGGGGCGTCTCGACGGCAAGGTCTGTGTGATCACCGGAGCCGGCGGCGGCATGGGCCGGGACGCCACCATCCTGTTCAGCGAGGAGGGCGCGCAGGTCTGCGCCGCCGACGTGAACCTCGCAGCGGCGCAGGAGACGGCAGCCCTGGCGCGCGACGCCTTCGCCCACCAGGTCGACGTCGCCGACGAGGCGAGCGTCAAGGCCATGATGGGCGCGACCGTCGAGCGCTACGGCGGCGTCGACGTCCTCTACAACAATGCCGGCATCTCTCCGGACGACGACGCGTCGATCCTCGACACGAGCGTCGAAGCGTGGGATCGCGTGCAGGCCGTGAACACGAGAGGAGTGTTCCTCTGCTGCAAGCACGGCATCCCGCATCTGCTCGAGCGCGGCGGCGGCAGCGTGATCAACGTCGCAAGCTTCGTCGCGATTGTCGGCGCGGCGACCAGCCAGATCTCGTACAGCGCGTCGAAGGGAGCAGTCCTGTCGATGAGCCGCGAGCTCGCAGTGCAGTTCGCGCGGGACAACGTGCGCGTGAACGCGCTCTGTCCCGGGCCGGTCGAGACGCCGCTGCTGCTCAACATCTTCGGCGACGATCCGGCGGCGCTCGAACGGCGGCGCGTGCACTGGCCGACGGGCCGCCTCGCCAAGCCGCGCGAGGTCGTCAACGGCGCGCTCTTCCTGGCCTCGGACGAGTCGTCGTATGTCACCGGCTCGACGTTCCTCGTGGACGGCGGGCTGACCGCGTCCTACGTGACGCCCGAATAGTGCGCGTCTGTCTGATGATCGAGGGCCAGGAGGGCGTCTCCTGGGAGCAGTGGGTCGCGCTCGCCCGTGCGGCGGAGGATGCGGGTCTCGAAGGGCTCTTTCGCTCCGACCACTACCGCTCGATCGTCCGCGGCGAGCCCGCCGGCTCGCTCGATGCCTGGGCGACGCTCGCCGGCGCTGGCCGCAGTGACGAGCCGGATCAGGCTCGGCACGATGGTCTCCCCCGTCACGTTCCGCCGCGTCCCGGTGCTCGCCAAGATGGTCGCGACGGTCGACCACATCTCCGGCGGTCGCGTCGAGCTCGGGCTCGGCGCAGGCTGGTTCGAGGCCGAGCACGAGGCGTACGGCTTCGACTTCCCGCCGCTTCGGGAACGGATGGACGAACTGGATCGCCAGCTGGCCGAGATCGTCCGCCACTGGGATGCCGCCCCGGAGATCCAGCCCAAGCCGCTGCAGCGCCCACATCCGCCGATCATCGTCGGAGGCACCGCCAAGCCGCGCACCGTCCGGGCGGCCGTCGCGCACGCCGACGAGTACAACACCGTCTGGCCGACGGTCGCCGAGGCGCGCGAGCGCAGGCAGGCCCTGGACGACGCGGCCCGGGCGGCCGGGCGCGAGCCGCTCGCCTTCTCGATGATGACGAGCTGCGTCGTGGCCGACGACCCGGCCGACCTGCTCGAGCGGCTGGCCGCCTTCAAGGCGGTGACCGGCAGCGAGCAGCCGGCGATCTCCGGCACCGTCGACGAGGTCGCCGGCCAACTGCGCCTCTACGAACAGGCGGGCGTCGAGCGCGTGATGCTCCAGCACATCGCGCACGAGGACGTCGACATGGTCGGCGTGCTTGGCCGCGTCGCAGCCCAACTAGGCTAGAGCCGTGCGCCTCTTCCTCGTCCGTCACGCCGAGGCCGCGCCGGGCGAGCCGGACGCGCTCCGGCCCCTGACGCCGGCCGGCCAAGCGGCAGCGCGCGAGCTCGCAGGGCGACTCGCCGCCGAGGACCTCGCCGCAGTGCTGTCGAGCCCGCTGCTCCGCGCGCGAGAAACGGCCGAGCAGATCGCGCGCGCCGCGCATCTCACTGCCGAGGTCGACGAACGCCTCGCGCCCGGAGCGACCGCAGCCGGCGTTCGCGAGGCGGTCAGCGACCGCGGCGAGTCGGTCGTCGCGGTCGGGCACCAGCCGGACTGCAGCGAGATCTTCCTCGACCTGACGGGCGAGGAACGCGGGTTCGCGCCGGGGGCCGTCGCGGTGGTCGAGCTGTGAACGCCGTCGTAGTGACGGGCCTGCGCAAGGCGTACGGCCCGCACGAGGCGCTGCGCGGGATCGACTTCTCGATCGAGGTCGGCGAGGTGTTCGGCCTGCTCGGCCCGAACGGAGCCGGCAAGACGACGACCGTCGAGATCCTCGAGGGGTACCGCAACCGCGACGCCGGAACGGTCGAGGTGCTCGGCGTCGACCCGCAGCGGAGCGGCACGTCTTGGCGGCAGCGAATCGGCGTGATGCTCCAGTCGTCGTCGCTCTACCCGGCCCTGACCGCCCGCGAGAGCCTGAGCGTGTTCGCGGGCTACTACACGAAGCCGCGCGACGTCGACGAAGTGATCGAGATCGTGGGCCTCGCCGAGAAGGCCGGCTTCACGAGTGCGCACGCTCTCGGGCGGGCAGCAACGCCGCCTCGACCTCGGCCTCGCCCTGATCGGCGATCCCGAGCTCGTGTTCCTCGACGAGCCGACGACGGGCTTCGACCCCGGGGCGCGGCGTACCGCGTGGGAGACCGTTCGCAACCTGCGGGCCCTCGGGAAGACGATCCTGCTCACGACCCACTATCTGGACGAGGCCGAGCAGCTCGCAGACCGCGTCGCCGTGCTGCGCGACGGGGTGATCGTCCGCGAAGGATCGCCCGCCGATCTCACCGGAGGCACGGTCGAGACGGAGATCCGCTTCAAGCGCAACGGCAAGGACGTGGTCGAGCGGACGGAGGACCCGACCCGACGGCTGCACGAGCTGACCACCGAGGCGCTCGCCCGCGGCGAGGAGCTCGCCGAGCTCGAGGTCCTGCGCCCGACGCTCGAGGACGTCTACCTGGAGCTCACGAGCGAGCCTTGAGACCCGCGACGCTACGCTTGCCCGCGTGACCGCCGGGTGAGGCTCTTCCTGCACGAGTTGAGAACCGAGCAGGTGCTCTTCTGGCGAAATCGCGAGGCAGCGTTCTTCACCTTCCTCCTGCCGGTGATCTTCTTCCTCGTGTTCGGCTCGATCTACGGCAAGAGCGTGATCACGAAGGAGCACATCAAGGCGGCGCCGTTCCTGCAGGCGGGGATGATCGGCTACGGCGTCGCGTCGACGGCGTTCGCCGGGCTCGCGATCACCATGGTGATCCGCCGCGAGAGCGGCGTGCTGAAGCGCATCCGGGCGACCCCGCTCCCGCCGTGGACGTACCTGGGCGCCGTGCTCGTCTCGACCTTCATCACCTTCCTGATCGAGGCCTCCGTCCTGATCGTCCTCGGCCGCCTCCTGTTCTCGGTCGCGTTTCCGGCCCGGCCGTTCTCGCTCTTCCTCGTGCTCGTGGTCGGTGCGGCCGCATTCGCCGCGATGGGCCTGGGCCTGACCGGGTTCATCCGCTCGGCAGAGGGGTCGTCTGCCGTCGTCAACTTCGTCTACCTGCCGATGGCGATCATCTCCGGCACGTTCTTCACTCCCAAGGACTACCCGGGCTTCCTGCGCGCGATCGCGAACCTGCTGCCGCTCACCTACTTCACGAAGCTGACCCGCGATGTGATGGTGCTCCACCACCACATCTGGAACGAGACCGAGGCGCTCGCCGTCGTGCTCGCCTGGGGCACGATCGGCCTCGTCTTTGCGCTCCGCGGGTTCCGCTGGCAGCCGCGGGAAGGCTGACCGGGAGACCGGGCTCAGCGCGTCAGCGTGATCTTCGAGAGCCCGACCGGGTTGTCGAGATCCGCTCCGCGCAGCTGTGCGAGCCGGAGCGCGGCGAGCTGGCCGGGAACGACCGCGACGAGCGGGCTCAGCCATTCCGGGCACACCGGCGACGAGCGGCAGCGCGACCTCGCCGTGTGCGAGCACACGGGCCACATCGGAGACGACGATCACCCGCGCGCCGCGGCGCGCGACGTCTGCGACGGCAACCTCCATCGCCTCGAGAGCCGGCCCGGACGGGGCGAGCGCGAACACCGGCCAGCCGGGCCCGATCGCCGCCACCGGCCCGTGCATCAGGTCGGCCGCGGAGTACGCCTCGAACAGCAGCCCGGACAGCTCGCGAATCTTCAACGCGACCTCGAACGAGGTGCAGTAGTTGATCCCGCGGGCGATCACGGTGCCGCCGTCGACGGGCCGAAGTGCGTCGAGGGCGGCGACGTCGCCCCACGAGCGCTCGATCTGCGCCTGGATCTGCTCGGGGGCCCGGCGCAGCTCCTCGAGCGCCTGTGCATCTCCGGTGGTCGTCGCGAAGATCAGCGCGATCGCACCGAGCGAGTTGACGTACGTCTTGGTCGCGGCAACCGCCTGCTCCTTGCCCGCTTCGAGCTTCACCACGGCGTCGGCCGCGAGCCCGAGCGGCGATGAAGGAGAGTTCGTGACGGCGATCGACGGCCGGCCCTGGCGCTTCGCCTCGCGCACGACCTCGACGACGTCCGGCGACTCACCGGACTGTGAGATCCCGACGACGAGCGCACCGTCGAGGCGCGGCGGCTGCTCGTACAGCGTGAAGAGCGACGGCGTCGCGAACGCCACCGGGACCCGGTGCGCACGGCCGAGCAGGTACTGGGCGTAGCGCGCGGCGTTCGACGAGCTTCCTCGCGACGCGATCAGGACGTACTGCACGTCGCTCCGGCGGAACAGCCCTGCGATCTCCTCGGCAAAACCCAGCTGCTTCTCGATCAGGCGCGCGAGCGCGGCGGGCTGGTCGCGAAGCTCTTGCTCGAGATGGCTCGTCACAGGCCGAGCGCCTCCCCTGCCGCGGCGAGCGACGCGCGTCCGCCGCCGTAGGTCGCGACGTAACCGCGCGCGAGCACGGGCCGCCACATCGGGAGCCCGGTCTCCACCACGATCACGCCGGGCACGTCCGCTGCTCGCCGCATCCACGCGTGCCGGTGGGCGTCGCGCACGACGTACACGTCGGCGGGCGGCACCAGCTCGCCCTCCCGGACGACAGGAGCCTCGCCCAGCCCGTGCTCGGCCTCGCCGGCTGCGATGTTCGCCGGCGGTCGGAGCTCGACGATCACCGGCGCCCGCGAGAGCCCTACGTCGCCCTCGACGATCAGCGCGCGGGTCGCTCCGGCAGCCGCGCCGGCATGGTCGGCGGCGCCTGCAGCGGGCCTCGCCCAGTCCGCGAGCCTGGCGATTCTTCCCGCCGCCTCGCGGAGCCGGCTCTCGTCCACATTCGCAACGAGGGCCGCGCGGATCCGGTCGACCGCGTCCTCGCCGAGATCGTGACCGACGCAGAGAGCATCGACGCCTGCGGACAGTGCCTGCACCGCGGAGCTCTCGACGCCGACCGTCTCGGACACGGCCTTCATCTCGAGCGCATCCGCCATCACGACGCCGTCGAAGCCGAGCTCGTCGCGGAGCAGGCCCTGGATCAGCGCCGGGTCGATGGTGGCGGGCAGCTCGTGGACGCGGATATGCGCCGTCATGATCGACTTGACCCCCGCGGCGATCGCGGCGCGGAACGGCTCGAGCCCCACCTCGAGGTCGCCGACGAGGTGAGGCAGCTCGAGATGCGAGTCCTGCGTGGTCGAGCCGTGGCCCGGCCAGTGCTTCGCGCACGCGGCGACGCCGCCGCTCTGGAGCCCGCGGACCCAGGCGCCGACCTGCCTTGCCACGAGGTGCGGGTCCGAGCCGAACGCGCGCGTCCCGATCACCGGGTTCGCAGGGACGTTCACATCGGCGACCGGTGCGAGGTTCCAGTTCACCCCGACGGCGGCGAGCTCTGCGGCGATCGATGCCGCGACGCTCTCCGTCAGGGCCGGATCGTCGACGACACCGAGCGCCGCACCGCCCGGGTAGGAACTGCCTGTGTCCCACTCGAGTCTCGTGACGTCGCCGCCTTCCTCGTCGATCGCAAGCAGGACGCCGGGCCGCTCGGACTGCAGAACGGCGCACAACGAGGCAAGCTGCTCTCGCGACGGGACGTTGTAGGCAAAGAGCACGATTCCGCCCCCGCCGCCGGCGAGGAAGCGCCGCACCCAGTCGGGCGGAGCCGTGCCCGGGAAGCTCGGGAAGATGCAGGCGGACGCCAGCTCTTCGAGCGTGGCGCTCATCCGCGCACCGCCCCCGCGGTCAGCCCGAAGGCGATCCGGCGCTGAATGAGCAGGAAGAAGATCACGACGGGGATTGCCGTCAGCGTCGAAGCGGCCATCAGCGCGCCCCAGTCGGTATTGCGAGCCCGAGCCCAGGAAGTACGAGAGCCAGACCGTGACCGTCTGCTTCGACTGGTCGTTCAGGAGCACGCGGGCGAAGATGTACTCGTTCCAGACCGTGATGAACGCGAACACCGACGTTGCAACGAGGCCCGGCCCCATCAGCGGCAGCAGGATCTTCATGAACACGCCCACGCGCGTCGAGCCGTCGACCATCGCGGCCTCCTCGAGATCCTTGGGGATGCCGAGCAGGAAGCCGCGCAGCGTCCAGACGCAGAACGGCAGCACGAACGTCAGGTACGTGATGATCACCCCGCTCAGTGCGTTCACCTGGTGGTAGTCCGCGAGCACGACGTAGAGCGGGATGATCAAGCCCGCCTGCGGCAGCATCTGGATGCCGATCACGAACACGATGAAGAGCTTGCGGCCGTCGAAGTTGTAACGCGCAAGCGCGACCGCGGCGAGGAAGGAGAGCACGATCGAGATCGCGACGGTGACGGTGACGACGATCAGGCTGTTCCCGACATCGACCCAGAAGTACGACGTGTGGATCGCGGCCCGGAAGTGCTGCAAGGTCGGCGGAAACGGGAACCAGGTCGGGTTGAGGCTGATGATCTCCTCGTTCGACTTGAACGCCGTCGAGATCATCCAGAAGACCGGGAAGACCATCACCACGAAGATGCCGATGCCGAGCACATTCCACCCGGTCTGGCGCGCGCGACGGCCGTGGGCGTGGCCGCGCCCGCTCACTGCGCCGCCCCGATCCGCACCATCCGGCGCACGTAGACGACGCTGAGCACGGCGACGATCAGAAGCATCAGGATGGAAATCGCAGCGCCGAGACCGAAGTCGGCCTTGAGGTACCCCTCCTCGAAGAGGTAGATGCTCATCAGGTAGTTGCCCGTGGTGATCCTCGACTGCCCGATCAGCAGATACGGCTGGGTGAACACGCCGAAGTCCCAGATGATCGAGAGGCTGGTCAGGATGAGCAGGATCGGCTTCAGGATCGGCACCGTGATGTCCCGGAACACGCGCCAGGGCCGTGCGCCGTCGACCTCGGCCGCCTCGACGAGATCGTGCGGCACCTGGGCGAGAGCGGCATAGAGCGTGATGACGACGAACGGGAGCGCGCCCCAGACGATCAGCAGCGTGGTCATGCTCAGCTGCGAGAAGGTCGTCGCGTACCAGTCGTGCTGGAAGTAGTCCCCGAACCCCAGCTTTGTCAGCACGTAGTTGACGACGCCGTTCTGGTGGTTCGTCATCCAGTACCAGATCTGCACGGCGACGACCACCGGCATCGACCAGACGAGCACGAGCCCCGAGCTGAGCAGCAGGCGCACCGCGGTGCTGACGCGGACGAGCAGCAGGGCGAGCAGCATGCCGATCCCCATCGTCAGTCACGACGTTGACCGTCGTGAAGACGATCGTGCGGACGAGCGTGTGCCAGAAGACGGGGTCGCTCAGGACGGAGCGGTAGTTCGCGAGCCCGATGTAGACGCCCTGGTGCCGGATCAGGTCGAAAAGGCCGTAGCGCTGCGAGCGAGAGCTTGACGAGCCAGTAGAGCGGGTACCCGAGCACCACCGCCATCACGACGACGATGGGGGCGATCAGCCCGTACGGCACCGCCCCGCGGCCCGTCCGGGCCCAGAAACGGCGCCGCCGCCGAGACCTCTGATCCAGGGTCTCGGCGGCGGGTGCCGTTGCACTACTGTCACGCACCGGTTACGGCTGGTTGAGCACCGATGCGATGTTGTCGCTGGCCGACTGAGCCGCCTGCTTGACGGTCAGGTGGCCGGTCAGGATCTGCCCCAGCATGTTGCGGAGAATGTTGCCGTTCTCGACGTCGACCCAGTGCTTGGCCGTCGGGACGAACCAGCTCCGCGAAGCGGCCCGCTCGTTGACGCTCCCGCCGAGCAGGTTGGTCGCGTTCGGAATGTTGCCCTTCGCCTGGAGGGCCTTCTCGGAGCTCGTGTCCGTGAAGTCCTTGATCCAGTCCGCGGCGAGCGCCTTGTTGGAGCTCGTCACCGGAACGGCGAGGTCGGAGCCGCCGAGGAAGCCCGGCATGGCCTGGCCCTTGACGTGGCCCGGCATCACGAACTGCGCGGTCGTCGGCGTGTAGGACTTCCCGACACAGCACGTGTACCAGCTCGGGCCGACCATCGAGGCTGCCAGGCCCTGCGCATAGACGTCGTAGGGGTTCGGCTTCGTTCCGTCGTTGGTCTTCGGCGCCCGCGACGTCGCGAGGTAGAAGTTCTTGAACGCCGTCAGGCCGGCGAGCGACTTCGGCGAGGCGAGCAGGCCCTTCCACTGGCCGCTGACCTGCTGCGCGATCCCACCGCCGTAGTCGAAGACGAACGCCATTCCGACGTACCAGTCCTCACCCGCGATGTAGACCGGCGAGAAGCCCTTCTGCGGGTTCTTGGCCATGAGCTTCTTCGCGTCCGCCACATACTGCGCCGTCGTCGAAGGCAGCTTGGAGATGCCGGCCTTCTTGAACAGGTCGGTGCGATAGGTGACGACGCGTGAGCCCGCGTAATACGGCACGCCGTACGTCTTCCCGCCGAACGCACCGGAGGCCGCCAGGCCCTTGAGCCACGACGACGAGTTGTCGAACGACGACTTGTTGAGCGGCGCGAACGCACCGGCGGCCATGTACTTGGTCATCTCGGTGTTGCCCATCTCGATCACGTCAGGGCCGCCGCCGCCCGCGAGGGTCGCGTCGAACTTCTGGAGGTGATCGGTCCAGCTCTGATACTGGACGTTGACGGTCGTGCCCGGATGGTCGGACTGGAACTGCTGGTTGGCAGCAGCGACGACGCCCGGCCAGCCGGACTGTGCGTCGATCTGCAGCCAAACGGTGATGCTGTTGGCAGTCGCTTTCTTGGTCGCGCCGAGCGTCGTCGCGGTGGTGACCGCGGCGGCGATGACGGCGACGAGACAGAGAGCGACGATGCTGCGTCTCTTCATCTGGAGACCTCCAGAGTCAGGCGGCCCTGTCGCTCACTGCGAGTGTCGGCGCCGCACATTTGGTACAGACCACTTGCCATCTCGCCGGATAGTTTCACAAAGTTCACCAACAAGTCAATACCAATTTCAGAATTGGTCCAGCCCAGCCACCAGCGGCTGCACGGCGCGTCCGCCGAGGCCGATCTCGGTCACGAGCCGGTAGCGGTCGCCGCGGTAGGTCGAGCTCGTGAACTCGACCACATCGCCCTCGGCAGTCCGCGTCACCCGCTCGAAGAGGAGGGCCGGCGAATGCAGCGGCACGCCGAGGGTCGACGACTCCTCCTCGTTGGTCACCGTCGGCTCGACCGTCTGCGTCCCGCCGATGATCGACACGTCGTAGCGGCCCGCGAGCAGGTCGTAGAACGAATGCTCCTCGAGGTCGCGTCCCGTCAGGCCCGGGACGAGCGACGACCGGACGTGCAGGAGCTCGATCGCCATCGGGTCGCCGTCGGCGAGGCGGAGCCGCTTGACGGCAACCACCGGCTCGGACGGCGAGACATGCAGGATGCGGCCGAGGCGTGCGCCGGCCGCGATCTCGCGCAGGTCGAGTGTCAGGCTGCCCGGGTTCAGCCCGCGTGCGCGCATGTCGTCGCTGAACGAGGTGATGTCGATGCCCTTCGCCACCTTGGGCTCGGCCACGAACGTGCCGGCGCCGCGTCGGCGCACGAGGTACCCCTCGCGCACCAGCTCGTCGAGTGCGGCGCGGACGGTCAGGCGCGAGACGCCGAGATCGATCCCGAGCTGCCGCTCCGAGGGGATCGCATCGCCGACGCTGAGCGGCTCGATCAGCTCGAGGACCCGCTCGCGGGTTTCACGCTGCTTCGTCAATGCGCCGCCAGAGCAGGTGCACCGGCGGATGTCTCGAGCCGCGCGCCGCTGTCGGGATCGAAGAAGTGGAAGCCCGCGGGGTCGACCGCGAGCTCCAGCTCCTCGCCCACCCGCGCGGCCGTGCGGGCGTCGACCCGCGCCGTGAAGAGCGCCCGGTCTGCAGGCAGCAATCCCTCTTCTGATGCGGTTTCCAGCACCTCCGCGGTCATCGGCGGCGCATCGACCTGGAAGAACACGTGGGCGTCCGAGCCCAGCTCCTCGAGCACCTCGACGTGCACCCGGATGGTGGGCATCCCGGGCGCGAACGCGGCGTCCTCGAAGCTCTCCGGCCGAACGCCGACGATCACGCGCTCGAGCCCGGGCGGGGTCGGAATCGCCACGCTGTACTGCCCGAAGCGCACGCGGTCCCCGTCGACCGTTCCCGCGACGAGGTTCATTGCGGGCGAACCGATGAACGCGGCGATGAAGAGGTTGTTCGGCCGGCGATACAGGACCTGCGGGCGGTCGCATTGCAGGATGTGGCCGTCGCGCATCACGGCGACGCGCTGCCCGAGCGTCATCGCCTCCGTCTGATCGTGCGTCACGTACACGGTGGTGACGCCGAGCCGCTGGTGCAGCTGGGCGAGCGAGGCCCGCATGCCGACGCGAAGCTTGGCGTCGAGGTTCGACAGGGGCTCGTCGAGCAGGAACGCCTGCGGCTGGCGCACGATCGCGCGTCCCATCGCAACCCGCTGCCGCTGGCCGCCGGAAAGCTGAGCCGGCCGCCGCTCGAGCAGGTCGTTGAGGCCGAGCAGCTCTGCGACGTCGGCGACCCGGCGTGCGATCTCGGGCTTGGGGGTGCGGCGCGCCTTCAACCCGTAGCCCATGTTCTGACGCACCGTCATGTGCGGGTAGAGCGCGTAGGTCTGGAAGACCATGGCGATGTCGCGGCTCCTGGGAGCGAGGTCGGTCACGTCGCGATCCCCGATCCAGATCTCGCCGCCCGTCACGTCCTCGAGGCCGGCGATCATCCGCAGCAGGGTCGACTTTCCGCACCCCGACGGGCCGACGAGCACGAGGAATTCACCGTCGGCGATCTCCAGCGAGACGTCGTCGACTGCCGTCACCGTGCCGAAGGTCTTGCGCACCTGGTCGAGCCGGATCGCCGCCACCAGGCGATGGTATAGACCAACTCGCCTGGACACAAGCCCAATCGTGGGGAAATTCGACAACTGGTATTGACCAAACGATAGGACCACTTCTAGACTGCACTCCTATGAAGCTCGGAGTCGCAGCGGCGCTCGTCGACGGCCTGCTCGTCAAGGGCGACGTGGAGGTGCTCGACGGGCGGGTCGCCGCGGTCGGCGTCGCCAACCGCAACGGGCATGGCGTCGCCGTCCCTGGCTACGTCGACCTGCAGGTGAACGGCTTCGGGGGTGTGGACTTTCTCGACGCGGATGCGGACGGGTACCGCAAGGCGGGCGAGGCGCTGCTCGAGACCGGAGTGACCGCGTACCTGCCGACGCTGATCACGAGCCCGGAGCAGCAGATCCTGGCGGCGATGCGCGAGGTCCCGATCAGCGACGCACGCCCTCGCATCCTCGGCATGCACCTGGAGGGCCCCTTCCTCTCGCCGAACCGGCTCGGGACGCATGAGGCTTCGTCGCGCCGCGATCCGGACCTGGCGCTGCTCGAGCGCCTGCTCGATTCGGGCCCGGTGCGCTTGATGACGCTGGCACCGGAGCTCCCGGGCGCGACGGAGCTGATCGACCGGCTGCTCGAGCGCCGAGTCGCCGTGTCGCTCGGCCATACCGACGCGACCGCCGAGCAGGCGAACGCCGCCTTCGACCGTGGCGCCCGCAGCGTGACGCACCTCTTCAACGCGATGCGGCCCTTCCTCCACCGCGACCCGGGCATCGTCGGCGCGGCGCTCGCCCGGGACGATGTCGTCGTGTGGCTGATCGTCGACGGGATTCATCTCGCGCCCGAGACCGTGCGCGTGACCTGGCACGCCGCGCGCGAACGGCTCGCGCTCGTGACGGACGCGATCACGGGAGCAGGCGTCGCGGACGGTTCGTACAGCCTCGGCAACCTCGACGTGCAGGTGCACGAGGGCACCGTTCGCGGGCCGGACGGCGTTCTTGCCGGCAGCGTCCTGACGATGGACGAGGCGGTCCGCAACCTCCACTCGCTCGGCGTGCCGTTCGAAGAGGCAATCGCGGCTGCAACGACGACCCCGGCACGCGTGCTCGGCGACCCTGAGCTCGGCCGGATCGACGTGGGGCTTCCCGCCGACGTCGTGATCCTGAACGAGGGCCTCGAGATCGAGCGCGTGCTCGTCGGCGGCGAGGTCCGCGTCGCCGTCTAGCGTCGGCGACGATGCGCCCGCTCCTCGTTCGGCTCACGACCCACTATCTCGGCGCTTTGCACCGCGCGCTCTATCGCGCAAGCGGCGGCAGGATCGGATCGCACATCTGGGGGCTTCCGATCGTGCTGCTCACGACGACGGGCCGTGAATCGGGACGGCCCCGGACCGTGCCACTCTGCGCTTTGCCGCAAGGTGAGAGCTACGTCGTGATCGCGTCGTACGGCGGGCTCGACCGGTCACCCTCCTGGTGGCTGAACCTGCAGCGCGACCCTCGCGCCACCATGCAGCTCGGGAGCTCGACGCGGAGCGTGGTCGCACGCGAGGCGACGGGCGGCGAGCGCGACCGGCTGTGGGCCGAGGTCACGAGAATCGCGCCGGGCTATCTCGGCTACGAACGCCGAACGGTGCGCCGCATTCCCGTGGTACTGCTCGAGCCCTCTCAGGGGAACGTCAGCGGCTGATTCACGCTCGTGACGGCATAGGACAGGCTCATGTGCAAGCTCTGCTTCGCCACGTGCATGGTCATGTCGATCAGCGCCGTTTCGACCAGGTGCGAGTCCCGCGGGATGAAGAGCGAGACCTTGAGGTCGCTGAGCGAGCCGCCGACCTTCGACAGCACCCCGGTGGAGACACCCGGGAGGTTCTGCAGCAGCGCATTGCCGTCGATCGTGCCGGTCACCTCGTCCTCGGTGCGACCGTTCACATCGATCGTCGACACCGACACATCCTTCACGTACGGGGTGATCGCATTGAGGTCGAAGCCCGCGGCGGCGGCCGGCTTCAGTCGCGCCGGCAGCGACATGGTGCGCGTCGCGCCGTTGAGCCGCAACTGGACGGTCGGACCGTGTTTGACCATCACGAGATCGAGTGGCGACGCACCTGCCGCTTCGGTGTTCACCGTCGCGTAGTAGTCGCCCGCACCGGCGCCCTTCAGGACCATGCCGCCGACCACGTCGACGACGGCGCTGTTGGCGGCTGAGTCCATCGTCATCCGCATCGAGAACTCTTCGGAGTGGACGGACTTGGCAGCAACCTGCGACTGGTCGAGCAGGTCCTGGGCTTTCTGCGCATCGGCACCGGTGCACGCCGCCAGCACGAGCGGGACCGTTACAAGGGCAATGAGGAGCGAGCAGCGCCGCACCCGCAGATGATCGGCGCACCTCCCGTGCCGCGAGTCCCCCGTTCGGAGGATCAGTCCGTCACGGCGGAGCCTTCGGGGCGCGCGACCCGCAGGCTGCGACGCAGCACCAGCGCAATCGCAGCGGCCACGACCGGCACCACCAGGTAGCCGGCGGAGAAAACGGCGAGGACCACCGAGAGGGCTAGAGAGAACACCGCGGCGATCCGAACGCGCCCGTCGAGGATCCTGGTCGCTGACAGCAACGCGAGAACGTAGACGGCGATGAAGCACGCCGAGGTGGCGCGGACGAGGCCGGAGGTCGTGCCGGCCCCTGCGAGCACCGCCACGATCAGGACCGCGACGATCGGGGCGAAGACATAGAGCGGGCGGCGCGGGATCGACCGCTGCGCATCGCCCGCAAACCAGGCAGGCAACGCGCGTTCGCTCGCGAGCGACGCCGCGAGCTTGGCCATCCCGCCCACGTAGACGTTCATCGTCCCCATCGTCAGGACGACGGCGAGCACCGCCGTTGCGTCGCGCCCTGCACGGCCGAAGCCGACGGCGATGAGGTCGGCGAGCGGGACCTGCGACCCGGTCCCCGCGGTGACGCCGATGGTGGCAACCGCGAGGCCGATGTAGAGGACGGTGACCAGAGCGAAGGCGATCGCCATCGCGCGCGGCAGGTCGCGCTTGGGATGGCGGAAGTCTCCCGCGAGCTGAGCAACCGCCTCCCAGCCGACGAAGAGCCAGACGAGAATGTTCGCCGCGGTGCCGATCGCCCAGATGCCGTGAGGTGCGAATGGTGTCCAGTTGCGCCCGCCGCGCGTCGGCAGCGCAACGGCGATTGCCAGGGCGAGCACGACGATCAGCACCGACGAGAGCGCGAGCTGGAATCCCGACGAGATGCGGAGGCCGAACATGTTGGCCACGAGGACGGTTGCGAACATCGCGAGGCCGACGGCAGCTGCGACCGGCGTGCCCGAGCCCGTGAGGTCGGCGACGTAGTAGCCGCCGATCACCGAGACGGCGGGCGACCCGAGCAGGACCGCGGCGACGAACCAGCCGCCGGTGATCGCCGCCGCGTCCTCGCCCAGGCCCTCGCGAACGTAGGTCGAGACGCCGCCCGCCACGGGATGGCGCACGCCGAGCGCCGCGAACGTGATCGCGAGCGGAGCCGACAGGACGAGCAGGGCGGCCCAGGCGACGATCGACGCTGCGCCGGCAGCCTGGACGGCGAGCGCGGGGACGAGCAGGAGCCCGGGGCCGATCAGCGCACCGACGTAGAGAGCCGCACCCCGTGTGATCCCGAGCTGCCTCACCGAGAGGAAAACGCGGCGACGCCGGCGAAACGTCCCACCGTCTTGCACTGCCAGAACAGTTCCCTGACATCTCACGAATACGGCGGGCCTACAGTCCGCTGCGAATGAGCGCTCCCCGGATCAAGCTGGTCGGCGTCATGCTCGCGTGCCTCGTCGCCGCGGGTGCCTGCGCGGGCGTCGCCCGTTCACTCTTCACGCCCGCGTGGAGCTACCTCCCGACCGCCACGCGGATACAACTCGCGAAGCGCCAGGGGGGAAGCCTGTTCCTTCCGGCCCGCACGCCGCTCTTCTACCGCTACCGGAGCGGTGCCAAGATCGCGGGCGGCGTGCTCAGCGTGCCGTTCACGAATCGCGTGCGCATCCGGAAAGGGCTCTGGCGCTGGACGGGACAGAGCTTCGTCTGGCAAGTGCGCAAGCTGCCGGCCGGCAAGACGTGCGACCAGTGGGCCACACGCACGCAGACGTTCCAGGTCGACGGCAACAAGGTCTTCGGTGGAGAGTCCCCGACGGGCGCGGTCGCCTGGCGTTGCGTGACCAACGCACACGGCACCTATGTCCTCTCCGCATCCGCCGGTGGCAAGCTCCCCACGGTGGGCCTCGCGATCGTGGTCGCGAGCGGCCTCGACGTGAGCAACCGCCGCTAAGCGCGGGCTAGCTGCTCCACCGTCCCTGAATCGAGGGACGCACCTCCGGCCTCCGGCTGTCGATATCCGACATGGATATCCAACAGCTGTGCTGAAAAGGGAGTCTTCATGAAGCTCAAGATCGTGTTGCTGGCGCTCGTCGGAGCGGCCGGCGCCACCTCGTCTTTCGCGCTCGCCGGCCCGGTCCTCCACGGCGGCGGACATGCCAACGGAAAGAACGATCAGGCGTGCAAGAGAGCTGTGGTCTTCGGAACCGCCGCCGCGCCGCAGTCGTTCACCGTGACGGTCACCCATGCGAACCGGCACAGCCAGTTCCACAACGGCGACGTCGTGACCGTTTCGCTGGGAGCGTCGGGACAGACCGTCGCGGTCACCGGCGTCGGTTGTGCAGACGGCTCGACGCTCCAGGCCGGCACGGCCCTTCTGCACGTTCGGAGGGTCAAGCCTCCTCGCACGACCACGGTGGCGACGACCACCGGGGATGATGGCAAGGGTCACCATCACCCGCGTGGGACGACGACCACGGGAACGACGACCTCCGACAGCACGACGTCCGACAGCACGACCTCTGACAGCACGACCTCTGACACCACCACCTCTGACACCACGACGTCCGACAGCACGACCTCGACGTCGGACGGCCACTAACGCGCGCCCGCCTGAGGGCTGGGTGACGAGCCGTGAGGCTCGTTCTCCCAGCCCTCGCCATCACAAGCCACGTTAGATTTGGCGCGTGGACGGCTGCCTCGCGTGTGACCTCGCCGAAGGACGGCTCCCACTCCCGGGCGGCGTCGTCCACGAATCGCCGGACTGGCTCGTCGAGCACTGCGTCGGGCCGCTCGGCGTCGGCACCCTGCTCGTCAAGCCGCGCCGGCACGTGACACGGGTCGCCGAACTGACCCCGGCCGAGGCCTCCGAGCTCGGGACGCTCCTGCGACGCGCCGCCGAGGTCATCGATCGCCTGGTTGCGCCCGAGCAGGTCTACACCTGCCAGTGGTCCCACGCCGGCCGGAAACCGGTCCATGTCCACTGGGTCGTGCAGCCGGCGACCACGGCGGACATCGACGCGATCGGTTCGTACGGCCCCGGCCTCCAGGTGGGGATGTTCACGCGTGGCGAGCAGCCTGACCCGGTCGCGGTAGCCGCGTTCACCGACGCGGCGAAGGCGGCTTTCCCGGCCGCGTGAGCCGCACGACTCCTGCCGCGCCCGGCGGGACCTAGCTCGAGGTCGACGTACCATTGGCGAACAAGCCCCCGTAGCTCAGTGGATAGAGCAGCGGTTTCCTAAACCGCGTGCACAAGTTCGATTCTTGTCGGGGGCATAGCAGCAGGCCGCTTCCACTGCCGCTTAGGAAAAGGCGGGGTCGAGGCGTAGGGTTCTTGCCATGCCGCGGGACCTCCCGACGGGTGTCGTCACGCTGCTCTTCACGGATGTCGAGGGCTCGACGCGGCTGCTGCAGGAGCTCGGCGACGGTTACGGCGACGCGCTGCACGAGCATCGCCGCCGTCTGCGGGCCGCGTTCGCGGCGCACGACGGCGTCGAGGTCGATACGCAGGGCGACGCGTTCTTTGTCGCGTTCAGCCGTGCCTCGGATGCGGTGGCGGCTGCCGAGGACGCTCAGCGCGCGCTGGCGGACGGGCCCGATCCGGGTGCGCATGGGTCTGCACACGGGCGAGCCGCGGCTGAGCGAGGAGGGCTACGTCGGTCTCGACGTCCACAAGGGCGCACGGATCGCCGCGGTCGGCCATGGGGGGCAGGTTCTGCTCTCGCAGCACGACTCGTGCGCTCGTGGACGCAGACGTCCGCGACCTCGGGCCGCACCGCCTCAAGGATCTGAGCGCGCCCGAGCAGATCTACCAGCTCGAGGTCGACGGGCTGCCGTGCGACTTCCCGCTTCTGAAGACGCTCGAGGTCGGGCATGAAGAGCCTGCCCTGCACCGGGCACGTCGTTCGTCGGCCGTGCGACGGAGCTCGAGGCGATCGACCGGCTGCTCGAGGATCCGGAGTGCCGCCTGCTGACGCTCGTCGGCCCGGGCGGAGTCGGGCAAGACGCGGCTCGCGCTCGAGGCCGCGGCACGGCGGATCGAGCGCTACCCGCACGGCGTGCACTTCGTGCCGCTCGTCTCCGTCGCCGGCGCCGGAGCTCCTCGCGCCGGCCGTCGCCGAAGCGATCCAGTTCGCCGTCGACGCGCGCACAGCGGCTTCTCGGCGCAGGAGCAGCTGCTCGACTACCTGAGCGAGCGCTCGACCCTGCTCGTGCTCGACAACTTCGAGCACCTGGTCGACGGCTCCGGCCTGCTCGGCGAACTGATCGAGCGAGCCCCGGGAGTCGAGCTCCTGACGACCTCGCGCGAACGACTCAACGTGCAGAGCGAATGGGTGTTCGACGTCGACGGGCTCGGTCTCGACGGAGAACGGCGACGGGAGCGCGTGCGCTCCGGCTCTTCGTCGAGCGGGCGGCGCAGGCGAGACCGGGCTTCGTCCTCGACGACGACGGAGCGCCTGCAGGCGCTCCGCATCTGCCGGCTCGTCGAGGGCATGCCGCTCGGCATCGAGCTCGCCGCCTCGTGGGTGTCGATGCTCTCCTGCGCGGAGATCGCCGACGAGATCGAGCGGAACATCGACTTCCTGGCCACCTCGATGCGCGACGTGCCCGAGCGGCATCGAAGCCTGCGCGCCGCGTTCGACCAGTCGTGGCGGCTCCTCTCCGACGAGCAGCGCGACGCGTTCGCGCAGCTGTCGGTCTTCCGCGGCGGCTTCGACCGCGAGCGCGGCGAACGCGGTCGCCGGCGCCGACCTCCGTCTGCTCTCCGAGCTCGTTTCGAAGTCGCTCGTCCGCCGTCCCGACTTCGGCCGCTTCGAGCTGCACGAGCTGCTGCGCCAGTACGCGGCCGAGAAGCTCGGCGTCGAATCGGCCGACGCCTCCGCATCGACACGCGAGCGTCATGCGCGCCACTACTCCGGGATGCTCTTGGAGCGCCAGGGGGCGCTGATGGGGCCGGAGATGACGGTCGCGCGGGACGAGTTGCGCGGCGAGCTCGACAACCTCCGCGCGGCGCTCGCGTGGATCGTGAGCGAGGACGACGAGCCGACGGCGCTGGCCGCACTCGAAGCCTTCTACACGTTCTTGTGGATGCACAGCTGGTTCGAAGGGGCCGAGACGCTCGAGCCGCTCGCGCGAACGGCCGGCTTCGACCCGGACGACCCCGGGAGCGCGAGCGCCGTCGCGCTGGCGGCGGCAACGTGCCGGATCGCGATCAGCGCGCGACTCGGGTACGACCCGGCCGCGGAGGAGCTCGCCCTCCGATGCATGCCCGTCCTGCGGGCGCGGAACCTGGAGCGAGAGCTTGGACGCTGCCTGTGCGCGCTCGGCATCGTGGCCGTGTACCGCGACGTCTTCACGGAGGCTGTGTCCTTCCTCGAAGAGGGCATCGAAGCTCGCGAGAGCAACCGATGACACGTTCACCGAGGTCGGAGCGCTGATGGACCTCGGTTTCGCCCACCTCCTCATGGACGACCTCGACGTCGCAGGCGACGCGTTCGAGGCCGCGAACGCCCTCTGCGACAAGCTCGGGAACCCGCATTTTCCGCGCGTACGGCATAGGCAAGCTCGGCCTTCTCGCCGATGCAGAGGAGCGCTACCGCGATGCGCTTCGGCTGCACCTGGAGGCGCTACGACCTGTTCGCGTCCGTCGGCGAGACCGCGGGATCGGGCTACGCGCTCAGCCGCGCGAGCTCGAGCGCGTTCGGGCTGGGCGAATACTCCGAGGCCTTGCGGCTCGGACGCGCCGGCTACGAGGCGTTCTCGGAGAGCAACCACCGCTGGGGGCTGATCACGGCGCTCTGCAGCATCGGCTTCGCCGCGCTGGCGCTCGGAGACGGCGCAGAGGCACACGAGCGCTTCGGCGAGGCTCTCGAACGTGCGCGCGCATCAGAGGCCGTCTCGCTCGAGCTTCTTGCACTGAGCGGGATCGGCGCGTGCCTCGCGGAGGATTCCGCCCAACAGGAGCGCGCCGCCGTCCTGCTCACGTTCGCGACAGGCCACGAGCAGCTGCCCGCGTCCTACGCGCGCGCGGCCCGCCCGGCCCTCGAGCGGCTCGAGGAGCGAACTGCCGCCGGAGCAACTCGACGCGGCCCGCGACGCCGCAGCCCGGGCAAGCCTCGACGACCTCGTCGAGCAGGCGCTCGCCGCCGTGTCGGCGGTAACGCCAGCAGTCGGCGTCTAGTTCACGGCGGTTCACCGCTTCCACGCATCCTGAGGGAAGAGCGGTCGCCTGCTCGACGCTTCGCTGTCTACCAGCCGTCTACCAGGAGCAGCCGGACGCAGCTGTACACGACGACACTCAACAGTTCTGGATGCACCTCACCACGCGGACGAGCGGGACCCAGCGAACTGAGCGGTACAGCAGGTCACAGGTCCGGCCGACTTCCTAAACCGCGTGCACAAGTTCGATTCTTGTCGGGGGCATCATCTGAGAACCGGCTTCGTTGAGCCAATTTCTGAGGCCAGACGAGTCCGTCGAGTTCAGCGATGTGGACCAGGATCAGCTTGGCGGTTTAGCCACTCACTCACCCAGAGCGCTCTGTTAAGCCGATCTCAAGCTGCAAGCGGTTTTTGGCACCGCTTCTGCAGGAGCAATGCCGGTATGAGAGGATCGTTCGCGGTTCCACCCGCCAAGGATTTCCGCGCCCGCGACAAATCGTCTTACTCGCGTAGAGGGCGAAAGGCTTTCCAAGTAATCCAGGCCCGACGGACGACCTGGAGGCCGAAGATTTGAAGCACTTGATAACCGAAACCCAGAACAACAACGTGACGGTTTTCGGTCGCCTCAATCCGCGCACGAGCGCCAAGACCGGCGATGTGGTACGGGTAGTTGTAGACGCCGAACGCTTCTACATCTTCGATCCCAAGACCGAAGCGGCCATTTGGTGATCGCAGAAGGTGCGACAGGAGCGAATGAGTGAGAAGAGCTTCGAGCCGGCGACGGTGGAAGTTCGTGTCGCGTGCGCAGCACGCGACACGAAGGGCGGCGACAGCGCCGTCCTGACGCGGGGGCAGTCGAAAGACGGAGTATCCGGGGAGGGGATTGGCTTCTCCTCCAGTCCCCTCCCCGGCTCCGATGTTCGCGATTCGAGTGCGCCGCATGTTCGGCTACGAGCCGGCATTCCCTTGGTGCCTCGCGATCGTGCGGTCAGCCGATCCCAACGCCTGACGCGCACTTCGAGCCGCTTACGGCGTTGGTGTTCAACCGGGTCAAAGTCGGCCGTCGCCCGCCTTGGTGATGTAACCAAGCTGAACGCGCACATCGAGTGCCGATCGGTTGAAGTATTGGCGGCCTGTGCGGGCGTGGCGGCCGAACTCGTTCATGCAGAGTCGCGCCTCGGCGAACTTCAGCGCAGCTTCCTCGACCCGAGCCGCGCAGCCGACGAGCTTGCCTGTACGCCGGGTACGGGACATCGACGCAGGACTTGAACGCACGGTTGCCTGGTGCGCGAGAGATCGACTGGCCTCACTTGAGCACTGAACCTCTCCACAGAGCGGGCCGACGAACATTCTGGGCGCCGGGGCGCGTCAACTTGATCGGCGAGCACACCGACTACAGCGGTGGGCTCGTACTACCTGCGGCGATCAACCTTGGCATCACGATTAGTGGCGTCGCGGCGACAGCGATCGACCTGGAAAGCGAGATACACAGTCAGCGCGCCGAGCTCGCAACTGACGGGAGTTCACGCTTGGCACCGACCGGCTGGGGCCGCTACGTCGCGGCCGTGGCACACGAACTTGACTTGCTCGGCCGACCCGCAATTGGTTTTGCCGGCACCGTCACCTCGACCCTCCCAAGCGGGGCCGGGCTCTCCTCCTCGGCCGCTCTCGAAGTAGCGACCGCTTTGGCGTTGTGCGGCGTCGCCGACTTCGAACTTGATCCGCTTGAACTAGCACGCGCCTGCCAGCGCGCCGAGGTGCGCGCGGTCGGGGTGCCTTGCGGGATCATGGATCAGGCCGCCTCGATGCTCGGGAAAGAGAGCTGCGCGGTCCTCTTGGACTGTTCTACGTTGGGGTATCACCTGCTTCCACTTCCCGAAAGGATCGCGTTGGTGGTCGTCGATTCGGGCGTTCGTCACGTACACGAGTTTTCCGGCTACGCCGAGCGGCGTCGCGAACTCGAGGACGCTGTCACTGTCCTCAACGGGCGTCGGCCTGTAGACATTGACGTTGAGGAGGCGCAACGCCTTGCCGACCTGGGCGGCCTGGACGACCTTCACTGGCGCCGGCTGCGCCACGTCGTCACCGAAAACGAGCGCGTCCGCGAACTTGCTGAGGTGTTGCGCGCGACTGGGCCGATCGATCGGACCGAACTCGCGCGGATTTTCTTCGAGGGGCATGTGAGCCAACGCGATGACTTCGAGGTCTCGGCGCCCGAGCTCGACTGGTTGGTTGACTACGCATATCGCGCCGGGGCGATCGCGGCGCGCATGACGGGAGGCGGCTTCGGCGGCTCGATGCTGGCGCTCGTCGACAAATCAGACACGGAATCGTTTGGCGAGAACGTGAGCGAGAGCTACCGCGATCGTTTTGCGAGGACTGCGACGGTGCGAATCTGCTTTCCCGCCCCCGGCGCCGCTGAGTTGACGTGACGAGGCTATTCGGAGCCGGTGACCTGCGCACAGATCCCCATACTGGTGCGCACACGTATTTTGTTGGTTCGCGACAGGTGCGGCCGAACCAGCCGTCCGTCGGCGGGTGCCCGTTCTGTCCGGGCGGGCTCGAGGCGCCGGAGGACTACGACGTGCGCTGGCTTGTGAACCGCTGGCCCGCTCTTCCCGACGATCGCTGCGAAGTCATCCTCTATACCCCTGAACACGAGGCGACCTTCTGGTCCCTCGGGGCGGAGCGCGCCCGCCGCGTCATCGACCTATGGGCTGAGCGAACGTCCGTGCTAGGCGCGCGCCCAAATGTCGATTACGTTCTCGTCTTCGAGAACCGCGGTGCCGAAGTCGGCGCTACCATTCCGCATCCGCACGGCCAGATCTATGCCTTCGACTCCGTCCCTGAGCAACCGCGCAAGGAACTCGAGCGGGGGGAGGTGTTCGAGCAGCCCGGCGACCGACTGGTAGCCGAGAGCGAAGGCTGGCGAGCGTGGGTCCCTGTCGCGCCGGTGTTTCCGTACGCGCTTCGTCTGGTCCCGAGCGGCGACGTCTCAGATCTGCCCTCCCTCGACTCGGAGGGGCGTGACGGTCTCGCGGCTCTGCTCATCGACTGTCTCCAAAGGTTCGATCGTGTCTTCGACGCAGCCACGCCATACATGCTCTGGATCCACCAGCGCCCCTTCGATAACAACGAATGGCCGCACGCGCGCCTCCACGTGGAGATCGTTAGCCCGTGGCGAACAGCTGGTGTGCCCCGTTTTATCGCCGCTGGCGAACTCGGATCGGGCGTGTATTTCAACCCGGTGTCGCCGGAGTCGGCTGCCCAGCACCTTCGTGACGTTGTCCTGGCGCGATGAACATCTCTGCTAGCTCGCCGACGGCAGCATGTGCGGCAGTGGCGTCGGTGGGGCGTCAGAGCCCGCTTCCGTGTCGGCGATCGCCTCGACGGGCCCCGGCGTGAATCGCGAGCCGAGCGAACATGCGGTCGGGTCGATCCAGGACCTGCCTCCGGGCACGCATCGCATCGTGCGCGTGGCCAACCGCGAGGTCGGCGTCTTCAACATCGACGGCAGCTTGCACGCGATCCCGAACCTCTGCCCGCACCAGCGAGGCGCCCGCTCCGTGCAGGAGCGGTCTCCGGCACCATCGACTACGGGCCGCACACGGACTGGAAGCTGGCGTGGATCTGGGACGGCGAGGTCGTGACCTGTCCCTGGCACTCGCTCGAGTTCCACGTGCCCACGGGCCAGTGCATAGCCCTGGCCGATATCCGCTTACGCACCTATGAGGTGCGGGTCATCGAGGCCGGCGAGATCCGGGTGGTGGTCTAGGCGCCGGTTGCACTCGTCACCGGCGCGGCGCGCGACCGCGGCATCGGGCGGGGTATCGCGGTGGCGCTCGCGAAGCGCGGCTTCGACATCGCCCTGAGCGACGTCGGGCACGAGGACGAAGCGGCGCGCGGCGTGGAGGCTGTCGAGGCGCTCGGCCGGAGAGCCGTCTTCGTGCGCGCCGACGTGTCGAGCGAGACCGAGAACGAGCGTCTCGTCGCAGCGACAGTCGACCGTCTGGGGCGGCTCGACGCGTTCGTGGCCAACGCCGGGGTTGCCCGCTGGCAGCGGCTCACGGAGGTGACGCGCAACGACTGGGACGCGGTGCTGCGAGTCAATCTGCACGGCGTCGTGCACGGCTGCCGCGCCGCCGCCGCACAGATGCGGGCCCAGGGAACGGGCGGCAGCATCGTCGTCACCTCGTCGGTCAACGCGGCGATGCCGTTCAGCCCGCTGGGGATCTACGGCGCCTCGAAGCACGCCGTGGGGTACGTCGTCGGGGTGATGGCCCGCGAATGGGGCGCGGACGGAATCGCAGTCAACCACGTCGGGCCCGGCTGGGTGGATTCCAAGATGAACGACCCGTCACCCGACTTCGACACCGAAGAGAAACGAGCGGCAGCCCGGGCCTCGATCCCGCTGCACCACCGCCCCACCGAGCCCGCCGAGATCGGGGAGGCCGTGGCATTCCTCATCACCTCGAAGATCGTCACGGGCGTCTATCTCCGCGTCGACGGCGGCCTCGTGATCGGGAAGTACTGACGTGCGCGTCGGCCTGATCGGCGAGGCAGGGCCGTTGGCAGCCGGGTTGGAGGAGGCCGGGCTGCAGCTGACGCGGGACGATGTCGACGCGCAGTACCTGGTCAGCGTCGCTCCGCCCGTGCAGCTGGCGCCGATCGCCGAGCTCGAAGCCGACGACTGGCTGCGGGTGTTCGATGCGTGGGCGAGCGAGGTGTTCTTCGCCGTGCAACCCTGGCTCGCCGCGTCGGCCGCACGGGGCGCAGGCAGCTGGGTGGCAGTCACCTCCGACCTCGGCACGCAGCCCTTTCCCGGCGCCGGCGCTGTGGGAGCCGGCGCGATGGCCCTGCACACGTTGGTGCGGATCGCCGCTCTCGAAGGCGGGCCGAACGGTGTGCGCGCCAACGTCGTGGCACCGGGCTGGAGCGAAGCTGCGTTTCCGTCCGAGCTCGATCCGGAGCTTGCCGTCTTGGACACGCCGCTCCGGCGCCTCGTCACACCCGCTGACGTCGCCTCCGCCGTGGCCTGGCTCCTCTCGCCCGCTGCCGCTCACGTCACAGGTGAGATCCTGCGCGTCGACGGCGGGTACACGATCACGCGCGGCTCACGAACCGACCCGAGGAGGCAATGACCATGGAGATCGCACCGGAATTCACCGCATCGAGTCGCCCCTCGGAGTGCGCTTCATGGCGCAGAACGTGCTCGCCGAAGACAGACGCACGCTGCTGTTCGACACCGGCATGCCCGATACGCCGGCCGGGGTGCTGCGCCCGTATCTCGAGTCCGTGGGGCTCGGCCTCGAGTCGCTCGACGACGTGCTGATCAGCCACGCCGACCTCGACCACGCCTACCGGGCCACGATCCGCGGTCTGCGCGCGCTCGAGCCCGACCTGCTGCTGACGGCGCACTACCCGGTGATGGACGGCGCGGCGGCACGGGCCTTCCTCGACCGCTCGCTGGCCTTCACGTTCGACGTCGGCCGTGCGCGAGGAGCTCGCGGCCGGGACGACCGAGCTGTGGCCGCTCACGCGACGCATCGACGAGCGCCTCGGACCGTATCCGGAGTTCCCGAACGACCTCGGGGCAACCGTGCGCGCAGCGGTGGCGATCTCAGGTCGCTAGTTGTCGGCGGCCCGCGACAAGCGGTACTCGGCGGCGACGATCGACGTGAGTTCCGCGACCGACGTCTCGTCGCTGCGCTTGTCGAGCATGATCCGACCGTTGCGAAGCAGATTCACGCGGTCGCACATCTCGAACACGTGCACGTAGTTGTGCGCGATCACGATGATCGACACGTCGCCCCGCTGCTTGAGCTCAGTGATCAGCTCGATGATCAGCGCACCCTCCCGCGCGCCCATGGCAGCGAGCGGCTCGTCGAGCAGGATGATCTTGGCGTTGGAGTGCGTCGACCGCGCGATTGCGATCGCCTGACGCTGGCCGCCCGACATGCGTGCGACCTCGGAATCCATCGACGGAACACGAACGCCGATGTCGTCGAGATACTCCCGCGAGCGCTTCCGCATTGCGCGGTTGTTGAGGAAGCGGAGCGGCCCGAGGCCGACCGTGAGCTCGCGGTTGAGGAACATGTTGTGGTACACGGACAGACCCGGCACGAGCGCGAGGTCCTGGAAGACGGTGTCGATGCCGAGCGAGCGTGCGTGCGTCACCGACTTGAGCTGGACCTCTTCGCCGTTGACGAAGATTCGTCCGGAGTCGGGCCTGTGAAAGCCGGTCAGGATCTTGATCAACGTCGACTTCCCGGCGCCGTTATCGCCGATCAGGCCCAGCACCTCGCCGTGCCCGAGGTGGAGCGAGACGTCCTCGAGCGCAGTCACGACCCCGAATCGCTTGCGGATGTGCTCGACCCGGATCGCGTCGGGGGCGGCTCCCGGGCGCTCGGAGGCCGGCGTGGTCGCCGTCTCGCTCACGACGCCCTCCCGAGCCGTCCCGACTGGCGAACCCGCTCCAGCGTGACGTTGAAGGCCATCGAGACGATGATCGCGATCCCCAGGACGAGGTCGAAGGTGTAGGCGCTGATCCCCTGCAGCGTGAAGCCGAGGTTCAACACGGCCAGCACACCCACGCCCAGCGCCGCGCCGATGATCGTGCCCGACCCCCCGAACAGCGAAGTGCCCCCGATCACGGCTGCGGCCACGGCGTAGAACATGATCGACGTGCCGCCCTGGAGCGGCTGGATCGACGTGAGCCGCACCCCCTCGAGGATCCCTGCGAGCGCGCCGAGCGTACTGCAGATGATGAAGTTGCCGATCTTGATCCCGCGCACGTTGACGCCGCTCTCGCTCGCCCCGACCAGGTTGCCGCCGGTCGCGAGCGTGCGGAGCCCCCAGCGCGTCCGGTTGAGCAGGATCGTCATCACGATGATCACGCCGAGCGCCCAGTAGAGGGTGGAGTAGGGCGAGCCGCCGAAGAAGCGGAAGAACGTGTGCCCGCCGGGAGTCTCGACGGGGAACGCGCCCGAGATGATCAACGTCAGCCCGTTCAGCAGGAAGATCATCCCGAGGGTGGTGATGAACGACGGCACCCCCACGATGACGGTGATCAGCCCGTTCGTGAGCCCGACGAGCGAGCCCGCGAGCACGCCCGCGATCACGGCTACCCAGATCGGGAAGCCCCAGTCGGTCTTGGCGAAATAGAAGATCCAGGCCGAGAACGCGTAGACGTTGCCCGCGGAAAGGTCGATCTCACCGCAGATCAGGAGCATCACCTCGCCGGCCGCAATGATCGCGATCGGCGCCGAGAACTCGGCGATGACCTGAAAGTTCTCCCGGCCGAAGAACGCGTTGGTGCGGAATGAGAAGTACAGCACGAGGCCAAGCAGCACGAGGCCGATGCTCGCCTCACGGCGACGCGCGAACGCACCCGCGACGCGCCAGCCGAGGCTGGCGCGTTGCGGGGGTTCCGGAGGCCGTGGTGCTGTCGCGGCCTCGCTCACTTATCTACGAGACGGGGTACTTCTGGGCGCTACTGCTGCCCTCGTAGCGGGTCGTCGTGGACAGGTACGGCTTCACGTTCGCCCTCGTGACGAACAGAATGCCGGTGTTCGTGTTGGACGGTGCTACGAGCCCGGATGAGTACTTGTAGAAGAAGAGCTGGAGCACCGGCAGCCAACCCTGCAGGTACGGCTGCTGGTCGATGGTGAAGTCCAGCTGGTTCGTGTTGATCAGCTTCAGCGTCGTCGGCGTGAGGTCGTACCCGCCGGCCTTGACGCCCTTCTTCCGCAGGCCGTACTTCGCCACCGTCTGGCCGACCGCCTGGGTCGAGCCCGCGTCGACCGCGAACATCCCCTTGACGTTCTTGTGGCCGAGGTAATACGCATCGATCTTCGCGATCTCGTCGTTGAGCTGTGAGCCGGTTGCGATCGCGCTCGTCTTGATCTTGCCGGCGCCGTACTTCTTGATCGCGGCGGTGGCGCCGTCGATGCGCGGCTGGATGTTCAGCTGACCCGGGGTGGCGATGAACAGTGCGACATCGCCTTGCCCGACGAGGTTGACGATGCGCTGGCCCATCGCGTACCCGGACGCGTACAGATCCTGACCGATGTAGGCCAGCCGCTTGTTCGGGTTACCGGCGGGCACGTCCGCGTTGTAGGCGAGCACCGGGATGCCTTTGGCTTCCGCCGCCGCGGTTGGTGCGTTGAAGGCCTTGAGGTCGACGAGACAGCACGAGATGCCCGCCACCCTGGCGGAGATCGCCGAGTTGAACGCGTTGACCATCTGGCTGACGTCGGACGTCGTCGAGCCGGTCCACTGGTAGCTGCAACCGAGCAACGAGCACGCATCCTGGGCGCCGTAGATCGTCGGCACGAAGAACGGGTTGGTCGTCACATGGTTGACGAAGGTGAACTTCCACTTCGGGTGCGACTTGATGAAGCTGTCGGCCTGGAGCGCGTCGGTCACCGCCCCCATCGCGGGGCTCGCCATGATGGCCGTCGGCACTGACAGTGCCGCGGCGCCGAGCCCGACCCGCTTCAGCATGGACCGCCGGTCCATTGCGAGCTCGTGCTGCTCCTCCGGATCCATCGGCGCGGCGCCTTCGTCGTCGTGCGTCTGATCGCGATCCACGCGACCCTCCTTTTGTGTCGGGTGCACGAGTGCAACAAACCCGTGCCGCTGCGTCGCGAACGTAACATCTGTTGCGACAGGAGTCCAGTAATATCCCTGTCGTATGATGAAAGACCGCCGGCGGAAGGTCTCTCGGCGGCAAGCAGCATCGCCCGTGTTGACCCTGCAGCGCCGGTATCCGCAGGGAGCTGTGTCACGCTGACCGTGGATGTCAAGCGTCTTCACTTCTTCGACCGCGAGACCGGAGCCGCACGCGGATGAGCGCAAAACCTCTTGTCGACCGCCACGTCTGGCTCGTTGCTGGAAGCCAGCAGCTCTACGGCGACGAGGTGATCGCGAGGGTCGACGCGGATGCGCGGAAGATCGCGGGTAACCTCGACGCGCTCGCATCGATACCTGTACGTGTCGTCGCACGGCAGGTGGTGACGAGCGCTGACGAGATTCGTCGGCTATGCCTTGATGCGAACGCCGATGACAGCTGCGTGGGCCTCGTTGTCTGGATGCACACCTTCTCGCCCGCGCGCATGTGGATTGCCGGCCTACGCAGCCTGCAAAAGCCGCTTCTTCATTTGCACACGCAGTTCAACCGCGAGCTTCCATGGTCTGAGATCGACATGGATTTCATGAACCTGAACCAGTCCGCGCACGGGGACCGAGAGTTCGGCTACATCGCGACTCGCATGGGCGTCCGTCGCAAGACGGTCGCGGGGCACTGGCAGGAGAGGTCCGTTCAGAACCGGATCGCGACGTGGGCGCGTGCGGCTTGCGGCTGGGCGGAGGCCCAGACCCTCTCGGTCGCGCGGTTCGGCGACAACATGCGTGAGGTCGCCGTCACCGAGGGCGACAAGGTAGACGCGGAGATCCGCTTCGGGTTCGCGGCGAACGGCTACGGCGTCGGCGATCTCGTGGCTGCGCTTCCCGATGCAGGCGCACCATCGGTGATGGCGTTGCTCGACGAATACGCCGATAGCTACCGACTGGCCGACGAGTTGCAGGCGGGCGGTACCCGTCGTGAATCGCTCGTGGAGGCCGCCAGAATCGAGTTGGCGCTGAGGTCGTTCCTCGATAGCCATGGCTGCACGGCGTTCACCGATACCTTCGAGGATCTCCACGGCCTCGTGCAATTGCCGGGCATCGCGGCACAGCGCCTGATGGCGGATGGGTACGGGTTCGGCGCAGAAGGCGACTGGAAGGCCGCGGCACTCGTTCGGATCGTGAAGGTGATGAGCGCGGGGCTGCCCGGCGGGACGTCGTTCATGGAGGACTACACCTACGACCTGACAGCGGCTCGGAACTCGTGCTCGGCGCGCACATGCTGGAGATCTGTCCGTCAATTGCCGCCGCGCAGCCCTCGTGCGAGATTCACCCGTTGTCGATCGGTGGCGCCGAGGATCCCGTGCGGCTCGTGTTCGACGCAGCAGCTGGGCCGGCAGTCGTCGTCAGCCTCGTCGGGCTCGGCGACCGGTTCCGGTTCATCGCCAACGAGGTCGATGTGATCGCGCCCCCGCATGAATTGCCGAAGCTGCCGGTAGCGCGCGCGGTTTGGAAGCCCCGCCCGGATTTTGAGACCGCAGCCGAGGGGTGGCTCGCCGCAGGAGGGTCGCACCACACCGTCTTTACGTCGGCGCTCGGGCTCGAGGCCTTCACGGACCTGGCCGAGATCGCAGCAGTCGAGCTCGTCTCGATTGGCGGCCGGTAGCGCAGGCCGTGCACGACGAGCTTCGCAGACGAGTCTTGGCGGCAAACCTGGCGATCGTCGATGCCGGTCTGGTCACGCTGACATTCGGCAACGCGAGTGGGATCGACCGGGCAGCAGGTGTTATGGCGATCAAGCCGAGCGGCGTTCCCTACGAACTGCTCGACGAGCGCGCGATCGTGATCGTCGACCTCGGCTCGGGCGAGCCGGTCAACGGATCGCTAAGACCGTCCTCGGATGCACCGACACACCGCGTCCTTTACCAGTGCTTTGGCGATGTTGGAGGCGTCGTGCATACGCACTCCCCGTTTGCGACCGCCTGGGCGCAGGCGGGGCGTCCGCTTCCCTGCCTCGGCACGACGCACGCCGATCACTTCCGCGGTGCCGTTCCCGTCACCCGTGCGCTCAACGCGCACGAGATTGAGGTCGACTACGAGGCGCAAACAGGGAACGTGATCGTGGAAGCAGTCTCCGATCCAGAGGACATGCCAGGCGTCCTGGTCCGCGGCCACGGGCCGTTCGCGTGGGGAGCGGATCCGGAGCTCGCAGTGGAGAACGCCATCGCGCTCGAAGCAGTCGCGGCGCTAGCTTTCCGCACGCAGGCGATCGAGCCGCATCCGGAAGAGCTCGACGAGCGTCTCCGCGACCGGCACTTCGCACGCAAGCACGGAGAGAGCCGCTACTACGGCCAGTCGTGAAGGCGCTTCGCCTCTACAGTGCCGGCGAGCTTCGGCTCGAGGACATAGCGGAGCCGGTTCCCGCACCTGGTGAGGTCGTGTTGCGGGTAGATGCAGTCGGCCTCTGCGGCTCTGACCGACACTGGTTTCTCGAAGGTGGAATCGGCGATGCAACGATCGCTCGACCGCTGGTTCTCGGGCACGAGATAGCCGGGACGATCGCGGAAGGCCAGCGGGCAGGCGAGCGGGTCGCAGTCGATCCCGCCGCTCCGTGTCGTCGTTGCCCATTGTGCAGCCGCGGTCTCGATCATCTCTGCCCCGACGGTCGCTTTGCCGGCCACGGCGAGACCGACGGTGGTTTGCGCTCGCGGTTTGCCTGGCCTGAAAGGCTGCTCCAGCCGGTGCCCGAGCGGCTTGATGATGATGCCGCGACACTGCTCGAACCGCTCGGAGTCGCGCTGCACGCGCTCGACCTCGGCGCCGTCGAGCCCGGCGGCAAGGCTGCTGTCTTCGGGTGCGGGCCGCTTGGCCTGCTGGTCGTGCAACTGCTCGTCCGCTCCGCCGTGGAGGTGTTCGCAGTTGATCCCATCGCGCACCGTCTCGCAGCCGCGCACGCGCTCGGAGCAGCCGTCGCACCGTTCGAGGTCGACGTTGCGTTCGAAGTGTCCGGCGGCGACGAGGCTCTCGATGCCGCGTTCGCGCTTGTCAGGCCTGCCGGCCGGGTCGTGCTCGTAGGGATCCCTGACGGCGACCGCACGACCTTTACCGCCTCGATGGCACGGCGGAAAGGCCTCACGCTTCTGCTCAGCAGGCGAATGAAGAACGGAGATCTGAAGCGGGCGGTCCAACTTGCCGAGCGGGGCGATGTCTCCCTCGAAGCTCTCATCACTGAACGCCACACCTTCGCCTCCGCCGACGCGGCGTTCGGGTCGCTCGTCTCGCGCAGCGGCATCAAGATCGTGATCGAGCCGAACGCATGAGTGGCTCTCGCTACGCGATCGGGGTCGACTTCGGAACGGAATCAGGACGCGCGCTGCTCGTCGACTGCGCAAACGGCGACGAGATCGCCACCGCCACTTACGCGTACGCGTACGGCGTGATCGACGAGCGGCTGCCGGCTCCGAACGACGATGTCATGCTCGAGGCGGACTGGGCGCTGCAAGATCCCGACGACTACCTGCGCACATTTGGTCAGACGATCCCGGCAGTGCTCGCGGCGTCGGGGATCGATCCCGCCGACGTCGTCGGCATCGGCATCGACTTCACCGCGTGCACGATGCTGCCGACACTCACCGACGGCACGCCACTCTGCAAAATCCCCGACCTACGACGCGAGCCGCACGCCTGGGTGAAGCTCTGGAAGCATCACGCGGCGCAGCCCGAGGCAGACCTGATCAACGAGACGGCGGTCGAGCGGGGCGAGCCGTGGCTCGACCGTTACGGCGGGAAGGTCTCATCCGAGTGGTTCTTCGCGAAGGCGCTCCAGATCCTCCACGATGCCCCCGACCTGTACGCACAGGCCGGACGACTCATCGAGGCAGCTGACTGGGTCGTCTGGCAACTGACGGGCATCGAGACGCGATCGAGTTGCACCGCGGGCTACAAGGCGATGTGGTCGAAAGAGGAAGGCTTCCCTTCGGACGACTACTTTGCTGCGCTCGATCCAGCCTTCACTGATGTCGTCGACGCGAAAATGTCACGTACTCTCGCTTCGCTCGGAGACCGGGCCGGCGTCCTCTCCGATCGCGCTGCGGCGTTGACTGGACTGCGTCCCGGAACGCCTGTAGCTGTTGCGAACGTCGATGCGCATGTCTCGGTGCCCGCGGTACAGGTGACGAGTGCCGGAACGTTGGTGATGGTGATGGGAACCAGCATCTGCCACGTCCTGCTCGGCACGGAGCCGGCGACGGTGGAGGGGATGTGCGGGATGGTCGAGGACGGCGTGGTGCCTGGTCTCTTCGGGTTCGAGGCCGGTCAGTCAGCCGTCGGTGACATCTTCGCCTGGTTCATCGACTCCGCCGTGCCGCCCGCGATCCACGATGAAGCGGCGCGACGCGGCTGCAGCGCGCACGAGCTGCTTGAGATGCAAGCAGCAACGCTTCGACCAGCGGAGAGTGGGCTGCTCGCGCTCGACTGGTGGAACGGCAACCGCTCCGTGCTCGTCAACGCCGAACTGCGTGGGCTGCTGATCGGGATGACACTCCTGACCACACCGGCCGAGATCTACCGCGCGTTGATCGAAGCGACCGCGTTCGGCACGCGCATGATTGTCGATGCGTTCGAGTCGGCAGGCATCCGCGTCGATGGTGTCGTGGCCTGCGGAGGTCTACCGGAGCGAAACACGCTGCTGATGCAGATCTACGCCGATGTGCTCGGCCGGGAGATCGTCGTTGGCGCCTCGGCCCAGGCGCCGGCGCTCGGAGCGGCGATGTTCGGTGCCGTCGCTGCGGGAGAGCACGCGTCAATCGAAGAGGCGGCCCGGCAGATGACTCGTTCCGGCTCGAAGACGTACAGACCCGCTATGGCGTCGCATGCCGTCTACGACGAACTGTTCGGCGAATACCGGCGCTTGCATGATCTCTTCGGCCGCGGCGGCGACGAGGTGATGCGAAGCCTCAACCGGCTTCGCGAACGGGCAGGCTAAAGGTAGAAGTTCCTGGCCCAGTGGTGTCGCTGCAGAGTGTCAACGAGATCGTCGGACAACCTGCCTGCTTCGGACGCGGCGACGTTCTGCTCGACGTTCCGTACCGATCGCATCCCCGGAATGACCGTTGAGACCGCATCGGGCGAGAGACAGAACCGAAGGGCGACCTCGGCGAGTTCGTCGGGCGGCACGTTCGCGTCGGCAGCGATCGCTTCGACGCGCCGCCAGAGCTCGTCTCGCCGTTCCGGTGCGAAGTAGCTGTTGCGAAAGTCCCCGTCAGGAAATTCCGTGTCGGGGCGGACAGCGCCGGTGAGCGAACCCTCGTCGAACGGGACACGGAAGATGACTCCGACCCCGGCAGCCTTGGCCACGGCGAAAAGCTCGTCGGCGGGCTCTGATCGAAGATGTTGTAGATCACCTGAACCGTGTCGACATGACCGGATGCCACCAACCGGAGAACGGACTTCGGCGCGTGGTCGTTGACAGACACACCCAAGAACCGGATCTTCCCGTCGCGTTTCAGCTGCTCGACGGCCTCGAGCCAGTCGCCGCGATCCAGCCAGTCGTCGGACAAGAAGTGGAACTGCTGGAGATTGATTGTCTCCAGTCCGAGATTCCGAAGGCTCTTCTCCGTGCACTCGATGATCCAGTCGGCAGGGGAACGCCACATCCGGCGAGATCCCCGAGGGCGCGGGCCAGATGCCATTCTTCGGCGGAATTTTCGTCGCGATGACGACTGAATCACGGCCGGCACGTACCGCACGCCCGACGAGTCGCTCGCTGTGCCCGGCGCCGTAGCCGAGAGCGGTATCCAAGAAGTCCACCCCGAACTCGACTGCACCCGCGAGCGCGCGGAAAGAATCGTCATCGTCGGCCCCGAGCCAGCGTGTCCCGCCTATCCCCCAAGCGCCGTAGCCGACCTCGGCGACGGATAGACCCGTCGAGCCGAGAGGACGTCGCTGCAGAGCGCAACCTTATCTCACGCGGTCATTCGTTCTCGGGGACTCCCGATCGGCGACCGGCGCTCGCCCTATCGGGGGCTGTTGAGCGGGTCCCAGCTGCGTGTCGAAATATCCTGAGCAATTCGGAGCATCTCGAGGCGATTGCGGCGTCCCTGATCGTCGATCGGGTCCGAACTGGGCGTAGCGAGAAACGGCCCCAAGCGAGCGCGGGCGACGTGATCGTGTCCTCCGCTGGTTGATTGGCGCAACGTGTTTACGGCGGTGACGGCGTCCGGGGCGTGATAAATGCCGGTCCCGACCGTAAGCATGTCCGCGCCGGCTTCGACGTACTGATGGGCGTTTTCTGGTTTCACGCCCCCATCGACCTCAATCGCCAGATCCGCATTGACCGAATCCGCCCGGTGGCGCAGCGCACGGATTCGGTCAAAAGTGTCGGGGGCTGATGGACTACCGCCAAACCCGATCGGCACCGAGAGGAGGTTGACGAGGTCGACGGCCGACAGCAGTTCATCGGAAAGCGCGTCGAGCGGGGTGTCTTCCTTGACGGCGATCCCGACACGGCGCCGCTCCCTCCGGATGTGGCTGATGACCTCGTCGTGCATCGACGTCGCTTCAAGGTGAAAGACGATCATGTCAGCACCAGCATCAGCGATCTTCTGGATCAACCGCTCGGGTTCCACGACCATCAAATGGGCCTCGATCGGAAGATCAGTCCAGTTACGGACGAGCGCGACCACATAATCGGCAAAGGTCACACGCGGGACGAAATGTCCATCCATTACATCAACGGAAAACGCATCGACTCCCGCCGCAGCAACACGTGACACCTCATGCTCGAACCGAGAGAGGTCTGCATCGAGAATGGAAGCTGCGATCACGGCCATTAGGCAACTCTAGAGCGCCGGCCTCGGCTTGTCGCCACCACCCGCGCGACACCCTGAGACTAGAGCTGGCGATGCTCACAGGGAAAAGTCCAGCTTCCCCGGTAGCGTCGCCGACTTGCCATGGCGGGGCGATTGCCGGGTCTTTGGCAACGCGTTCGACGCTCAGCTCGGGACGTAAGCGAATGTGTCCGGGTTCGGACCACCGCGCCCGACTTCGCCGCGATAACCCTCCTGGTGGCGATCCCTGCCGGCTACGGACTCGCTCTCGGCTCATTCTGGGGGCGCAAGCTGATCCTGACACTGACCCTCATCGCGATGCTCGTCCCAGCGTCGACGCTCGTACTTCCGATCTTCCTCGAGCTCAACGCCGTCCAGCTCATCGGAAACGTCCTCTCTGTGATCCTGCCCTTCGCGTTCTTCCCGTTCGGCGTCTACCTCGCCTACATCTACTACGCCACCGCGATACCGCCAGAGCTCCTGGACGCGGCGCGAATCGACGGATGTGGCGAATGGTCCGCGTTCTGGCGCGTTGGCGTCCCACTCGCGAAACCTGTCATCGCCCTGGTCTTCTTCTTCAGCTTCGTCGCCGACTGGAACAACTTCTTCCTTCCCTACGCGTTCCTGGCGGACGACCGGCAGCTCCCAATCCAGGTCGGGCTGTCGGACATCTTCAGGTCGTCGCGACCCACCCTCGCACTTGCAACGCTGATTGCGGCGCTTCCCGTCGCGATCGTGTTCGCAGTCTCGCAACGAGCTCTGGTGCGCGGGCTCGTCAGCGGCGCAGCCAACGGATGACCCGCCGTAGTGCCGACCGCTCGTCAGCACATCGCCGTCGTAGTTCCCGGAGCTGTCAGCGACTAGATGGCTCGACCACTCGCGAGGTCGAAGAACTGGATGCGGCTGGGGTCCACGGCAAGCGTGAGTTGCTGGCCTTCCTTTACCGATGCTCCCGCTGGAAGTCGGGCGACGAGGGTCGTGGACGTACCCCGCCGGACACCTTCACTTGCGAACGCCACGCTCTCGGGCTCGGCAAGCGATTCCAGCACTTCCGGTCGCGTGACGGGCTTTGCCTCGATGGCGACGTACACGAGCGTCTCAAAGCCGAGCGACTCGGAGATGACGACCGTGCCTCCGAGGGACACCTTGGTCGTTGCTGAGGCGAGCGAAAGCGCCTCAGGCCGTATCCCCACGGCGAGGGGCGCTCCGAGGCTGTCGCGAAGTTCCCTTTGGGCGACCGCTGCGTTGGGGACATGGAGGCTCTGCGAACCGATCTGACACTGAATCTCCCCGTTGACTTGCTCAAGGGTTCCTTCGACGAGGTTCATTGCCGGGCTCCCGATGAAGCTCGCGACGAAAAGGTTTGCCGGTTTTGCGTAGACGCGGTCTGGAGCGTCGTATTGCTGCAATACGCCGCCCCGCATGACCGCGACCCTGTCCGCCATCGTCATTGCTTCGATTTGGTCGTGTGTTACGTACAGCGTCGTTACGTCGAGCTCCCGTTGGATCCGCACGATCTCCGTGCGCATTTGGACGCGCAGGCGAGCATCGAGGTTCGACAACGGCTCGTCCATAAGGAACGCCTGCGGTTCGCGAACGATTGCCCTTCCCATCGCGACTCGCTGGCGCTGTCCGCCGGACAACTGGCTGGGCTTGCGCCCCAGGTGCTCCGAAAGGCCGAGAACGTTGGCGGCTCGCCTCACGCGTTCGTCCCGCTCGCGCTTCGGCACGTGGCGCGTACGGAGCCCGAACCCGATGTTGTCGCTCACGTCCATGTGCGGGTACAGGGCGTAGTTTTGAAACACCATCGCAACATCGCGATCGCGTGGCTGAACTCTGTTGACGGCGTTACCTCCGAGGCGGATCTCCCCCGCGGTGATCGTCTCGAGACCCGCCACCATTCGAAGCGCCGTAGATTTGCCGCAGCCAGAGGGGCCGAGAAGCACGACAAATTCAGCGTCCTGCACGGTCAGGCTGAGGTTCGACACCGCGGTGACCTCGTCGCCGTAGACTTTCGTGACGTTGTCGAAATCGATAGCGGCCACTCATCCTCCTATGGCTGTTTCGGCTCGCACCGACGAAACGAGGGCGTCTCGCAGCAGATGGCCGAGCTGATCGGTTGAGAAGGCAAGCTGAAGGTGATCGTCAAGCCAAGCCGGGCTAAAGCAATGGCGGTGTTGAAGGGTCCGCCTAGGGGTGGGGGCGAATAAGGTCACCGTCGAAGTGAACATCGACCAACGCTTCCCCGATGACGGTGATCATCCGACCGGAAGCGCAACGGAAGCAACGTCTCGGAGCGCAGCGACGACTTCGTCCATCCACTCACCGGCCGGCGGCCATGTCTGCCAAAGGCTGCTCGAGCCGTGGGTCTGCCCTCTGAAGCGGTGCAGCGTTGTCCTCACGCCTGCCTCCTGCAGCCGACGTGCGTACGCCTCGCCGCTGTCGCGCAGCGGGTCGAACTCGGCGGTGAGGATGTGTGCCGGCGCGAGTCCAGTCAGATGCTCGGCGCGAAGCGGCGATGCGTAGGCAGCGTCGCGATCGGCCCGGTTCGGAAGGTAGTCGTCTTGGAAGTCTTCGATGCCCCTGCGGTCGAGCCCATAGCCGTCGTCAAAGAGTGTCAACGACGCGTGTTCGTCACTGCGGTCGCTCATGTCGGTGACCGGCACCTCGAGCAGCTGGAGCGCCAGTGGCGGGCCCGCCGCGGTCGCGGCCATCAGGGCGAGCACGGCAGCGAGGTTGCCGCCGGCCGACTCGCCACCGACAGCGATCCGGGTCGGGTCGATGTCCAGCTCGTCTGCGTGATCGACGAGCCAGAGCAGAGCTGCGTAGCAGTCCTCGGGCGCCGTCGGGAACGGTGAATTCCGGCGCGAGCCGGTACTCGACCGTCGCGACCACACAGCGCGCGTGCTGGCAGATGTGGGCGCACTTGGCGGCGTTGAACACCCAGTCGATCGAGCCGAGGATGAATCCTCCGCCGTGGATATGGAGGAACGCCGGGTGAACGGCCCTGCGTCGGACGGTGTGTACAGACGAAGCCTGGATCTCCCCGTCCTCGACCGGGACGGTGTAATCGTCGACCAGGCCGACATCCGCGACGAACAGTCCGGCGCGACGTGCGCGCTCCTCGAGCGCATCGGCAAGCGCGAGCCGCTGTTCGGGAAGCGGGAGTCCGTCGCAGCTCTTGCCGAGCTCTTCATCCCATGCGAGCAAGCTCGCGAACTTCCCTTGCAAGCGTCATGGCGCTCCTCCTCGCTTGTTGAACGGGTGGTTCGGCAACGGTGCGCAGTTCGCCGTCGTCGTCAACCAGGACAGGAAGGGGGTCGGTCAACTCGCCGACGAATGTCGCGGTCTCCGGCGCCGCGGAAGGCCATGAAGCGCCAGTCCTCGGGCTCGATCTCGACGAGCTTGCCTGCATAGAGCGGACCGAGCTCTTCGATTGACGCTCGGCGATCGGAGATGCGCTTGGCGAGTACGGCCCACCGAAGTCGGTCGACGAGAGGACGAATGTGCCCGTTACTCCTCGCGCCCCGAGACGCTTCGTCCGTGCGGCGGAGTGATCCTCCGCGAGGCACGAAAAGAGAATGAGGTATCGACCGTCCAGCGAGACGAGTTGCGGGCACTCGACCTGGGCAAACTCGCCGGGCGACGTCAGCGGAGGCAGCACCTCCCAGTGGACGAAGTCGAGCGAGCGCGCGTGGGCGATGACCCCGCCGCCATCGGCGTTGCCGTTCGGGAGATCTCGCCGTGATCAGGGCGTGAACCGATCCGTCGCATTGGCTCGACGAACAGCCACGGGTCGCGCCAGGACTGGTCACGCCACCGGGCTAGGTCGAGACAGTTCGTACCATCGCTCGTCAGCCTCGAGAACAGGGTTCGCCGGGTGCTTCGTCCAATGGATGAGGTCGTCCGACGTCGCCAAGCCGATGCGTTGGATCAGCCCGCGCTCGCCGCGGTTGATCCCGGTGTAGAGCATGTGCCAGAGATCGCCGTTGCTTGATCACGCTGCCTGTCCAGGTTGCAAGGTCGTCCCAGCTGCCTCGAGGCCCCGGACGAAGCGCGTCGGGGAGCACCGTCCCACGTAGCAAGGTCGGTCGACACGGCATGGCCGATCGAGGCGTTGTGATGGCGAAGCTCGGGCCTCCGCGAGCGAGCGCGGCGCCTGCAGATAGAAGACGTGATGACGATCGCCGTCGCGCGGCGAGCCAGAAGTCCCAGACCCATTTGTCGGGAAGACGAAGAGGCCATCGAGGCGATTCAGCCCTTCAGCGATCCTTGCAGCAGCGCCGCGACGAAGTGGCGCTGGAAGACGAGGAAGACGATGCAGGGTCGGCGCGAGGATCAGCAGCGATCCCGGCGGAGAGAAGCGGAATGTCTGGCGCCCCACTGTCCCTGGAAGGCGCCGAGCGCGCCTGCCATCGTTCGCTTCGTCGGATCGTCGACCAGCACGATCGTGAGCAGGAACTGGTTCCACGTAAACACCGAGAGCAGGATCCCGAGCGACGCGAGCGCGGGCCGGGCCAGCGGAACGTGGATCCGCCAGAACAGCTGCCAGGTCGTCGCTCCGTCGACTCGCGCCGCCTCCGACAGCTCGCCGGCATGTTCAGGAAATGCGCGCGCATCCAGAACACGCCGAACGGCATGTACAGCCCGATCAGCGGCAGGATGATCGCCCAGCGCGTGTTCAGCAGCCCCATGCCGCGAATCTCGTAGTAGATCGGCACGATCACGCCCTCGAACGGCAGCGTCAGGCCGAGCAGGAAGAAAAGGAAGAGGAGCGCCGCCGCCGACGACGCGGAGATGTCCGAGCGCCGAAGCCCGCCATCGTCGCGATCACGACCGACGACCGGAACGACGGCGAGCACGATCAACACGCTCGACTTGAAGATCGCTGCCCATGTTCGCGGCGTGGAACGCCTCGACGAAGTTGTGCCAGTGCGGATGTGACGGCCAGTCGAGACCGTTCGGGTAGCGTCCCGGACTCGATGCAGCGCGGTCGTGAACAAGGCTCGCGAACGGCAGCAAGCGTCACGCCATCAGGGCGAGCAGGAGCGCGCCCCCGACCACGTGTTCCGGCGAGCGACGATCACGCGTCGGCACCTCTTCGGGTGTAGCCACTGGATCGGCAAGGATGCAGACCAGGACGAGCAGCCATCAGCACGACGGCGAGCGCCGAGGCGAGCCCGACCTCGCGGTTGAAGAACGCCAGCTGGTAGATCTCGAGGCCCGGAACCATCGTCTGCGTATCCGGGGCCGCCGCGGGTCGCGATGTAGACGATGTCGAACGCCGAGAGTGCCGCAATCACGGTGACGTGACGCAGACGCCGATCTCCTGGCGCAGGCTCGGCAAGGTGATCGAGATGAACTCGCGGACAGGCCCGGCGCCGTCGAGCTGCGCTGCCTCGTACAGCGCTCGCGTCGATCTTCGCCATCCCGGCGAGCAACAGCACGGTGCAGAGGCCGAGCAGCACCCACGCGCCGATCACGCCGACGGCAGGCAGACGCTGTTCCGAAATCACCGAGCCAGGCACGGGTCACACCGCCCAGCCCGACCGCCTGTGAGCACCTGGTTGACGACACCGGTCGACGACAACACCCAACTCCACGCGATACCCGCAGCGACCAGCGGCACGACCTGCGGCAGGAACAGCACCGCGCGCGCGGCGGTCGCCGACCCGACGCGAGGCGACCCGTCGCATCACCGTTGCGACGACGAGACCGAGCAGCACCGGGATACCCGCTGAAGAAGATGATCAGCTCGAACGCATGCCCGAGCACCGCGACAGATCGTGGTCGGTGAAGACCGTCTTGAAGTTGTCGAGACCGACCCACCGCGCGGGCAGCGACGCCATCCCACTGAGTAGAAGCGAGTACTTGAACGTCTGGACGAGCGGCCAGAGCACGAACACGGCATACGCAGTGAGGGCCGGCGCGACGAACAGCCAGCCCTCGAGACGCGAACGTCGCGGACTCTCGCTAGGAGAGTCCGCGACGTCGTGTCCGCTTGCCCGGCTCGCTGCCGCGGACGGTGCTCGCCGTGCCTTCGGCCGCGTGCAGCGGCTGGTCGTGCACTAGCCTCCGCTCTTGACCTGCTGCACGTAGTCCGACTGCACCTTCGGACAGGACGTCCTGCGGCGTCTCCTGACCGGCGAACAGCTTCTGCACCTCAGGCGTCCACGACTGCGCGTAGATCGCGCCCGTCGCGTTCGCGATGAAGTCCATCGCGCCGTTCTCGTGCGGCGACGACCTTCGCCCGCCGCGAGCGTCTGCGCGGTCACCGAGCCCGTCTTCGGTGCACGGGCACCGGCAGGCTCGGCGGGCCCACCCGGGATTCGATCCTCCGACGGCGACGTTGAACTTGCGCGCCGCCGGGTTGGTCGCCACCCAGTTGAAGAAGAACGCCGCACAGTCGGCATGCTTCGCCTTTGCCGCGATCCCGTAGGTCAGCGGAGCGGACATCGCAGTGTGCTTGCCGCCAGCCTTCAGCGTCGGCATCAGGAAGAACCCAACCTTGCCCGGCATCAGCTTGTCGAGATTCCCCGACTCCCAGTCACCGTCGAAGATGAACAGACCATCGTCCGTGCTGGAACTTGCTCATCATCGTCGGATAGTCGGTGGCGTTGGCGTCCGAGTTGAAGTAACCGGCCTTGATCCACCCGCTGCAGATGCGTAGCCGCCGCGAGATTCGACGGCGTGTCGATGTTCGCTGCCGGCCTCTGGAAGATCCAGTTGTTGATCGGCGCCGGGCGACCCGTAGATCGCCATCAGCTGCTGCAGCGGAAACAGCAGACCGCCGGTCGCACCACCGTTGAACTGCACGATCGGGGTGACCCCTGCGGCCTTCGCCTTCGCGAGCAGTGCGTCGAGCTGGGCGAGCGTCGTCGGCGGCACTCGTCATGCCGATCTTCGCCGCGAGCGTCTTGTTGTAGAAGACGCCGGTCAGGCTGTAGTTCAGACCGAACGCCCACAGCGAACCCGACACCACGCGGGCGACCGGACGGCGGCATCCGCACCTGGGCCAGCTGCGACGCCGGGAACTTGTTCCAGCCGAACGCCTTGAAGTAGCCGTCGAGGTTCTTCAGCAGATGATCCTTGACCAGTCCGCTGACCTGCGGCAGCCGCATGATGTCCGGTGGATTCGGCCCCGACAAAACCAGTGGCGCATTCTGCGTGATCACCGCGAACTGCGTCCTGGCGGATCTTCCACTTCACGTTCGGATGCTGCTTCGTGAAAGAGGTTCATCAGGTCGATCGGGACTGGGAACCCGGTCTCGACGTACGCCTTCATCGTCACCGGCTTCGTGCCGCACGTCGGCGTCGCCGCAGCGGTGCTTCGCCAAACCCGAAGCGGACGCTGGCACGACCGTCCCGGCGACGACGGCCGCAACGAGCAACACGGCGGCCGCAGCCACACCGACGAGCAATCGGAACCGAGCGCGGCGTCGCCTCGCCAGGTCGCGCCGCTCATCCGTCGGTTCCTGCATTACTCCTCCCTTCCGGTTACCTGGTGAGCGCGGTGCCAGAGCCGTCACTAGGACCGACGCCGGCGAGCATCCGGGTAGCGCGCTGCTCGTCCGCTGCTCATGGCATCTGCCTTGACAAGCGGTGCTAAATCGAATTAGCACGACAGATAACCTCATCTGCAATCCTGATGTCAACCCAGCCGGCGACGAACAGGTCACCAGCCCTCGGGCGGCGAAAGCGCGTCACGCTCGCTGACGTGGCGCGTCGCGCCGGCGTCTCCCAGACAGCCGCATCATTCGTCCTGACCGGGCGCCGCGAGGAGATGCGCATCTCCGCCGACGTCGAGGCTCGAGTCCTGCAAGCGGCGCAGGAGACCGGGCTACCGGCCGAACATCGTCTCACGAAGCCTCCGCACCGGGACGACGCACACGATCGGGTTCATCTCCGACACGATCGCCACAACCCCGTTCGCCGGCGACCTCATCAAGGGCGCGCTCGAAGCAGCGCGCGACCGCGGCTATCTGCTGCTCATCGCCGAGACCGAAGGCGATCGCACGCTCGAGCAGCAACTACTCGAAGCAATGATCGACCGCCAAGTCGACGGAATCGTCCTCGCGTCGATGTACACGCGCAGGCTGGCGGTTCCGAGCCTCTTGAAGACCCGAGCCGCTGTTCTTCTGAACGCCGTTCCGGCGCGACCCGCACCTCTCATCTCAGTCATTCCCGACGAAGTCGAGGCCGGACGAGCGGCAGCGAGAATCCTGATCGAAGCTGGACACGTGGACGGCATCTACCTCGTCGGAGCAGGACCGCGACCAAGCCAAGGGCCACGACCCGTCGGGGGACTAGCTGCCGTCGAGCGACTGCAGGGGATCAACGAGAGCCTTCACGAGGCTGGGCTCAAAGCCTCAGGCGCGATTGCTTGCGTGGAGTGGCAACCTGAACTGGGACAGGCAGCAGTGCAAACCCTCCTCAACCGCGGAGCGCAGATCAAAGCGCTCATCTGTTTCAACGATCGCCTCGCCCTTGGGGCATACAACGCACTTGCTGAAGCAGGACTAGGAGTACCGTCTGATGTATCGGTCGTGTCATTCGACGACGACCCAATCGCCTCATGGATCCACCCGCAGTTGACCACGATCGCGATTCCCCACTACGAACTCGGGCGACGATCAGTAGAGCTGCTGCTAGGCGATGGCGTCAATGGCGACCGAGCTGAAGCAACCGTGGACCGCGTCCCAATGCCTATCCGGTACCGCGACTCAGTCAGCCGCGTCGGCGCCTAGTCTCCGATCTCAGGACACCCTTTCGCGGCAGTCCGCGGCAGCGCGCAAGGCTTGCCTTTGCGCGCGTAGGTGTCTCCGCGCTCGCGGGAGAGGCGGCCGCTCGTGAACTCGCGCACCTTGGTTATCGCCTTTGAGATCGAGGAGAGCTCTGGCTCTTTACAGAGTTTGGGCTCTCCCAAGCCTCAGGCGTAGGGTTCTCCCAAGGCTCTGGCCGCGGTTGCCGTAACCGCTGGCAACCTTGAGCTCGACTGGATGTTGGGCGTGTTCAGAGCTAGATGTGGTGGCGGTGACGACAACCGCCTCCAGCCCGACTCCGGTCGTGACCGCCGACGATTTGTCGGTGCGGGCGTATCTGGCTGATTGGCTGGCGCATGCCCGGGGGCGTGTACGTGCGGTGACGTACGAGGGGTACGAGGTGCTGCTGCGTCGGCACGCCGTGCCCGCGCTGGGCGATCTGATGCTCGCGGAGGTGCGACCACTCGATCTGCAGCGGCTGTACAGCCAGTTGCTCGCCGGTCGGCCAGGAGTAGCCGGTTTGTCCGGGGGCTCGGTGCTGAATCTGCATCTGGTGTTGACGCAGGCGTTCGGGCAGGCAGTGCGCTGGCAGCTGCTTGCGGCGAACCCGGTGGCGGGCGCACAGCCCCCGCGTCCGCAGCGACCGCCGCGGATCGTTGTCGATCAACAACTGATCGAACGGCTGTTGGCTGCGGTTGCTGGGTCGCGTGTTGAACTGCCGGCGGCGGTGGCGGTTGCGACCGGGATGCGCCGGGGCGAGATCCTTGCCTTGCGCTGGGCCGACCTCGACGAGGGGCTAACGGTGGCGCGAGTGCAGCGTTCGTTGCAACCAACCCAGTCGGGGTTGGTGTTCGAGCAGCCGAAGACCGCACGATCGCGACGGACCGTCCTGCTACCCGCCTTCTTGAAGCCGTTCTTGGAGCGGCAACGCAGCGCTCAGGCGGTGCGGCGGGACTCTCTCGCTGCCGGTTGGCACGAGCTCGATTTGGTGGTTGATCGTGGTGATGGGAGGCCGATGAACCCGGACACGCTTGTCGACCGGCTGGGCTCGCCAGCTGCGGAAGCAGAAGCTGCCGCCGGTTCGCTTCCACGACCTCCGCCATGCGCACGCGACGTTGATGCTGACCCAAGGCGTTCATCCAAAGGTCGTCTCAGAGCGGCTCGGGCATGCCTCGGTCGGGATCACCTTGGACATCTACTCGCACGTCTTGCCGACGCTGCAGCAGCAGGCCGCCCAGGCCTTCGACGACCTGTTCCCGACGCCAGCGACCTGACTTTTTCTCGGGGTCGAGGTAAGTACGTCCGATCCCGTCGCTGACGGTCCTCGAGCTTCGCTAGGTATGCAGAACATTTAGCGGAGCACGGGCGAGGGCACGCCGCAATGTCCTAGCTCGAGATAAGGAGATACGGAAAAATGATGCGGCAACCAGTTGGCTCGGCTCCAGCCGCCACCCATGTGGCGGCTTCTTTGGCTGCGCCTGGACTTGGTAGTGCGGGCGGAACGGTTCTTGCAGGAGTTCGCGAGGTTCCGCTAACGGAGTTGCAACCGTGGCCGGAGAACCCGCGCCGAATCCGGCCGGAGCGGCTCGCGGATCTGAAGCAGGCGCTGGTCGCGGATCGCGGAGATGCTGTGGGCGCGGCCGTTGCTCGCGCTGCCCGACGGTGCCGTTGTTTGCGGAAACCAGCGGCTGCTCGCGGCGGTCGAGCTTGGCTGGGAGACGATCCCGATCGTCACCGTCGACCTCGACCAGGAGCGGGCGCGGTTGTGGGCGCTGCGGGACAACAACGCGTTCGGCGAATGGGACCAACCGGCGCTCGCCGAGCTGCTGGAGGAACTCCGCCGGACGGCGTCGACCTCGCGCTGGCCGGGTTCGGCAGCGGCGCGATCGACCCGATCCTCGCCGGCATCAGGTCGTCGCCGATCCCGATCTGGTTCCCGACCGGCCAACTCGCGAATGCCGAGTTCGCGGCCGGGTGAGATCTACGAGCTCGGCCCGCACCGGTCTGGTCTGCGGCGATGCCCGCGACCTCGACCTGCTTGCTGAACTGCTTGGCGGGTGTGCAGCCGGAGGTGGTGTGGACTGACCCGCCCTACGGCGTCGCCTACGTCGGCAAGACGGCGAGGCGTTGACGATCAGCAACGACAACGACCGACGCCGAGGAGTTGCTCGGCTCGGCGCTCACGGCGGCTGACCCGCTGCTTGGCGCCGTCGGCGCGGTTCTACGTCTGCGCCCCGGCCGGCCCGCTGGGCACCGGCTTCCGGCTCGCGGTCGAACAGGGTGGCTGGCGTCAGCATCAGACGCTTGGTCTGGGTCAAGAACTCGCTCGTGCTCGGCCACGGCGACCACCACTACCAACACGAAGACATCCTCTACGGCTGGACGGCCGGGCGCCGGCCGGCCGGGCCGCGGCCGCCACAAGGGAGCCGCTGGTACGGCGGCAACGCCCAGTCGTCGGTGTTCTTCGTCGACCGGCCGGCGCGGAGTGAGGCGCATCCGACGATGAAGCCGGTCGGCGCTGATCGCGGCGATGCTGACGAACAGTCAGCTGCGCGGCGACGCGGTGCTCGATCTGTTCGCCGGCTCCGGCTCAACCTTGATCGCCTGCGAGCAGCTCGATCGCCGCTGCTTCGCGGTCGAGCTCGACCCCGGCTATTGCGACGTGATCCGGACGCCGCTACGAGGAGTCACGTCGATGGCCGCTGAACGGCAAGCCGGGTCGAACCGGGGTAGGGCCGGCGGTCGACTGGGAGGCCGCGTTCCTGTACTACGCCGCGCTGCCGGCGAGCGAGCGCTGCTACCAGGCCGTCGCCGACCACTATCGGGTCAGCGTGCGCACGGTCGAGAGGCACGGCCGCAACGCGGCTGGAAACAGCGCGCTGCGCGAAGCTCGATCGCGACGCGGCCGCCGCGGCAGCCGCACGAGCTCGTTGCAGGAGCGGGCAGACGACGCTCGCCGACATCGTGAAGCTGGTCGAAGCGACGCTTCACGAGCTACGCCCAACAGCTTCGCGCAGGGCACGGTGAAGGTCAGCCCCGCCGACTTGCGCGCCGGTTGCACAAGCTGCTCACGAGATCTGGAACGACCCGACCACCGACACGCCGCAATTCGAGGCGGGCAGATCGTCGAGCCCGAGACAACTCGATCCGACAGAACACAAGCTCGAGGTGCTGCGCGCGCTCCAAGACGCCGGCGTTCTCGACCGACGCCAACAACCCGATCAACCCGCAGTCGATGTCACCGAGCAGAGTGAGGTGGCCTGATGAGCGGCAGAGCGCAATACGCGCGAGCGGCAAGCGATCGATGCCGCCTACCGGCTGTTCGGGCCGCCGCGGCTGCGCTACTGCCCCGCTCACCCCGACCCCACGGCAGGAAGCGTTCCTGCTCCTTGACGGAGATCGAGGTGTTCTTCGGCGGCGCCGCCGGCGGCGGCAAGACCGTCGCCCTCCTGATGGCCGCCCTGCAATACGCAGACGTCCCCGGCTACCACGCCCTGCTCGTGCGGCCCAGCCTGGCCGAGCTGCAGCTCGCGGCGGCCTGATCGACCTCAGCCCACCATGGCTCGCCGCCAGCAAAGCCCGCTGGACGTGGTGATCGAAGATCTGGCGCTTCCCCGGTCCGGGGCCCGGACGGCAGCCGGTGGTGCCTCGCTCGCGTTCGGCTACCTCGCAGACCACACCGACGTCGGCCCGCTACGCCGGCACCAGCTACTCCTTCCTCGGCTTCGACGAACTGACCCGCTTCGACGAACTCCACTACCGACGCATGTTCCGCGTCCTGCGCCAACCAACCGGCCTCCGAACACGGCCACCAGCCCGGGACGGCACCCGGCTCGCCGACGTACCGGTCCGCGTGCGTTCCGCCAGCAACCCGGGCGGCGCCGACCACGACTGGGTCGACGACCGTTTCGTCGACGCCGTCGAGCCGCGCCGACCGGTGCGATCTTCCTGCCCTCACGACTCGCCGACAACCCGCACCTCGACCAGCGACGCCTACGCCGCAACCCTCGCCCATCTTCCCCGCGCCGAACGAGAGCGGCTGCTGAACGGCGACTGGGAGATCCCCGACGACGGCGAGCTGTTCAGGCGCGACTGGTTCCCGACTCATCGAACCCGCCGAGATCCCGCCGAACACCGTTTCAGTCCGCTACTGGGACCTCGCCGGCACCGACCCCCAGCCCGCCAACCGCGACCCCGACTGGACCGTCGGACTCAAACTCGCGCTGCACCCAAAGACCGGCATCTTCTACATCACCGACATCGTCCGCGACCGCAAAGCACCCGGAGCGATCGAACAACTCGTCGCGCGCCACCGCCGAACGCGACGGCGCGAGCGTCCCGATCGTGATCGAACAAGAACCCGGCGCCGCCGGCAAAGCCGATCACCGACCGCTACAAACGCCACGTCCTGCGCGGCTACCTCCGCCGCAGCGACCGCCCGACCGGCGCCAAAGACACCCGCGCCCACCCCGTCGCCGCCGCCGCCGAAAACGGGCTCATCAGGCTCGTCCGCGGCCGCCACACCCACCAGTTCCTCGACGAACTCACCGCCTTCCCGCACGCCCGCCACGACGACTGCGTCGACGCGCTCTCCGGCGCCCACACCTACCTGGCAAACCGCAGCCACCGCCCCGGCCGCGTCTACGACGCCACCCAAATCCCGATCAACCCACTCGCGCAAGCCGGTTCCCACACCTCATTCCTCAGCGACGAGCAGCACTTCGAACAACTCGCAAACCGGCTCGGCGTCCCAATCTGGAACAACTCGCAGCACTGACCGCAACGTACCTCGGAGTCGTCTGGAAGACGATAGAAATGAAACCGACCACAGCCGCGGCACCGTGGCCGAATGATCGACCTAACTCGAACCCACTGCTCGCGGGAGACTCAGGTCGAGCCGTCGCGCGATGTGTTCCATCGCATCACGGGTTAAGGGGCCTGTCTTCTTGAGTCGCTTCCGAAGCGCACCGGGGTAGAGCACCCAGACGTTTCCGATCTGGAACGGAAAGTCGAGCAACGCCCATTCCGAGTCCAGAAAACAGAGCGCCGCATGGACATCAACGCCATTGACTGACGGGTCAGGTCTGAGCGAGGCGATCACTGCGATGACTTGTTTTTCTACGCCCTTCGCGAGCGCGGTTCGGTTCCTGCCTGCGACGTAGACCTCGTTGTCTCGGCGCCAGATCGGTCCGACTTCCCGTTGTTCAAGCTTTCCTTTGTAGGCCTTCGCGTCGACAACCCAGACACCAGTGGGAGCGACGAAGATGTGATCGATGTTGCCGCGCGTGCCTGGGATCAGCCGGTCATGCAGTGGGATCACTCCGTCGCCGACCTCGCGCGCGACAAACGCGGCGAGTCGGCTTTCCCCGTCGCTTCCTTTCCCCCACGACGCAGCCGCGTCGCGGCCGGCCATCGTCTCCGCTACGACCGCAGCGTGGTCTCCGTATCGGCGACGGGCATCTTCGACTCGCCTGGCTTTGCGTCGTTCGCCTTCGGCCGCCGCCGAGGCTCCCGCAACACCCGCCACGGTTTGGGAGTCATCGAGTGCGCAGGCAACGCAGGTTGCTTTCTTTGTCGCGCTGTCCCAATACGCCACTGTCCCGCGAGACAACTGAATCGAGCAGTTCGCACAGACAGCGGGGTAGCGCAGCCTCAGGCGACGCGGGCCTGGCTCGTCGGCGGATTCCGCGGCGGACACACAAGCCAATTTCGGCGGCACCCAGCTGAACCTTGAGCGCATCGACCACCCCGGCGCAGGGTCTTGCCGGCTTCGCTTCGCCGATCAGCACCCACCGGCTATCGAACGGTTCAGCTTGGTTCGAGCACCTGGAGGGCCGTCTTGAGTGTCTCGTTGTATTCGACGCCGTCGCGGCCGTGATGGACACGCCGGTGGCAGGCGGGGCAGAGCGCGATCACGTGGCGGAAGTCGTCGGGGCCGCCGTCGGTGAGCCGCCGTGTGTGGTGTGGCTCGAGGTAGGGGTGGTTGTCGCGGGCGGTGAATGGCGCATCGTTGCTACAGCCTTCGCATTTCCCATTGGCGCGGCGGCGGACATAGATGCGGAGGTCTTCGCTTCGGTTCCATGTCTTCGCTTTCGCCTCTCGCGCTTTCGGCTGCCGCCCGATCGTTCGTGCCGCGCGTTCGCGCAGTTCGGCGAGCGGCAGCGACCATCGGTCGGCCGGGACTGCTTCCGTGATCAGAGCCAGCTGAGCGATTGGTGCGACGTCATCGAGCGGCGTCAACTGGAAGACGATCGCGCGACGCGGACTTCCGTCTCCGTCGGGGACGCCGTCGAGTTCGTAGTAGCCGACGACGACCATCTGGTCGCGGTAGCGGATCCCGCCGTCTGCCTCCTCGAACAGGTAAACGTCTTTGCCGTTCTCGCCGTGACCCCGGAGGGCGAGGTTGCCTCGTACGAACTGCATGTCTCCACGCTGGCCGGCCCCGTAATAGTGGAAGACGCCATCCTCGTCCCAGTGGTCGGCGTAGCCGAACTCCTCACCGGCATCACCGGTGATGACAAGCATGAACGACTCACCGCGCGGGGTCAGGATGCCGCCTTGCCGCTGCAACTGCGTCTCACTCGCCCATTCGTGATGCAGGTCGGCACGGCGATAGATCCGGCCTTTTTCGAACATTCCGTGACGTTACTTTCGCGCGCAGACGGCGGGATCACCTGGGCGAGGCGTCCGCTGCGGCGCCGAGACTGGTCGCGACTGACCAGTCGCTGAGCGTGCACCCATCTCGCGTATGCAAGCCGTCGGGATTTTGCCTACCTGAGCGGGTAGGGCGCGCTTGTGCTCGCTCGCGGCCCGTCGTAGGCTGTGTGGGCAACTGCGGCAGTGAAAGAAAGGCCGACTATGCGCTACAGATGGCGCGCCGTCCGCAGAGTGCTAATGGCGACCCTGCTTGTGGCCGCCTGCGTGTTGGCGATCAGCGATGAAGCGGGTGGAACCGCGTCGGGACGTAACGGCCCGATCTATTTCGCGAGCGACCGGCACGGGACCTGGGACGTGTACGAGATGGACCAATCGGGACTGTGGGAGTTTCGACTCACCGACGATCCGCACAACGAACTACCAACGGCAGCGGCGGAAGACAACCCCTACGTCTTCGAGTACGCGACCGACCGCAGCGGCAACTGGGACATATACAAGCGGACTGCCGAAGGCCCGCCGGACTTCATCGCCGCCGGCACACGCTCCGGCCAGGCTCCGAAGGTCGAGATCTTTAGCGACAGCCCGGTCTCCGCGACCAGCGCACAGGAGACAGCCTCGACGCCTCAAGTCACCATCAATCCACAAGAAGCCGTCGTCGAGACGACCGTTGCCGGCCAACGTCGACTCTCACTCACAGTCGGAGGCACTACGACGCTGCTGACGTTCGGCGTCTCTTCGGACGTTTTCCAGCGAAGTGACTTCGGGTCACCGGCCGTTTCGAGCTATGCCGACTTCGCCGTCCGCGAGCCGCCTGGATGCGACAACCCAACCGGCGTCGATCTGTTCTCGTGTCTCGGCGAACCGTTCTACACGCCTCCACAGCTTGAGGTTCATTGCTCGTCGCCCAATCGACAGCTGGCGTTTGCGAGCAACATGGGCGGCTCGTACAAGATCTACCGCTCCGACCTGGCCGGGACGAACCTGGTTCAGGTCACACACGGAAGCGGCGACGACTCGAACCCCGACTGGTCTCCCGACTGCCGCTACATCACCTTCGACCGCCGAACCGGCGCGAACTACGACATCTGGGCTGTCCAAGTCGCCGACGGCAACGAGATCCGGCTGACCAACAGTTCCTCTACAGATACCGACCCTGTCTGGTCACCGCAAGGAACGGAGATCGCCTTCGTCAGCGACCGAGCCGGAAACGACGACATCTACACGATGAGCGTGCAGTGGAACGGCGACACCGTTGTTGGCTCGTCGAACATCCGCAACCTGACCCAGAACCCGGCCGCGGACCGCGACCCGATCTGGCAACCCGTGATCGCACCGCCCAACGAGGGAGGCACGCTTCTTGCACCACCGGGCGGGGGCGGCCAGGCCGTCCGGTGCACGCAGCGGATCACGAGCTCGAGGGGCGGCACCCTGCTCGGCACAAGCGGCCGCGATGTGCTCTGCGGCGGCCCCGGAAACGACACCTTGCGCGGCGCAGGCGGCGACGACATCCTGGTCGGCGGCGGAGGCGCAGACAGGTTCTACGGCGGCGCCGGTGACGACGATCTACGCGCCCGAGACGGTCACCGAGACACCGTCGTTGATGGCGGACCAGGATCAGACACGGCAGAACTCGATCTCGGCCTCGATCCGCACACCAGCATCGATAGCTACTAGCAACGTGGCTCGCCCACCCAGCCGCAAACCCCAGACCCAATCCACCAAAAACCGCAGCAGAAGCGAAGGTGTTCCGCTGCTGCGCGGACTCAAAGGCGGACAACAGGCCCTGCTCGCCGCCGGAGCACTCGCCGGCGCCCTACTCAGCATCCTCGGCCTGGTCAAAGCACTACACCACTCCAACTCGCCGCCGCCCGTCGCCAGCAACGCAACGATCGTGCAAGCAGGGATCTCCGAACCCGAGATCAGCCGCCAAGCCTTCTGCACAGAACAGAGCAAAGGCAACCGGGCCGGCTGCCTGGCCAACGGCTCAGCGGAGGACCTCGGCGACAAATGGGATGTGCAGCTCCGTCTCGTCGGCTACCACGCCAACAAGCCCTGCTGCGAGCTGCACTACACGGTCTACCAAGTGAACAAACAGGGCGTCCATCTCGACGCCGTGCCTGGCTACCGCGACATCGTCGCGGTCAACAAAATCATCCCGCGCAACTCACTCGGAGACACACGCATCTTCTCGATCTGGATCCCCTACCCCAAAGCCGGCCTCTTCCGGATCGCTTTCCAAGCATTCGACGCCGACGGGCAAACCAACATGCTCGAAACGAGAACCTTCCGGCTCGACTAGACAGATAGAGCGGTGCGGCTTGACAGCAACCAGCTCTGCTGGAAGGGTCAGGTTCTTCGGCTGCGGCAGAACCAGCTCCGATTTGGAGGCAACGTATGGCTGCTGCAAAGACCATCGTCGCAAACGACGAAGCACTGAAGAACCTCGTCGCGAAGGTCGACCACATCGTCGTTTTGATGATGGAGAACCGCTCGTTCGACCACATGCTCGGCTTCCTGACGATCGACGAAGGCCGCACCGACGTCGAGGGCTTGAGCTCCGGGCTCGCGAACGCGGTTGGTGGGGTGTCGTATCCGGTGCATCCGGCGACGAGTACGCAGCTGGTGAAGGCACAGGATCCAAGCCACGGCAGTCAGAGCGTCGCAGCCCAGATCGCCGGCGGCAAAATGACAGGTTTCGCGCAGAACTACGTCGCGACCCGGCCGCAATCCGCCCTACCGCGGCGACTCACCCGGAATCGTGATGGCCTACCACACCGCCAAACAGCTCCCGGTCTACGCCTACCTGGCTGACCAGTTCTGCGTCTGCGATCACTGGTTCTGTTCGGTGCCGGGTGAGACGATGCCGAACCGCTGCTACGCCGTCACCGGCGGCTCGGGCGGACACATCGACGCCTTGCGGCCGCCTCAGCCGTACAACCTGAAGTCGTTCTGCCGCCACCTCGACGACGCGAAGGTGTCGTGGCGGTGGTATTCGCATGACTACGTGCCGATGCTCTGGCTGATCGACCCCGAGTACGGCCTCTCCGACGAAGCGATCCCGGCCTACTTCGACCGCAAAGACGTCTTCGGCCACCAAAGCTTCCTCGACAAAGCAGCCTCCGGCGACCTACCCGCGGTCTCCTGGATCGACCCCAACTTCATCGACCTCACCTTCGGCCCGGCAGGCTCCAACGACGACCATCCACCCTCTGACCTGCACGCCGGCCAGAAGCTGATCCTCGAGCTGTTCGACGCGGTCGCGCAAAGCCCAGCCTGGAACAAAACGCTGCTGCTGATCACCTACGACGAACACGGCGGCTTCTACGACCACGTCCCACCGCCAGCGGCCAAAGACGACACACCGACCTTGCGTCAGCTCGGCCCCCGTGTGCCGGCGATCGTCGTCTCACCCTGGGTCGGAAAACAACAGGTCGCGAAGACGGTCTTCGATCACACCTCGATCATCAAGACAATCCTTGCTCGCTTCTGCCGCAAGCCCGACGGCACCGTCCCCGACATGGGCGCCCGCGTCCGCGCCGCCGAACACCTCGGCGGCGCTCCTCACCGAAACAGCGGCCCGTGCTCAGATCCTGCGCAGCGACTACCAAACGCTGATCGACCAGACCAAGGGCTGGGGGGAGAAGCTCGCTTCGCATGCGATCCTGCCCACCGCCGAGGGAATTCTCTCCGCACCACAACACCTGACCGACTTCCAAGAAGAGTTCCTCGAGGCACGCCAAACGATCCTCAACGAACGAGCGGCACACAAGACACCCTGACCCGTTGGCGAACGGTCCGGGGCGGCCTCGGCCTACGGGGCTGCGTCGTCGCGTGACGGGGCTTCGCTAGCAGCGGGGTTTGCGAGCAGTGCGTGATAGTCCGCGATCGCCTTTGATGCCGAAGCCGGATCCATATGGCTTGCGAAGGCTGTCGCTTTCGCCGACTCGTTCTTGACTGCTTCGATCGCCGCTTGAGTCCCCTCGAGCGCTTTGGTTGTGCCGTCGGTGCCCACCTTCACCCCGAAGTAGGCGCCGACAATGGTGCCGATCACACCGAAGCTGCTGGTCGCGATTGAGACAACGCTTGGATTGTCGGTCTTCACGAAGCCCATCCCGACCAGCGCGATCAGGGCAATCGCAGCAAGCCCGACCGCGACAGCCAGCAAACCCGCAATCGTCCTCAACGACTCAGCCTTCCCACTCGCCTGCGGAGGAGCGGACGACTGTGCCGGAGGAGTAACGACCGTCGGGGCCGATGAGGCTGGCTCGGTCATCTCACGAGTCTCGCACCGCACCTTGGTGCTGACAAGTCAGGTCGGTAGAGGACTTCAGGCGCCACGCTTGCCGTCTCTTCGGCAGTGCCGTTGCAGTAGTTCGATTTCCCAGTGATGCTGGGATGAAGACGGCAGCCCGTACCCACAGTCTGCGCCATACGCCGCGCAGGCAACTCAGAGAGCTGCAGACGTCGCCGTGAGTCACGATATTCATCGCGAAAGTGCTCAAAGTCCACGCCGCTGGGTAGGGGCCAAGACCGTGTCACAGTCGCAGTGAGTGAGACGAAGGAAACGTCCGCGTCCGGATCGGTTCAGCTCCGATGACCTGTTTGCACTCCTGCATCGACGAAGGGAGAGAAGGATGTCACTGGGCGATTTCGCTGGATTCCCGATTGTGGCCTCGACGAAGAACTTCCTGATCACCTGCGCGGAAGGCGACGCGGACGCGGAGTCGCGTGCCGAGGCAATCGGGCAGAGCTGCGAATCGGACTTGGCGCAGCTCGAAGGGATTTTCTCGACCAGCTATCAAGTCGGGGGCAGAAACCGGTACGCAACATGGGTTCATGTCTACGCCGGCCGAGGCGGAGGAGCCAGCAACAAAGGCTGGCCGGAGAGCGAAAGCGCCCAGATCGCGATCCTCGATGGCTTCACGCCGAGCGGCCCCGCTCCAGACAATCAGCAGGTCTTCGATTCGGCAGCGCGATTCTTGTTCATCGCCGAACTATCGGAGATTCTGATGGACTTCACTGGTTACGGCTGGGATCGAAGAAAAAGCAGCGGCGAGGCTCTCTCGATTGTTTGCGGCACCACTCTTTACCCGTCTGGTTACTACCGAACCGGCTGGGGGCCTCGCGTCAACCGGTGGTTGCAGTCGATCCCTCGACAGAACAGCGACTGGGTCTCAAAGACCGAAGACAGCGATACAAACTGGGTTTCGTTCGGCTGCGGCGTTCTGTTCTTGCACTACCTTGGGTCACAACTGGGAGTTGATCTACGAGACATCGTTGCCGCCCCGTCCGGCACGTTGGCTGAGACGTTCAACCACCTCACCGGCAAGCCGGCCGCAAACGCATTCAGCGAGTTCCGTACCTTGGTTGACGCACATCTCCCAACCGCGTCGATCGGCCCAAACGGCAGAGGCGTCAGACGCGACAACATCTTTCCGCTGCGCGACGCAAAGCACCGAATCGTCTCAATTTGGCCGGGAGGAGGCGGTCCCGTCAGCACGCGAACAGATCCCATTCCCAAGTCGGTGGAGCTGAAGCCCGGAATCCTCTGCCCGAAAATGACGTACACGTACTGGACGCAAGAGCAAATCGACGAGGTCCGCGCAGAGGCAACCGCATATGGGTTCGGAGATGCATCCTTTCAATGGACAGGGAACGGCACCGATCTTCCGGCCCGCGATGCCTGGACAACAATTTCGATTCCCGGTCCACGAACGGTCTACCACCCGGACGGAACGGTCTCGCAGACCGGGACGACCGCCGGAATCACCTACTTCGCCCATGAGGACTGGAATCGAAGCACGCTGCAAATCAGGAACACCGATTTCGTCGGTGACTGCGCTCTAGACATCGTCGTCCACACACACGAGCGCAATGTCGCCGGAGATCCAGACACGAGCGCAGACGACGCTGACGGGTTGGACGTCAGGCCATATTCCCTCGAACAGAAGTACTCGGATGACCGCAGGCGCTGCAATCCGATCTTCAACGAGCTTGACCGACTCATCGCCGAGCTTGCTCACGAAGTATTCATCCTCAAGACGCTGCCGGATCCCCCTTCCGACCGCGCACTTGGAAGACTGATTCGTACAGCGGAGCGAGTTGAGCGCCAACTTGGCAGAGCCGCCGAGAGCGCAGGCAGACCTAAAGAGGCAATCCTGGCCGAACTCCAGCGAGGCGGCGTCACAACCCGGAGAGACACGGAGCCGATCTTTTACGACGAACCCCCCGCCTCCGCCACGACGCGACCAGGCATCCAAGACGCACCCAACGTGCAGTCCGACTCGCTGACGTAACCGAGGGCGAAGAGGTGCCCTGTGATCGCCGGAGCGCGAGCTCGCCTCGCGGCGTTTGTGTGTGCGCGGCGGTTTCTCCGGGTGGCTCGAGCAGCGATAAACAGGATCGAACGGCTCGGGTACCTTGCAGGACGGTGACCGCTCGCAGCCGATGGGTTTATCGACTGACCGGGTTCTCGGCGTTCGCGCGAGCTATGCGTTGGTGACGATTGGCCCTGCTGACGGGAGCAGTTGTGATGACACGATCCATGGGTTGGCTGTCGTGGTCGGCAAGTGATGCGACGGGTGGTCGAGCACTACTGCCGTTCCTGACACGGTGCTGCCGTCTGCGGGTTGCAGCACCTTTCCGGGGTGTGCCGCGCAGGAGATCGTGAACTCGTTCGAGTGGAGCGCGACGACGGTGGACGAGGTGAATCGCCACCGCTGCAGATCAGGGTTATGCGTGGCGATGGGCGACCCGGCCTTGTATTTGCGGTCCTGTGTCACCCCGACCGCCGCAGCGTGGCTGCCCGCTCCGCCGGCGGTCGTCGTCGTCTGGTGGGCGGTCAGATAGAGGCCCGCGAGCGTCCGGATATGGACGAAGCCGTGGCCTGCGTCCTCGAACCGGAAGTTCTGGGCGTCGGTGCCGTTGGGCGTGTACTGCCAGACGAGGTCACCGACGTCGCATCGCTCGCGCCCTGGACGTCGAGGCACATCTTCGATGCGGCGTACACGAGCGTGTACGGGATGAATGGCCGGAACTGGTCGGGCGTGGATGCGATGTTCCAGCACCTCGGACAGGTCGTGCGCCGCGGCGTAGCGGGCACCGAGGTAGGGGTAGTCGTGGCTCAGGAACCGCCGGGCGATCGTCTTCAGGATCGATGTGTGGTCGAAGTGCAGAGCTCGTCCGAACCGAACACTGCGCCGGCCTTGATCCAGGGCGAGACCACGAACGACGGTACGCGGACGCCGGTGGTCTGCAGCATCCCCGGAGCCACGGGCACGGCGTTTGGCGGCGGCACGTGGTCGAAGAAGCCGCCGTGCTCGTCGTAGGTGATGAGCAGCAGCGTCTTGTCCCAGTTCGGGCCCGCGACGACGGCCTCGACCAGGTCGCGGATGAACGGCTGGCTGTTGCGGATGTCTGACGGCGGTTCGTCGCAGAAGCTGTTCGGCGGGTAGTCGACGTAGTGAGGCTCGATGAACGACACCGACGGGCAGGTTCCCCGACTTGGCGAGTGCCTTGAAGCCCTGCTGTCGGGTCGTCGTAGCTGACGACGTGCTCGGAGTCGAACGTGTAGTGCTCGAAGCGCCGGATGAAGCTGTAGTAGTGCTCGAAGCAGCGCCACGTCGACCTCGTGTCGCGTCAGGTGCTCGAAGATCGTCTCCGAGATCGAGGCCACCAGTGGGCTCGAGTTGTTGTACTCCCACGCTCCCCAGGTGTCGATGTTCGGCTGGCCGGTGAGCTCGTAGAAGCGGTTCGGGAACGTCGGTCCGGGGTGCGAGGCGAACCAGCGGTGGCCGACGGCGAAGTCGCGGGCGAGCGCGTCGTAGGTCGGCACGTTGGCCGCCGTGTGATAGCCCATGACGCGGTGCGCGGTCGCCGGCCCGCACTCCTCGGCCTGGGCTTGGACGAAGCCGTCCATCTTGCCGCCGTTGATCTGCAGGGCCACCATCTCGGGCCCGTTGGGCGGGCCCGGCGAGAAGATCGTGTCGCCGGCGGCCAGCGGGAATGAGACGGCACTTGCGGCCGTTGTACATGTTGTACTCGTCGCCCTTGAGACCGTCGACGTCGTGCCGGCCCATGCCGCCCTTCTCGGGCGGCAGGCTGAGGTAGCCGAGCATGTGGTCGAACGAGCGGTTCTCCTGCATCAGCACGACGATGTGGTCGATGTGCTTCGAGCGGTTCCGGGCGTCGTTGTGGCCGGCCAGTCCGGGGGCGCGACGTTGCGGAAGCGCGTCTGCGGGTAGGTGAACGCCAGCGACAGCACGCCGTTCTGCGACCGTGGCGGAGCGTCAGGTCGGACGGGTACGGGGTAGGGCACGAGCTCGGAGTTGCCGCTGGCGATGACATGGCCGATCAGGAACGACGTCGCCGCGGCGTTGACCGAGTCGCGCGTGCGTGACCCGGTCCCACGGACCGGCGGTGTCGTTGCTTGACGGCGTGCGTAGATGCCGTCGCGGATGTAGCCTGACGGATGAAGCCGCCCGGGTCGAGTTGACGAGCCGGTGTTGAAGTGGACCTTGCACGACCTGTTCCTTGCAGGCAGGTCCTGAAGTCGTCGGGGTTGATCGTCTCGCCGTCGATCGGCTGGCCCAGGAACGTCCCCTGCATCCGGTAGACGGGGAACTGCCCGATGATCTTGCCGGTCGGGGTCGCCGTGATGCCCTCGATGTCGTCGACCCAGCCGAACAGGTCGACCGCCCGGGTCGCATCGCGGTAGCGGAGCGTCAGCCGCAGCGTGACGTCAAATTGCACGATGTCCATGTCGTAGGTGCCGGTGACCTCCTCGGGGCCCGCCGGTCTCGAACGTCACCGCGACGGTGATCGGCGTCTGGTCGTCGTCGGGGTTGACCGTGATGGTGACCGACTCGGTGTTGAGGTCGTTGACGTGGTCGCCGAGGCCGAAGACCGTCGTGATCCAGCCCAGCTTCGGAGATGGAGTGCGAGTACGTCGTCCCCATCACGAAGTCCGGGGCTCGAGCGGTTGGCCGTCCGGCGGCGGCGGGATCGTTCGTGATGGCCTGCATGTCCGAGTACGACGGTGGGTTCTGGTCGCCGAAGTCCTGTGAGCTGAAGAGCTTGCACCTTGACCAAGCGGATTCGGTGCTCCGACGACCTGCCGGCTGTTGAACAGCTCGTCCAGTCTTCTGGGCGACGAACGCCAGCGAGACGTCCTTGGTGGGTACTCGTGCCTGCCCGTCCGGCACGATCGGCGCCATCGGGTAGAACAACGGTCGGGAACGCCCGGCCGCTGTAGACGCCCATGTGCTTGTGGTGGTCCTGATCGAGCACCACGCCGGACACCGTCCAGGAGTAGGGCTGACCGCCGAAGAACAACGTGACCCGGTAGTCGAAGATCCACTGGTCCTCATCGGCCGCGATGTTGATGTAGACGACCGGCAGGACCATGTCGCGCAGGTAGATCGAACTGCGACGCCAGCGGCAGATCGAACCGCCGGTAGGTGATGTCTGCCGTCGTCGTCGTCGTCCGGGAACCTCTCGCGCCGTGGGCGACGTCGGTCGCGACCAGATGTCCTGGCTCTCGGTCGCGCTGATCCGGTTGACGATGTGGATGTCAGCGTCGTGTCGGCGTTCTTGTCGTCGTCGTGCGTCTTGAACTCGATCGTCACCCCGGTCAGCCACTCGTTCGTGGCGGGCTTGGTCGCTGCGGCGGCGGCGGCGAACTCGCGTGCAGATGCCGTAGTAGTTGCGGTTGTCCTGGTTCAGGACGATGCCCACGAGGCCGTCCACGTTCGAGTTGTACGGCGGCAGGACGGTGCCGTCGTCGAGGGTGATCGTCAGCGTGTAGTCGAACTTCCACGTGTCGCTGGACGTCGGCGAGGATGTGGAGGTGGACCTCGGGCAGCTGGAGCTCCTCGACGCGGAATCGGCCTGGAGCGCAGCTGCAGCGTGACGGTGTGCGTCGACTGGTCGTCGAAGATCGCCGTTGTTGGCGTTGACCGCACAGCCGAGGTAGGGGTTCTTGCCGAACCAGTCGGCGTCGTGGTCGCGGAACGACTCGGAGGTTGGCCTCGAACGTGGTGGCACCACCGCCGCTGGAGGAGTCACTGGCTGCGGTTCTTGACGAAGACGTGCAGCAGCGGTGTCGTCGTTCAGGTCGTCGTCGAGGGTGTGGAAGTCGATCGTGATCATCGCGACGACGGGGCCGGCGTGGAGCCGAAGTCGGCGAGCACGAAGGCCGCCGGCTGGAACGTGCCGTCGCCGTTGCTCAGGGCGATCCAGACGCCGGCGTCGCCGAAGCCGATGATGTCGGCCTTGCCGTCGCCGTTCAGATCGGCCAGCAGCGCGCGGATGACTCGCGACCCGCCAGCCCTGGTTGTAGCCGAAGTCGGTCAAGACCAGGTTCACGCCGTTGCCGCCACTCACCGCGACCCAGACGCCGTCGTCGCCGAAGCCGACGATGTCGTCGCGTCCGTCGCCGGTGACGTCCGCGGTGAGCCGCGGGTGGCTCTCGACGCGCCAGCCCTGGTCGTAGCCGAGATCCGCGAGGACGAACTGCGGCGTCGCCGAAACCGCCGCTGCCGTCGCTGAGCGCGGAGTACACGCCGGCGTCGCCGAAGCCGACAAGGTCGGCGCGCCGGTCGCCGTTGAGATCGGCCGATCATCCGCGGGTGCTTGGCGCCCTGCCAGCCCTTGCTCGGGTCGAAGTCCGCGAGCACGAGACTGCGGTGCCTGGAAGCGTGCCGTCACCGTTGCCGAGCGCGACCCAGACGCCCGGCGTCGCCGTAACCCGACGATGTCGGCCTTGCCGTCGCCGGTGAGGTCGGCGACGTAGCGCGGATGCTGGTCGACGCGCCAGCCCTGGTCGTAGCCGAAGCCCGTCCACGACGAGCTTCGGTGGCTGGAAGCGTGCCGTCGCCGTTGCCGAGCGCGATCCAGACGCCGGCGTCGCCGAACCCGACGATGTCGGCCCTGCCCGTCACCGGTCAGGTCGGACGACATACCGCGGGTGCTGGTCGACCCGCCAGCCGTGGTCGTAGCCGAGGTCAGCGATCACGAACCTCATCGGCCCGAACGTGCCGTCGCCACGGTTGAGCGCGGTCCAGACGCCGGCGTCGCCGAACCCGACGATGTCGGCGCGGCCGTCGCCGGTGAGATCGGCCAGCAACCGCGGGTGGCTCTCGATCTGCCACCCCGTGTGGGCGCTGAAGCCGGCGAGAACCAGGTTGGGCGGCTGGAAGGTGCCGTCGCCGTTGTTGAGTGCGACCCACACGCCATCGAGTCCGAAGCCGACGATGTCCGCGCATCCATCACCCGTGAGATCCGCCGCGACGCGCGGCTGATCCGGACCCCAGCTCTGACCACTCCAGCTCATCGCTCTCCCCCTAACACGAGAAACTCACTGACTTGAGCCGGCACACCGTCGACCCCGACCGCGCGCCGGTAGGTCACGTCGCCATTGCCTTCAAACCGCAGGCAGCCTCACGCGCCACGGAAATCCCCGGCAGCCGATCAAGCCCCAAATACGTCGGCCGCGACCGACCAGAGCATCGTCGCCGAGAGACGACCCGGAGCCCCGACCACCACAGGCCTTGAGCCCCCACATAGACCCAAGCCGCAGAGTCGGCAGATTGCAGGCGCCCCGATACCGCCGACTCATCAGGCGGCCCCTGCGCCGCAGCAACAACGAGCTCGGCCTGCGCCACGAAGCTCCTCTTGTTGCCGAACAAGCGAGACTACGCCGGCCCCCGACCTCTGTCAATCGCCGCAGACCAGCGACGATCAGAGTCCACGTCGAAGCTTCCGTACGCTCCCTGATCACCTCCCGCCGGCTTCCCCCGCTCGGCACGCTTTCGCGGTCGACCACGGCCAAGGCCCGGCTATGCGAGATGACCGCTCCGCGAACCGCTAGTTGGCTCGCTGCGCTTCCTCGCGCTGGACCTCACTCCGGGCGGCCTCCGCAGCATCCAACGCCGACTTCCCCCACGTAAAGGGCGCCGCGGTGCCGCCGCGACTGTCGACGGGCATCCACGGTGCGAAGAACCCGCCGTGTTTAACGGGATGTATCGCGAGCTCGTAGCACCGCTCTGCGAACCACGCTTGGATCTTCGCGACGCTTTCGTGCTCGTCCATCGCTACTCGTTTCCCGGAGGCGAGTCCAAAATGACGTTCAGTACGCGCACGACCCGAAAGTACGCAAGTCCCGCGAACACAGCCGAGAAGATCCAGACCGCGAAGGTGGTCCTGGCCCGCCAGTCCAGGTGCACGAAATCGTCAACGAGGCCGAAGGCGCTGAGCAGTGCGAGAGCGAACGACGCATAAATCGCGGTGGACATGTACTTCAAGAATCCGTCGTAGCGATCGGCCTGTCGAAGCTTTGTGATCAATGGACGCGTCGGCTCGAGTTGGACGACGGCAGTCTTCGCCGTTACAAAGAATCCGACCGCAATCGAAGCAATGCTGATCGAAGCAGCGAACAGATTGGCCAATGAGTTCGGGAGAACATGATGGCGGTAGAAGATCAGATACGCCGCCGCAGCAACGAGGCCGAGGACCAGGGGATAAAGGCGTTCGACTCGCAGGCCCACGGCCTAACCGTCGCCTCCTGTGCCGAACAGAGACAGGAGCTGTGTCCTTCGAGTCTTGTAGGCCGAACGCAGCGCCCCTTTGCGATCCGCATACGGCAAACGGCGGTCATTGTCGAGCTCAACGTCCTCATTCTCGACCATCCTGTCCTGCAGGAGGTCGAGGACGATCAGTTCGTCGCCTGGGGCGCTACCTGTTACCTCGATTTTCCTCACGTCCACGGCTGTTTCACTCCCGATCCTCGTCAGGCTGCTCGCCATGGCCTTGACTGTGGCCACATCAAGCGTGCCTGACTCGTGCCCCATGGTCGCCTCGAAGTTGAACGTCGGAGCTGACAGGTCCTTGATGAGATCGGCCATCTTCTTCGTGCTAACACCCGGGTTCGCGCTATTGATCGTTGCGGCGTTGTGGACGCCCGCAACCTTTACTTGGAACTTCCGGATTCTGTTCATCTTCTTGAAGCGCAGCGCGGTTCCTGGCTCGATGACCGGTTCAAGCGTGATGACGCCCGTGAGGTCGGCTGCCTCTTCGAAGTAGCCGGCCAATCTCGAGACCGAGACCGCAAATCGGTTGCGCTGCACGACAAGCGTCTGAAGACCAGGAATGTAGAGAAACGCTGTTTCCTCGCCAACTCCTTCGTCGTCTTCGAATTCAAAGGGCTCCCAGTCGCCGCCGAGGCTCGCTCGCACAGGAACCTCATCCATCCGGATGCGCATCATCTCGCCCTCGCGTCGGGTCGGCGTCGAAGTCGAGTCCTGAAGGCGAATCGCTGCGCCATGAATGTCGAGTGCCCGCGACTCGTCGTCTGGCAATGCCGCTGCTGCATCGATCGCAGACTCGAAGCTGCCCTCGTCGTTCGGCATAACAACGCGCCAGAAGTCGATTGTCATTCGCTTTGTTGCCAAGACTGGAGCCTCTCCGGGGTCGTCGCAGCGTAGAGCGGAACCCGGACGACAGCAATGCCCCGAGGCAGCCGGAGCGCTGACAACGGTAGAGGAGCGCCAGAAGCCCCGCAGGTGAAACCCTCCCCGCTTCGAAGAGCTCGCGAGGTTGTCTCATAAGACAACATCGCCGGGAACCATTCCACGGAGGAGAAAAGGGGGCCCGCTCCCATCTCCGTTACGCAGGTTTTACGTACGCAGGTTTTACGCTGCTTCTACGCTGCTCTCCGGATTCAGCACGGCGTTTCCTAAACCGCGTGCACAAGTTCGATTCTTGTCGGGGGCATAGCACGCGGGTCGCGCATTGCCTTTGTGGCCGCCGCTCGTCACGATCGTGGGCAGCGTGCTGTTGGAGCTTGTCGGCAGGGACGAGGAGCTTGCTGTCCTTCATGCTTTCGTCCGCGAGGCCGAGGGTGAGTCGTCTGCGCTCGTCTTGGACGGTGTGGCAGGCATCGGGAAGACGACGTTGTTCGAGGCGACGTTGGCGGGGGCGCGGGAGCAGGGTTTCGCTGTTTTTTCTTGCCGTCCGGCGGGTGCTGAGACGGCCTTTTCGTTCGCGGCGCTTGCTGATCTTTTGAAGCCGCTGCTGCCGGAGGGGCTGGAGCGGTTACCGTCGCCGCAGCGTCGGGCGCTGTCGGCGGCTTTGCTGTTGGAGGAGGCCGATGGGTCTGCGCCGGACGAGCGGGCGATCGCGTTTGCGGTGTCCAAGCTGCTCGGTGAGCAGGATGGGCCGTTGCTGGTTGCGGTCGATGATGTGCAGTGGCTCGACGCGGCATCAGCTTCGGTTCTCGCGTTTGCGGCTCGCCGGCTCGCGGCGGCGCCGGTTGCGATTCTCGTCGCACGCCGGAGCAGCGGCGATGAGTCGGCCCCGCTCGGGCTCGAGCGTGCGTTTCCGGATGGACGGCTGCGGCGGTTGCGGCTGGGCCCGTTGAGCGTCGGCGCGACGCATCGTTTGCTACGGGAACGGCTCGGCGTCTCGTTTCCACGACCGACGCTCGTCCAGCTTCACGACACATCGGGTGGAAACCCGTTCTACGCGCTCGAGCTCGGGCGTGCACTCGATCGGTCAGGTGCGCGCGCCGCGACCGGGGAGCGCCTAACTGTTCCCACGTCGCTGACCGAGCTCGTCTCGGCGCGCCTGGCGGCGCTGTCCGTGGAGGTTCGTGAGCTGCTCGAACCTCTTGCGCTGCTCGGCGAGCCGACAGTCTCGATCGTCGAGGCCATGACCTCGGAGCCGACGACGGTGTCCGAGCGCCTTCGTGTGGCTCAAGCTGCAGGGATCGTGCAGCTGAACGAGGCGCACGTTCGTTTCAGCCATCCGCTCCTCTCCGCCCAGGTTGAGGCGGAGCTCGACCCTGGCCGACGGCGGTCGCTGCATCGTCGCCTCGCAGCAGCTCGTCGGCGACCCAGAGCAGCGTGCGCGGCACCTCGCGCTCGGCGCTAGGGCACCGTCGGCCAAGGTCGCCGACGAGCTGGAGACCGCTTCCGCGTCCGCGGCCTCGCGTGGCGCCTCGGGTGCAGCCGCGGAGTTGGCGGAGCTCTCGGTCTCGCTCACTCCAGCGGCTGCCGGTGACCTCGGCCGGCGCCGCCGGCAGCTGCTTGCTGCCGACCTTCATTACGCGAGCGGTGATGCGGAGCGGTCGCGTCTGATCCTCGAGCCGCTGCTTGAGCAACTGCAACCTGGTGTCGAGCGCGCGCGGGTGTTGCTGCGGCTCGGCCGGCAAGCGGATGACTTCGAGAGGTCGGAGAGACTGCTCGAGCAGTCGTTCGTCGACGCCGCGCCCGATCCTCGCTTGAGGGCCGAGATCGTCATAGCACTGAACGTAACGGTCTTTCTTCGCCGCGGGCCGGCGGCGGCCGTGAAGATGGCGCGCGAGTTGGCTCACGTCGTCGAGGAGAGTGGTGACCTCGTGTTGCTCGCGATCTTCCTGGCGCGACTCAGCTTCTCGGAGCTCATTGCAGGGGAGGTGTCGCCTGGGCTGCTCGAGCGTGCGCTCGAGCTCGAGCAACAGGTGGGGCCCCTTCCGACGGCGACAACGCCGACGTTCGTCGAGGGGCTGCGGTTGATGTACGCGGAGGAGCACGACGCTGCGCGCGAAGCGCTGCAGCGAGGGCACTCATTGGGCGTTGCCCGAGGCGATGAACCAGCACGTTCCAACGCCCTTCTCTTTTTGGCCGAGCTCGAATGTCGCGCCGGTGAGTGGGGTCGCGCTGACGAGTATGCCGAGGCAATGCTCCAGGCTGGTGAGACGTGGGGCCTCGAGTTGGAAGGGGGTTCGGCGCTCTGGATCAGAGGACTGGTCGATGCCTACCTGGGCCGTCTCGACGAGGCTCGCGTGCGCGCGGCCGAGGGAGCCAGGTTCTCGCGCGAGGAGAATGACCAGGCTTTCCTCGAGCGGAACCTCGCGTTGATCGGTTTCATCGACCTGTCTACGGGTGACTACCGCGCAGCGGCGGAATTGCTGGGGCCGGTCGTCCGCCGCCGGCAGGATCGTGGTGCGGGCGAGCCGAGCCTCTACCCGGCGCGGGAGCTGGCGATCGAGGCGCTGGTCGCGGTCGGCGACCTCGACGAGGCCCGGATCCAGCTCGGCTGGCTGGAAGAAGCGGGCCGCCGGCTGCGGCACGCCGTGGCCGCTCGCGATGGGCGCGCGCTGCCGTGCCCTGCTGCAGGCGGCCGAGGGCGACCTCGACGCGGCGCTCGCAAGCTGCGAGCGCGCGCTCGAGGTGCATGAGCGGATGCCGTCCCCGTTCGAGCGTGGCCGAACGCTGCTGATCTACGGCGCGATGCTTCGCCGCGCCAAGAAGCGTAAAGCGGCGCGGGAGGCGATCGAGGCGGCGCTCTCGATCTTCGAGGCGCTACCCGCGCCGGTCTGGGCGGAAAACGCGCGCGCCGAGCTCGCCCGGATCGGCGGCCGCACGGCCGCCGGTGGGTTGACCGAGGGCGAGCGGCGGATCGCCGAGCAGGTCGCAGCCGGCAAGAGCAACAAGGAGGCCGCCGCGGCGTTGTTCCTGAGCGTCCACACGGTCGACAGCGCCTTGAAACGGATCTACCGAAAGCTCGAGGTGCACTCGCGCACCGAGCTCTCGCAGCGGCTGAACGCCGACTCGTAACACACCCGCCCGTCGCGCAAAGACACCCCGATTTGCGGGCTTTCGCGGCGACGCTGCCGGTCCTAGCGTGGAGCGATGACCGAATACCTGGTCGAGCTCTACAGCATCACCGCCAACTCGGACTCGGCCGCGCTCGCCCGGCTCGGCGGCCGAAGCGGCGTTCGCTACCTGCGTTCGATCGTGATCCCGGGCGACGAGACCTGCCTGCACCTGGTCGAAGCCGACTCCGCCGAGCAGGTCGCGGACGCGTTCAGACAGGTCGGTCTGAAGGCGGACCGGATCGTGGAAGCCGTGGGCATCGGGCCGGCGGCAGCCGACAACCAAGGAAGGAAGTCATGACCACCAACATCAAGGCAAGCCTCGGATTGCTCCTAGCCCTCCTCGCGGCCGGAGCCTTCGCCGTCGCGAGCGCCGCAGGGAGCACCTCGCCGCGCAGCGGAGAACTCCACGTGACCAAAGAGTGCTCGCAGTACTTCGGACAAGCCGGTCAGTTCTGCACGATCACCTCATCGAACCTGAACGCCATCCGGCCCGGCACAAACGTTGTCTACGCCTCAGCTGCCGGCGCCACCTCGCTAGACAGCGACCTCGTCCTCGACGGACCAGGCAACAACAACGCCAACGGACACGTCATGCTCAACTTCCTCACAGCCAGCGGGACGGTCAGCTTCTCCGGCGGAACGGGCCAGTACAGCGGATTCCACGCCAACGTCGTCGTCACCTACAACCCAACCGACGGCCTCTGGCACTGGGACGGCACCTACAACTTCACCCCGCCCGGCCACAACGACTAACCGAACGAACCATTCACCTTGGTCACATCCCGGCTGGGGATGGCCCGCCCATCCCCAGCCGGCGATTCCAATTCGGCAGGCAACATTGTCACTTAGCGGTTCAATTCGGCGATCGCCGCGTTCGACGAATGCAGCCGAGATACGACGACGCGCATGAGATTGCGGAGCAGTTTCGCGTGCAACTGCGAATCCGTTGTCACGAGCGAGTCGAGCACGTCGAAGGTGAGTGATCGGCATTCGACGTCCGAGTCGGCGCGAACGTCGGCTGTGCGGACGGAGCGCTCGATGTACGCAATCTCGCCGAAGGTCATGCCCGCGGTCAGGGTCGAGAGGCGAAGCTCCGGCTGGTTCTCGGGCCTGAGGAACACACTCAACGAGCCGCTCGTGACGAGGAAGATCTCGGCCGCCGGGTCGCCCGCACGGACGATGAGCGTGCCGGCCGGCGCCCGGACCGTCCCGAGCCTGGTGCCCAGACGCGCGACCTCGTCCGGGCTGAGATCGTGCAGCAATTCGTGTGCGGAGAGCGGAACCGCCCTTCCGCCGCCTTCGCCGCGAACCCGGAACAGCAGCTCCTCCTCGCACCACTCGAGCGCGGCATCCAGGTCGGGGAAGCCGATCGCCGGCCCGACCGGCGGTCCGAGCAGATCCGCGCACGAGAACACGAGCTGTCCGCCCCGTCGAGCGAGAAAGGAGGCGAGCGCGGAGCTGAACTCCGCTCCGCTGCGATCGACGCGGCTCACCCTGCGCAAATCGAGCAAAACGAGCTCCGGGCAAGGGTCGCGCTCCGTGACGAGCCGTGAGACTGCTTCGAGGCTCATGAAGTTGAGCTCCCCCTGCAACTCGAACACGGCCGTCCGCTCGGACGCTTCGACCAGCCTGGCGCGATCGTCCGCGTGGCGCACACGCTTCGAACCGATCTCACCCACGCCGTACGACGACCGAATCGGGTAAGCGAGCTGGCTCCCCGGCGAGATCAGGTGCAGCGAGAGATCCCGTGAGAGGTCACGGCACACCGCGATGCCGCGGACACTGTTCCCCCGCTCGTCGAGCCTCGGCGAAAAGACACCGATGCCGAGACTGCCCGGCAGAACCGCGATCACCCCGCCCGAGACACCGCTCTTCGCCGGCAGGCCCACCGACACGAGCCACTCTCCGGCCGAGTCGTACATCCCGCAGGTCGTCATCACACTCAGAACTCCCCGCACGACCTGCTCGCTCACCGCACGATCGCCGGTGACCGGATTGACACCACCGTTGGCCAAGGTTGCCGCGATTCCCGCCAGGTCACGACAGTCGACCGCGATCGCGCATTGACGGAAGTAGAGGTCGACGGCGTCCTCGGGGTTTCCCGACACGACCCCGAAGTTCCGCAGCAGATGAACGATCGCACGGTTGCGATGCCCCGTCTCGCTCTCCGACCGATAGACCGCCTCGTCCAGGTCAAGCGGCCGGCCGGCGTACCGAGAGTACGTCTCGACGATCGTCGCGAATGGATCCTCGCCCGCCACCAGCCCGGCGCAGGCGATCGCGCCGGCATTGATCATCGGATTGAGCGGCGCACCGGTCGCGGGCGCCAGGCTGATCTCGTTGAACGCGTCCCCGCTCGGCTCCACGCCCACCCGCGACCGCACCACCTGCTCTCCCCACCGTTCGAGAGCGAGTCCGTACGTGAGCGGCTTGGACATCGACTGGATCGTGAACGCCGTGCGCGTGTCGCCGGCTTCGTAGACAGCGCCGTCGACGGTCGTCAAGCAAATGCCGAACTGATCGGGGTCGACAGAGGCCAGCTCAGGGATGTAACTCGCCACCTCCCCTCCCACGAGGTGAGCGTGACGTTCGAGCAGCGCGTCGAGGTACGCAGCGATCGGTGAGCGGTCCGTCGCGCTGGGTGTCATCCGTGTCGCCGTCGCCATTCCGCACCTCCGTGCCGCCCCGAAGAACGAAAAAAGCCCCACACGCTCCTCGACCGGAGCGCGCGGGGCCACAATGCCCTGGGTCACGGTCTTCGACGACCGCCTCCCACGGCGACTATACATAATGAAGTGGATTCGACTCGGCGCACGCGGCATCACCGGGCGAGTCGGAACGGCGGGTACTGGTCGGTGACAAGGACGAATGCGTAGCCGACAACCCGGTTGGTCCACCGGAGGACGCCGAGGACGAAGTCGAATGGGCCGCGGGGATAGCGGCCGGTGAACAGGATCACAAACCAGGCGATCACCACCGAGATCACGGCCGCGATCCAGAGGAGGGCGAGCACGATGTAGTGGGGGATCGCGAGTAGCCACTTCACGAGCGGCAGCCAGCGGTTGAGGTCCTGCTTCGCGTCCGGGTAAGGAAAGTCGAGTGCGACACTCTGTCCGTCATCGGTTGAGGGGTATCGGTCGTCCATGAGGGCGAGATAGACACCGATCCTGTTCGAGAACCTGAGGAGTTCGAGGTGCCAGTCGAACCACCAGCGCGGGTACTTCTGCCGAAACACGATCATCAGCAGCGGCGACAGAAACAGCACGCCGCCGGTTACTGCGACCAACCTCCAAGTGCCGTGCTCGGCGGGGGCGAGGCTGCCGATGCTGGCGGCGACGATCAAGATCGGGATCGCGACGATCAACCTGAACGCCGTGGTCCCGCGGTTGAGCTCGCGTTCGGGGCTCCATGGCTTTCCGGCCTCCACTCGCTCGTAGTAGCCCTGGCCCCGAGAAGGCCGGGGATTACGCGTGAACGTAAACCACCGAGGAGCCGCCTGTGGTCTGACGGGGCGAGGCCCGCCCATGAACTTGGCGCGGAGCGCGCGCCGCTCTAGGCTCTGCCCGTGACCTCTTGCGCCGCGTGCGGGCACGAGAACGCCGACGGTGCGAGGTTCTGCGCACAGTGCGGCAGTGCGCTCACGCTCGCGTGCCCGAGTTGCGGGCACCCGCATGCGGCCGGCGACCGCTTCTGCGTCGAGTGCGGCTCGCCGCTCGCAGCGGCGGTCGTACAGCCTGCGGCTACAGCACCGGTCGCCGAACGGCGGCTCGTCTCGGTCCTGTTCGCCGATCTCGTCGGGTTCACGACGCTCTCGGAGCAACGCGACCCCGAGGAAGTGCGCGAGCTCCTCTCGCGCTACTTCGACACCTGCAGCCGGTTGATCAGGCTCTACGGCGGGACGGTCGAGAAGTTCATCGGCGACGCCGTGATGGCCGTGTGGGGCACACCGACCGCCACCGAGGACGACGCCGAGCGCGCCGTCCGCGCCGCGCTCGACCTGGTGGCGGCGGTCTCCGCGCTCGGCGACGAGGTCGGCGCGCCGGACCTCCGCGCGCGGGCCGGGGTGCTCACCGGCGAGGCAGCGGTGACGATCGGCGCGGAGAGCCAGGGCATGGTCGCCGGCGACCTCGTCAACACAGCCTCGCGCATCCAGTCGGCGGCCGACCCCGGCACCGTCCTCGTCGGAGAAGCGACCCGGCGCACGACCGAGCAGACGATCGCCTACGAGAGCGCAGGCTCGCACACCCTGAAAGGCAAGGACGCCGCGGTGCCGCTCTGGCAGGCGCTTCGCGTCGTCTCGGGCTCGCGCGGCTCGCTCAAGTCGCAGGGGCTCGAGGCGCCGTTCGTCGGACGCGACCGCGAGCTGCGCCGCATGAAGGATCTGTTCCACGAGTGCGAAGCGGGCGGGAAGGCGCACCTCGTCTCGGCCACGGGCATCGCCGGGATCGGCAAGTCGCGGCTCGCGTGGGAGTTCTACAAGTACTTCGACGGCATCGCGCAGGTGACGTACTGGCACCGCGGCCGCTGCCTCTCCTACGGCGAGGGCGTCACGTACTGGGCGCTCGCCGACATGGTGCGGATGCGCTGCCGGATCGCCGAGGACGACGAGCCGCCGGTCGCGCGGGAGAAGCTGCGGGTTGCGCTCGACGAGCACATCCCCGACGAGGACGAGCGGACGTTCGTCGAGCCGCGGCTGGCGCACCTGCTGGGGCTCGCCGAGCACGCAGCGCGCGACAAGCAGGACCTGTTCGCGGCGTGGCGGCTCTTCTTCGAGCGCCTGGCGGACGTCTATCCGACCGTGCTCGCGTTCGAGGACATGCAGTGGGCCGACGCGAGCCTGCTCGACTTCGTCGAGTACCTGCTCGAGTGGTCGCGGAACTCTCCGCTCTTCGTACTCACGCTCGCGCGGCCCGAGTTCGCCGAGAAGCGGCCCACGTGGGGCGCCGGCCTGCGCAACTTCACGTCGCTCTACCTCGAGCCGCTGCCGGAGAACGCGATGGAGCGAGCTCCTCGCCGGTCTCGTGCCTGGCCTCCCCGAGCGGACGCGGAAACAGATCCTCGCGCGCGCCGAAGGCGTTCCTCTGTACGCCGTCGAGACGGTGCGAATGCTCCTCGACCGCGGCCTGATCGCGCAGGACGGCGCCGTGTACCGCCCGGTCGCGGAGATCGGCGAGCTCGAGGTGCCGGAGACGCTGCACGCACTGATCGCCGCGCGGCTCGACGGCCTCTCCGCCGACGAGCGCCGGCTTCTCTCGGACGGCGCCGTGCTCGGCAAGACGTTCACCCGCGACGGCCTGCGGGCGCTGTCGGGGCTCTCGGCCGAGGAGCTCGAGCCGCTGCTCGCCTCGCTCGTGCGCAAGGAGGTGCTGAGCCTGCAGGCCGACGCGCGCTCGCCCGAGCACGGCCAGTACGGCTTCCTGCAGGACCTCGTCCGCCACGTCGCGTACGAGACGCTGTCGCGCCACGAGCGGCGGGCGCGCCACCTCGCGGCAGCGGCGTTCCTGCGCTCGTCGTTCCCCGAGGAGGACGAGATCGCAGAGGTCGTGGCCGCGCACTACGTCGACGCCTACGAATCGAATCCCGAGGCCGCGGACGCGGCGGAAGTGCGCCGGCAGGCGCACGAGGCGCTCGTGCGGGCCGGGGAGCGGGCGCAATCGCTCGCGGCGTCGGGAGAGGCGCAGCGGTACCTCACCCAGGCAGCCGGGCTGACCGACGACGAGCTCGAGCGAGCGGGGATCCTCGACCGCGCCGGCTTTCTCGCGTACAGCGCCGCCGATTTCGAGACGGCGTCGAGCCTGCTGGCCGAGGCGATCGGCCTCTACGACGGACTCGGCGAGACACATGCGTCGGCGCGCGTCTCCGGTCGGCTCGCCTACGTCGTCCGCTGGCAGGGACGCTTCGACGAGGCTCTGGCGATGCTGAAGCGGGCCTACGAGGTGCTCGCCGACGACGAGCCCGACGAAGACCTCGCACATCTGATCGCTCGACTCGGCGGGGCCTGCGTCTTCGCCGGCGAGACCGACCTCGGGGCAGACCTCCTCGCACGTGCGACCGAGATGGGGGAGTCGCTCGGATCCCCGGTCGTCCTGGTGTCGGCGTTCAACGCGCGGGCGATCCTCCTTTCGGCCTCGGGGCGGCTCCAGGAGCGGCTCGCCCTGCTCCGCCAGGCGCGGGAGATCGCGCTCGAGCACGACCTGGAGCAGCTCGGCTCGATCTACTTCAACCTCTCCGACGCCGAGCTGTACCGCGACCGCCACCACGATGCGCTTGTGTACCTGGAGCAATGCCTCGCGCTCGCCAGGCGACGAGGGCACCGCCTCGGCGAGTGGGCGTCCCTCGCAGAGTCGACCTATCCGCTCTACCACCTCGGGCGGTGGGACGAGGCGCTCGAGCAGGCGGCGCAGATCCCCGAGGACCACCTGCAGGAAGCCGTCACCCTGAGCCTGCTCGAAACCGTCGCACAGATCCGGATCCATCGCGGCGACCCCGCCGAGGCACGGCGCCTCCTCTCCCTCTACCCCGAAACGTCCTCGGATCTGCAGGAGCGCCTCTCGGTGCTCGGCTCACGCGCGACGGTCCTGCGCGCAGAGGGACGCCTGGAGGAGGCGCTGGAGGCTGCGCTCGGCGGCCTCGAGCCGGTTCCCGGGACGACGGACGGCTCGGCGTTCCCGTCACAGAATGGCAAGCAGGCATTTCCGCTCGCAGTCGAGGTCGCGCTCGCCCTCGGCCGACGAGACCTCGCGGCGGATCTGGTCATGCGGGTCGAACTTTTGCCGGCGGGACTCCGCCCGCCTTACCTCGATGCGCAGACGCGCCGTCTGCGAGCGCTCCTGGAAGACGATGCAGGCGGGCTCGAGGCCGCGACGGCGGCGTTCGCCGAGCTCGGGATGCCGTTCTGGGTCGCCGTCTGCCGGCTCGAGCAGGCCGAGGTGCTCGCAGCCGGGGAGGAGTGCGAGCGCCTGCTCGAGCAGGCGCGTGAGGAGTTCGAGCGGCTGGGAGCGACGCCGTGGCTCCAGCGCGCAGCTGCGGTCGGGCCGCCGCGGGCGGCACTCGCGAACTCGGCTCCGTGACGGGAACACATGCCGTCACGACGGCGGCTGGAAGTAGCGGCCCGGCGTCACTCCGGTGTGAGTGCGGAACGCGGCGACGTATGCGCTCGTCGTCCGGTACCCGACGCGTCTCGCGACGGCGCTCACCGGCACCTGCTCGGCGAGGTATGGCAGCGACGCTTGCAAGCGGACGAGTGTGCGCCAGCGCCCGAACGACAGCCCGGTGTCGCCGAGGAAGGCGCGCGCGAGCGTCCGGCTGCTCGCACCGACGGCTGCGACCCCATTCGCACAGCGTCCGCGGGTCGGCGGGATCGGCGAGGAGCGCGTCGGAGACATCCCGCGCGCGGGGATCCGTCGGCGGTCGGACGTCGATCGTCGCGATCCGAAGCGGCAGCAGCAGGTCGAAGAGCATCGCCTCGGCGCGGCTGCGCTCGTCCGCGCCGAGCCCGCGGTCGTCGAGGTGGTGGATGAGCTCCCCGAGGAGCGGGCTCACGGCGACCGGCGTCGGCGCCGTCCAGTCGATCGCGCAGCGACGCGGCTCGAGGTAGACGGAGCGGAGAACGGCGACGCCGGAGGCGCGCGTCTCGTGCACCGTGCCGGCGGGGATCCAGAGCGCCCGCGACGGCGGTAGGACATAGCTGCCGCCGCCCTCGATGACCACGACGAGCACCCCTTCCGGCGACCAGGCGATCTGGTGGTCACCGTGCGCGTGCCACTCGAACAAGGTCCCGACCGGCATCGGGTAGGTACAGACGATGGCCGCGGGAGCAGGTTGTCCGTTCATCGACACAACTTGACATCGTACTCCCTTTCGGAAACAGCCCGGCCTCGCTAGCGTCGCCCCATGAACGAGAACCACGCCCTCTGCAGCACGCCCGAGTGGGCCGAGTTCATGGAGTCGGAGGTGCTCGAGCCCGTCACGGCTGGTCTGGATCTCGGGCAGGAGATGCTCGAGATCGGGCCTGGCCCCGGCGCCACCACACGCTGGCTCCGGCACCGCGTGCAGCGGCTCGTCGCGCTCGAGCTCGAGCCCGACGCCGCCACGCGCCTGGCGGACGAGTTCGCCGGCACCAACGTGACGGTCCAGGTCGGCGACGCGACACGGTCGCCCTTCCCCGACGCGTCCTTCGACTCGGTCGGCTGCTTCACGATGCTCCACCACGTACCGACCGCGCAGGACCAGTTCACGGTCCTCTGCGAGACCTACCGCGTCCTGCGTCCCGGCGGCGTGCTCGTCGGCGCCGACAGCATCGCGAGCCAGGGACTGCACGAGTTCCATGAGGGAGACACCTACAACCCAGTCGATCCCGCGCGGCTGCTCGTCTTCCTGCAGGCGGCCGGGTTCGGCCACGTCATGGTCTCGGCCGGCGACGGGCTCCTCTTCACCGCTCGCAAATCGCCCGAAGAAAGGAGCTGCGAATGAGCAGCATGGCACTCCCCTACCAGGAGCCGCTCGTGCCCCGCGAGCCCGGCCCACGCCAGATCCCCGAGCCGCCGCGCCGCGGCGAGCCGGGCGGCCCGCCGTGCGGAATCTGCGGCGGGCCACCGGCGGTGTGGTCGGACGACAACTGGACGCTGCATCCGCCCGTCGGCGGCAGCCTGCCCGGCGCGGTCTGGCTCGCGAGCCGTGCCCACGTCGACTCCTTCTCCGACCTCCCGGAGGAGCTGCAGGCCGACTTCGGGCGGGTGGTGGCGAGGGTCGAGCGCGCGATCCTCGCTCTCGGCGACATCGCGCGCGTCCACCTCTACCGCTGGGGCGACGGCGGCGCGCACTTCCACGTCTGGTTCCTGCCGCGGCCGCTCGGCATGGTCGAAGCGGCGGGGATGGCCCTCCCGGTCTGGGAGGATGTCCTGCCGAACGTGCCCGACGAGGAGCTCGCCGCGGCAGCAGAGCGCGTCGCCGCTTCGATGTGAGCGTTGCCCCCAGGGTTAGCGCCGTGCGGTAATCGGCTATGAGAGACGGAGTGGAGAGTTTCGCCGTCAATCGACCGGAGGAGGGGGTATGCCTAGGCTACGTCTTGGGCTGTTGGGTGCAGGCCTGATCGGCGCTGTTGTCCTGCTTGTGGGGTCAGCCGCGGCGCCGGCGTCACAGTCAGGGCCGTCGAACATCCCAAGCTTCAAGCACGTCTTCGTGATCATGATGGAGAACACGGGGATCGAGGCGCTGCTCGGAAACCCGAACGCGCCCTGGATCAACCAGGCGGTGCAGACATATGGGGTGGCCGGGAACTATTACGGGGTCACGCACCCGAGCCAGCCGAACTACATCGCGGCCACATCCGGCTCGACGAACGGCGTCACCGCCGACACGGACACGACGATCGATGTGCCGAACATCGTCGATCAGCTCGAGAGCCACGGTAAGTCGTGGAAGGCTTACATGCAGTCGTACGCGCTCTGCAACGGCAACGCGCTGGCGAGTTCGTGCGGCAACCAGCTCTATGAGCGCAAGCACAACCCGTTCATCTCCTACCTCGATGTGCAGTCCAATCCCGCACGCGTCGCGAAGATCGTCGACTTCTCTCAGTTCGCGACCGATCTCGCGAACAACGCTGTGCCGGACTACAGCTGGATCAGCCCGGATCAGTGCCACGACATGCACGGCCGTGGCGGAGGCGGAGCCTCCGACCCGTGCGACTTCTCGAACGAGCAGAACCTGATCCAGACCGGCGACACGTTCCTTTCGGACACGGTCGGCGAGATCATGGCGTCGAAGGCATGGGGGCCGAATTCCGTCATCTTCGTCACCTGGGACGAGAGTGACTTCACCGGGACGGGGCCTGCAGGCTTCGGCGACACACGTGGCTGCTGCAATGCCAACCCAGGCGGCGGCCACGTCCTGACGCTCGCGATCACGACCAGTCCCCACCAGCCGCGGGCATCGATGATTCCGTTCAACCACTACTCGATGCTGGGCACCGTCGAAGATGCCTGGCACCTCGGCTGTCTCGCAAACACGTGCGACACCGTCAACGTCCCCCGAATGGGCGACCTCGTCGGACAGGGCAGCTGACGCTGAAGGCGGTGTGGGAGGCACTCGCCTCCCACACCGCGTCGTCGCCCTATGACTTCGCTGCGTTCTTGAGCACTCGCCGTAGTTCCCGCGACAGTTGCTTTGCCTCTCGGCGGCTGAGCGCCGCCATGATGTGCTTGGTCGCGTCATTGACGATCCTGACCGTGCCAAGCTCGTCGCGCGCAACGCTGAACTGCCGGTAGGGCAAGGTTTCTTGGGTCATGCCCGTGAGATCGGCACTCGCTCGCGGTCCCTTTAGTGCTACCGCCGAGCGAGCTTGGTTCACCCGGTCGTACCAAGCGCGTCGGCCGTCCTCGAGCGCGACGAGTCTCGTCAGCCGCCCGTCGACCAGCGGTCCCGGTAGGAGACGCGCCCGGCGACGCGAACGCGGTCCTGATGGCGGACGAAAGCCCCATGGAGCGCTGGCTCGACCGCGCCCTCGCGCGCGCCCAAACGCCTCGCGGCGGCACGGCGGTCATTGCTGCGGTCACGACCCTCGCGACCGTCGTCTTCGGTCTGCTCATGAGGTCGATCGACCACAAGAACTTCAGTACGCTCGGCGACGGGCTCTGGTGGTCGGTCCAGACGGTCACCACGGTGGGGTACGGCGACGTTGTCCCGACCAACGCCGCCGGCCGGCTCGTGGCCGCGCTCGTGATGCTGCTCGGGCTCGCTTTCCTGGCCGTGATCACGGCCGCGATCACGAGCTCGTTCGTGGCACGGGCCACCGAGGAGCGGGCGAAGCGCTCCGGCGCTGCTCGTGCGGCGACTGTCGACGACATGCACGAAATCAGGGAGCGGCTCGACCGCATGGAGGCACTCCTGCGGAAGCGGGTCTAGTGACGAGGCCGTGCCGGTGGCCGGGTGCTGCCCGACGTGGTTCTGTCAGGCAACACCCGGCCACTCCGATTACGGAAGGAGCGTCGAGCAGTAGGTCGTGTTGGCCCCGAACTTGCCGGGGCAAGCAGTCGTCTGCGCGAACTGGTTCGCCTGGCCGTAGTCGTTGACCGTGTCGGCGTAGTCGACGCCGTAGTGGAAGCCCGACGTTCCGAGGGTGTACCAGGGATAGATGCAAAACGGCTGGCCGTAGTTGACGGCACCGCAGTACTGGTTGACCTCGGCCTTGCCACCGAAGTCGCTGACGACGCCCCAGCCGCTCGGCGAGGAGCCGTCACCGAACGTCACCGACTTGATCTGGATCGGCATCGTGTCCGCCCAGGCCGGTGCGTTGTACGACTGGCAGAACGTCTGTCCGGGCAGGCAGAACTGGGAGGAGGGATGAGTGAAGGGCGACGTGTGCCCGATCTCCCACACGAAGGAGTTCGGCGCGTCGTCGACGACCCCCCACCCGAGGTTGTTGCCCACCTGCTGCGTCCCATACGAGGGCATCAGCGGCCCGTCGGCGTTCGAGTCGAGCACGATCGTGCCCGCGCCACCCGTCGTCAGATCGGTGACGGTGACATGGAAGCCGTCTGCGGCCGAGGTCGTATACCAGTGGACCGTGATCGTGTCGCCCCCGTGCATGACGAGCGGCACACCAGGCTTCGTCCCATTCGTCAGCATCGCGTTCATCGCCGGCGGCTCATGGAAGACACCCTTCTGCCCGGTCGAAGTCAGCGTCCACACCGGCGAACAGGCGCTGTAACTGTTCGGTGCCAGCTTCACCTGGAAACCACCGTTCTGCGAGCAACTCGTGACGATCGAGTCGGGATAGAACTGCAACTCGACGAACGCCTGCCCGAAGAGGCTACGCGGATCGTTGACCGTTCCTCCGAACCAGAACGTCGGCCCCGTCGCGCTCACCGGAAACGTCGGGCCATCCTTCGGCAGCACGGCTGTCCACGTCAGGTCGCGCGCCGAACCGGCGCGGCTCGAGATCGGAAACAGCTCCGGCTCGTCGTGACCGGTGCACCCCTGCGTGTACTGCACCTCGATCTGCCCCTCGATGTAGTTCGGGTGGTGCGCCAGACAGTCCCCACCGATCGTCGGCGAGCCCCCCGCGAACGCCACAGCAGCAGCGACCAGCGCCAGCACTGACGCCGAGGCCAGTGCCAAGAACCTGTACGGCATGACATCCCCCTCGAAGATCGACTCCACGGCTCAGCATGACGACCGAGCCACAACTAGCCGACACAGTTCCCACGGACGCAGAGGTTGAATCTGCCCGACGAGCCAAGATGAGGCAAACGCCCCACGCGGCCACGCCTCGTGCGGCGTAGATTCGGACCGTCGAACTAGGAGGCTCCGATGGGTGCCCGCAGCAGGTTCTTCGCGTTCACGTACGACCGCTTCAGCAGAGGGAGCGAGGAGGCCGGGCTCGCTGAGATGAGGAGGAACCTGATCGCCGGCGCGAGCGGCGACGTGCTGGACACGCCAAGCTCCCGCGCGAGAGCCGGAAGCGCACGCAGGGGCGTAACGCCATGGTTTTCGCGATAGCGCGGAATCGCTCGACTTCCTCGGCCGCCTTGAGGCTCAGGGTCTCGGCGTCCCTTGGGTCTAGTGGCGCGCGATAATCGCTCTGCCGGTTGGCGAGAAACATGGTTAGTCGCCTCTCTTTCAATTGCGCATCCGCGCTCGCGCGGAAATTGCGCCGGACAAGCGCAGACGCATATTGTATGGTCATCCTAATATCAGTATGATAGTTTTATTGCTAGGGATAGCGTCTGAAGGGCGTCGCAGATCACTCCGCTTTATCAGGCGATGAGGAGGGACGGGTGTCGGCGCCGCTTGTAAAAGATTATCAGTCTCTGAGGCAGGGCCTCGCCCGCCGCGATCGCAGTCTACGCGAGAAAGTCATGTCGTTGCACGACGCAGCGACCCTTGTCCAAGACGGAATGTCTGTCGGCGTCGGCGGCTCGACCATGTCGCGCACGCCAATGGCGATGATCTGGGAGCTGATGCGCCAGCGGCGCAAGCATCTCTCCTGCTCGCGCAGCGTCGTTTCGACCGACGGCGATCTCTTGTTCGGCTCCGACATGGCCGACGAAGTCATCACCAGCTGGTTCGCACAAGGCATTCTCTGGGGACTTCTCCAAGGTCATGCGCCACCATGTCGAAAAGGGGGGCAAGCGCTTCCAGGAATGGAGCCACATGGCGATGGGCATGCGTTTTCGCGCCGGCGGCATGGGGGTGCCGTTCCTGCCGATCCGCTCCATGCTTGGCTCCGATGTTCTCAAGCAACGGCCAGAAGCCAAGGAGTTCGACTGCCCTTTCACCGGCGACAAGCTCCTGCTCGTTCCCGCGCTTAACCCAGACGTTGCGCTCATTCACGTCCAGCGCTGCGATCCTTTGGCAACGCCCAGATCGACGGACTGCAGTTCATGGACATCGATCTCGCGATGGCCGCCGATCGGGTAATCCTGACCACCGAGCAGAACGTCTAATGATCAGATCAGGCGCGCGCCGGATCAAACGAAGGATTTTTCCGTTTTTCTGCGTTGACGCGGTGGTTGAGGTTCCCTTCGGGGCGGCCCCGCACGAATGCTTCGGCGTCTACGAGCCGATGATGGGCCACATGGAGGCTTATGTGGCGAAGGTGAACGCCGAGCCGGTCGAAGGCATGCGCGACTATCTTGAGCGACACGTGTACGGGCCGAAGACGTGGACAGACTTTCTGTCGCTGATCGGCTTGGACAACCTGCTCGAGGCCGCCAACAGAGGGCGCAGCATCTACAATGACTGAAAGCCAGCGCCACACTTCCTCTGAAATGCTGGCGACCCTGAGCGCGCGGCAACTCAAGGACGGACAGGTCGTGTTCGCCGGCGTCGGCGTCCCGCTGCTCGCCGCGACGCTGGCTCAAAGACTGCATTGTCCTGGCCTCACCATCCTTTTTTGAGGGCGGCGTCATCGGCGCGTTCGTCGAGCCCGGAAAGCTTCCGCCGTCCACCAACGACCAGCGATGCACCAAGCGCGCCAACATGGTGCTCGGCAGCGCCGACGTCTTGCTGCTGCTGCAACGCGGTTATGTCGATGTGGGATTCATGGGCGGCGCACAGATCGACCAGTACGGAAACCTGAACTCCTCTTTTATCGGGACGCCCACCGCGCCAAAGACGCGCTTGCCGGGAACGGGAGGGGGAAATAGCATCGCAAGCCTCACCAACATGATCGTCGCGATGAAGCATGAGAAGAGGCGCTTTGTGGAGAAAGTCGACTTCATCACAAGCCCCGGCTTTCATCCGCGGAGGTAAGACGCGCGCCGAGAGCGGACTGCCCGCCGGCGGCATGTTCCGTGTAATTACAGAACTCGCCGTGTTCGGTTTCGACGACGAAACACGACGCATGAAAGTGCTCGCCCTCAATCCCGGCGTCGACCGGGCGAAGGTTCAAGACAACACGGGTTTCGAACTCCTGTTCGACGAAGGGCTTTCGATGACTGAGCCTCCAACCGGCCGCGAGCTTGAAACGCTGAGGGAGCTCGATCCCGACCGTCTGTTCACGGCCTCAAGGAAATCCGCTCTTGGAGGAATACTGATGAAGAGTCTCGCCAGGACGTTTGGAGTCGCTGCGCGCAATTTCACCGCCTATCCGGAAATGCCCAGCGCGAAAGAGCTTATCGAATACGGCGTCCGCGTCGAGGAACTCGGCTACAACTCGGTCTGGGTATCGGGGGACGACCTATTGCTTGGCGTCAGCCAAATTTCCCGATCATCAATTCGCTGACAGCGCTGACTGGGATCAGGCTGAGCACAGAAGCCGCTCGCAAGATCGGCGCCGATGTCCTGTTCTGCCGCGCCAATCCCGTGGTCTCGCCAAACAGCTCTCCAGCATCGACCATCTCTCCGAAGGGGCCCTTCATCATCGGCATCGCCTCGGGCTGGTACAAGCGCGAGTTCGACGCGGTCGGCATTCCATTCGACAAGCGCGGCAAGCTCATGGACGAGAAAATCTCGAGATCTTGAAGCGCCTGTGGACGGAGCCGAAAGTCGACGGGAAATATATGAACCACAACATCTCCGCCGCGGTGATGTATCCTAAGCCCTACCAGAAGCCGCGCATGCCGATCTTGATCGGGGGTTATGTCGACAAGGTGCTACAGCGCGCAGCGACGGCTGGGGACGGCTGGCTGACGTATTTCTACCGCCCGGCCGACTTCAAGAAATCGTGGGACAAGATCCGTGGTTTTGCCAAAGAGGCTGGAAAGGACCCCAACTCGCTCCTCAACGCCGCGCAACTTCCGATCATGGTCGGGGCGTCCAAGGAGGCCGACGCGAAACATGATGGACTGGCTGAACAAGGAGTGAGACTTCCCGCGCATAGCGACTGCTCGCGCGAGAGCGCAATCACGGGCACGGTCGACGATTGCGTGGCGCAACTGCGGGACAACTCGCCGTTGGCGTGCAGAGGATTCCTCTTCGTTCCCTACAAATACCGCGCGGATCAGGTCGAAACGATTGCACGCGAGATCATCCCGCAATTGAAATCGCTCTGATCGACACGGGCAAGCAGCAAGAAAGGCGGCGAAATGACCGATCCCAACCATCAGAAAATCCTCGACAAGGTCGACGTCAGCCGGGACCAGGCGATCAATATTCTGCAGAAGGATGTCATCGCCATTCCGAGCGTCACGGGGGATGAGGCGGCAATTCAAAAGTTCGTCTCGAACGCCATGAGCGAGATTGGCCTCAAGGTCGATATGTGGGAAACTGACTGGGAAGCGCTTAAGAGCACCCCGGCTATCGCCCGGTCCAGCGTGGCTATGAGGGGCGACCCAACATCGTCGGCGTATTGAAGGGCACTGGCGGTGGCCGGTCGCTTCTGCTCAATGGCCACACCGACGTTATTCCAGTGGGCGGCGGGGAGGGTTGGAGCGACGATCCGTGGTCAGCGCGCATCAAGAACGGACGCATCTATGGGCGCGGCTCCTGTGACATGAAAGAGAGCGGCGTCGCCAGTCACATCCTCGCTGTCCAGTACCTTAAGGAACTTGGGCTTACCCTTAAAGGCGACGTCATGATCAACGTCGTCATTGACGAGGAGGTGAGCGGCCACGGCACGCTCGACACCGTGATCCGAGGCTACAAAGCCGACGCCGGCATTTCGGGCGAGACCAGCGATCTCGCCGTGCAGCCCGCTTGCATCGGTCGGATCTGGTTCGAGATCGAGATTCAAGGCAAGCCGGCCGGCATCCAGAAACGCTACGAGGGCGTCGGCGGCATCGATCTTGGCAACAAGATCGCCAAGGCGGTCGCTGATCTCGAGGCCAAACAAGTCGCCACCGTAACTCATCCGCTCTATCCAAGCGCGATCAATTCGCTACCTTGCATCGTCGGCAGTTTTCAGGCCGGTGGCTATCCGAGCGCCTTCCCCGCTAACTGTCTGCTCAAGGGAAGCATAGGCACGGTTCCAGGCGAGGACCACGAAGGCGTCAAGCGAAGGCCCGTCGATCAGGTGGCCCGCGCCACCGCAGCCGATCCCTGGATGAAGGATCATCCGCCGAAGGTCCAATTCGTCGGCTATGACGCTCAGGCTTCGGAGATCCCGCGCGATCATCCGATCGTCGACATGGTGTCACGCGCCTACACCGAGATTACGGGCAAGGCTCCCGTAATCAGCGGCCGACAGGGAGCGGCGGATACGCGCTTCCTCAATCTGTATGGCGATACGCCGACAGTCATTTTCGGGCCCGGTTCGACAGCGGTCATGCACGCAGACGACGAATATGTTTCGATTGACGACTATCTCACATCGATCAAGGTGATGGTGCTCGCGATTTACGATTGGTGCAACGCCGAGCCGATCCGTCGAAGCGCGTCGAGACGGTCGCTGTCGCTGGTTGAACGACGCCTCTCGCCGAACGGCGGCGAGCCGTGCGGATTAGTCGGGGGCCGCGGCTCAGGAAGGTCAGGAGATGGGCGACCAGGGCGTAGGCGCCTCGATTAAGCGCAAGGAGGACGACCGCTTCCTGCGCGGGCGCGGCCAGTTCGTCGGCGATATCCGCGTCGCGGGCATGAAAGACGTCGCCTTCGTTCGCTCGCCGCTCGCCCACGCAAAGCTGCGCGCCGTCCACATTCCCGACGAGCTTCGCGGCAAAGCGTTCGCCGCCGCGGACCTCGCCGGCGTGAAGCCGATCGTCGCGGTGTCCGGCCTGCCGGGATTCAAGGCGTCCGAGCAACCGGTGCTCGCCAGCCAGAAGGTGCGGCAGGTCGGCGAGCTCATTGCGATGTGCGTTGGCCGGACGCGGGCCGAGGCTGAGGATATTGCCGCGAGCGTCGAGGTCGATCTGGAGGAGCTCCCGGCTGTGCACGATATGCTGGCAGCGCGATTGCCGAACGCGCCACTCCTTCATGAGCACTGGGGCGACAACACGTTCCTGGAGACGTTCGTCGACATCAATATCGAAGCCGCGTTCGATGCCCCCGATCAAGGTCACGCGCGAGATTTCCACCGCCCGCCAATGCATGGCTCCGATCGAGGGACGTGGCACGGTCGCCTATTGGGACAGCCGCATGGACCAGCTCGTTTTGTATACGGGCAGCCAGATGCCGCATATCGTGCGCACCGGCCTCGCCGAATGCCTCGGCCTGATGCAAACTCAGGTGCGCATCGTCTCGCCGGATGTCGGCGGCGGCTTCGGTTACAAGGGCATCCTCTTGCCGGAGGACGTCTGCCTCGGCTGGCTGGCGATGCGCTGCGGCCATCCGCTGCGTTGGCTCGAGGACCGGCGCGAGCACCTGACGGCCGGCGCCAATTGCCGGGAGCATCACTACAGCATCACCGCCTACGCGGACCGAGACGGAACGCTGCGCGGAATCGACTGTGAGGCGACGGTCAATTCGGGCGCCTATTCCTCATATCCCTTCTCAGCCTGCCTTGAAGCGGCGCAGGTCGCGAGCATCCTGCCCGGCCCTTATGATTTCCAATCCTATCGCTGCCGCACCTGGTCCGTCGCGACCAACAAATGTCCAATCCTTCCCTATCGGGGCGTCGCGCGGACGGGCGTTTGCTACGCGCTTGAACTCATGCTCGACCTCGTCGCGCGCGAGGCGGGGCTCGAGCCGTTCGAGGTGCGGATGAAGAACCTCGTACGGCCCGAGCAGATGCCTTTCGACAACATTACGAAAAAGCATTTCGACAGCGGCGACTATCCCGAAGCTTTGCGCCGCGCTCTGGACGCGGTCGACTTCAAGAGTGTTCGCGAGCGCCAGAGGCGCGGCGAACCGGATGGGCGCCTCATTGGCGTGGGCCTTTCGGTCTATTGCGAGCAAGGCGCGCATGGCACGTCGGTCTACGCCGGTTGGGGCATTCCGATGGTGCCGGGGCATGAGCAGGCGACGGCGCGCATGACGCCCGATGGCGGGTTGGAGCTAAGGGTCGGCGTCCATTCGCACGGACAAAGCATGGAGACGACCCTGGCGCAGGTGGCGAATGAGATTCTCGGAATCGAGGTCGCAAAGATCAAACTTGTCCACGGCGACACGGAATACACGCCGTACTCGACCGGCAGCTGGGGTTCGCGCAGCGCGGTGATGGCGGGTGGAGCGGTCGCGACGGCGTCGCGCGAAGTGGCGCGTTTTGCAAAGGCGATCGGCGCGCATCTCTTGCAGACGGACGCCGAATCCGTCGAGCTACGCGATGGCGCGGTTCATGGACCGTTCTGGCAGCGTCACTCTCGCGGAGATTGCGCACACCTGGTATCGGCGCCCGCAGGATCTCCCTGCTTCGGTCGATCCACGAGGTCTCGAGGCGACGATCGGCTACAAGCCGGGACGCAGACTCGGGCACTTTCAGCTATGCCGCCCATGTCGCGACTGTCGCGGTCGACCCTGAGACTGGCGACATTGAGATCCTCGACTACGTCATCGTCGAGGACGGCGGCAAGCTCATCAATCCGATGGTGGTCGACGGTCAGATCTACGGCGGGTTTCGCTCAGGGGGTCGGCACCGCGCTTTACGAAGAGATGAACTTCGATTCCTCGGGCCAGCCGCTGGCGTCGACCTTCGCCGACTATCTTCTGCCGGGTCCGACCGAGGTGCCTACACCTCGGGTGCAGCATATGGAGACGCTCGCGCCTTACACTGAGTTTGGCGTGAAGGGGCTTGGTGAAGGCGGCGCCATCGCGCCACCGGCGGCGATCGGCAACGCTGTCAACGATGCCTTGCGATCGCTCGGAGCCGAAGTCTTCCACTCGCCGACGACGCCGCGCCGTGTGCTCGAGGCGATTGCGGCTGCAAAGCGTGAGAAAGCAGTCGGGCGAATTCGAGGACACTGGAGAGGTGAAGCCAGTCAATTTCGATTATGCCCGCCCGAAAGATGTTAGACGCATCGCTACTGCTGCTCGCTGAGGGCGGGCATTCGGTCAAGGTCGTGGCCGGTAGTCAGTCGTCTGGGCCGCCATGCTCAACATGCGCCTGGTCCAGCCCGATCTTCTCCTCGATATCACAGGCGTCGACGAACTTCGGCAAGTCAAAGAGGAGACAGACGAAGTTGTGCATCGGGGCCTGCGTCACGCACTCCGATATTGAAGACAGGCGCGTGCCCGGATGTAACCGGCGGCGCGCTGCCGAGTGTCGCCCACGGCATCGCCTATCGCGCGGTGCGGAACCGAGGCACGATCGGCGGCAGCCTGACCCATGCCGACCCGTCGGCGAGCTGGATTTCGATTCTCGCGGCGCTCGGCGCGTTGGTCACACTGCGCGGCCCGGAGGGCGTGCGAACGATCCCGGTCGAGGATTACATGCTCGGCGCGCTCGAAGCGGATCTCCGACCGGGGGAACTGCTCGTTTCGGTGAAGGCGCCGCGGCTCAGTCGCACGGCGCGCTGGGGCTATCACAAGATCTGCCGCAAGACCGGCGAATTCGCCCACGCGATCGGAGCTTTCGTCGTCGATCCCGAACGCGGCGTCTGCCGCGCGGTCATCGGCGCGACGGAGACGCGTCCAATCGTCATCGCCGACGCGCGCCGCATTATCGCCGACGGCGCACCCCGAACGCTTCGATGCCAGGCGGCTGACGCGTTGGCGAGCTCGCCGGCATGACTGATCCACTGGAACGCCAGACACATGTCGTCGCCCTGCGGCGCGCCTTGGAGCGGGCCGCGGCCTGATGACCAAGGTCAGCCTAACGGTCAACGGCAGCGTACTGAGCGCCGAGGTCGAGCCGCGCACGCATCTCGCTGACCTGCTGCGCGAGACGCACAACCTGACCGGCACCCATATTGGCTGCGAGCATGGCGTCTGCGGCGCCTGCACCCTCCTCGTTGACGACGTGCCGATACGCTCTTGCATCACCTTCGCGGTCGCTTGCGAAAACGCCAAAGTCACCACCATCGAAGGCCTCGACGACGACGAGATTGCGCGCGAGCTGAGGGCGGCTTTCACGTCGCATCATGCCTCTGCAGTGCGGCTATTGCACGCCCGGCATGATTGTTTCAGGCGCGCGACATCGTGCTGCGCATGGACGCGCCGAGCGAGCACGACATCCGCGTCGCGATGAGCGGCAATCTCTGCCGATGCACTGGTTACGTCGAAATCGTACGTGCGGTCCAGAGCGTCCTTTCCGACCGGCGAGCGCGTGGCGATCGAGGCCGTCCCCGGAGGCGGCCGGAGAGCTCGGGCCGGCCGGATCAGGAGCGCCGGCGAAACGCGGGCGGGCGCCGCACCGATCCTTGCTTCCACAGGCGTTCGCGTGCCTCCCCAACGTGCCACGACGGCCGGGCTAGCCGCGCGGGCCGAAACCGATTGGAAGCCGCAGGTCGATTTCCGGCAGAGCTTCGTCATCGCTCATCCGGTCGACGAGGTATGGGCCTTCTTCAGCCGCGTCGAAGATGTTGCGGAATGTCTGCCCGGCGCGTCGCTCGATGGCGGCGAGAAGGACGGCGTCGTCAACGGCAAGATGAAGGTCAAGGTTGGCCCGATCTCGGCCGAGTTCAACGGCGTTGCGCAGATCACTCGCGATGAGACGACCCATCGTGGCGCGATCGTAGGTGCGGGTCGCGACACGCGCGGCGACTTCAGCGACGCGCGGCGTCGTTGCGTACTCCGTTAAGGCGGATG